>JAZOSD010000025.1:0-29295 GCA_045656945.1 Faecousia sp.
TTTCATCCGCAATCCCTGACCGCACTCCGGGCAAAACTTAAATTCCCCGCAGTCTTTACCGCAATTTGGACAAAACATACCGCTCACACTCCTTTGCCCTCATTATATCCCCTCTCCACACCGATTGCAAGCACCACTTCCCTTCTCCAAACAATTACACCCACCGTTTTCACGGTGAGGATAAGATAAACTTTTATTATATAGGCTTGTTTTTCTCTGCAGCATTGTTGATTCTAACACATTCCTGCAAAAATTCATATATTGGGTAAAACAAACTACCACTTACAGAAGGGAACCAAACAGAACTTTTGTCCCAATAAGCCATCTTCGCTACAGTCACCATAGGAATTCCTTTGTTCCACTTGTCCCTTATACAAAGAAATCCGCCTGCAGTAAACCGCCCATCGCTAAATGAAACTCTGACAATTTCATTAAAAGGGATTTCTCGTTTATACTCCTTAAAAAACGGCTTGCGACAAATTATTAAGCTATATTGCCCAACTTCCAAGTAACCATTGGGATGCTTATACCTTCCAACAGGCGGCTTTGGAAAGACTATCTTTTCTTTCCTCTCCGCAACTTTTGTTTCTTTTAAGCATAATTGCGTGCCGCACTCCGGGCAAAACTTAAATTCCCCGCAATCCTTTCCGCAATTCGGACAAAACATACCCCTCACACTCCTTCGTCCTCATTATATCCCTTCCCCGCACCGATTGCAAGCACCACATTCTTTCCTCATTGTAGGCATTTACATCCTGCCACCATGTCATTGCGAGGGCATTTATGCCCGTGGCAATCCGTTCTCCTTATGTTTTCATCTGCAACCATCGATCGCCTGCCAACCGCTCTCCTAAAATGTAGGGGCGGCAATCTTCCGCCCGCAAAAAGGCGGGACATTGCGTCCCGCCTGAAAATTATTCTGCTGTAAAGGTCTTGGTGCTCACATTGAAGCTGCCCTTAACCTTATTGCCGGTAAAATGCAGCGTAAAGGGGATCTGATAGCCGGTGGTGTCGCCGCCGTAGCTGGTGACCTCAATATAAGCCTCTTCACGGATGGCAGGATAAACACCATCGCCAGCCTTCTCCCAAAGCTTCACTTCCACCACATCGGTTTTCAGCTCGTCCAGCACGCGACCGTTGTCAATAATGTCCTGCAGTCGGGTAAACAAGCTGCTGCCTTCCTCTGCGTAGTAGGGTTCCACACTGCCGGTCTTCTCATAGCTGGAAATCAGAATAGAGGTTTCTCCCAGAATATTCTTCTTGGTGTCCACCTGTGCGGACAGCTCCGGACTAAACTCCTCCAGATCCTTGCCCAGCCGTTCATAGTTCGCAGCCTCTTCACCCATAGCTGCAGCATTGATGTAATGTGCTAAATACTTTCTTTCAATTTTTGCCATATTAAAATCCTCCATATTTTTTAATAAATTCTGCGGTCAGGGTCACAATATATGTCCCTGTACCGGTTTGGGAAATCTCACTAAGCTTTCCCTTTTCCGCCCGAAGGCGTTCCTGTTTCGGATCATCTCCAAACTGGGGTGCTGCTCCGGTTGCACTTTGCTGGCGCACCCACTGCTGAAATTCCAGCAGCCACTGTGCGTTTGCCAGGGGATCTGCTTGTTCCGCTACCCGGTAAAGATAAAATCGATACCGGCACAAAACCGTCACATTCCCAAGTACATCCTCCTTTCGGGACAGCTCCTCTGCCCCCAGGGGAAACAAACCGCTGTTTCCCGGCTCTGCCTCTGTGCGATCCGTATGTAATACCCAGCTGTTATCCCAGCCGGGAAAGGTTAGAAGCCAGGAACGCATTTTTGTTAAATTGGTCATTTATTTTCCTCACTTTCTGCCAGCCTCAATGTGGCAGAGCTCACCCTCCCAATAATAGGGAGCAACATAATTGATCTCTGCCAGACCGGCAACATTCACCGGAATAAAAGAGCCCCATTCCCGGATGCTTACATCTGGTCCAACACCGTTATAGACCCGATCCCCTATAAAAACGCGTTGATCATCTCCGGGCAGGATCAAAAGGCATTTCGTTTCCCGACGGACGCCAAATTCATCTTCGGTCTGCACTTCCTCCCAGGTAAAGTAACATCCGCTAATCTGCTGTTTCCGGATGGTGCTTTTCTCCTTGCGATAAACCGTTACCGTCTGATTGCACAGGGAATAATCCAGAGGACTTGTCATACCTGTGTCCCCCTGTAAATATCCAGATAAATGGATGCCTGCTGATATAGCTCCCGCTGCAGGGATTTATTTGCGTGCTCTCCGTTTTCATAACGAACAGATACATTTCCCATACTGGCAGCAGTTACACCGGCACGGCGGCGGTTTGCAGCGTGGATTGCCTCTGCCATTGCGCAGATCGCCATTTTCCGGGTCTCTTCACCAAACGGTGCAACCGTGTAGATCCGGCAAAACCGTTCCAGCGCCGTGGCAGCCTGAGCTGCCACGGCTGGAAATGCCTTTGCTGGGATCGCATTTCCCAAATAGGTGTTTTCGTAGAACCTGTAGTCTACCATATCCATTAACCGCCGATGGCGATATCCTTCAGCACGGCAGCCTTCAGGGTGTTCTTCAGTGCAACACCCGCCACCAGTTCCACTTCACCGGTCTTGACCGCACCGGGCGCAGTCATATCCGGCATATAAGAGGAGATCACGCCGTCGCCGGTGGGAGAAATGCCGTGGAAACCGTCCAGACCCAGGGAAACCGCATAGATGGCAGTCTTGCCATTTTCGTCAGTCTCCACCACATCTACGGTCTTTTCGCCGTCAAAGAACTTGCCCATATCCACCATAGGAATACCGGCATAGGTCTCTACCATTCTGCCAAAGTCATCCTTTGTACGCTCATAGTAGCCGGCACGGCGGGCAATGGAGCGGAGCTTGACCAGCATTTCCCGGTTCATCAGCAGCATAGAGGCATTGCCGTCCAGAGTGCTGATAAAGCCGTCCATTTCGTCCAAAAATGCATTGTAGTTCTCGTCCAGCTCCTGGGAGCTGGTCAGGCTGACCTGACTTACAATTTCATTTGCACTGCCGGCAAGCAGCTTCTTCAGGCCATCGAATGTACCCTTGTCTGCATCACCGTTAATGGTCAAATTGTGGAAATAGTTGGCAGTTGGGTTGATTTTCTGCTCTGGCTGGGATGCCACCTCGTCGGCAGCACCGGAGGTGTTCTGCAGCACTCTATCCACCTGGAAAGAGCCGCCCATAATAATTGCGTTGGTTGTTTTCTTTTCTTTCTTTGCCTCACCGGGGGTGTACTCGGAGTTGACGGTACGCACCGCTGCGGTTGCGGGAGACTTCAGCTGAATGTAGCCATAAGCCAAAGTGCTGCCGCCGGTACCGGGGGCGATGCAGTTGTCGAACACCATATTGTCCAGCAGCAAGCTGCTGCGGCGGAACATATCCACGATCTGCTGATCTACCTTGTCCACCATAGAGATTTTTGCTTCTTGTAATGTAATTGCCATAATTTTTTACTTCCTTTCATATTTAAGTCTTAATGCGCCTGCCAAAGTAGCAGGACTGTTTTCTTCTGCGCCATATGTCGCGCCTGTGCCCCGTGCGTAAGGGGGCGGGGTGGGTGTCTCATCGAACAGATAACCGGAATCCTTTTTCAGATTTTCCAGTGCCTGTGCGATGGCCTGGGGTTGATCTTCGCTTGCTTTCAAGGTTTCCACATCCAGCAGGGCAATGATTGCTTTTTCACTGCGCCCCTTTGCGCTGGTGATTGCCTGACTGAGAGTGTTTTGGAAGCTGAGCGCCGCCATCTCCTGCTGATGCACTTGGGCAGCCTGATTATACTTTTCCTGCCAGTGCTTCAGTCCTTCGATGTCCTTGCCGTGTTCTTCCATAATGGCATCGATCACCTCTTTGGAAAGGGGCTGATCGCCTACCTTGAGATTTTGCAAAAATTCCCGTTTCATATTTACTCCTTTCTTTCCGCTGCACTTTTTTTACGAGGTGCGTTCCTCCTGCGGTGCCGTAGTTTTACGACTTCGACCCGGTCAAAATTTTAATTTTGTAAGGTTCAACCGTAGGGCGGGGGCTTGCTCCCGCCGCTGGATTCTTTTCATACTTTCTCGTCGCTGAGAAAGTATGAACACCTTATTCTTGCACTGCCGGCATATACCGTTTCCGGATTGCCGCCAGTTCTGCTTCTGTTTCCGCCGGCATATTAAACCGCCAGCCCAACGCAACCTCCGGCTTCAGTAGTCCGGATGTCACCATTTCCTTGTAGGCTTCCCAGGTAGATCCTTCGTCGTAAAGGATACCGTTACCCCAATCCACGCTGAACTGAAGATCCTTCGGCACATCCAATCGATAAAGCCGGGCAAGCATTCCGCATATCTCCACAACCTGTCGCAAAGCATTTTCCCACATTTCCTGAAAATCAATGACCGTCAGGTTGTAGTCGCCGGCACTGGAGGCGATCTCCGTTGCTGTCCGCTCCTCGATATTGGCGTCGGACAGCATACCCCGCCGCAGGCCAATAATGCTTTCCACATTGCGTAAATACTCGTGTTTTCTTGCCAGGAAGGATTTCTCCCGAAGCTCCGGAGAAAATATGGTGATCCCCACCTGCTCCGGATCTTCATCCAATCCCACAAACAAATGGTCCGTCAAATCCCGGCCGCCTTGTCCATTTCTTCCCAGCAGATCACTGGATGCAATGATCCGACTTTCGCCACGGCTGAATTCTCCGTTCAGCTGCGCTTCATTCCGGTTAATATTCCGGATCAAGCCTACCGCCGGAGCAAATACAGCCACACCGTCAGCACTTCCATCCACGCAGTTGAGCATAGGTGTTTTTAACCGGGCAAGTCCAACAGAACCAATAGGTTCTCCATATCGATACCGCACCGGTAGCGCATTGTAATCCGGATGTTCATTTAAGGACACCTGATTTCCCAGCTTGTCCGAAGCGGTAGACCGGAACAGTCGGTTTTCAATGGTCAGATATCCTTTTTCATCCACCGTCCTGCGCTCGAGCAAGGTGTAGTAATACTTGCCCCGAACTGTCTTTTCCACTGTGCCCATATCCACCGGGATTCCCTCCGGATTTCTGCCGAAGATCAGTACATTGTTTCTGGGAATCAGGGTAAAGGAAAAGCCGTTTTCTCCCGGAAAGGGCTTTATGTAGCATTCTCCGCCCACAAGGGCAAGCTGCAACGCTTCCTTCCGTTTTTTGTTCAGTTGGGCAATCATTTGCGCCAAAACAGGGCAATTTGCCGATACCTTATACTCCCCGAACACAGTTTTTACAATCTTGTTTACCACTGTATACGGAATCCGTTGACAGGGATCTCCCTCTGCATCTGCTTCCTGCTGATAGTAAAGGGAAAACCATTCCTCCACCGCATTGCGCATCGCCTTTGTTGTGGTATCCGCTGTTTCAAAAGACCCTTCATAATCGTAAATGCTCATTTTGTCCCTCCCCCGTTATAGATCTGCACCCGTTTTCCTGCCCGGATCCCTCGCTCCAGACCTTCCAGATAGGCCTTCAGCTCCCGGTTTTCCTTTTGCAGTGCCCGGATTTCTTTGGTCAGCTGGCGGTTATCTGCCAGCACCGTCTGTTTTGCCCACATTGGCAAAAAACTGTCAATCAGCCATTTTTTCATATTCAATCCCTCCTTAAGTACTATCCGGTTCTGTTGTCCGAACCGCTCTCATAATTTCCGCCTCCCGGCGGAGGATGGTGGCGCAGAAATAGCGCACATCGTCCATTGCGTGATCATTTTCCTTGCAGGGCGCATCTTTTTCCCCCTTTTCCTCCCAGCGATACAGGTTGAATTCCCGGATGGTATCGTTGCAAGCAGTAGAAAACTGCAGCACCCCGGCCTGTAAAAGACTGGAAACCAGCCGGATGCCTGACAGCACATCATTTTTCGCTTTTCGTACTGAGAAACGACCGTGGGCGCGAATGGTAGCAATAAAGGACGCTGCAGAAGGATCAACGATCACCATTTCAATCGGCTTATCCCCGGCAAGCTGCTCCAATTTCCGATAATATTCTTCATCTGTGAGCATCCGCTCCTGCTCCCGTCCGCTGTGGTAATATTCCCGAATGCGCACCGCCCTTCCCCCGGACACACACCAAAGTCCGGCAGAAAAAGGATTGCGCGTTCCGTAGTCGATGGAGATGTAGTATCGACCCTTTTGGGGAATCTCCTTGGCGATATGCTTCTGCTCATCAAACCGGTAAACAAGCCCCTCCGCCATACACCACTGACCTAAAATATACCGTCTGTAAAACACGCCGGTGTACAGCGTTTCATATCGCTTGCGGATCAACGGGTCAAGTCCGGGATTATCTGCCATTGTAAAATGCAGACGGAGCATATTTTTCTGTCCGGTTTTCTGCACCCATTCCTTGTAAAACCAATGCTCCGGACCGGCAGGATTGCAGTTAAACCAAAGCTTTGAGCCTGCTACTGAGCATCTTGCACAGGCCTGCTCCACAAAGGACCGGGGCATCAATGCCACCTCATCTAACAGCGCTCCCGCCAGGGTAATGCCCTGAATCAGCTTATAGGAGCTTTCGTTCTCACCACCAAAGAGGTAATATGTATTCTGATGTCCCATACCGTTTCGCACTACCAGCTTGCTTTGACTGGGATACTCCCGGATCTCCAGGATGCCACCCAACCACTGTTGAAGATTTGCGATAATATTCCGTCTGAGGGATACTACCGTCTTGCCGCAGATCCCAAAAACCTGTCCGTTAAACCGGCTCATACTCCAAAGGAAAAAGCCATCAGTCATACACACAGTCTTTCCGGACCGAACCGCGCCATCGCAAATAATGCCATCGTAGCCTTTAAGTGCCGGTCGGTTCCACCAGGTCATCGCCAGAATCTGCCGTTTGCTGAAGCTCCGGTATATCATCGGTAGCCACCTCCTTTCCGGTAGCCGCCAAGATCGCCTCTAGTAGATTGTTATGTTCCTGTTCCCCCCGGTCCTGTAAGCCGTCAAACATTCCCATATACTTCCCCAGCAATTCCAAAGCCTTAAGCTTATCGTAAAACTTCACCTTCACACCGCTGCTGCTGCGTTCAATGGACGCGATTGCCGCCCCAACCTCCGGCGTCAATTCCTTGGAAGATTTCAGCACAAGGTCATTTCCTTCCACGCTCAGACAGTCCGTCGCCCGTGCAAAGCCAATGGCAGCCAATTCTTCCGCCACCCGCTCTGTGCTGGGCTTTTTTCGTTTTTTCGCCATTTGATCTGGTATATCCCTCCTTCCGTCTGATCTTAGCAATGACATCCTACCATCCCAAAAAGAAAAAAACTTCCCGTTTTTTTCCCACCTTATGATTTTCCTTTTCCCCCATCTGCGCCGCACACCCAATGAATCAAACAACAAATCGTCCGGTTTCGTAGGCGGTGGCTTGCTGCCGCCGTTAAAAACAGCCTTTCCAGTCATTGCCTTTGTAAAATTACCCCTTGACATTTTCCCCATGTGTGATATAATTCTTCTTGCTCCAAATGCAGGCTTAGCTCAGCTGGTTAGAGCGCATGCTTCACACGCATGAGGTCACAGGTTCGAGTCCTGTAGTCTGCACCAAGAAAAGAACGGTAATCGTGATACGATTACCCTTCTTTTCAACTAAATCCACCCTTTTGGGTGGAAGAAATCGTCTTCGACGATGAAATCCCCTTCGGGGATGAAATCCGGCTCGACGCCGGACGGGTGGATTTAATTTCATCCAAGCCAACAGCTTGGATTTCATCTGCGCAGCAGATTTCATCCTTGCGCAAGCAAGGATTTCATTATCTAATGCACTTGAGGTGATCGATATGGCAGAGAATAAGCTTGCAGATTTGTCAACCGATTTTGCTGTTAAGATTTTGAAATTAACCGATGGAATGAAGGGACACTACTCTTTAGTTAATCAGCTTGAACGCAGTGCAACCAGTATTGGCGCTAATATTCGTGAAGCTAAGTATGCCCACAGTAAAGCTGATTTTGTTTCTAAACTCCAAATTGCCTTGAAAGAATGTTATGAAACAGAGTATTGGCTTGAACTAATGCAAAAAGCCGAATTGCTTTTGGAAGAGACCGTTAAAGAATATCTACACGACTGCGGCGCTATCCGCCGGATGCTGATTACCTCTATCAATACTGTAAAGAAAAACACCAAATAAACACCAAGACCCAGTGAAGTGCCCCCAAAAAAGTTAGACAAATATTTCTAACTTTTTGGGGGCACTTCATTGTAGACAAATGGTGTTTTCTTTTCAATGAAGTAAATCCCCTTCAAGATTTGCGAAATACAACACAGCGTATGAAGGATTTCTTTTATATTGCGTTGCAATATTTTATTCAATATGTTGTATTTTCAGGTGTATTATGATAAAATATAATCGTAAATTGTATTTTTGGGTGCTTACCCTTTGCTATTTGATCAGGAGAATTCTTTATTAATATAGGGACGGTTATTTTTATGTTATCTGTTATTATTCCATCTTACAACGAGGAAGACAATATTCTAAGAACTGCACAGCGCCTACTGGATGTTCTAAGCAAAAACGACATTCCCTGTGAGCTTATTTTTGTAAACGACGGCTCTAAAGACAAAACCCAGGAACTCATTGAGCAGTGTACCAAGGAGTATCGTAATGTCCGCGGAATTTGTTTTAGCCGGAATTTTGGCAAAGAGGCTTGTATGTTTGCCGGCCTCAGAGCCAGTAAAGGGGATTGCTGTGTTGTGATCGACTGCGATTTGCAGCATCCTCCGGAAGTTATCCCACAAATGTATACCCTTTGGCAAAACGGTTACGAGGTTGTAGAGGGTGTAAAGCGCAGCCGTGGAGAAGAAGGCATTGCTTACAAAATGTCCGCCGGATTGTTTTATAAGATTATGAGCAAATTTATCGGTATGGATATGGAAGCATCCTCCGACTTTAAGCTGCTTGACCGCAAGGTTGTTGATGTTCTCTGCAATCTGCCTGAAAAAAGCACCTTCTTCCGCGCCCTTTCCTTCTGGGCAGGCTTCAAATCTACTACTGTAGAGTATGATGTTGCCCCCAGAGAATTTGGCACTACAAAATGGTCTTTTGTTAAGTTAGTCCGTTATGCTGTCAATAATATTATTTCCTTTACCTCTGCACCTTTACAAATTGTCACATCTTTAGGCAGTTTCCTGATTGTTTTATCTATTGTGTTATCCATCCACACCTTGATTATGTGGATCACAGGCGCTGCTGTTGAGGGTTTTACCACTGTGATCCTGCTTCTTTTATTGATCGGCGGTTCCATTATGATTGGTTTGGGCATTATCGGATTTTATCTTTCTAAAATCTATGAAGAGGTCAAAGGCAGACCGCAATATATCATTGCAAAAGAGTGCGGAATGGATTCTGAAAATACAGCTTCTTAAATCCCTCCAACAGTTGCTTCCACAAAAACACAAAGACGAAACAAACAACCATATTTTTCTATGTAACTTCATCTGTTATAGATAGCAAAAAGCAATGTTTCAAGGTGCTTCTTATGAAAAAAATCAGCTCATTATTTAATAAAGAAACAATATTGTACTTGATTTTCGGTGTCTTAACTACAATCGTTAATTACATTGTTTTCTGGATCTGTTACAATATTTTATTATCCGGCAAGGGTAGTGTCTATGCGAATATCGTTGCATTTATTTTCGCTGTGCTGTTTGCTTTTTTTGTAAACAAATTATATGTATTTGAAAGCAAAAGCTGGTCGCTGTCCGTTCTGAGAAAAGAAATTCCTTCTTTTTTTGCCGCCCGGATCGGATCTTTTCTCATTGAAGAATCCGGCTTGTTTATCGCCGAAGAACTGCTTCAGTGGAACGAATTGGAAGTTGTTACACTCGGTGCAACTGTAATCGATGGTGTAACTGTGGTAAAGCTTGCATTATCTGTTGTTGTGGTTTTGCTTAATTATGTATTTTGTAAGTTGTTTATTTTCAAAAAACCACAGGCTGAGTAATATAACCAAAGCCCCATTGCATGACACCTCCATTTTCGGAGGTGTCTTTTTATGACATTGGATGCTACACCTTTCACTGTGCATTTTACAAAATCCACAATTTTTCCTTTCCCATTCGATTTTTTATGTATATACTATAAAAAGTTCAGTTTTTTACATTTTTTCCTTGCTTTTATGGAAGTTTTGGCATACAATGTTTAGGTGAGTTTTTTCCGGGAGTGAATAAAAATGCTAAACATCGTGCTCCTTGAGCCTGAGATCCCCCAAAATTGCGGCAATATCGCCCGCACCTGTGCTGCCACCGGCGCAGTACTGCACCTGATCCGCCCCCTGGGCTTTGATATTTCCGACAAAGCCGTTAAACGGGCAGGTCTTGACTACTGGCATTTGGTGGATGTTCGGGATTATGAAAATCTTGATGATTTCTTTCAAAAAAACGATGTCAGGCAAATGTGGTGCCTTTCCACCAAAGCACCCCAAAGCTATACACAGGCAAAGTTTCAGGACGGCTGTTACTTATTTTTCGGCAAAGAAACAAAAGGACTTCCGGAGGATTTTCTGGAAGCACATAGAGAAAGCTGTATTCGCCTGCCTATGCACGCTGCAGCCCGCAGCCTGAACCTAAGCAACTCTGTGGCGATCACTGTCTATGAGGCTCTGCGCCAATTAAACTTTCCCGGTCTTTTAGACCACGGCAAAATGTTATAAATTTATAAATAACCAAAAATGGAGGAAATAAAATGAACTACAACAAGAAGTCCATCGAGGATATTGAAGTAGCCGGCAAGCGCGTTCTGTGCCGTTGCGACTTTAATGTTCCCACCAAAGAGGGTAAGATCACTTCCGACAAGCGTATCGTTGCTGCTCTGCCCACCATCGAGTACCTGATCAACAAGGGTGCTAAGATCATTCTCTGCTCCCATATGGGTAAGCCCAAGGGCGAGTGGAAGCCTGAGCTGTCCCTGAAGATCGTTGCGGACCGCTTAAGCGAGCTGCTGGGCAAGGAAGTTATTATGGCATCTGATGTTGCCGGTGAAGACTCCAAGGCTAAGGCCGCTGCTTTGAAGGACGGCGATGTAATGCTGCTGGAGAACACCCGTTTTATCAAAGGCGAGACTAAGAACGATCCCGAGCTGAGTAAGGCGCTGGCCGATCTGGCTGATGTTTTTGTAAACGATGCATTCGGTGCTGCACACCGTGCCCACTCCTCCACCACCGGTGTGGCAGATTACCTGCCTGCTGTTTCCGGTTTCCTGGTGCAGAAGGAAGTCTCAATCATGGGTAAGGCTCTGGCTAATCCCGAGCGTCCCTTCGTTGCAATCCTGGGTGGTGCTAAGGTTTCCGACAAGCTGAATGTTATCAATAACCTGCTGGAAAAGGTCGACACCCTGATCATCGGTGGTGGTATGGCTTACACATTCCTGGCTGCTCAGGGCTACACCGTAGGCAAGAGCCTGGTGGACAACGAAAAGCTGGAGTACTGCAAGGAAATGATGGCAAAGGCTGAGGCTAAGGGCGTAAAGCTGCTGCTGCCTGTGGATACCGCTGTTGCACCTTCCTTCCCCTCCCCCATCGATGCTGAGATTCCCGCAGTTTATGTAGACTGCACTGCAATCCCCGCTGACCAGATGGGTCTGGACATCGGTCCCAAGGCTTGCGAAGAGTTTGCTGCAGCTGCAAAGGCTGCTAAGACCGTTGTTTGGAACGGACCTATGGGCGTGTTTGAGAACCCCACTCTGGCAAAGGGCACCATTGCTGTTGCTCAGGCTCTGGCCGATTCTGATGCTGTAACCATCGTTGGCGGTGGTGACAGTGCAGCCGCTTGCGAGCAGCTGGGCTTTGCTGACAAGATTACTCACATTTCCACCGGTGGCGGTGCTTCCCTGGAATTCCTGGAAGGCTTAGAATTGCCCGGCATTGCTTGTCTGCAAGACAAGTAAGGACGGAGCAATTCCGGGGTCCCCGCAAAAGCAAATGGCTTTTGTGGGGAAGAGGAAGTGCAGCATACAGGATGAGTTTTGGTGCTTGCGCCAAAACGAGTGATTGTATGCTTGCGCTGACGATGCCCGGCATTGCCTGCCTGCAGGATAAATAATGATAGAATTTGTAGGGCGGGAGCTTGCTCCCGCCGCTACAACGCTTAGATAACAATTTCCCCAACACTGCGGGGCAATCCCGCACCTAAATTGAAAAACCGCATCGTTGATTCGATGTATATATAGTAAGGAGTATTACAATGAACAGAAAGTATCGTAAAACCGTCATTGCCGGTAACTGGAAAATGAATATGACCCCTTGTCAGACCAAGGACTATATGACAAAATTCCGCACCATCCTGCCCAAGGGCCGTTGGTGTGATATTGCTCTGTGCGTTCCCGCTGTCTGCATCCCCGCTGCAATGCGTGTTATGCGTGAGACCCGCGTAGGTATCGGTGCAGAAAACTGCAACGCAAATCCCAGCGGTGCATACACCGGTGAGATCGCTGTAAATATGCTGGCTGAAACCGGCTGTAAGTATGTAATCATCGGTCACTCCGAGCGCCGTGCTATGGGCGAAACCGATGCAGATATCAATGCAAAGATCAAGGCTGCTCTGGAAGGCGGACTGATTCCCATTTTCTGCTGTGGTGAAAGCCTTGAGCAGCGTCAGGCAGATGTTACCACCGAGTGGATCTCCATGCAGATCAAGCTGGGTCTGCAGGGCATCCCCGAGGACAAGATCCGCAAGGTTATCATTGCCTATGAGCCCATCTGGGCAATCGGTACCGGTCTGACCGCTACTCCCGAGCAGGCTGAGGAAGTTTGCGAGCACATCCGTAGCGTTGTCCGCAAGCTGTACTCCTCTAAGCACGCTCGTGCTATCTCCATCCTGTACGGTGGTTCTATGAACGAGAAGAATGCCTATGAGCTGCTGGCTCAGCCCGATATCGACGGTGGTTTGATCGGTGGTGCTTCTCTGGTTCCTGAGAAGTTTGTGCAGATCATTGAAGCTGCCAACCAGCCCATTGTTTAATAATCCAAAATGGGCAGATGCATTTGCATCTGCCCATTTTACTCCAATCTATTTTGAGAGGTCTTTCTTATGAAAACCCTTCTTCTCCCGGCAAATGCGCCCCAAACTGCGCAAATCGCCGCCAATATTATTAAAACCGGTGGTCTGGTTGCCATTCCCACAGAAACAGTCTACGGTCTGGGCGCTGACGGACTAAATCCGGAAGCTGTAGCAAAAATATTCCTTGCCAAAGGCCGTCCTCAGGACAATCCCCTGATCCTCCATATCAGCGATCCGGAGCAAATGGAACAGTTTTGCCATAACATCCCCCAGTCCGCTTATCTGCTTGCAGAAAAATTTTGGCCCGGTCCGTTAACTATGGTACTCCCCGCCAAAAGCTGTGTGCCCAAATGCACCACTGCCGGTCTGCCTACTGTAGCCGTCCGGTGTCCGGATAACGCTGTAACCAGACAGATCATCCGTCTTGCCGGTGTTCCCATCGCAGCACCCTCTGCCAATATTTCCGGCAAACCCTCCACCACCACCGCCCAGCATGTTCTCCACGATCACAAGGGAAAAATCGAACTGATCGTAGACGGCGGACCTTGCCGGGTGGGTGTAGAATCTACCATCGTAGACTTAACGGAAGAACGCCCCCGCCTGCTTCGCCCCGGCGGAATTACCCCGGAGCAACTTATGGAAGTCCTTGGGGATTTGGTAGTGGACAAGGCAGTTACCGCCCAGATTGATCAGGACGAAGTGGTAAAAGCACCGGGAATGAAATACCGCCACTATGCCCCCCAATGTCAGGTGACAATCGTATCCGGCAGCCGGGAAAAAGCTTCCCACTATATCCGCGCACACTATGAAAAAGGCGACCGTGTCCTTTGCTTCCAGGAAGAACTTCCCCTATATAAGGACTGTAATCCCCTGTCTTATGGTTCAGAATCCGATGTAGAATCCTTATCTGCCGGACTGTTTGCTGCTTTGCGCGTGCTGGACGATCCTTCTGTCCGTCGGGTTTTTGCCCGGTGTCCTGTGGGCGGTGGCATTGCCTATGCTGTGCAAAACCGGCTAAAAAAAGCTGCCGCTTTCCATATTATTAACGCGGAGGACGAACAATGATCATTGGTATCACCGGTGGCACCGGAAGTGGCAAAACGACCCTTCTGAATATGCTCTCTGCCCAAGGCGCACTGATTTTGGATTGTGACGAGATCTACCATCAATTACTCAAAACGGACACTGCCTTGTTGCAGGCAATCAACGCACGCTTCCCCGGCTGTGTAGACCCGGAAGGTCTGAACCGGAAAAAGCTGGGTGCAATTGTTTTTTCAGATAAAGCTGCCTTGCAGGATTTAAACCGCATTACCCACGCTTCCGTACATCAGGCAGTCCTCCAAAAGCTGGAACCAAAGCCTCCCCTCACCGCTATTGATGCCATTGGACTGTTTGAAGGCGGTCTGGCAGAGCTTTGTGATGTAACCGTTGCTGTTACTGCAGATACGGACATCCGAATTGCCCGACTGATGCAGCGAGATCAAATCACCGAAGAATACGCAAAGCTGCGGATCTCTTCCCAAAAAGATCCCAAAGTTTTTATCGCACAGTGCGATTATGTTCTGGAAAACAACGGCTCGAAAGAGGAATTTGAAAACAAATGCCTTGCGTTTTTTCAAGACTTGGGTATAATGAAAGAAAACCCCTAAAAGGAGAATAAACTATGACTACAGAAGAACTGCGCGAAAATCTGCTGTCCGCCCGCAAGAACGGATATTGCGATTTAACTGCCGACCAGCGAGCAGAAATGGAAAGCTACTGCAAGCGTTATGCTGCATTTATGGACGCCTGCAAGACTGAGCGGGAAGCAACCACCTGGGCAATTGCTGAAGCTGAAAAGAACGGCTTTAAGCCTTTTTCTGCAAATATGGCTGCAAACCCCGGCGACAAGATCTACTTCAACAATCGGGATAAGAGTATTATCCTTGCTGTTGTGGGTAAAGAAAGCCTTGCAAAGGGCGCTAACATCTGCGCTGCTCACGTAGACTCCCCCCGTATGGACTTAAAACCCAATCCCATGTATGAGGATTCCGAGATCGCTTATTTCAAGACCCATTACTATGGCGGCATTAAGAAGTATCAGTGGCCCACTGTACCTCTGGCACTGCACGGTGTTGTATGCCGTAAGGACGGCAGCACCGTAACCATCACCATCGGTGAGGATGATAACGATCCTATCCTGATGGTCTCCGACCTGCTGATCCACCTGGCTGCTGACCAGATGAAAAAGACTCTGGCAGAAGGCATTGCCGGTGAGCAGCTGAATGTCATTCTGGGCACCGAGCCTATTGAAGGCGAGGGCGCAGATCTTGTAAAGCTGAATGTTATGAAGATCCTCAACGAGAAGTACGGCATTGTGGAGGATGACTTCCACTCTGCTGAGCTGACCATCGTGCCTGCCGGCAAGTGCCGGGATGTGGGTCTGGACCGCAGCCTGATGGCAGCTTACGGTCACGATGACCGGGTGTGTGCCTATGCAGAAATGGAGTCTTTGTTCCATATCGACACCCCCACCAAGACCGCTGTTTGCATTCTGGCAGACAAGGAAGAGATCGGTTCCGTTGGCGTTTCCGGTATGCTCAGCCAGGCATTTGAGTACTTTATGGAAACCCTGTGTGTTGCACAGGGTGTCCGCCTGACCGAATGCTTTGCAAACTCCTTCTGCCTGTCCGCAGATGTTTCCAACGCATTTGATCCCAGCTTTGCAGAAACCTGCGATAAGCGTAATAACAGTATGCTCAACTATGGTATCTCCATTTGCAAGTATACCGGTGCTCGTGGCAAGGGCGGTGCAAGCGATGCTTCCGCTGAGGCTATGTACCATGTGCGCAAGACCCTGGATGATGCCGGTGTCCGCTGGCAGATCGCAACTCTGGGTAAAGTAGACCAGGGCGGCGGTGGCACAGTGGCTGCTTATATGGCAAACCGGAATATCGTCACCGTAGACGCAGGCGTTCCTGTTCTTTGTATGCACGCTCCTATGGAGATCGTCAGCAAGCTGGACTGCTACCACACCTACCTTGCCTGCAAGGCAATTTATCTGGCATAATATTAAGGGCGCAGCCAAACGGCTGCGCCCTTACTCAGAGTGTCAAAGAACCCCCAAATCGTCAAAACAAAAGTATAGAAATTGAGTAGAAAAAGGCTCCCTTGTGTAAAGGGAGCTGGCAATTGCCGATGTTAGGCAATTGACTGAGGGATTGAAAAATGCTTGCGTTGCAAGATGTTTTGACTTACTGCCGGGTTCGCCCTCTACCGTATCAACATACGCCGACGAGTGCGAACCCGTTGTCTTTGGTGCTTCTTTTACCTCTGACAGTCTGTCAAAAACTGTTTTTTGACAGACTGCGTAAGGGCGCAGCCAAACGGCTGCGCCCTTACTGTTAATCTTTCTTTTTCTTTTTTACAAGCAGCAGAATGATACTAAGAGAAGTCATCACAATCAAAGCTGCTCCTGCACCGATCCATACAATATCCCAATCGGTCTTTTCCTCTGTTTTTTCCCCTTCCGCGCCGCAAACACTGCAGCCGCTTTGGTCCATACTCCAGCTATGATTTTCTTCTATCCGGTCGCCACAGGCGCATATTCCCTGATGGCTCATCCGATCAAAAGAATAGGTGTATAGATGCGTATGGGGAAGCTTGGGGGCAATTTCGTAACCGCAGTGGGTACAAAGCTGCGCCGTTTCCTCGGTAGCTTCTGCACCGGGAACGTGCGCTTCTTTTATTTCTTCCTTGCCGCACACCGTACAAGCTTGCCAGTGTCCTTTTTTGTCAGCTTGTAGCAGGAAGGTATGGGTAGTCACCCGTTGATAACCGCAATCTGCGCAGATTTCAGCGCACTGGGATGCATAGCTGTGTGATATTTTCTCTGTTTCTTTTTCGCAAGCGATACATACCTGCCAATGACCGGTATCGTCAGTCTGCCAGGATCCGTAATTGTGTCCATCCTGACTTGCATAATCGCAAACCCTACATTTGGTTCCACAACCACCTGCATAGGTATGTGCGTCTATCTCAAACTGACCTTTGCAGGTTTCACATTCCTTCCAGTGTCCTGCACTGTCATTTTGCCAGGTCATCTCATCGTGATTTTTTGTTTCGGTCTTATCGCAATTTTTGCAGGTGCGTTTATGCTGTTTTTCATCCTTTTCTGTCCAATCTCCAAAGCTGTGACCGGTTTCTTTAATGGATGCTGTCCGTTTTACACCGCACTTTTCACAAACCTGACTTTTACTGCCACTAGTGGTACAGCCCGGTTCTTTGATAATGCCGTTATCCTTCCAGCTATGACTGCAAGCAGGTACAGTTGGTGTTGGGGGCGTAATGCTGCTGCCACTGCCGTTATAATTTGGCGACACATAATAATGCTCGTTTAGTGCCCGTTTTTTTGTCATCACACCGTGGGGAGAGCCATTGTGCCAGGTATTTCCTTCCAACGTATAAAAGGAATCTCCCTCCACATAGTACACAATACCCGCGTGGGAAAAGCTTTTTGTGAAAAACAGATCTCCAGGCTTTGGCGTATATTGGCTACTACTGTAATATGTAGAAAAACCGAAACCGGAAGGCGTTGCCATTCCATTTTTCCGCAGCACACTGGTAGGGATGCCAGCCTGTTCTGCACACCAGCTAACAAAAATTCCGCACCAGTCCTCATAAGGCCGACCAAACCAGGCGCCATATTTTGTGTAACCACCCTTTTCCTCTATATAGCCAACCTGTGTCAGAGCGACACCGATGATATCCGCCCGCTGATCTCCAGTATTTTTGTATGTATTCTCGTATGTCGCCAAAACGCTTACCGGTAAAATTGCTGTCAGTAATAAGACAGCCGCCATAAGAGCCGATGCCAACCGGAACTTCATCTGCGCCCCCCCTTCCGAAAAAAGTCGATATTTTTGTTATTTTATCGTTTTTTCACAAGAAAATCAAGCATTTCTGCTAAAAATGTGCCGAAGGTCTGTGGTGTTACAATTGTCAATAAATGCAATGAAAAGTAGTTTACAAGTTCCCAGAAAAGTGATACAATTATTTGATGAAGGAGGTGACGCAATGAGTCGTGTAATAAGATATTTTTTGGATTCTTTCCGCAGGTGCGATAAAATGCTCTTGCTGATCTGTACTGTGATCACAGCCTTCGGCTGTCTGATGGTAACCAGTGCCACCAATTACTATGAAGACTCTTTGCGTTACCCAATTATCCAGATTGGTGCTGCTTTGTTTGGTATTTTGCTTTATATCGGACTTTCCGGTATCGACGCTGATGTTTTTGCAGAACGCAGAACGCCTATGGTTATTTTCAACACCTTGCTGCTTTTGATGCTAATTCCCTTCGGTGAAACAGTCAACGGTAACCGAAGCTGGCTGAATTTCCCTTTCCTGCCCTTTAACATTCAGGCGGCAGAGATCTGTAAGATCACCTACATTCTGATTATGGCATCGGTTATGGCGTCCCATCAAAACCGCCTTTCTTCCATTCCTTCCGTTATCCATTATGTAATACATCTGGGTTTTCTGGTTGGACTGAATATGATCCTTTCCCGGGATGCCGGTGTTTCCCTGATTTTCGTAGCAATTTTCGTGGGTATGGCATTTGCCGGCGGCGTTAAGCTGATTTGGTTTCTGGTGGCTTCCGGCGGCATTGTTGCCGCATCCCCTTTTATTTGGAATCATGTGATGGACAAATTCCAGCGTGAGCGCATTCAGGTTTTATTTGATCCATCCCTGGATCCCAACGGACTGGACGCCCGCTATCACACTGTCCGTTCTCTCCGCTCCCTCACCGGTGGCGGTATGACCGGCCAAGGTCTGTTTGACGGCACCAGAACCCAGCAAGGCGCACTGTTTGCCCAGCATACGGACTATATTTTCTCAGCCATTGGCGAAGAATTGGGTTATGTTGGTTGTATACTTGTGGTTATCGCGCTGGGACTGGTTGTTGCCCGCTGCATCTGGGTTGGTAACCGCAGTCAGGATATTATGCGCCGGTTGATCTGCTATGGTGCAGCCTCTGCCCTTAGCTTCCAGATCATCATCAACATAGGTATGTGCATTGGCGTAATGCCGGTTATCGGTCTGACCCTCCCCTTCATCAGCTACGGTGGTTCCTCCATTGTTACCCTTTATGCAATGATGGGTCTTGTATCCGGTGTTTTTGCCCGACCAGCCGCAACCAGTCACGAGCGCTATATCCGCGCCCCTTATCGTCTGACTACCTACCGCTAAAAGCGGTTTAATAAAATTAACCAAATAAGGAGATACAAAATGAAAGCATTTATGGACAAGGATTTCCTGTTGGAAACCGAAACTGCCAAGCACCTGTTCCACGATTATGCGGAAAATATGCCCCTGGTAGACTATCACTGCCACCTGAACCCCCGGGAAATTTATGAGGACCGTCGGTTTGAGAACATTGCACAGGTATGGCTGGGCGGTCATCAGCCGGATGGCTCTTATTTCGGTGACCACTACAAGTGGCGTGTTATGCGCTCTAACGGCACGGATGAAGCGTACATCACCGGCTCCAAGCCTGACTATGAGCGTTTTTTGAAATTTGTAGAAGCTTTGGAAATGGCAATCGGCAATCCTATGTACCACTGGTGTCATCTGGAACTGCGGAAGTTCTTCGGCATTGAGGAAACCCTGACCGTAGAAAATGCCCCCATCATCTGGGAAAAGGCAAATAAGCTTTTGCAGGAAGACCCGGATATGACCGCCCGTGGTTTGATCCGTAAGTCCAATGTTGCTTTCATCGGCACAACCGACGATCCTATCGACACTTTGGAATGGCACGAGAAAATCGCAGCCGACTCCACCATCACAACTGTTGTTGCACCTTCCTACCGTCCTGATAAGGCAATCAATATTCATAAGGCCGGCTGGCACGAATATATCCAGCAGCTTGCAAAGAGTGTGGGCAAGGACAGCCTGCCCACTGCACAGTCTGTGCTGGATGCACTGGTTGCCCGCCTGGAATTCTTTGCTGCCCACGGCTGTAAGGCCAGCGACCACGGTCTGGACTACATCCCCTACCGGGAAGCCTCTATGGACGAAGTGGAAACCATTTACCAGAAGGCTCTGGCAGGCGGTGTCCTGACGGTAGAAGAAACCGAAAAGTACCAGACAGCTGTACTGGTTTGCCTGGGTAAGGCATATTGCCGTCTGGACATTGCAATGCAGCTGCACTATTCCTGTATCCGTAACAACAGCACCCGCGTGTTCCGTAAAATGGGTGTGGACACCGGTGTGGACGCCATTTCTCAGAACACCTGCGGTGCAGATATCGCCAAGTTCCTGGATGCACTGGATGTGGACGGCAACTGCCCCAAGACTATTTTGTACTCCTTGAACCCCGCTGACAACGCTCAGCTGGGTACACTCATCGGTTGCTTCCAGGACAGCTCCGTTCCCGGCAAGATGCAACACGGCTCCGCCTGGTGGTTCAATGACACCAAGACCGGTATGATCGACCAGATGATCTCTCTGGCAAACCTGGGTCTGCTGGGCAACTTCGTGGGTATGCTTACCGACTCCCGTTCCTTCCTCAGCTATGCCCGTCACGATTACTTCCGCAGAATACTGTGTAACCTGATCGGTAATTGGGTTGAAAACGGCGAGTACCCCAACATCGACGCTTCCCTGAAGAAGATCGTTGAAGGTATCAGCTGCAAGAATGCAATGCGTTACTTCGGTCTGTAATAAGCGATTATGTATATCATAAGCCCGGCAGTTCAAACTGCCGGGCTTTTAATATTTTATTGAAATCTTTTGACTTCCACTTGGGGATAGATTGCAGCGATGTCTTCTGCCGTGGGAGGCAGAGAACCTTCTGTTAAGCAAGCTGCCGTACCGTAGGTAACCGCATTTTTCAGGCAGAGGGCTGCGTCCTCCCCTTTCTTGGCGGCGGCAACGAAGCCTGCCAGAGAGCTGTCCCCTGCGCCAATGGTGGAAATTGCATTGATCACAGGAGGCTTTGCAATATAGCACTCACCGCCGTAAAGCAGCATCGCACCTTGCTCACCTAAGGATACCATCACATTCACAACACCGTTCCGGGCAAAAATGCGTGCCTTTTCAACGGCTTCTTCAATGGTTTCGATGGGGCAATTCAGGTACTCGGAAATTTCTTCCTGATTGGGTTTGATCAGCCAGGGTGCAATTTCAAAAATATCTTCCAAAGAGAAGGACTTGGAATCCAGCACGATCTTTGCGCCTTTTTTCTGCAAATCCTTCAAAAATGCCTTGACCTTCTCCATAGACATTCCGGATGCCACTCTGCCGGTGAAGGTAATCACTGTTTCCGAATCTACCTTCAAAAGCTCCGCTACATCTGTTAAAAGGCTGTCATCTGCCGGAAAACCGGAAAAGCTGATGCGTGTCTCCGGTGCATCGGAACAATGGATCGTAAGATTTTCCCGAATACGACCGGGTCTTTCCAAAAACAAAGTATCCAGTCCTGCAGCTTCCAGTTCCGCCTTAAATTCTCCGCAGTTATCTTTGCCCAGAACTACAATGGCGGTATTTTCTGTGCCGCCATTTTTCAGCGCCCGGCTCAGGTTGACGCCTTTACCGCCGGCTTCCCGGGAAGTAATGCTTGCTAAATTCTCGTGAAACGGTGCAAAATGCTCCGCATAGGCGTGGACATCGTAGGCAGGATTTAAGGTGATCGTATAAATTTTCATAGGATTCCTCACAGTCTGGGAGCATTCTGGAGCAGGTAGCTTTCTGCCTCAGCACACCACATACCGCCATTTTCGGCTACGATTTCTGCCAGCTTAGCATACATCGGATCGTTCTTACCAAGTTCGGGAAGATCGTCAATGGCGATCAGGGGGATATCCAGTTCGTTATAGCAAACCTTCTTTGCACCGCTGGGTTTTTCCATGGCATAGAGGGTATCCTCCACTGCCTTCATACCCAGAATGTGGGAAACCATTGCACCGGGGTTGATCTTATGGCTTTCCATCAATTCCAGAACATCGGTCATATCCACAGGGATACTGCCGGCAGTGCCAACTACATGGATGCCATCATAGTGGACCCGGTACAGGTTCAGGCTGCCGGGCAGATCGTGTACAGGAGGGCCGGCAAAGAAATTGATACAGCCGTCTTCACAGGCGATCTTTTCTGCCATTGTGAACAGACCTGCCACAGGCACCATTACAAACACATCGTCAAAACCGCCCTCAGACAACTCCAGCAGTGCCTTTACGGGGTCTTCCATACCAGAGGTGTTTACATAGCTAAGCTTTACGCCCTTCTGGGCAGCTTTCTCTACGGGGCACATTCTGGCAGCATAGTCCAGACGGTCCTGGTTCAGATCGGTTACCACCACCTGAGAAACGCCGGCATAGCCAATTGCCAATTCCACACAGCCAATGCCCATAGGTCCTGCACCGCCTAAAATAGCGATCTTGCCGCCTACCTTTGCGCCGTCAAAACGCTCATAGTTGGTATAATCTGTGTGATAGAAACCCTTATAGCCACGGATACAGCAGCCCAAAGCCTCTGCCAGAGAACCGGCAAAGAAGCTGTCACCACCGTAGGGAAGCAGACAACCACGCTCCAGAACCAGCTTCGGCACTACCGCATAGATGGTATTGCCGCCAATATAGGGATAGGAATAACCGGGATCGTAGTTATTGGGCAGCTTCAGTGCAGGCTGAATAACTACCTTCTGACCGGGAGTCCAATCCTTCTTTACATTTTCGCCTACCTCCACGATCTCACCGCACATTTCGTGACCGATGATCACAGGATTTTCTGCAACATCATTGGGCACACGCTTATGGGCAGCACCCTGCTTAATTGCCTTATATGTAGAAGCGCACACAGAATCGCTGACCACCCGGATCAGCACCTCGTCTGCAGTGATCTCCGGTAGCTCAAATTCTTCCAAGCGGATGTCATTGGCACCGTACATTCTGATAGCAGTTGTTTTCATAGTAAAATCCTCCTGTTTTATTTTGATTTCATTATATAAATAAGGAAAAGAAAAATCAAATATCGCCATAAAAAATTGAAAATAATCATTTTATATGTTATAATAATCAAAAATAATCACAGGAGGCGTTAAAATGCTGATCAATGAGCGACACAATCTCATTATCCTGGAACTGCAGAAAAATCCGGATATTACCGTTCGGGAAATGGCAACGAAGCTAAATTATTCTGAGCCGACCATTCGCCGGGATTACACGGAGCTTGCCCGTCGGGGGATTATCACCAAATGCTATGGCGGTGCGATTCTCAACCGGAGCACCGGTGCGGCAGATCGGGAGATCCCTTTTATTCTCCGGGAAAACGAGCGCAGCAAGCCAAAGGAAAAAATGGGAATGCTGGCCTGCAAGCACATTCGCGACGGTATGGTGATTATGCTGGACGGCTCCACAAGTGCCTATCATCTGGTACCCTATCTTTCCAAATTCAAGGATATTATTGTGATCACCAGCGGTGCAAAAACTGCTGTTGCTTTGGCAGAACTGCACATTCCTGTGTTTTGCACCGGTGGCAAAATGCGCACCAATTCTTTCTCCTATATTGGCAAAGAAGCAGAAGATGCCGTGCGCAAGTACAATGCAGACATTCTGTTTTTCTCCTGCCACGGCTTATCTGAAGATGGCAGAATGAGCGATCCTTCCGTGGATGAATGTCACCTGCGACAGGTAATGATGCAAAAGTCGCCAAAAAAATACCTGCTGTGCGACAGCAGCAAGCTGAACAAAACCTTCTTTTACGATATGGGTAGTATTCAGGATCTGGACGGTGTGATTTCCGACCAACCACTGCCATCCGAGATCACAGTCTTAACTGGTTTGTAATAATTCCATATTTTTCTTATTTTTCCGAAAAGAAACAAGTGTTTTTCTCCCGTTTTCGGCAATGCTATGTTTGCGGAAAGAAAAATGCTTTCTTCGGAAAGTGTTTGACTTTCCAAGAAAGCGAAAGGAGAGAATTTATTATGAAGAACAACAATCAGATCAATGTTCCCCAGGCACGGGAAGCTATGGACCGTTTCAAGATGCAGGCAGCACAGGAGGAAGATGTATTTTCTACATCTTAAATCAAACCCATTATGTAAGACCCCTAAATACTTATTACACCTGCGTTTCTTCCAATTTGCTTACATAATCGGGAACAACTAAATATGGTAGCATAAGTCGCTTGTCGTTCAATCCGAACCGCAAGCGACTTTTTGTTTCAAAACACCACAGAAAGGAGCATACTCTTGAGCGCACAAATCACAGCAATAACCAACCAAAAAGGCGGCGTTGGCAAAACAACCTCAACCGTCAACTTGGGAGTTGGCCTTGCAAGAGAAGGTAAGAAGGTACTTCTTGTGGACGGAGATCCACAGGGCAGTCTGACGATCAGCATGGGTATTCAGGACCCGGATTCGCTGACGGAAACCCTTTCAACCCTTATGCTTGCAGAAATGGAGGACAAGCCAATCCCACCGGATTACGGAATTATCCACCACCAAGAAGGCGTTGATCTTCTCCCTGGCAATATTGAATTGTCCGGTGTGGAACTCAGTTTGGTGAATACCATGAGCCGGGAACTTGTCCTCCGGAATGTTCTCAACCGACTTCGTAACAGTTACGATTACATTTTCATTGACTGTATGCCTTCCCTTGGCCTTATGAATATTAACGCCTTGGCTGCAGCAGACAGTGTAATCATTCCTCTGCAACCTCAGTTCCTTTCTACGAAAGGTCTGAACCTTTTGCTTCGCTCCATCGCAAGGGTTCGCAAGCAAATCAACCCCAGACTCCGCATTGACGGAATACTGTTCACCATGGTGGACAGTCGCGCAAACAACGCCCGTGACATTATTTCCTCTCTGCGCTCTGCAGTTGGAGATAACATCCGGGTATTCAAAACCGAAATTCCCCGATCTGTCCGTGCTGCAGAAGCTGCCGAAAATGGCAAAAGTATTTTCAAGCATGACCGACGAGGAAAAGTAGCAGAAGCCTACACAGCACTATCGAAGGAGGTGAACGGCATTGGGCGAGAAGCGTATAGATCTAGGTCTGACGGCGCTAGATGAACTCTTTATGACAGAAGAAGGACGGCAAGAAAACCGTTTGCCCCGCATACGGCAAATCCCCCTGGACATGATCGACGATATGCCCGACCATCCTTTCAAAGTTCGACGGGATGATGACATGGAACTGTTGATTGAAAGTGTCCGGGAGCATGGCGTGATTACGCCCATCATTGTTCGGCAAAAAGAAGACGGGCGGTATGAATCCGCCGCTGGACATCGCCGCCGCATGGCATCCAAGATCAACGGACTAACCACAATCCCGGCTGAAGTTAGAGATATGACAAGGGATGAAGCAATCATTATCATGTGCGAATCCAATTTACAACGCACAAAAATCCTGCCCAGCGAAAAAGCTTTTTCCTATCGAATGCGACTGGAAGCTATGAAACGGCAGGCTGGTAGACGATCTATGGAAAATGGTGTCCCGGTGGGACACCATTTATTGGGCAAGTCACGAGAATTAATTGCTGCAGAATCCCCCGACAGCAATACTCAGATTCAGCGGTACATTCGACTGACTTACCTCATACCGGAACTACTGAAAATGGTGGACGAAGAAACCATCGCTTTCCGTCCTGCGGTAGAGCTGTCTTACCTTACTGAAACAGAGCAGCGGGATTTGGTTGAAACCATCGGTTATGAGGATGCTACTCCGTCACAATCGCAGGCAATTAAGATGAAGGAAATGTCCAAAGCAGGTACACTTACTATGGATGCTATCCTTGACATCATGAGCCAGAAGAAACCCAACCAAAAAGAAAAGATCAGCTTTCAGACAGAAAGGCTGAAACCGTATCTCCCCAAAAACATTACCCCCAAGCAGACCGAAGAGTATGTTTTGAAAGCGCTTGAATATTACCAACGGTACCGGGAACGAATGAAGGAGCGAGGTGACAGATAATTGACCGGTTCTATTATGACCATGGGGGTAGTGTACCCTTTTGACGGTGGAATCGGTTATTTCTGTCGTCCTCCCCCTCTCACACTCTCCCCCTATAATAACCTACTGGACTTACTGAAAAGGAAGAACTACCGGTGAGAATTTGCAGATTTGGCGAATGATAGCAAATGCGGTAAAATCGGCAATGAGGAGGTGCCCAATATGAAAAAAGCATTTACAATTATTCTCGCACTTGTCCTGGTTCTTGCAGGATGTGCAAATCGTGATCTTGCAGATTCTCCCGATACAGAAACTTTTCAGAACAACTCCGTTCCAAGCTTTTCTACGGAAGTCACCGAGGTGACGGAAAGTTTGGAAGAAGATGAAATGGAAGATAAGTTGCTTCCCACAGAAACAGAAGCGACCGTCGGCAATCATCAATCCGAGGGAACAACAGAAACGACGGAGAAGCCAACCACGCCTTCCACAACTCCAACGACTCCCCAAACCAACGAAGATAAGCCGAAAGAGGATCCACCGAAAGAAACGGGTACTGTTCCCACCACACCAACACCAACAGACCCGGTTCAACCGGAACAATCCGAAACAGTTCCTACAACCCCTGAAGCGACAAAGCCGGAAACAGAAACAACCGAGCCTGCTACAAATCCAACTGTCCCCTCAACAGAACCTAAAGGATGCACCCATGAATGGCAGTGCATCCATCATTCTGAAGAAGGCCATTGGAGAGCCGGTATCATTTGCGACTGCGGCTGGACTGTTTACGGTGATCCAATCGAGCTTACCTCGCTGTGGAATGCCCACTCTGCTTCATTCCCACCGGCAGAATCACTGTTTGATCACGGTGGCTTTGGCAGCATGGACGAATGGATCGTGGACAAACCTGCTTATGACGAATGGATATGTCGTCATTGCGGTGAAACAAAAGAATAATCCCAATACATTGAAAGCCTCTTAGTGTTTCCGTACATTAAGAGGCTTTTCTATTTTCCAAAGAAGGAGGAAACCAAATTGAACGCAATGAAGAAAGTCATGGCGCTTCTGCTGGTATTCGCACTGGCGGTTTCTTGTCTCCCCCTGGGCGCAGTAACTGCATTCGCTGCGGAGATGGAAGATCCTCAAGTTCCTACGGATGATGTGCTTACTTCCAATGTAACGGAGGAAGCAACAGAACCGGTGACGGAACCACCCACGGAAACAGAAGAAGCGCAGACAGATGCAACAGAACCTGCCACAGAAGGTACTGAACCCATCCCGGAGGAAAACGCAGGAGAGGATGTGCCTGCTGAAGAAACAACTGAGCCGACAGAGCCTACCGAACCTACTGTCCCGGACAGAGGTCCCCCTATGATGGCGGCAAGTCCTGAAACCAAAGGTGGTAGCTCTGGCTCCGAAGTCGGCGGAGGCGGTGACGGTGGTGGCAATGCTGCGGGCGACGGTTCCAGTAACATGATCGCTGTTGGCGTCACCATGCAGATCGTCTACTACCGCTATGACGATTGCTACAACCGCTACAACTCCCACGGAAGTGTTATCAACACGGTAAAGAACGGAAAGGCAATCCCCTGGAACAGTACCGGCAAGGACAAGGGCGAAGCAACCACCACTGTTTTTGACACCTATACCATTACGGAAAACACATTTATCGTCAAGGCACGGTGGGATTCCTACCCCTATGTGTATCACTTCCCCACAGAGAACCTTGCAAGTGATGGTTGCACCTTTACTTGGAGTGGTTTCACAAACTACTGGTTCAACTACAACAACCCTGGTGGCAGTGCATCCACCTATCCCAGAATTGTCCGGAATGAAGCCGGTGGCAGTAAAGCCATTGAAGATTTCCTGGCACAGATCATTTTGGGTAGCGACTTTGGTGCATGGAACAAGCTTGATGTAGCGGACGGTGATACCGTTGCTACCGATACTTCTCTGTTCGCAGAAGTGTTGAAGTATTTGGGTGCCAGCGACAAGGCAATCCAGAACTATCTGGATTCTTATTTTGGCAAGCTGAGTGTCACCCAGGACGGCGATGTGCTGATTCCTACTATCATTTGGTCCTATGTTGCTGCTGAAAACCTTGGCGGTACAAACCGCATCTACACCATTGGTGACATTGCCAGCAATGGCACTACCAACACCAACTGGCTGCAAAGCACTTACACCTCTCCTTCCGCTTGTAACAGCGGCTTTGGTGCATGTTCCTGGAAGAAGAGTGGCAGCGATACCATGATCTGCAAGCTGATGCTGGGCGGCACTCACAGTTCCAGCCATAACTCTACCATCTGGAAGGAAAAAGGATCGGATAAGTTGTTTGGCACTGGTCTTGTCAACCGAATCCAGACCCAGGTAGATGCTACTACGGAGAACGGAACCAACACCTTCTACTATCTTCGTGGTTACTGGACTCCTTACGGTACCGGCAGCGGTGAAGTTTCTTTGACCAAAACCAACACCGCTGGTACTGCAAATCTGGCAGGCGCAGAGTTTACTCTGTATCGAGACCCTGCGTGTACCACTCCCATTACCAGCGCTGACTATTATTCCCTTAACACTTCCGATACCGGCTATGTCAATGTGAGTACCCGAAAGACTGATGCCAACGGTAAAGCTAAGTGGACCGGCTTGTACACGGGCGCGTATTTCTTGAAAGAAATCAAAGCACCCGATGGCTATAAGGTCAACATCGATGCCAACGGCAATGTTGAAGTAACGGAAGTCCCCGTTGGCAAGGGTTCTAACGCAGTTACCCTAACCAATGCAGAGAACTCCAAACCCGTTTCCTTGAAGAAGTCCATCAACGCTTCCCAGGCCTGCATCGATCAGATTAAGAACAACAGTCTGTATTCTCTGGCAGGTGCAGAGTACACCATTTCTCTGAATGGCAAGGTGGTTGAAACCATCAAGACCGATGCCAACGGCAATGCGACTTCCGCAAAGCAGTATAACATTGGTGATGTGCTGACCATCAAGGAAACCAAGGCTCCCAAGGGATATAAGCTGGACACCAAAACCTACACCCATACCGTTGTTTCCGGCGATAATCTAATCTCCGTATCCGACATTCCCATTTTTGACCCGCCCTTTGTGCTGACCAAGGTGGACAAGGATACCACTACTCCGCAGGGTGATGGTTCCTTTACCGGCGCAGTCTTTAAGTGGGAATACTTCCCCAACAATAACTGGAGTGGCACTCCCGCACGGGTTTGGTACTTCGCAACAGACAGCGCTGGCAGATGTGTGTATAGCAAGGATTACCTTGCATCCGGTTATACCAGCGATTCTCTCTATGTATCTCCTGCCAATGTGCAGCAGTTGCCC
>JAZOSD010000026.1:0-11155 GCA_045656945.1 Faecousia sp.
ATCGGTGTCAGCAGTAAGACCATTTCCAAGTGGGAAACAGCCAAGGGATTACCGGATATTTCGCTGCTACAGCCCCTGGCCCAGGCTTTGGGCATCTCGGTGATCGAGCTGATGAACGGTGAGCAGATCACCAACCGAAATATCTCCGCCAATATGCTGCGGAGCAAATTCTATGTGTGTCCCATTTGCGGCAATGCCATCTGCAGCACCGGCGATGCTCTGGTCAGCTGCTGCGGCATCACGCTGCCTGCCCTGGAACCGGAGGAAGCGGACGAACAGCACCCCATCACCATAGAAAATGTGGAGGATGAGCATTTTATCTCCATCCCCCACCCTATGACAAAGCAGCATTTTATTTCCTTTGTAGCCTTTGTGACCTCCGACCGGCTGCAGTTGGTGAAATTCTATCCGGAGGGCAACGCGGAAACCCGGCTGCAGCTTCGGGGCAAAGGCTATCTTTATTTCTACTGCAATCAGCACGGACTTTTCAGAAAGAAAATCTAATCAAAAACTATGAGAAAAATTATTGTGATCGGCTGTCCCGGAAGTGGCAAAAGCACCTTTTCCCGGGAACTTAGCCAAATAACAGGTATCCCTCTGTTTCATCTGGATATGCTATACTGGAATGAGGATAAAACAACCGTAGAAAAACCCGTGTTTTTGCAGCGGTTATCCCATATTCTCCGGCAAGATCGTTGGATCATTGACGGCAATTATGCATCCACTATGGAGCTGCGGCTAGAAAAATGCGACACGGTTTTTTTTCTGGATTATCCGGTAGATGTCTGCCTGCAGGGCGTTGCGGAAAGACGGGGGAAACCGCGAAGTGATATGCCTTGGATAGAAACAGAAGAAGACAGGGATTTTATCCGGTTTATAAAGGACTTCCAATCCCAAAGCCGACCGGAAATTATGCAATTGCTAAGCAAATACCCCCACAAAAATATCTATATATTCCCATCCAGAACCGAAGCAGACAGTTTTTTAGCACAACGAAAGCACTAAAAGCCAAGCAGATTTTTTCTGCTTGGCTTTTTTTCTTAAAGGTTATAATACTTATCAAACTCAGCAGGATGGGGAATTGCAGCCAGTGCTCTGCACTCTGCCCGCTTTGTCCGAATGAAATTACGCAGCAGCTCTTCCGGGAACACGCCGCCGGCAGTCAGGTATTCGTAGTCCTTTTCCAGGCAATCCAGTGCCTCGTCCAAAGATACCGGCAGACCCTGCAGCTTTGCCTTTTCTTCCTCCGGAAGGTTATACAGATTCATATCGTAAGGACCCCAGCCGTTTGCGTGGGGATCGATCTTATTCTTCACACCGTCCAACCCTGCCATCAGGATGGCTGCATAGCAGAAATAGGGGTTGCAGGTTGCATCGGGATTGCGCAGCTCAAAGCGACGCTTGTCAGGACTCTTGGCATAGGCAGGAATCCGGATAACCGCACTTCTGTTAGAGGTGGCATAGCCGACCGTAACCGGTGCTTCAAAGCCGGGCACCAGGCGCTTAAAGGAGTTGGTGCTGGGGTTTGTGATGGCACACAGAGAGCCAATGTGCTTTAAGATACCGCCCATAAAATAGTGGGCTGTTTCACTCAAATGGGAATAGCCATTATCGTCGGAGAAAACCGGCTGACCGTCCTTAAACAGGATCATATGCACGTGCATACCGCTGCCAGCCTCTCCATAGATCGGCTTGGGCATAAAGGTTGCGCTTTTGCCGTACTTAAGGGCAGTGTTGTGGATGATATACTTGATCATCATTGTGGCATCTGCCATATGCACCACTTCTCCCAGCTGGGGCTCGATCTCATACTGACCGGAAGCCGCCACCTCAGGGTGATGATAGTTGATCTCAATGCCCGCTTCCTTCATCAGCAGGCACATTTCACTGCGGCACTCATAGGAGGTGTCAAAAGGCTTTGCAATATGATAGTTCTTCTGCTTGGGAACGACCACGCCGTGACCTTCGTTGTCTGAATTCCAGTAGGACTGGCGGGCATCCACAGTTGCACCGATGTATCTGCCGTCTACGCTCCAGGTCACATCGTCGAAAAGATAAAATTCAAACTCCGGCAGGATCTTCATCTCGTCAGCAATGCCGCTTTCCTTCATATGGGCAACCGCTGCCTTGATGATGTTCCGGGGGTACTGGGCAAGGGGACGGTTTTCAGGGGTGTCGATGATCATTGCATTGCCGGTCATAGACAGGGTAGGAATTTCGCAGAAGGGATCGATCACAGCGGTGTCCGGATCGGGAATGAAAACCATATCGCTTTTTTCCACCACTGCATAGCCGTAGTTGGATGCGTCAAAGCCGATGCCGCTTTTCATTGTATCCTCAGAAAAGTTTTCTGCGGGAATGGTGACGTGGCGGTACTGGCCGTTAATGTCCACCATCTTGAAATCCACCATTTTAATGTCATTTTCCTTGATGATTGCAAGGATATCCTGAACTGTTTTTGCCATAGATAACACCTCTTTTGTTAAATTCAATATTAGTATATAACAACAGTTTCTTTGTTGTCAATAAAATATCTGTAAAAGCTATCGCCCCAGAGCCGCTGTGCATGGCTCTGGGGTGATCCATTAAACCAAACTGTAAATCAACGCCACAAACAAAGTAAGGGCGTAAAACGGCAGCATTGCCGCAACAGCGATTATATATTGCTTTGCGAGCTGAACAGATCGCTTGTAATATTTGACCCTAAAAAACTTGAGTTTTGGTTTCGGGATTTTCTGCACCGATATTTTTTCGGTTCGCCCTTTTGGTTGCGGAGGCAAGAGTCGAACCTACGACCGACCGGTTATGCGTAAATATACTCACCATCTATTTTGTACTTTTTCTTTATATTTCTCAATATTTTGTCATTAGGACTATGACAGATCGGTAAATTGAAGATATGTTGGTGTCAACGTTGGCGTCTAATTTGCAATATACGCAAACAATTCCTCCAAAATTACACTTGCATTTATTCGTGAAATATTGTATATTTATAAAGTATTTTTAGAATTTCCCAAAGAGATCGTAATGAGGAGGAAAAGATTATGAAAAAAATTTTTGCACTGGCTCTGTGCCTGCTGATGGTGTTGTCTTTGGCAGCCTGCGGTGGCACAAAGAACATGACTATGGGCACTGGCGGCACTGCCGGCACCTACTATGCATATGGCGGTGTTCTGGGTAACCAAATCAAGACCGCTGCCGATATCAATGTAAATGTGGTTTCCACAGATGGCTCCAAGGCCAACATTTTGGGTATCCACTCCGGCAACTACCAGCTTGCTACTGTCCAGTCCGATGTTATGGCTTATGCCGCTGCCGGCACCCGCTCCTTCGAGAAAGAAGGTAAGCTGGATTCCTTCCGCGTAATTGGTGGCTTGTATGCCGAGGCTGTGCAGCTGATTACTATGGATCCTGCCATCAAGTCCGTTGCTGACCTGAAGGGCAAGAAGGTTTCTATTGGTGCTTCCGGCTCCGGCGTATACTTCAACGCCGTAGATATCTTGACTGCTGCCGGTCTGTCTGAGAGCGATATTCAGGCGCAGTATCAGTCCTTTGCCGATTCCGCTGACGCCCTGAAGGACGGAAAGATCGACGCTGCCTTTATCGTTGCCGGCGCTCCCACCCCTGCCATCACTGAGCTGTGTCTGGCTTCCAGCGCTACTCTGGTGCCCATTGACGGAGATATTGCCTCCAAGCTGATGAGCACCTCCCCCTACTACACCACTTATGTGGTCCCTGCCGGCACCTACAAGGGGCAGGACAAGGATGTGACCACCGTCACCGTTAAGGCCACTCTGATCGTCAGTACCTCTGCTTCCGAGGAGGCTGTTTACAACATCACCAAGGCTATCTTTGATAACATTGCCACCATTGCCGCCAACCACGCTAAGGGTAGCGAACTCTCCTTAGAGAATGCCACCAGCGGTATGACTGCACCTTTCCACAAGGGTGCTGCCAAGTACTTTGCGGAAAAGGGTATTACCGTAGAATCCAAGTAAGGTAAATTTCAGTGGCTGCGGCTAATCTTGGCTGCAGCCATTTTTCCTATTATGCAAGGAGGTTCTTATGGCATTTTTTAAGAAAAAAGAAGACCCGGTCCAGGCGCCTATGGATCTGGATGCGGTTATGAAAAAATACGACCGTGAGTCGAACACGCGCATTTGGGAGGGCATCCCCAAGCTGGTAGTCACCTGTATCTTGGCCTGTTTTTCCATTTTCTGCATTTATGTGACATTGGTTGCCACCTGGCTGGATGAAATTCGCTTGACCAGTTTTATGGCATACATTATCTTCATCGGTTATCTGATGTTCCCTGCAAAGAAGGGCAAGCAGCGGGTAAACTTTATGCCTTGGTACGATATTATCCTGATGTTGGTTGGTACCGGTGCATTTATGTACTACACGCTCAATGCCAACACCATTGTTTCCAATTTCTCTATCCTGCCCCATGAGGTGGTGATCGGTGTTCTGGGTGTCGCTTGCCTGGTAGAGCTTTGCCGCCGCTGCGTTGGTCTTCCCATCTTAATCGTGGCCGGTGTGCTTTTTGTGTACGCCTTGATTTGGGGTTCGACCAACCCCAATATGCTGGCCCGGATCACGGAATATGTCCGTGTTCTGTTCTATTCCAAGGAGGGCATACTCTCCACACCCGTGAATGTCTGCTCCAAATACATAGTAATGTTCATTATCTTCGGTGCATTCCTGGAGCGCACCGGCATTGCCGATTTCTTCATTCAGATTTCCAACGCTCTGGTGGGTCGTTTCTCCGGAGGCCCTGCTAAGGTAGCCGTGGTGGCCTCTGCGCTGGAGGGTATGGTGTCTGGATCTTCTGTTGCCAATACTGTAGGCTCCGGCGCTGTGACAATTCCCCTGATGAAGAAGACCGGCTACAAGCCTGAATTTTCCGCTGCGGCAGAAGCTGCCGCTTCTACCGGTGGTCAGATCATGCCCCCGATTATGGGCGCTGCAGCCTTCCTGATGGCGGAAACGATCGGCGTTCCCTATTCTGATGTGGTGCTTAAGGCTATTCTTCCTGCAGTATTGTACTTTGCGGGCGTGTTCATTACCGTCCATCTGGAAGCAAAGAAGGAAGGTCTGCGCGGTCTGAGCAAGGAAGAAATGCCTCGGCTGAAGCCTCTGTTGAAGCAGACCTATCTGTTGCTGCCCTTGATCCTGTTGATCTACCTGGTTGCTACCAGCACCCGGTCTATTGCCTATGCAGCTGCCATCGCCATTGTGGTGGCCATTGTGGTCAGTATGTTCAACAAGGATACCCGGATGACTCCCAAACGCCTGTTGGAGGCGCTGGCTGCAGGCGGTCAGGGTATGATCACTGTGGCTGTTGCCTGCGGTGTAGCCGGTATCGTTGCCGGTATTATCGGTTCTACAGGTCTTGCTTATAAGCTGTTTAACGGCATTGTTGCCTTAGCAGGCAAGCAGGTGATCATCGCTCTGCTGCTAACAATGCTCTGCTGTATTGTACTGGGTATGGGTGTTCCCACCACTGCCAACTACTGCATTATGGCAGCCACCTGCGCCCCCATTTTGGTGCAGATGGGCGTCCCTATGATTGCGGCTCATTACTTTGTATTTTATTTCGGTATCGTTGCTGACCTGACGCCACCTGTGGCGCTGGCTGCCTACGCCGGTGCGGCGATCGCGCAGGCCAACCCGATGAAGACCGCCTTTACCGCTACCAAGCTGGCCATCGGCGCCTTTATCGTACCTTTTGTGTTTGCCCTGAATCCGGCAATGCTGTTCATCGATACCAGCACATGGGAAGTTATTCAGATCGCAGCAACATCCTTGGTAGGTATGTTCGGCGTGTCTGCGGCCCTGGAAGGCTATCTAATGTGCCGTACGCCTTTGTATCAGCGTATTATGAGCGCTGTGGGCGGTCTGCTGCTGATCTACCCCGGTCTAGTGACCGACCTGATTGGTCTGGGACTAGTGAGCATCGTCGTAGTGCTTCAGGTTATCCAAAAGAAAAAGTTGCAGTCGATTGTCTGAATCGTAACATAAAAGAGAAAAGTGCGTGGGGCACCTTCCTTACGGAGGGTGCCCCAATAGTATCCGAAAAAATGCCATCTCGGTTCGCCGTTGGTGTCAAAATTGGTGTCAAATAAGATTCCCTATATTCCATTTCATCTAAAAAAGTTTAGAAAGCAAAGAAAAACCACGGCTTTTGCCGTGGTTTTTACGGTTGCGGAGACAGGACGCGTTTCATTCTTTGTGACGATCTTATACAAAAGTGGTTCTGCGTATCTACCCGTTTGCGGTGCCCGGCAGTACCGTCGCGCAACGAAGTGCGCTAGGCACTTGCCGACCGCGGCACTCACTGCGCCCTCCCTCTTCCCGCCTCCTGCGGCGGTCGGGTCGCTTACTAGGCGAGCTACGCTTACCTTTTATCGATAGATCTAGAGGCAGGACTCGTTTGCATTTTCTTTTGCAAGTATGCAAAAGAAAATAAATGTTCGCCACCATATAAACTGGCGGCGGCAACGCTCGTCCGCGTTGCTTTTACATTATTCGAGTCCTACCTCCCCTTTGCAACCAAAAAAGAACACCATCCATTCGGATGGTGTTCTTTTTTGGTTGCGGAGGCAGGACTCGAACCTACGACCTCCGGGTTATGAGTAAACGCGCTCCGCACGTATTTGTGCTTTTTCTTTGTGATTCTCAATGCTTTTATCCAGTTTTCCTGCCTTTAAGAAACATTTACCACTATGGTATATGGGTAATTGAAGGCACGTTGGTGTCAGCGTTGGCGTCAATGTAGTTTCAACCATACTTCATTACCACTAACTAAAGGCAGCAGCACTTACACAACATATTATATAGATAAAATAGCAGCGGATATCTTAAAATCCGCTGCTATCTTTTTTCCTTATGTACCTCGTTTTCTTATTTACACTTCATCCCAATTATGAGAAATGGTATCAGCAGATGTCCCCACAGGTGCAAACAACAGTCGATATCCAGTACGTAAATACATCAACAGAGGTGTTTTCTCGAGAACAACATCAACAAGTTCCTCTTTGCTTCTACCACACACAATATCGCTATATCGGTCGTAAAATTCAAGGAAGCGATCTTTACCAGGTGCCAAGTTCATATTGCAATCCATATCTCGACCCAAATACATCAAAAGTGTCAGATCTACGACATTTTCCATTGTAAGAGATAGTAAATATGATTCAAGTTCTTTGTAAGCAGGTCGACTAATTTTTCCTGCTTGCTCATCCTGCCATTGCTTGAGTGCTTCTGTTACGGTCATTGCGTTACTATCTGTCCGATACATCTTGGAGATTTGTTCGCTTTCTGCTTTCTCAAGTTCTTTTAGCCTCACAATTTTCCGTAGCATTTCAAGAGTAAGGGTAAAACCATTTCCGTTTTCCTTTGAAAACGGCTTAATATGTTCAATTGACATAGCTGTTTCCTCCGTTCAAATTGATATCTTACAGTATATCATCATGTGGCATGTTTATCAAGTTTTGTACCCCTATGAAAATACGTGCGATACCAATTCTGCGTTGGTGTCGTTCAAGGTTAAATGTACCTTACTACGCTATATAAAGTTAGAAAAGCACCGGATCTCTTTACGAAATCCGGTGCATTCAACTTGTTCTGTGTCCTCTGTCTATATCCACATATGGATCAAAATATGGGTTAGAGGTTACACTCCTTCAGAATACTTTCAACGGCTCTCCAAACTTCAAGTGAGGGGTTCTCCTTATAGTATCTGTATCCTTTATATTCATGATGAGTATATCCTACACTTTCATTGTTCGCCATTATTGCTTTCGCGCGGCTAATTGCTCTTTTAACATCATCAAGTGTTATCTTACTTAAACAACGTTTAAAGTTATCCTCAGCCTTGTAGTGATCCATATCTTCAAAATCTTCTCCGTAGGCTTTGTTGATATGTTTTAAGTAATGACTGCGATGAGCAAGAGATCCATTGCAGTCAGCTTTGTGCAAAACAATCCACAGATCAAAAGCAAGATTACTATAACCGAAGTGATATGTGACCTGCTTTCCTAAATCTTTTACCTTTTTGAGATTATCCATTGTCTCTTCAAACTGACGAACATGCTCAGGCTCATCGCTCTCATAGTCACACAAGTGCCAAATTGTAGTTTTACCTGCAATTGTAAGAGACTTGACCATTTTCACTGGGTTTTTTTGCTTTTTATGAGTCAATGTTACCGTGTATTTTGATTCAGGTGCGTTATTAATAAGGCTCTGTAAATGTTCCAGATACCATTGCTCGGTTTCGCCTTCAACACTAAAATAGTATTTTCGGTTAGTCTTCAGTTTCGCCATCGTCTTGCCTCTTTTCTTTTCTTACTATCGCTTCGAAGATGGGAGTAAAGTCAATATCTTTTATGGCACCATAACGACTAACAAAATAACTCTTCATATAATCTTCGTGCAACCGAACACCATTTTCTCCAGCCGTACCAAAATCTGAAAGTGCATACAGTGTACTTTCGTGGGTCTCGTCATTTCTTTCAACGAACTTGATTTCGTCTCGACGCATGAGGTTAGAGTTCAAGAAAATCGGATTATGTGTATTGAATATTAATTGTGCCTGGTGAACATTCACTTCATCATTGTGGAATATGTTGATAATACTCATCAGTGCCATAGGATGGAGAGATGCATCAAATTCGTCAATTACTAATGTTGCGCCCGTCGCAATAGCACGCATAATCAAAGGGAACGTATTGACAAACCTAATCGTTCCGTAAGATTCAAACAATTCTGCATCTACCGCCAGTTTCTTATCCGGCAGATCGGCACATATTGAAACCAGCTTAGGCTCTGCGTCGTTTTCGCCCGGTATATATCCGAGCGCATTAGAATTGATACCAAAAACCTTTGCTGCTTCATTTACGGTCCTATCAACATAGATCGTTTTCTTTTGCGGTTCAGTAAACTTCTTAATGAGGTGAAGCGAATCTGCTCGACAGATAACCATAAATTTTGACGTGAACCAATCAACAATAAATTTTACTAACTTAGGAGCAACAATTAGTCTAAAGCCATTGGTCAAAAACAATTCCTCTGAATTCAGGCTTTTTTCTACTAGCATACCAAGTGCACTATGAGTAAAATCGCCTTCCTCAAAGGCAAATCCTTCTACTTTTTCACTAAGTTGAATTTTTAGATTGTTATGCGTGCGTTCAAAAAGTTGTTCCCCGTCAACAACCAGTTCTTCATACAAAACTTTTCTAGAATACTCCGCATCTGAAAACAAGCCCAAATCCATAGATAGTTTATACTGAATCCGGATTTTCTTTTCTATAAAATCAATAAAAAAATCAACTGGTTGAGGTGTTTCTAAAAAGCTGTTAGGGATTAGTTCCAAACTAGAAGATGCAGGATTAGGTACACTGTCTTCCTCAGCATTTCGGATATTCCCACGAAGAATAATGGAGCGCAGTGTATCCATTGCACTAATGATATTTGTCTTTCCTGCCGCATTTGGTCCATAAATAACAGACGTAGGTAGTGCCTTAATTTGCTTTCCCTTATGAGTTGTTTTAAATAAACTATAATCCAAGCCTTTCTGTTTCGGAGCCGCAAGCATAGTGAAGCTAGCTTCATCTGTAAATGATTTGTAGTTTTTTACTCTAAAATCCAAAAGCATCACAAATACCCCCATTTTGCAAATTTCTTTCAAAATGACATTAACATTATACCGCCAACGGTATGTCTCGTCAATAGATTTTTCCCAATTTTGCAAAAATGATGCAAAATCACAGGTTTAATTTCTTATTTTGGTAATATTCGATAAATAAGAATTTGAAAATCACATAAATCGTTTAACCAGAATTAGCATATGCCATCCGTCGTCGTAATTACCCAGGTGAGTGAATTATATAATCGCTTGAGTCCAATAAAACACCCCTATTAAACTAACACCAAACGTTAGCCTATACTTCTGAAGGGATAACACTGTCATCAGCAGACATATGAGTCCAATACTGACCCGGCGCTGGTGTCAAAATTGGTATCAAATGCGTTTTGGTATATTTCATTTCATCTTGAAAAGTTATGAAAATAAAGAAAACCACGGCAACAGCCGTGGTTTTTATGGTTGCGGAGGCAGGACTCGATGAATGCCCGGCTGGGTAGATTCCTACGCACTTATACTGCGGTTCCTGTTGGGGTCCCCGGTGCTCTCCTTGCCGAGGTCGCGGCTGCGTCACTTACCGACCCCGGCCACTCGCTCCCCTCCCTCCTCCCGCCACCGGCGGTGCAGACTTGTTGAAACTTGATAGTGCGGCCCCGTTTGCGGTGCCCGGAAAAAATCATCGGGCTCACGCTTTTCCTCGCTTTTTTCGACCGCTGCACACTAAGCCCCTGCACTGCATCTGCCACCGGCAGCGTGCAGGGGCTTAGTCCCAACGAGCTACGCTCGCCGGTCTCATAACCCGGAGGTCTCAGTGCCAATTCTGCCAACGCAGATAAAAAAGACAGCCACCCAAATGGGTGACTGTCTTTTTTGGTTGCGGGGGCAGGACTCGAGCCTACGACCTCCGGGTTATGAGGCCGACGAGCTACCAACTGCTCTACTCCGCGATATTCAGCTTGGTTTCCCAATTGCCATGATATTGTATCACGGGATTGTCTTTTTGTCAAGGACTAATTTGCCGACATTGTTTGACAGGATTTTTCTGCAGCACTAAAACCTTACTATCTATGGACACCCTGCATCCGCAGGATGTAGATAATTGTATCGTTTTAGGGCGCGTTGCATTATTTTGCAACGCGCCCCTTTAACAGTTTTATTGCATTTCGTCGCCACAGATGGCAACATTGTTTGCTGTCATACAGGGAATCAGGGAGAAGTTCTCGTAATTCTCTGCATTAACTGCAGAAACAGTGATATAAATACCGCTGTTATTCTTGTAAGCCTCAGCCCACTTCTGCAGGAAGTCCGCACCTGCCACTGCATCTGCTTCGCCGCTGTTCCAGGACATCTTCACTGCGATATCCAGCTGGAAGTCTGCCTGGATCAGTTCGTAAACCTGGTCAAAGTTCTCAAACTGAATCTGGAACCAGTACTTGGCATTTGCGCTGCCCTTGCCGGTGATCGCAACTGCTTTCACTTCCACTGCGAAGAACCGGTAGCCGCCTTCTGCAG
>JAZOSD010000027.1:0-38961 GCA_045656945.1 Faecousia sp.
CGTTTGCGGCAGAAGAAAATGTTGTATATCTTTCCGTTAGCCTTGACACCGGTTACATTGATGATAAAAACGGCAATCCTATTGCCTATGTTCCCGTTCCTATGTCCAAGATCGAAGCTATCGACCTGGCAGAGTACGGACTGGACAATATGCTTTTTGATGCTGACTGTGATGGTGCGTACGAAACCACCGCACTGCAGCTACTGATCTATGCCCACGAAGAGATCTATGGTGGCGATTGGGGAGAGGTCAACTTTGATGCTCTTCCCGGAAGCTCCTATTTCCGTGGCGGCATTTTCGGTTTTACCGAAAACCTGGTTTATTTCCACAATGGCGATTTCCCTGTGGATGAAACACAGCAAAGTGACTTTATGACTGTCGGTGCCACATCTGACCGGATCGTTCTAAAAGCCGGTGACTTTTTAGATGTTGCCAGCTTCAGCTGCTATAACTTCCTGTGGGATCAGGCAGGTGGTTTCCACCTGTTTGTCGACAAAAGTGGTAATTATACCCACGATTACATCATAACCGAAGGAGAAACGCTATCCGTTAAACTAAAGCACTCTTTTTGTGATTTGATGTATGGTGAGTCTTGGGTGAAGGACGCTACTGACTACGAAGTTTATTATGGCACTATCTTTGGCGAGGCAGAAGGCTCTGTGACCACCGATGATAGCGGCTGCGCGGAGATTAACATCTCCGATGCCGGTACGTATTATGTTTGGTGCAACGGTGGTAATGGTTCAGATGACGGTTTTACCCATACTGCCTGCGATTATTATCTGGAAACAGGTGAACCGTGCGTCGTTTCCTCGCCCGCTTATGCAAAAGTAACGGTAAATAAGGCTGCAAATACAGTAGCCGTGGGTGACCGGAATTTTACTACCTTAGAAGATGCATTTGCATATCAGGTGGAAACCGGTGCAGAATGTGTGTCCTTGCTTGAAAATGTGACAGTTAAGGATTTGCAAGTGCCTGTAGAGGGAGTTCTAAACCTGAACGGCTATACATTGACAGCAGATACCTTCGATTCCACTGCAGCTGCCGCAAAAATTATTGATACCTCCGGTGGGGATGGCTTGCTGATCGCAGAGGTTGAATGTAAGTTTGCACACAACAATCCCCAGTTGCCTATTGAGGACAAAACTGCCGGCGGCTTCCGTTTTTTTGCAGTATCAGTGGAATCTGTTGCTGTGACCGGCAAGGACGGCACAAGCCCTAAGTACTGGTTCCAGATAAAGTTTGAGAATTTTGAGAAAGTTTATGAGATGATACATTCCGGCGCTGAACTGGAGATCAAAGTTATTTTGACCGTAGACGAAACAGAAGTATTGGCAAAAGCAGACCGTGATTTTCTGCTAAGGTGGGCAGAAAACTGCAAGACCAGCAACGGTAGCTACATTACTGCAAAGCTTCTTGATGCTGAGAGCAAAGCAGTTTCCGTAATTCCTGCAATTGGAGCAAATGAGGTTCAGATTATCGGAAATGCGCTGTAATAGCAGAAAGGAAAATTCGATTATGCCAATTACCAAAAAAATATTGTGTATGATTTTGGCTGTTGTAATAGTGCTGGGTCTGTTTCCTGTTTTTACACAGGTGACAGTTGCCGGCGCAGTCGCCCCGGAAGCACCCCGTCAGCCGCAGGATATTTCTGCTGTTCTGAACGCTACTTTGGCTATGCAGGCAGCTACCGTGAAAGAACCTGCTTTTGGCACCAATTTCGGTGAGTGGACGGTTTTTGGATTGGCTCGTGGTGGTTACTACACAAACAACAGCCAGTATTTTGCGGACTATTACGATCGCATTGTGGAATATGTCAACGATACCGCAGCAAAGGTTAATATGAGCGGTGCGCTGGATAAAAATAAGTCTACCGACAACTCCCGGCTGATCATGGCACTATCTGCCATCGGTAAGGATGCTACCTCTGTAGGCAACTGGAATCTTGTGGAAGCCTATAGTGCAAACGGTATCAACTGGATCCGCAAGCAAGGTATGAACGGCACTATATGGACACTGATTGCCTTGGATTGCGGTAATTATGAAACCTCCGATTCCACCATTCGCCAGCAATGTGTGGACGCTATTTTGGCTACCCAGCACAATGATGGTGGTTGGTCTTTGGTTACAGCTAAGACCCAGCCTTCCAATGTAGACATTACTGGCATGACACTGACCGCACTGTACCCCTACCGGGATCAGCCTGCAGTAGCTGCAGCTTGTGAAACTGCTTTTAACTGGCTGTCGGAAAGCCAACTGGACAATGGCGGTTTCCCTTATGGCAGGGGAGAAACTTCCGAAAGCTGCGTGTGGGCAATCGTTGCGGCAACCACCTGGGGCATTAACCCGGATACAGACCCCCGTTTCATCAAAAATGGCAATTCAGCCATCGATAATCTGCTGACCTATTATCTGGAAGATGAAGCTAAATTTGAACATGGCAGAGGTGCCGGCGCCAATGCTATGGCTACTGACCAGGCTACCTACGCCTTGGTTGCTTATGACCGTTTCATGAACGGTAAGCCTGCTCTATATGATTATTCCGATGTAACCGCCCAAGAAGATGCCGTTGTTGCCGGAAAACCTTCTGCAACGCTGGGTCTGCCTGCACAGATTACGGATGACATTGGCAAGACTTTTAACGCAGTTATCACGCTGGATCAGTGGGATAACAACGCAGGCTATAAGCTCATTGACTTTATCCTGAATGTTCCTGAAGGACTGCGTGTTATCGGTGTGACTGCCGGTAGCAGGTTAAGCGGTGGCGAGGTCAGCTACCATTTGGACATTGACGGCAAACTGCGTGTTGTGTATTTTGATGCAACGAATCACAGCGATATTACCGTTTTAGGAAATGCAGAGGGAAATGCATTCCCCGCACAGTTCTTCACCGTCACTTTCCAGACAGATGACGCAAATGCAGGTGATCAACTGGGTATTTGCATTGGCGGTATGTCTGTGAAGCTTACCTCCGACGCTAGCGATGAAAATGCAATGGTAGTTATAGATACCACGACCGCCGCAGGCACGGTCAATGTGGTAAAGGGTATTTCCTACAGTGCAATCTGTCTGTATGCCGGTGATGATGTTGACTTGATTCCTGCCACTAAAAAGGCAGTTGCTGTATCTATAGCTGGTATTGAAAGTGCTAAAAAGCTGACTTATAACGACGGCACCAATCAGTATGCCTTTAAGTACAGCGCAGAGATCTCTGCAAAGACCGGAATTGCGACCTATGTGGCATTGGTGGATGCTTCCATCCCCTTGGCACAGTTTGCAAACAAGCAGAACTTTACCTTGACCGAGGATGCAGCATCCACAATTACCTTTGGCGATACCAACGGTGACGGTGTTATGAACGCACAGGATGCGCTGAACACTGTGGATATATGGTTGCGTAAGGGCGATACACCTACCGCTGATCAGATCCTTGCCTTGAATGTCAACAGCGACAGTCGAATCAATACCTTCGATGCGCTGGGCATTGTAGAAAAGTTTGTAGATGGTAGCGACTTTGGTGTTGTCACCAAGGCTACAACCATTACAACCAATTAGTAATTCTTTGGGTGGGAGTGTTTCTATGAAACAATTTATGAAAAAAAGATGGCCGTGGATTATCGGCATCTGTATTCTGATTGCAGCAGTCGTACTATTGCTAGTTCGGTGCGGCAACGATCCTGTTTCGGGCGAATCTACCTTGATTGTGGAAACACCTCAAAAACTTTCTGCAAGCCAAACAGATGAATTCACTTTGGATGTAACGATTTCTGATCTGGGAGATGCCCGTTACGGTGCGATGAGTATGAGCATTGCTTTCGATTCTTCCAGACTGGAATTTGTGGGCGTGGAAGATGGTAATATATTTATTCTGCGCGATGAAAACAACACTGGCCGAAAGCTCCCGGATTGGAGCTGCAATGTGCAAAACAGCAATGATACCGGCCTGATCAACATTATGTACTTAGATATGACCGGTGGCAAAAACGCATTTACCAGGGAACTTTTAGCGGAAGATTACAATGTGGTACTTCGTTTGAGATTCCGTCTGCGAGGAAGTGTAAGACCTGGAGATGTCCTTGATTTGATTGTGGAAGACGCGGTTTTTGCTGCATCCGACGAAACCCAAAGTCTTGCTATGACTACGGATACCCTAAAGGTTAAGAACGGCAGACTGGTGATTGGAGAATAACTATGAAACGATTATTCAGCCTTTTATTGGCTTTTACTATAATGTTTTCTCTTTGTGCCTGTCAGGGAAATTTTGGTAGTGTAAACCTGAATGAATCCGTTGAAATCCCCGAAAATGGCATTATCAAAGAAAGCCTTATCCAGCAAATTCGAAGCGAAAATGCCGTCGGTGTCTTTACGGGAAAATCCGGCGATTACAAATATGAATGGACTATCTTTGGCAGTGATATTAAGGATGCTACAGAAATTAATCTCGGTGTACAGATTCGTAAGACTACTGAAGGTAATATCCAAATTCTTCTGCAACAAGTGAGAGCCTTTGGCTTTTCCGCTTTGCTTTCTATTTACCTGAATGAGCAATGGGCCGCCCAAAGCGCAACTGCGTATGTCGGTGGCGAGGCATTTGCATCGGTGTCCATTACCGGCAGTAAGACCAGTGTTTTGAATCTTACCTTGGATGGTTCTGCGGACCGCTTTGAGATTCGTCCGGATGCCCTTCCTAAGGACGAGAAGGAAACGCAGGCAACAGAAACGACAACTCCCGTACAGACTCCTTCGCTGCCCGTAGGTGGACAGGATGAATATCTTTCCATACCGGAATCAGGCAACAATAAGGTCCAAAACAGCGGCAAGGATAAATATAACACCGACCCGGTTCCGGAAGGCAAACCTCAACCGGTAGAACCGGAAAACCAGGATGTGGACAAGGAAAAAACATACACCTGCACATTCGCCATTGAATGTGCCACCATTTTGAATAATTTGGATATGCTTGACCCTGACAAGTTGGAAATGGTTCCTTCCAGTGGCGTAATTCTCAGTAAGACCACGGTGACGTTCTATGAAGGTGAGTCTGTGTTCGATGTGTTGCAACGTGTCTGCAAGGAAAAGGGTATCCATATGGAAGCTTCCTGGACACCTATTTATAACAGCGCTTATGTGGAAGGTATACACAATCTGTATGAATTTGATTGCGGTGCGCTGTCCGGCTGGATGTATAAAGTTAACGGTTGGTATCCCAATTATGGAAGTTCCCGTTATCAACTTCAGAATGGCGATGTGGTCGAGTGGCGTTTTACCTGCGATTTGGGTAACGATGTAGGCGGCGGATACGCAGTAGGAGGATAAACTTTGGATTACTTTGCTAAATATCATCCCTTGGTAAATTTTCTGTATTTTGCCCTGGTGATTGGTTTTTCTATGGCGCTCAATCACCCGATTGCTCAGGGAATATCCCTTCTTTGCGCCTGCCTGTATGCTATACAGACAGAAGGGAAGAAGGCAGTTCGCTTTACCCTCCGGTGGTGCCTGCCAATCATTTTGCTGACTGCCTTTATGAATCCTGCTTTCAGCCATGAGGGTGTAACGGTTTTACTGTATCTTCCCTCTGGAAATCCCCTGACACTGGAGAGTATTCTCTACGGTCTTTCCTCCGGTGTGATGATCGCCACTGTAATGTTGTGGTTTGCCAATTTCAATCGGGTGATCACTTCCGATAAATTTATATATCTGTTTGGTCGGATCATTCCGGCAATGTCCCTGGTGCTGAGTATGACGCTGCGGTTCATTCCCAAATTTAAGGGGCAGCTGGCACAAACGGTGGATGCCCAGAAAAGTATTGGCAGAGATGTGTCAAAGGGAAGTCTTTGGCATCGCACCAAAATTGCAATTACGATTTTGTCTATTATGGTCACCTGGGCATTGGAAAACGCAATAGAAACAGCAGACAGCATGAAAAGCCGAGGCTACGGATTAAAAGGTCGCACCGCCTTTTCCATCTATCGTTTTGATGACCGGGATAAAATGGCACTGCTTTATCTGGGATTTTGTGGTGTTTACTTGATTTGCGGTGTGATCGTATCTGCTTTCGGATTCCGGTATTTTCCCAGCATCCGATTTACAGATGTAAATGGGGCAACCCTTTCTTTTTGGTTTGTGTATTTGATTCTGTGTTTGATGCCTGTGGTGCTCAACTGGGCGGAGGAGAGAAAATGGAAAGCTATTCATTCAAAAATGTAGATTTTACCTACCCGGAAGGGGATAAGAAGGCACTTTGCAATCTTTCTTTCACCATTGAAAAAGGGGAATTTGTGATCCTTTGCGGACCTTCCGGATGCGGAAAATCCACTCTTTTACGGCACTTAAAAAGCTGTCTTACCCCCCACGGCAGCTTCTCCGGGGAAATATCCTATCAGGGAACACCCCTGTCTGCCCTTTCTCAAAGAGAGCAGGCGCAGGAAATCGGCTTTGTTTTGCAGTCACCGGAAAATCAGGTAGTTACGGATAAAGTGTGGCACGAGCTGGCATTTGGCTTGGAAAGTCTTGGCTATGATACCCCCACCATCCGCCGCCGTGTGGCGGAGATCGCTGCCTTTTTCGGTATCGAAAATTGGTTTTATAAAAATGTTACAGACCTCTCCGGTGGTCAGAAGCAGCTACTGAGCCTTGCCTCTGTTATGGCAATGCAGCCGGGGGTGCTGGTGTTGGACGAACCGACAGCCCAGCTTGACCCCATTGCTGCTGCTGATTTTCTGGCATTGCTTGGGAAAATCAACCGGGAACTGGGCACAACAATTATTTTGACAGAGCATCGCCTGGAGGAAGCTTTTCCCTTTGCAACGCGCATCATTGTGATGAACGAAGGAGCGATCCTCTGCGATGACCAGCCGGAGAATGTAGGTCTGCAGCTAAAGAATCAGGGCAGCGGAATGTTTTTAGCTATGCCCACCGCTATGCAGGTGTGGGCAGCAGTAGAAACCAAGCTGAACTGTCCCTTAACCATCCGTGACGGTAGCAACTTCCTTTCTCAGCGCGCAAATGAGCAGGCACTTCTGCCACTGGAAGAAAAAAATCCCCCGATATATCCGGAGGATGTAACCTTAGAATGTGACAAGCTTTGGTTTCGTTATGAAAAGGATAGCCAGGATGTGCTGAAGGGATTTTCCTTAAAGCTGCAAAAAGGGGAATTTTATGCCCTTTTAGGCGGCAATGGAGCGGGAAAATCAACAGCACTTAAGGTAATCTCCGGTTTGCGTGCTGCCTATCGGGGAGAGGTTCGAGTGCAAGGCAAGCTGGGACTCCTTCCCCAAAATCCCCAAACCCTTTTCGTAAAGCGAACCGTCCGGGAGGACTTATATGAAGTGTTTCGTGGGAACAAAGTTCCCAAAGAAATTCAGGATGCAGAGATTGCCCGGATCACCGAGCTTTGCGATCTGCGGGAATTTATCGACCGCCATCCCTACGATATTTCCGGTGGTGAGCAGCAGAGATCTGCACTGGCAAAAGTGCTTTTGACCCAACCGGACATTTTGCTGCTGGACGAACCCACAAAGGGTTTTGACGCAGAATTCAAAGTGACCTTTGCCCGGATCCTTCGTCAGCTGCTGGCACAGGGAATCACGGTTTTGATGGTGAGCCACGATGTGGCATTTTGCGCCCAGTATGCCCATAAATGCGGACTATTTTTTGATGGCAGTATTGTGGCTGAGGGGACACCCCGGGAATTTTTCTCCGGCAATAGCTTCTATACCACACCTGCCAACCGTATGGCGCGGCATTTGATCCCCCAAGCAGTGACGGTGGAGGAGATTATCGGCTGCTGTGACGGTAAGCTTCCTGCTGAGCCGGAAATTCCGGAAGTGACCCCACTGCCAAAGCCGAAGGAATCGGCAGTGAATTTTAAGCCGGAGCCGCTGCCTGTTTGGCGAAAAGTCCTTGCAGGCATTAGCCTTTTGATCAGTTTGCTGGTGTTTTTCTATGCAACCAGTATTACAAACCTTTCCGACCTGATCAAGCCTGATGGCATCAGTGCCGGCGGACGGCAGCAGCTGCTGTTATATTTGGTGCTGACTGCTGCGCTGGGGACATTCATTGCCACCATTGGTCGCAGAAGTGCACCGCCTGTTTTACAAGTGCCTGCCGGACAACGGAAATTAAGCCGTCGTACCCTTGTGGCAACGGTGCTGATCCTCCTTTGTATTCCGGTGACGATGTTTGCCGGTGTGATGTATTGGGGCAATAAAAATTACAACATAACTGCACTTTTGGTGCTGCTGGAATGTATGGTTCCGTTCTTTTTGGTATTTGAAAGCCGGAAGCCTAAGGCAAGGGAGCTGGTTACCATTGCAGTTTTATGCGCCATCGGCGTTGCAGGACGGTCTGCCTTTTTTATGCTGCCCCAGTTTAAGCCGGTAATGGCACTGGTGATTATTTCCGGTGTTGCCTTTGGCGGTGAAACCGGATTTTTGGTAGGCGCAGTGACAATGCTGGTGTCCAATATCTTCTTCTCCCAGGGACCCTGGATGCCCTGGCAGATGTTCAGTATGGGCATTGTGGGATTTTTGGCAGGGATATGCTTCCGGAAGGGACTACTGCGCCGCAGCCGGGGAAGCCTTGCCACCTTTGGCGCGTTTGCGGCTATTTTGATCTATGGCGGTATTATGAATCCCGCTTCTGCGCTGATGTATAGCGCGCAGTCTGTAAACTGGAATATGATTCTGGCATACTATGTGTCCGGACTGCCAATGGACCTGATCCACGCTGCAGCAACAGCCATCTTTATTATGGTTGCCGGTGAGCCAATGCTGGAGAAGCTGGATCGGATCAAAGTCAAATACGGATTGGTGGAATAATCCGAAAGTCATAAAATTGGCACAATTTTAGTTGAAATTATATTTTCTACGCGCTATAATACAGTAAATTCCGGAAGGAATCTTTACAAAAAGTATTTAGGAGTGGAAGATATGGCAAGAAATATGCACAAGTACGAGGAGCTTACGCCCTACGAATTTGACCGGGAAAAGGAACGGGCATCTATTATCTATGTGGGTGCAGGTCCTTTGGAATATCACGAAGAATGTAATATTCTGGGTTTGGATACCAACAAGGGTTACGACTGGTGTTTAGCAGCTGCTGAGCAGACCGGTGGCGTTGTATTTCCTATGCTACCCATTGCCCCCGCAGGTCATCGTCCCCATATGGATAAGGAAAAATTGCGCCAGTGCTATAAGCTGCCCCATTACAGAGAAGAGTATGCCGAAGGCTTTGGCAGTCTGTACCCCAGTATGTTCTTTAGCCGCGAGGCTTGTTACGCAGTCTATGAAGAAATGCTGGAGATGTTTGCTGACCAGCTTGGCTTTAAGCTGTGTGTTTGGATCGGCTCCCATTCTCCTGCAGGTGAGTTGATCAAGGAAATTATTGCTGACCATAATGGTGTAGAACCCCCTCCGGTACATACCTTGGGTACTGTTTACGGTGACTTCCACGGTATGCGGGTGATCGCTGCTTGTTCTTTGGACTACAACCGGGAATTCATTGAGGATTTCCAGGAGAAGAACGGCATTAAGAAGCATTTCCACGGTGGCGTTTGGGAAACTGCACTGAACTTTGCCATCAATGAGGATTATTACCACCCTGAGTACTTAGATGAAACAAAGTATCCTCAGCACTTTGGCGTGCTCCGGGAGGATTATACGGAGAAAAGCAACCGTCCCACTAAGGGTGAGTTCCGCAAATTTGATCCCGAATGGGCATATAAGCTGCGCCAGCACACCATCGACAATCTGGTTGCCGATGTCAAGCGCAACTACCAGGAGATCATGGAAGGTAAATAAAATCACAAAAGAATATCATACTTTCTCACCGACGAGAAAGTATGCAAAGAGTCACCGAGGACCTCCCGTATGGTCCTCGGACTCCCCAGACGGCCTAAGGGGGAAGCGGATCAACTTGTCCTAAAACGGACTTACCTCCACTTCCCCCTTAGGAATCCCCTTTGCTAGATTGTGCAGCAAGAAGGTTGAAGCTACACGATAAACGGAAAATTGACAAAAAGAGGTATCTCGTTTGAGATACCTCTTTCGCATTATTGCTTGCGCTCGACTTTTTTCTTTGTTCCGTCGGGATATACAATGGTAGTATGCTCCAGCTGACCGGTCAGGCTTGCTTTCACAGAGTCAATGTAGATCCGGCGAACCTTGTCCCGCTCTACGATCTCTTCTTCGGTCAGCCCCACTGTCTTGGCTTTGGCAGCCAGCTCGTTGATTCGTTTGATTACTTCGTTCATATCCATATTTATCACCTCATACATATCGTTCAATCACTACAGAAATACGGCCTTTTTTTGTTTGACCGCCAACCGTTGCCAGGCGCATTTTTCCCAGCCCCCGGACGGCTATGACTGCCCCTTCCTCCACTGCTTTATCTGGCTTTTCACAGGGGAGTCCGTTGATGGCAACTTTGCCTGCTGTAACATACTGGGTTGCCTGACTGCGACCAATGCGGAAGCCTGCAGAAATTATGCCGTCTAAGCGCAAAGATGCCAGCGTGTCCCGAATCTCCTTGATTTCCGGCTGGGGAACACGCACATTCTCTAAAGAAATTTCCTGCAAATGCAGCTTGGTGCGTCCTGCACTTTCGAAATTTTGCAGAAGATAGGGCGCAATTTCTTTTGTTACAAAGAAATCGCAACTACCGTTTCCCACACAAATATCCCCAACTGTTTCTCTGGCAATACCTGCACCCATCAGCGCACCCAGAAAATCCCGGTGGTTAGGACTGTCCCCCTCGTAAAAGGTGGCGCGTAAGCACACAAGGGGCGCATCTTCATATAATGCACTTTCCTCCAGATAATCGGGAAGATAGGTAAGCATTTGCCGCTCAGCCCCGTCATAGCCACCAAAGGTGTACAGTCCCTCCAGTGCGCCAAAGAGAAACCGGGTCATTTCCAGCTGGCGGGGAGATAAGAAGCAGGAATTTGCAGGAATGTTCTTGCGAATACCGGTATTTATTTTGTCCCAAACCTTGGCAAGGAGAACCTTGTCCTCCGGTGTGCGGGCAATTTTTTCAATATTTGACCGATCCATTTTATCACCATGGGTATTATAGCACATAGTTTTTCTAATGCAAGTTTTTCTTGTTTCCTGATGGATATTCGGTTATAATGAAAAAAATATTACAGGGCAGGTGCGGTGAAAGATATGATTTTGGGAATTATAGGCGGCGGTGCATCGGGTATGGCGGCAGCACTGGCAGCAGCAGAAAATCCGAACACGCAGGTTATCTTAATGGAACGGCAGTCCCGGGTAGGACGGAAGCTGGCGGCAACCGGTAACGGTCGCTGTAACCTGACAAACTTAAATGCTGATGTAAAAGCCTATCACGGCACAGACCCCTTATTTGCAAAACCGGCTTTGGATGCGTTTGATACGGAAGCGACTCTTAATTGGTTTGCCGGTTTGGGTCTTTGTACTGTGGCAGAGCCTTCCGGAAAAGTCTACCCCTATTCGGATCAGGCAAATTCCGTGGTGGATGTGCTGCGTCTTGCTTTGGAACAGGAGAATATTACCGTCAAAACCGGCTTTGAGGTTCAAAAAATCCGCAAAGACGGGGAAGCTTTTGCAATAATCAGCGCAGAAGAAACGGTTATCTGTGACCGGTTGATCATAGCCTGCGGTGGTCTGGCTGGCACAAAGCTGGGTGGCAGCTTGTCCGGCTATCAGCTTTTGGGAAAGCTGGGGCATAAAGCCACCCGCCTGCGTCCTGCATTGGTGCAGATCAAAAGCGGCTGGAACGGCATTTCTGCCCTGAAGGGTGTTCGGGCGAACTGCAGCGCACAGATCCTGAAAAACGGAGAAGTCTTTGCCGCAAGTAGCGGAGAAGTGCAGTTTACCGAGTATGGCATTTCCGGCCCGGTGATTTTCGAAATCAGCCGGGATGTGTGCCAAGGGGCGGGAGCGTGGACCTGCAAAATGGATTTTATTCCTCAGTGGGAGGAAGAGAAACTGGAAAAAGAGCTGCTTCGCCGCACAAAAACCAACCTGCCGGTGGATGAGATCCTTACGGGAATTCTCCATAACCGGCTGGGTAGAGTGCTGACAAAATTTGCCGGTATTAAAGGCAATCAGCAATCATCTCAACTGACGGAGTATGAATGCAAGGAGCTGTGCCGCGTAATCAAGGCTTTCGAAATTGAATTGACTGAGCCTATGGGAATGGATAGTGCCCAGGTCACAGCCGGAGGTGTCTTAACAGACCAGTTCCATCCGGAAACGATGGAAAGCCGTCTGATGCCGGGGTTGTATGCCTGTGGCGAAGTGCTGGACATTGATGGCGATTGCGGTGGCTATAATCTGCAATGGGCGTGGAGCTCCGGCCGATTGGCTGGCTTACACGCAGGAAGGTAACGCTATGATAAGAATCCGAGAAATTTCACTCCCTCCGGAGCATTCCGTTGCCCAGCTGTCCTATGAGGCAGCGCGGGCATTGAAGGTGTCCAATTCCAAGATTCGTCGGGTGAAGATCGTCAAGCGATCGGTGGATGCCCGGAAAAAACCGGATGTGCGCATTGTCTACACGGTGGATGTAGCTGTGGACGGTAACGAAGGGAAAATACTAAAACAAAGTGGCTGCAAGAAAGCTGCCATTGCCCCGGTGGTGTATTACAAACCACCCCGATTGAAAGCGCCTCTCCCAAAACGCCCGGTGGTGGTGGGATTTGGTCCTGCCGGTATGTTTGCTGCCCTGATTTTGGCACAGGCAGGAGCTTGCCCGCTGGTGCTGGAAAGGGGAGAGGACGCGGTATCCCGGCACGAAAAGGTGCAAACATTCTGGGAAACCGGAAAGCTGGATACAATTTCAAATGTGCAGTTTGGAGAAGGCGGTGCCGGCACGTTTTCCGACGGAAAACTGAATACCGGTATCAATAACCCCAGAATTGGCTGGGTTTTGGAGCAACTTGTGGCGGCAGGTGCAAGGGAAAATATCCTCTTTGATGCCAAGCCGCACGTGGGCACAGATGTGCTTTTGACAGTGGTACAGAATATCCGCCAAAGAATCATAAGTCTTGGGGGAGAAGTCCGTTTCTGTACCCAAGTAACAGACATTCTGCAAAAGGACGGTCACCTTACAGGACTGGAACTGAGCACAGGGGAAATCGTGGATTGTGACCAAGCCATTTTTGCCATCGGTCACAGTGCAAGAGATACTTTTGAAAAGCTGCATGAGCTGGGTATCCCTATGGAGGCAAAGCCTTTTGCAATGGGTGTGCGTATTGAGCACCTGCAGGAAACGGTGGATCAGGCGCAATACGGAAAATTCAATCCGGTACTGCCCCCGGCAGATTATAAGCTTTTTAAGCATTTGGAGGACCGGACGGTGTATTCCTTCTGTATGTGTCCCGGCGGCTACGTAGTTGCTGCCGCTTCGGAAGAAGGAAGGGTTGTTACCAACGGTATGAGCTATGCAGACCGGGAGGGTGTCAATGCCAACGCGGCACTGCTTGTTAGCGTAGAGCCGAAGGATTTTCCTGCAGAAGGTCCGCTTGCAGGAATGGATTGGCAGCGGCAGATCGAAGCAGCAGCCTTTGCAGCCGGGGGGAAAGACTACTGCGCTCCGGCACAAAGAGTAGGGGATTTCCTTGCAGGTGTCCCCAGCACCGGAGCAGGTTCTGTGCAGCCTACTTACCGACCCGGCGTTACCTGGTGCGACCTGCATACTTGTTTACCAAAGCAAATTACCGATGCCATCGAAAAGGCATTGCCGCTGCTGGAGGGAAATCTCAAAGGCTTTTCTCATCCGGATGCAGTGCTGACTGCACCGGAAACAAGAAGCTCTTCCCCTGTGCGAATTCTTCGCAACGAGGAAAAACAATCTACCGGACTTGCCGGACTTTATCCGGCTGGAGAGGGAGCCGGCTATGCCGGTGGTATTATGTCTGCGGCTGTGGATGGAATTTGTTGCGCAGAAGCGTTAATGGAACAATTGTAGAAAATCCCGGTGCAACACCGGGATTTTCTACTTGCAACCGGACGGAAAAACTGATATAATTTTCCAAAACTACCGGAAGGGGAGAACAATCAATGGAACATAAGCGAGAGCAATATTCTTTTGGATTTGATCGGTTTCAAAATAATTCAAAGCTGGTTCACGCCAGCAAGAAGGTTTATGAAAATGAACATCAAACCGTTTACCACTGTCACGATTTTCCCCAGATCTGGTATTGCTATCAGGGTTCTTATCAGCATTGCGTAGAAGGTCAGATTTATAGCTGCGAGGAAGGATCGCTGGTTATAATCCCCGCTGGTGTGCGCCACGATGTGCGTTTTACAAATGCAAATACAGAAGCATTGAATTTGAATGTGAACTACAATGCTATTTTAGCAGCAGAACCGGAAAAGTATCCGAATATGGTGGCAAATCTTTGTTTGCCGAAATTTTCTAAAGAATTGGGCTGCCAATTGCCTGTGTACAGAATGCTCTGCCCGGCTTCCAGGCAGGTGGTGGAGGAGATTTTTTCCTGGTTTGTACTGCTTCGATACGATGTAGGCAATCAAATGAGCAAAAAAGAAGTGCTGGAGCGGCTGGAGTGCCTGTTTTCCATTGATGAGTGCGCCATTGAAAAGCGGTACTGGAAGAAGATAGAAAACATAGCGTATAACTGGATTTATCCTGCTTTTAAGATCATGGCTTATTTAAATGTCCATTATCCGGAAAAGATTATGGAAGAAAATCTTTTGGCAGAAAGTAATATCAGCCACTCAACCATGAATCGCTATTTTAAGCGGGTGTCAGGCTTTTCCTACACCCAGTATCTGGTGCAGCTGCGGGTGAAGCGGGCATATATTTATATCCGTACCACCACATACCCCCTTTCCTATATTTCCGATATCTGCGGCTTTTATGATCTGTATCATATGTCCCAGGCATTTACCAAATATGTGGGGGAACGGCCCAAAAAGCGGAGTATGAAATTGCGGGAATACTACGGTAGAAAATAAAACCGGTCAGAGGCGGGAGCTTGCTCCCGCCTCATGCTGTTCCCGGTAGACTTTGACAAAGAAAATTGAAATATTTTTACATCCAATTCCGAAAAAAATGTGATAAGATGAAAATGCGAAAACGCACAATTTAGGATGGAGACATTTTTACAGGAGGGATTATGATGAAACATACATTCAAACGACTCATCAGTGTGGTTCTTTTGCTGGGCATTTTGTGCTCTTTTGCCGTGCCTGCCACCTGGGCAGATACTGCAGGCAGCGAAGGCAGGGTAGTACAGGCCTACGACATCTGGCTCTGTGATAAAAGCTTAGCGCATAATGAGGGCTATAATGCATTGCTGGATTACAGCACCAAAACCTCCGCCTATAAGCATACCTATCCCAGCAACATCAAAGGGCAGATGGATGAATTATACAATGCTACCGAAGGTCTGACCCTGAACTGGACCTTTGTGGCTGCGAAGGATGCAGCCAATCTGATATACCGTACGGATGCAGGTATGCTGCTGCGCCTGCGTGGCGGCGCAAATAACTGGGCAGCTCTGAAAATTCGTGTGCCGGAAAGCGGCAATTTCCGGATGAACTTCTCCACCGACACAGCCACCAAGTCTAACACCGGCAATATTACCCTATGGACATTCCCGGCTTCCGCACTGGAAGAAGCCCAGGGTGAGACGGACATTCTGAAGGTGGAAAGCCTGATGACTTCTGCCAATTCCTTGGGAACGCAGGCAGCCACCGCCGGTGTGGCTACGGTTACCTTTGACGAAAAGGCATATACCGCCGGTGAATACATTGTTGTGTATCAGTGCAGTGTCAATGATGTTTTCCTGAGCGAGCTGGCGCTTGTTGATCCCAATGGCAGCAGTGCGCCAACTACGAATACTACCCTGCCCAATAGCACAGAAGGCACAGGCCCTGCTGTGGGTACTGTGGCAGAAGCCTATGATCTCTGGCTGTATAGCGCTGAGGATAAGGGCTATAACAGCGCTCTGTTCCCCAAGGGCAATACACGAAATGTGAAGGTTTCTGATATTAAATCCGGGCTTGACGGATTTTATAATGCCACCTCCGGCACAACGCTCAACTGGACCTATGTGGCAACTTCTGATGAGAGCAATTTGTATTTCCGTAACGATGCGGATATGATCTTGCGTATGAAGGGTGCAGGTCAGTGGGTGGCACTGAAACTGCGCGTACCGGAAAGCGGTAATTTTGAACTGACCTTCTCTACAGATACTGCCCGCAACACCGGCAATGTAACGGCTTATATGTTCCCCGCTGCTGACTTGGCTGGCGAGGAAACAGTTGCAAAAATCGAAAGCTTAAAAACAAGTGCAAATTGCCTTGGCACACAGGCAATGAAAGACTTGACCACCGTAACATTCGGTGCAAAGGAATATGAAGCAGGGGAATATATCCTTGTCTATCAGTCTGATGCTGTGAATACCTTCCTGACCGGTCTGCAGCTGGTAGTTGCCCAGCAGAGCACTGCGCCTACTGTGCCCAGCGATACCACCGCACCGGAAGAAACCACCGTACCGGACGATGCTTATGCCGTTTATAATTTTGATGTTTACAACAACGGCTATAGAAATCTCTTTAAGGGAACAAAGCACACCCTGACAGACACCTGTAACTGCGGCTGCAAAAAGACCATCGTGGAGCATCTTTCCGGAGAATACCAGAACCTGAACTGGATGTATGTGGACAGCTCCGTAGGCGCAGAAAACATTGCCTACCGTTCCGATGGCAACTGGGGCGTGCGCTTGCGCGGCGAAGGTGTCTGGATGGCATTCAAACTCAATGTTCCCGTATCCGGCACATACGGTCTGCAGTTTACCGCAGCGGCTGTAGCACCCGGCAAATATGAAGCATATGTACTGCCTGCTGCAGATTATGAAGCAGGCAGCAATCGGGCAGACTTCTTTGTTGGCAGTGTTACAATGGATACCAGCAAGCTGACCGATGTGTTCGGCAATGTAACCATTGCAGCTCCCGGTGAGCACTATGTGGTGCTGCAGATGGGCGGCTCTGGATCTACTACAATGTATTTAAGCCAGCTGGCGCTGGTTGACCCGGTGGAAAAAGAACCGGAAACACCTACCCCCACAACACCTGTACAGCCGGAAGAACCCGGTGTACTTTCCTACACCGAGGGCGTTTTCAATCTGGAACTGTATAAGGATGCAGCCCGGAAGCCTAACTTTACAAAGGACGGTGTACTCAGAAACCTGTCCCACTATAAAAACTGCTATGTTTGCAAAAAGCCTTTGGAGCAATGTATTGCCAATGAGTATGCTGCCGGCACGCTCAACTGGAAGCTGGAGTATACCAATTTTGCCGAACTGATCTTCCGCGCCCAGACCAATGCCGGTGTGCAGATGTATGGTGCTACCGATGAAAAGGGAGAAGCCATCTACTACACAGCGGAAGACGGCACGCAGAAGATGAAGGAAACCTACGGCAATTTCATCGCTCTGCGTACAAAAGTAGCAAACCCCGGCACTTATACCGTGACCTTCCATAAGTCCTTTGCTTATGGCTATGTGGGCGATCTGTACATCGTTCCCGCACCTGCTGCAGCTATGAGCAAAGCAGAGCTGGAGGCAGCAATGACTGACGCAAACCGTGTCGGTCCTGTGGAATTTACCGCCTCTATGCAAAAAAGCAAGGTGGGCGAATATAACTTTGCCGCCGGTGAGTATATCTTTATTATCAAAGCGACCTCCGCAAAGCGGATGTATTTAAGCAGCATCACCCTGACCACTCCTGTTCCGGATGCACCCATCCCCGCCCAGGATAAACTGGTTTATGACTTTGACCAGGCGAAGGACGATCCCAACCTGATTAAAAAGGGTATGACCAGTAAGTATAACGAGGACGGCTCTGTGCGTACCCGCGATGTGCTGGAAAACCTGTACAAGGAAGGCAAGATTTTCTGGAAGTACGAAAATATGAGCAGCACCGCAAATCCCTCTGCCTGCAACTTCCGTGACACCTGCCTGCGGTTTAAGGACGAGGTAAACTTCCGGGATCGGGAGGATGCCTGGTACGCATTCCGTATTAAGAATCCCGGCACAGCTACCTATGATATCCGCCTGACTTCCAGCGGCGCAAGTATGGTCAGCGCTGACATCTATCTCGTTCCGGTTCCCTCGGAAATGACCCTGTCTGTAGCCAAGATCAAGGCGGCAATGACAGAGGAAAACCGACTGGTTAAGGGTGCGATCATTGACAAGAAGGAAACCTTCTACTTAGGTGAGTACACCTTTGGAACTGAACAGGAATATGTGCTGGTGGTGAAGCTGAATAAGGGCACAATGCTGTTCCTCAATAAGATCGAAATGACCCTTGACGGCAAGGTTGCCGACGGCACAGTCAAGAAGGAAAAGGTCTACAACGGCGTTGTTTACGATTTCGATATGGCAGATGCCCTGAACGGCATTGTCAACAAGGCATCCCTCTATGCTTCCGAGCATATGGAAACACTTAACAGCATGTGGCGTTCCGGTGAACTGAACTGGAAGTGGGAAACTGCCAGCGAAGGCTTGCTGGATCCGGAGAACCCCAACCTCCCTGCAAAGAAATATACCCGTTTCTATCGGGCAACCGGTATGCGCTTTAATGCCGGTGTTGGCGCCTGGTCTGCCTTCCGTATTAAGAGTCCCGGCAGCGGCACATATACCCTTTCCCTGATTCACGCACTGACCTCTGACAGCGGCGTTTCTGCAGTGTACATTCTGCCTGGCGACACGGAAGATATTGCTAAGGCAATGGATCCTTCCAACCGCGCAGGCAAGGTGGCTATGTATAACGATGGCTCTGCTGCCGTAGTGGATGGGGAGCAGACCTATCTGGGTTACTGGGATTTTGAGGCAGGTAAGGAGTACATCCTGGTCTTTGAAGCCTATACCAAATCTCCTTACGGTAAGTATTGCTATAACAACATCTCCCAGCTGGTAGCAGAGCGGGGCAAGGTGGAGTATACGGAGAAGATTCCGGAAAAGGTCATAACACCTATGGTGGCTGCGGACAGTCCCATCAAGGTTGCTGACCCCACTGCCGGTGGTGCAGTTGTGGAATCCGGCGGTCACCAGTACCTGATCATTCCTATGGAAGGTGGCAGCACCCTGACTTATGACCTGACTTCCAACAAAGTAGTGGAAGTGTTCGATAGTTACTTCAAGCGTCCCGAGGATGTGGCGGTTGCACCGGACGGCAAGGTGTGGATCGTAGGTCAGAGTAAATTCCTGGTATGCTATGATCCTGCAACCGGTGAAGTTTTCCAGACGGAGAACTTTACCAAGGTTCCCGCCTTGGCAGCGGCAAACGGCAGCATTTCTGTTCTCCCGGGACAGGACGGAAAGATCTATTTCGGCACCTATTATGACGGTCAGATTTGTACCTATGACCCGGTAACTGAGAAATATGAGGTCTTGCTCAAAGTTATGGAAGGTCAGTGGGACAGTATGTCCGTAAAGATCCGTGGCATCCAGATTCTGGGCGATTACCTCTATCTGCTGGCTTGCAACGAGGTCAACGATGTTGCCGTTAAGTTTAATCTGACCACAAGACAAGTGGAAAAGACCGTAGATCTGACCGAGTACAAGGGTACGCTGCCTTACATTGCCGGTCAGGAAGTGCTGGGCAATGGCGACTATTTGTATATGACCACAAACACCAGCAACAACAATAAGGCATTTGCCCTTGACCCGGAAACAATGGAAGTGGTGTTCCTGGATCTGCCTTCCATGGGTGTTGGCCACGCCTCCGAAATCATTGACGGTAAGCAGTATGTGTTCTGCACCGGCTATGGTATGTATGTTTACGATGTAAACACCAAGGAATTTGCCAAGGTCCCCGGCTTTAACAGCAGTATCGGCTTTAAGACCGCACGCACCCAGGTGACCATCGACGGAAAGGACTATCTGATGTCCTTTAATAAGACTGCCGATGTCCACTTCTATGATATAGAAACCTATGAGCAGGTGGCAGGTCCCGGTCTTTATAAGTACGGCAACGGTGCTTCTGAGCTGCGTGGCTTTGCCAACGGTGCGGAAGGCTCCAACGAACTGTTTATCGGTGCATTTAATAACCCGGTTGGCTTTATTTACAACACCAAGACAAACGAAATTACCACCCAGTATACCACCGGCGGTCAGACCGACTCCCAGCTGTGGTACGAGGGTAAGCACTATATGGGCAACTACTCCTCCACCACCCTTAACGAACTGTATGTGGAGGATGACACCCTGATCCAGCGCTGGAGACTGGACCATGTGGAAACAGGCTCCAAGCGTGTCCACTCCCTTGCCGGTGGTGACGGTTATGTGTTTGCCGGTACAATTACCGACAAGATGTATGTGGGCGGTTCCATTGTTGTGTACGATACCCGTACCGGTCGCTGGTTCTATGACCGGGAGGCTACCCAGAACTTTGTTATCCCCAAGGTGGTTTACCACGATAAATTGGTGTATGCCGCAACCTCCATCTACGGTGGTTATGCGGTCAATAAGATCGACACCAGCAAAATGTCTGCCAAGATCCTGGTTTATGACTATGAAAAGCGGGAGACGATCGCAACCCTGGACCCCAGAGATTACATTTCCGGTCTTAACAACCAGATGATGCTTATCGGCGGTCTGGCAGTTGACCCGGTGGTGGACGGCAGATTCTGGGCGGTGGTTTCCGAAACCATGTTCTGCTTCACCTTTGATAAGGAAACATTGAAGTTTAACGTTCAGGAAGTAATTTCCTTCGATAAGGTCAAGAGCTATACCGGTGGCGGACGGTCAATGAATGGCCGGAACATCCTTCTGGATCCGAAAACCAACTCTGTTTACTATTCCTTCGACTCTGTCGGTGGCTTCCAGTGCATCAAGCTGCAGGATTGGAATGCTCCGGTGGGTCAGGTGAAGGCAGTTTCCAACGGCCGGATCATTGGCACAAACACCCTCCATTACCTGTTAAGCGAGGATGGCGATTTGTACTATGGCGATGGTCACAACCTGATGATGCTCCCCCGGAACATCACCCAGGAAGACTGGGAAATTGCTGCAAAAGTGGACGAAATGATTTCCAAAATCAGCAATGAGATCACCCTGGAAACAGAAGCAACCATCAAAGAAGTCCGCAGTGCCTACGATAATCTCTCCCTGCGGTATAAGGCACTGATCCAGAATATTGATATTCTCAATGAGGCAGAAACAGATCTTCTGGAATGCAAGATCGATACGATTGTTGTGGACAATGTGACTGCAGACGATCTGCCCCAGTTGCAGGAAATGATGGATACCTATAATGGTATGACTTCCCGCAACAAGCGCTATGTGAAAAACTATGAGGTTTTAAGCAGTGCTTACACAAAGTCTTCTAAGCTTAACGATGAGCGTTTGGCAGCAGCACTCCAGGAGCGGATCAACGGCTTGAAGGATAAGTTCCCCCTGACGCTGGAGCATGAACCGGAGGTTCTGGATATCCGTGCAACCTACGATGCAATGACCAGCAAGCAGAGAGTTCTGGTAGATACTGCTATTTTGGAAGAAGCAGAACGGCAGATTGCCGAACTGAGAAAAGAATTTGTTAAGTATGTGGAAAGCCTGATTCAGGCAATTCCTGCAGAGATCACACTGGAGGCTGAGCCTGCAATCACAGCAGCAAGAGAAGCTGCAGATAAGCTGTATATGACCGAGCGTAAGGATGTTTCCTATTCTAAGCTCACAAGTGCAGAGGGCAAGCTCAGAACCCTGAAAAAGGCAAAGGCTGCCGCAGAGGAAGTGGATGCACTGATTGGCGAAATCGGCATTGTCACTTTGGGCGATAAAGAACGGATCGCAGCGGCAAGAGAAGCCTATGATATGCTTAACGATACTGCTCTGCAGTTTGTCACCAAGGCTGGCAAGCTGAAAGCGGCTGAATTCATCCTGAAAGCATTGCAGACTTGGGGTATCCCCGCAATTGTAGTGGCAGACCTTGGCATTGTTTTTGCAATTTTCTGGTTCGTTCCTTCCCTTCACGCAAAGGTCTTTAAGACCAAGAAAAAGGAAGAAGTCACAGAAAGCGAGGGCTAAGAAGCCTCCCTTGTGCAAAGGGAGGTGGCACGGCGTAAGCCGTGACGGAGGGATTGACAATCCCCCAGTCACCTTGCGGTGACAGCCCCCTTTACACAAGGGGGCCTTGGGCAGACGCCCTAATAATATGGCTCGTTTCCTTCCCAAATAGCAAAGACCCGGTGGATTTTTCCACCGGGTTTTTGCCTTTTCTAAAATCAGAATGCAAATTGACCGTGGCACAAATTTACCTTTTCATTGGCACAGAACTGTGGTATATTGTTATTAGAAAAAATGGGTGGGAGGTGCCATAGCAGTGCTGGACAAAAGCAATGTTAGTGAGAATGTTGAAAAAACCGGCATCAATTTTGGTTTCATCAAATTTGCAAACCATAAAAGGCCGTTACATGCATCTCGATTTCAGCGGGAGAATGAAGGCACAAAAAGTGATAGACACTACCACGATTTCCCACAAATTTGGTATTGCTACGGCGGTACCTATACCCATATCGTAGAGAAACAGACATACCACTGTGAAAGAGGATCTTTGTTTGTGATTCCCCCCGGGGTTACCCACGATGTTTTGTATGGTGAGGAATATATAGACCTGCTGACTGTGGATATCCACTGGGATATGCTCCTGAACTTCCCACCGGAAAAATGGATCAATGCGGTTGCCAATTTGTATTGGCCGGCATTTGCAAATGAAATCGATCATTCTTTCTCCTGCCGCTATATCCTCAGCGAAGAATCTATTAAGACAGTAGAGGAATGTTTGGATTGCCTTGACCTTTTGAAATTTATACCAGAAGGTTCTGTTCGACCGGAAGAGATCTATGAAAAGGCGGAAACGCTGTTTTCCTTGCCGGAATTTGCTATCTCAGAAGATGACCGACAAAAGGCGATTCAAATTGCCCAGTCCCAACTGGTGCCGATTATGCGGATCATATCCCACTTAAATGATCATTATCCGGAGAAGATCGACGAAGATGAGCTTTTCCGGAATGCGGGGATCAGCCGCAGAGGCATGTATCGTTATTTTAAGCGTTTGATTGGCTGTACCTATTTGGAATATTTACGGTCCTTACGGTTCAAGCATGTATATATTTACTTGCGAACCTCCACCTATTCTCTAAGCTATATTGCCGAAGCCTGTGGTTACTGTGATGAGCGTTATATGTCCCGGGTGTTTAAGGCACGGATAGGAGAAAGTCCGCAGAACAGACGAAAGCGTCTGGCGGAATACTACCATCAAAAAAGGTTAAAGAAAAGTCAGGAGCAAAATTAGGCACAGTTTTACCTATCAGGGAAAGAAAAAATGTGCTATTGTGTAAAAAGAAATACTTAATGGGAGGAAACTTTATGAAAAAAGGTATTTTCAAAAGGCTGACCGCAGTACTTCTTCTGGTTGGCATACTGGCATCTTTTGTTGTGCCGGTGTCCTTTGCAGGAGATGACGATGCTGACAGAGTGGTAGAGACCTACGATATCTACCTGTATGACAGTACTTTGAAGAAAACAGAGGGTTATAATACATTACTTCCCTCCTGGAGCAACTCAACAGGCAAGCCCAAGCATACACAAATGATGATCTGCGCTCCGGGCATCGAAACAGCATACAATGCTACATCCGGTGTAATGATCAACTGGATGCCTGTGGCCACTAAGTCTACTGAAGGCTGGCAATACCGGTCAGATGCTGATGCAATGTTGCGTTTGAACGGCGGAGCTGCCAACTGGGGTGCAATCAAGATCCGCGTTCCGGAAAGCGGTAAGTTTGCCCTGACCTATACTACCGGCAAAGCTTTTAGCGGTACTGTCAGTGCATATGTATTCCCGGTATCTGATTTGGCAGGGGATACTTCTTCAACCAAGATCGAAAGCCTGATGATACCTGCAAACAGCGTTGGCACAAAAGCCTATGCCGATGTGATCACCTTCGATGAAAAAGACTACACCGAAGGTGAGTATGTGGTGGTCTATCAGGGAACTTCCAATAATATTTACCTGACAGAGCTGGCACTGGTAGATTTTGCGGACGGTTCTTCGGAAACCACGGAAAATACCGAAACCACCGAAACCACCGCTACACTGGAAACCATTGTTTATGATCTTCTTTTGTATGATGCAGATCTGCCGAAAAACCAGGGTTACAATACCCTGATCGCAAGCTGGTCTAACTCCACCGGCAAACCGAAGATCAATACGATGGGGCTCTGCAAGCCGTTGATCGAGGCAGCTTATGCAGCTACTGAGGGCATCACCATCAACTGGGCACCCATTGCGGCAAAAGCAGAATCCGCTTGGGAGTACCGCGGTGATAGCAACTATGTACTGCGTTTGCGCAACGGCACAGAAGGCAACTGGGGCGCAATTAAGATCCGTGTGGATGTAGCAGGTCAGTATGTGCTGAACTTCTCCACAGATATTACCCTGGCTGCAAACGATGGTAAAGTTACCGCTTTCGTATTCCCTGTCTCTGCTTTGGAGGGGGATATTTCTGCAGAAAAAATCGAAAGCATGCTGAACTGGGAAACTAACCTTGGCGAGCGGACAATGACAGCCACCGATAACACCGTTACCTTTGACGCAAAGGACTATGCGGCAGGAGAGTATGTTGTTGTTTACATTGGTGAGAGCAACGATACCTTCTTGACGGAGCTGGCACTGGTGGATGCAAATGCTACCCCCGAGGATCCCACTGACGAAACTACCCAGGGCACAACCACAGAAACTACCAACAGTGCAACCGATGGCACAACCCAGGGTACAACCAACGAAACAACCCAGGCTGCCACCAATCCCTCTTCTGAAACCACAGCACCCAGCACCGGTGGAGCAACCGATCCTTCCAATCCCATGTACACCCCCAATGTGTACGATATGTGGCTCTATGATGCGAACCTTGCAAGAAATGAGGGTTACAACACCCTGATTGCAAGCTGGTCTAACTCTACAGGTAAGCCGAAGCTCAATACAATGATTGGCTGTAAGCCGAAGATCGACGCTGCTTATGCAGCTACCGAAGGCGTAACCATCAACTGGGCACCATTAGGTGTAGAAAATAATGATAACTGGAAGTACCAAACCGGTTCAGAAGGTTATCTGCTGCTTCTGTACAGAAGCAACTGGGGCGCATTCAAGATCCGCGTATCCGAAGGCGGACGGTTCGCTTTGGCATATTCTACAGACATTACCTATGGCGCAAATAAAGCAAATATAGAAGCTTATGTATTCCCTGTGTCTGCCCTGGAGGGCGATAGCTCGAATGCAAAGATCGAGAGTTTGATGACAGCTGAAAACTCCGTTGGCACACGGAAAATGACGGCAGAAGATTCCACCGTATACTTTGCTGCAAAGGATTACGAAGCAGGGGAATATGTGGTTGTTTACAAAAGTGAGGACGATAAAATCTATCTCAGCGAGCTGGCGTTGGTAGATGCTAGCACCGTGCCCGAGGAACCCACTGAGGAATCTACCGAGGCACCCACTGAGGCACCCACTGTTCCTGAGACAAGACCTGCTGTTCCGGAAAACACCGGAGATATGCTGCCTCAGATCGTATATGATTTTGAGCTTTATAAGAACCTTGCCTTCAAGGAAGATGTTACAACCATGACCTGGGATGAGGCAAAGGGTCGCTTTGCAGCCGATTTCCAGTCCCACCGTTTCTATGATGGTGCAAGCCTCACTGCTGGTGATCACACCGTTGTAAGCTGGTTTATTGACCATTATCCTGCCCAGATCAACTGGGGCTTGGAGACACCCAATGGTGCAAACAATTCTTATAAGGACTATGCTTTCCGTGGCAAAAATGCCCAGGGCTTGCGTTTGGAAGCCTATAAAGAAGGACAGTTTGTTTCTCTGCGTATTTCTGTGGGTCAGGCAGGCTCTTATAACCTGACAGCCCTGACCGGCGACCAGACTGCAGAAATGGACATTTATGTCCTGAAAGCAACCACAGACTATTCCACTGCCCGGATGAGCAAGGCAGACCTGAAGGCAGCTATTAGAGGTGCAAATCAGCTGGCAGATGATGTCAATATGGTAGCGGGCAAGCAGGTCAATCTGGGCGCTTGGTACTTCCCAGAAGCTGGGGACTATATCCTGGTGTTTGCACCGGATGAAACCCTTTCTGCCAGTGCAAGCCTGAAAACGATCACCCTGACCGATACCAGAGTGGTTTTGGAACTTCCGGAAGGCGGCAGCAATCTGACCGTTGAGGACGGCACTTATACTGACAACCTGTTTAATTTCGAGCTGTACAAGGAAGAGGCCCGGAAGGAAATGTTCGGCACGGTGTCCCGTGATCTGGGTCAGAAATGTTATCACTGTGGCAAAACCGTGAAAGAGTGTATCAAAGAGCAGTATGCTGACGGTAAGCTCAACTGGGTTTTTGAAGGCAGCGATTTCCTTGAAAAGTCCCTGCTCAATAGCAGCTATCTTTCTACCGGCGCAGGCGGCTTCTTCTTCCGTTACACAACAGATGAAAACGGTAAGCCTATTATGGCTATCAACAAGCACGGCAAAGAGATCAAGACCTCTGCCGTTGGCAATGTGATCGCACTGCGCGTGAATGTTACCAAGACCGGCAAATTTGCCGTGAATGTAAACAAGGCATTCCAGGCAAACCAGACTGCTGATGTTTACATTTTTCCCGCACCCCAGTCTACTATGACCAGAGCAGAATTTTTGGCTGCAGCAAAGGAAGAGTACTATGTAGGCGCAGCAGAATTCTCCGGCAAAATGACTCAGAGCGTCGTGGGCGAATATGATTTTGCTGCTACCGGTGAGTATATCGTTCTGTTCAAAACCACTGGAACGACCACAAGCTGGTATATGGACTCCATTTCTCTGGAAGTTCCCAAGGTGGCAGAACCGATCCCCACAACGAAGGAACAGAAGTATAACTTCGACTTAAGTAAGGACGATCCCACTCTGGTAGCAAAGTCTTCCGGCAGTAAGTACATCTCCGGTACACAGTATTTTGTTTCCAACTGGTTGGAAGATCAGTACGCAGAAGGAAAGTCCCTGTGGAAGTTTGAAACCTCCGGTGGCACCATTAATGCCCCCACCTTCCGTGCAGGCTGCCTGCGTTTCCGCAATAAGTCCGGTAACTTCCGGAAATTTGAAAACGCCTGGTATGCTTTCCGCATTAAGAACCCCGGCACAGCCACCTACGATATCCGCTTGGTTACCAGTGCCGCAAGCCAGTCTGTTGCAGATGTCTATCTGATTCCTGCAAAGTCTGAAATGATCCTCACAAAGGACCAGATCCAGGCAGCGATGACCGATGCTAACCGGGTCGTTAAGGGCGCAATCTTCGATAAGAAGGAAACCTTCTACTTAGGTGAATATACCTTCGGTATGGAAGAAGAGTATGTATTGGTATTCGACTTCCAAAAGGGTGCTACTCTGTTCATTCAGGAAATCATTATGAGCCTGGATGGTGTCCGTGGGGACGGCACCGTGAAGAAGGAAAAGGTCTATAACGGTACTGTTTACGACTTCGACCAGGGCGACCAGCTCAACGGCGTATTCACCAGCGCAAACACCTATGTGTCTATGGTGTTGGATAAGCTCAATACTATGTGGCGCACCGGTGAACTGAACTGGAAGTGGGAAAATGCCAGCGATGGACTGATTGAAGTGGATAAAAATGGCAAGGCAACTCCTGTGTTGAAACTTAGCCGTTTCTACCGTTACGGCGGCTATCGCGTATATGGTACTTCGGAAGGCGCATGGAGTGCATTCCGTATTAAGAGCCCCGGCAGCGGTACATTCACCGTGAGTCTGGAACATGCCCAGATGGTATCTGGTGGTGTTGCAGCAATCTACATTCTGCCCGGAGACACCCAGGATATTGAAAAGGCAATGGACCCCAAAAACCGTGTGGGCAAGGTCATTATGTATAATGACGGCTCCGATAAACTGGTGGATGGCATCCACACCTATCTGGGCTATTGGGACTTTGAAGCAGGCAAGGAATACATCGTTGTATTCGAGTCCTACGAAATTTCTCCCTATAACACCTATAGCTATATGAACTTCTCCCAGCTCATTTGTGAGCGCGGTAAGCTGGATTATGAAACCGAAGAGGCAGAAAAGAAGGTTGCTCCCATTATCGCAGCGGATAACATTATGGTTACCGGCGACGCAACTGCCGGTGCAGTCCTTTCCGAGATCGGCGGACATAAATATTTGTTCGTGCCGATGGAAGGCGAATGTATGATCATCTATGATGTAGACACCGACGAACTGGTTGGCAGAGTTACGGGCCTGTTTAAGCGTCCCGAAACCTGCGCCATTGACCAGGACGGCAACATCTGGATCGGTGGACAAAGTAAGTTCCTGGTTCGCTATAATCCCATAACCGGTGAAGTCTTCAAAACCAAGAACTTTACAAAGGTTCCAGGTCTGGAAGGTGCAAACGGCTCCTATAGTGTCTATCCTGCTGCAAACGGTAAGATTTATTTTGGCACTTACTATGACGGCAGAGTCCACTGCTACGATCCTGAAACCAACACCTTCGAATTGATAGCCGATGTTAGATATGGTGTGAACAAGGGTACAGGCGTCAAAATCCGCAGCGTTCAGCAGCTCGGTGATTATCTGTACTTTATTTCCTCTAACAATGTCTATGACATCATTTATAAGTATGACCTGAACACCAAGCAGATCGTGCAAACACTGGATGTGTCTGCTTGCAAGAGCACCACGGAATATGTAGGCGGTTTTGCACAAATAGGCAATGGTGAACTGTTTATGTTGGGCACCGGCGGCGGCGCCTACAGTGGCTGTACTGCAGTTGATCCGGTAACAATGGAATTGGTGGATATCGGTCTTCCCAATATGATTTCCGGCAGACCGTCCGAGGTGTATAATGGCAAGCAGTATTTCGTTGTTAGCGGCTACGGCATCTATTCCTACGATGTAGAAACCAAGGAATTTGCAAAAGTTCCCGGAATGAACAGTGCCATCGGCTTTAAGTCCTCCAACAACCTGGTGACCATTGATGGCCAGCAGTACCTGCTCACCTTCAATAAGTCCGTGGAGCTTCGTTTGTACGATATGGTCAATTACGAGGAACGGGCATGGGCATCCTTGAGCCAGTACGGCACCGGCGCATCCGATGTCCGTGGCTTTGCTAACGGTCCGGAAGGCTCCAACGAGATCTATATCGGCGCATTTAACAACCATAAGATTGCGGTATTTAACACCAAGACCAACACCATGACGAAGATCAGTAAGGCAGCCGGTCAGACCGACTCCCAGATCTTCTACGAAGGCAAGCACTACACCGGCTCCTATTCCTCCACAACCTTAAACGAAATGTATGTGGATACGGAAGAATGGATCCAGCGCTGGAGACTGGATCACGAAGAGACCGGTCAGAAGCGTGTCCACGGTCTGACTGCTGGCGATGGCTATATCTTTGCCGGTACGATTCCCGATAAGCAGTATGTAGGCGGCTCCATCGTTGTCTATGATACCCGCACCGGTCGCTGGTTCTATGATCGGGAAGCATCTAAGCAGTTGGCAGTTCCTCAGTTGGTGTATCACGATAAGCTGCTGTTTGCCGCAACCACAATGAGTGGCGGTTATGCGGTCAACAACATCGACTCCAGCAAGCTCTCTTCCCTGATTCTTGTCTATGACTATGAAAAGCGGGAAACCATCGCAACCCTGGATCCCAGAGATTACATCTCCGGTCTGCCCAGCCAGATCCCACTGATCGGATGTATCGCAAAGGATCCGGCGGTGGACGGAAGATTCTGGTCCATCGTTTCTGAAACATTGTTCTGCTTTACCTTTGACCGGGAAAAGCTGACCTTCGATGTGCAGGAGGTTATCTCCTTCGATAAGTCCAAGGTTTATGACGGTGGCGGACGCACAACGAACTGCCGGAATATGCTCTTCGACGTGGAAACCAAATCCATCTATGTTACCTTTGACGATAATGGCGGCTTCCAGCGGATCGTCCTGCAGGATTGGGATGCACCTCAGGGTCAGGTGAAGGTAGAATCCAATGCCCGAATTATGAATCTGCGGGCAAGCATGATTCTGTTCAGCGAGGATGGCGACCTTTACTTCGGTGCCGGTACAGACCTGATGATGCTGCCTCTGAATGTAACGGATGAGGACTGGGCAATTGCTGGCGCTGTGGATGAAATGATCAAAAAGGCTTGCGAGGATGTGACGCTGGAAAGCGAAACAGCCATTAAGGAAGCCCGTTCTGCCTACGAAAATCTGTCCCTGCGCTATAAGGCACTGGTTCAGTCTTTGGAGGCACTGCAGGAAGCAGAAACGGATCTTCTGGAGTGCATGATCGACACCATTGAGATCGACAAAGTGGATGCCGACACCCTCCCGCTGCTGCAGGGATATATGGATGTCTACAATGCATTTAATGCCCGTCAGCAGAAGTATACAAAGAACTACGATGCATTGAGCGCTGCATACATCAAGGCAACCGGTCTAAATGATGAGCGGGTTGCTGCAGCAATGCAAAAACGCATCAACGACCTGAAGGATAAGTTCCCCCTGACTCTGGACCATGAGCCGGAGGTTGTGGGCATCCGTGCAGATTTCAATGCCTTGACTGCCGGACAGAGAGTGCTGGTGGACACCGCTATTCTGGAAGAGGCAGAAGCACAGATTGCCGAACTGAGAAAAGAGTTCGTTAAGTATGTGGAAAGCCTGATCCAGGCAATTCCCAAGGAGATCACCCTGGATGCAGAGCCTGCCATCACAGCTGCCCGTGAGGCTGCAGATAAGCTGTATATGCAAGAGCGTAAGCTGGTTTCCTACTCCAAGCTGACCAGCGCAGAAGGCAAGCTCAGAACCCTGAAAAAGGCAAAGGCTGCCGCTGAGGAAGTGGATGCACTGATTAAGGAGATCGGTATTGTCACATTGGGTGATAAGGACCGGATCGCAGCTGCAAGAGATGCATACGACAGCCTCAATAACACTGCACTCCAGTTTGTGACTAAGGAAGGCAAGCTCAAAGCAGCTGAGTTCATCCTGAAGGCACTGCAGACCTGGGGCATCCCGGCAATTACCGTTGCCAATGCAGGTATTGTCTTTGCAATACTTTGGTTTATTCCTTCCCTTCACAGTAAGGTCTTTAAGGCCAAAAAGAAGGAAGAAGAGGTAATTGACAATTAACAATTCAGTTCTGTAGGGGAGGGGCATTGCCCCTCCCGCCAAGAAAGGTGCTGTTCGGTTTTGCGCCTTCAGCGACGGGCGGCGCACTGCACCGCCCCTACAGTTATTTTGCATTTTAATTTGCTCGATTCCTTCCCTAAATAGCAACCCCCCGGCAGAATTTCTGCCGGGGGGTTGCTGTTATATACTATAAATAATGACTACAATAACCACTTGAATTGCCAGAATCACAGGCAAGCCAATGGCAAATTTACTATGCTTCGTTTTGTGATGAAACAATTTCATTCCCATAACCGCACCAATACTGCCGCCAACCAGTGCTACTGCCATCAGGGTCTTTTCCGGAATGCGCCAGCGATTTTTTTTCGCTTTTTCCTTATCAATAAGCATAAGCAGGAAGGCAAGCGCATTGATTATAAACAGGTAAATCAGTATCATAGAAATCCTTTCAGGAGGGGAATGCCTTGAAAAAATGTTTCATTTTAGCAGCAATACTTTTGCTGCTCACCGGCTGCAGCACACAGGAAACCTTCGAAACCTTAGCCGATGACATTGCACAACCGGTATCTGCACCCTTGTGGCAAATGGTTCTGGATGTGCCCCAGGATGCCAGCGTGTCAGTTCTTCAGGGGGAGAATGGGGAGAAAATCTACCTGTGTGACGGTTATACCGTCACGGTTCAAACCTTTTCTTCCGGCGACCTAAAAAAAACCTTGCAAACACTCACAGGCTATGAAAAAGAGGATCTGACCCTGATGCAGACCTTGCAGGATGGGGCAAAACGGTATGAATGTGTGTGGACTGCCGCCGGAGAAGGGGAGAATCAAGTGGGAAGATTGTGCCTTCTGGATGACGGCAATTATCTCTATGCTGTCACGGCAATGGCAGGGGAGTCCAAAGCCGGAGAATTGCGGGATGTGTGGCAGGAGCTGTTTGACTCCTTCCGTCTGGTAAGTCCGGAGGCAGAGCTTAATACTGGCTCATAGCCTCCTGACACAGCTGGTGGCACTGCTCTGCAACAGACTGGGGATACAGGATTTTTGCCTTATCCCCAAAGCCAATTACCCAGCTTAAGAACATAGGGGACACAGCGATCTTAACAGTAAAGTTAAAATGCTCTGCACCGTCGGGAATCAACATCGTATCCTGCCCAAACCGGTCAATCACCACATTGATAAGACTTCTGTGGAAACGCAGTTTCACATCCACCGCATCACCGGAATACATCTGGAACAGTCGGTTAGCGTGGTCGTGAAGTGCCTTTCCTGTCAGCTCCGGACAGGGAACACGGTCAGAAGACAACAGGTTGATATCACTCATCCGGTCTACCCGATAAGAGGTAACGCCGTGACGCTCCGATAGTGCCAGCAAATAGCAGTTTTCGTTGTCCTGACACAGTCCGTAAGGACTGGCAACATATTCTTTTTCCCGATAGCGGCGCTTTTGCCCCAAATCCCAGTCAAAGTACCGGAAGGTGATCTGCTTATTTTGGGTAATTGCCTCCTGGATGGCATCCACATTGTAGTAGATGGTCTCGTTCATACTCTTGACCCGCCCGGAAACCAGAACCGTCCGCTTCAGCAGCTTTCCGTCCTGCTCATTGCACTGGGCGCAAAGCTTTTCGATCAGCTCTTTGGACTTCTTTTCGGTCAGGTATCGGCTGGACTGAACGGCATCGATCAGCAGCTTTAATTCCGGCAGTTCAAAATTCCGGGAAGCCACATAATAGCCGCCGTTCTTGCCGGGAATGGAGATAATATCTACGCCATAATCCTGCAATGCGGCAATGTCCGAATAAACAGTTTTACGGTCGCATTTGATGCGGTGACCGTCCAGCATTTTAATCAGCTCAGCAGCTCTCACGGGGTGATCCTCGTGGGAGTTTTTTTGCAAATAATCTAAAATATAAAGGATCTTAACCTTCTGATTGTCAGATTTCGGCATAGAAACACCTCCTATTTTTCTATAGTATATCATAAAGAAAAAGTCTGGTAAATAGAAAACTGGTTCAAACCGATATTTACAAACTGTAATTTGATTTTTTATAAAAAATATGATATGGTATAACCCAAAGGAGTGATTACGATGTTGTATGTTGGTTGCCACCTGTCTGCATCTGCCGGCAATGTGGCTATGATAGAAACAGCCAAGTCCATTGGCGCAAATACCTTCGCCTTTTTTACCCGTAATCCCCGGGGAAGTCAGGCAAAGCCTATCGATCCGGAGGATTGTGCAAAGGCAGTAAAAATGCTTCAAGAGGAAGGCTTTGGCAAACTGGTTGCCCACGCACCCTATACAATGAATCTCTGCACCGCAGACCCGGGGGCAAGAGCCTTTGCAGCAAGCGTTTTGGCGGACGATCTGCACCGGATGTCCTATCTTCCCGGCAATTACTATAATTTCCACCCGGGCAGCCATGTGGGTCAGGGCGTGGAAACCGGCATCAGCCAGATCTGCGATGCCCTGAAACAGGCTTTGGCACCGGGATATCCGGTGACTGTCCTGCTGGAAACAATGGCAGGTAAGGGCAGCGAGGTCGGCGGTAAATTTCAGGAGCTGAAGGATATTATCGATGGCGTAGGCAGTGATCAGGTGGGCGTGTGTCTGGATACCTGCCATATCTACGATGGCGGCTATGATATTGTCAATAACTTAGATGGCGTTTTGCAAGAGTTTGACCGGATCATCGGCATTGACAAATTAAAGGCACTGCATTTGAATGACTCCAAAAATCCCTATGGTAGTCATAAAGACCGTCACGAATGTTTGGGCGATGGCTCTTTGGGACTGGATACTTTCTGTGCAGTGGTCAATCACCCGCTGCTTAAGGACAAGCCTATGATTTTGGAAACCCCCAATGAATTACCCGGCTATGCAAAGGAACTTGCAATGCTGCGGCAAATGGAGAATTGATTTTAAGGAACAGGAGGTGGCAGTATAGTGGATATCAACCCTACTTTTTACAATGTTTATATCAGCATTTTGCGCTATGCTGCACCTGTTTTGGCGGCAATCGTCCTGTTGCGCTGCATTTGGCCTCTTATAAGCTTTCGCAGAGAACCGGAGATCTGGGGCTGGCTTTGCCTTCCGGATGGAGTAAAGCTGCCAATCACCCATTGGGAAAATGTGATCGGGCGCAGTAAACGCAGCGATATTGTAGTGGACTTTCCTACGGTTTCCCGAACCCACGGTGTTTTGACCCGTTACGATGACGGAAGCTGGTCAATTACGGATACGGATTCCTCTGGTGGAATTCAGGTTAATGGCAAAAAGATAGGTATCCGGGCGTTGAAGCCGGAGGATGTGATCACCATTGGCGGTATTGATATGACCTTGCAGCCAATCTCTGCCAAACAGGAGGCAAGACTTGCCCACCACCGGGCAAGGGGCTCGTCCTTCCTCACAGGACTTTCCAATGTGCTGCTGCTCACACTTTTGCAGATATTCTGCTGTCTTGGCTTTGTGCTGAGTGGTCAGACGGAGTCTGTCCAGTCTGTTTTGCTGGGTTTTGGCGGGATTATGGTGAGCCAGTGGCTGCTGCTTCTTTTCTATGTGTGTATTCGACGAGTATCCTTTGAGGTTGAGGCGATCGCATTTTTCCTGTGCACAATGGGTATGGCGGCAATCGCCACCATTTGCCCGGCTGAAGCACTGAAACAGCTGGTAGCAATGGGGATGGGTCTTGCCACATTCCTGCTGGTGGGCTGGTCTTTGCGAGATCTGGAACGGGCAAAGCAAATTCGCTATGTTGCAGCAGTAGCAGGCATTGGATTCTTGTTAATAACCCTTGTGTTTGGACAGGAGTACTACGGCGCAAAAAACTGGCTGGTGATTGGCTCTTTTTCCATCCAGCCTTCGGAACTGAGTAAGGTGTGTTTTGTGTTTGTGGGCGCATCTGCACTGGATCATCTTGTAAAAAAACGCAACCTTTTGCTGTTCATTGGCTATTCTGTGGCAGTTTGCGGCTGCCTTGCGCTTATGAATGATTTCGGTACTGCACTGATTTTCTTCTGTGCATTTCTTGTGATTGCCTATTTGCGCTCCGGCAGTGTAGGCACACTTGCCCTTGCAGTTACTGCCCTTGGCTTTGCCGGAGTGGTTGCGTTGAAGATCGCACCCCACGCATTGCAGCGGTTTGCAACCTGGCGGCATATTTGGGAAGATCCCTTTGATGCCGGTTATCAGCAAACAAGAGCCTTGATGTGTATGGCATCCGGTGGATTTTTCGGCATTGGAGCAGGACAGGGCTGGATGAAAAATGTGTTCGCAGCGGACTCTGATGTGGTGATCGCTACCATTTGCGAAGAATGGGGACTGATTATGGTGATTTTGATCGTCCTGAGTATTGTGGCACTGGCGATCTTCGCTGTTCGTTCAGCCATTTTGGGACGAAGCAGCTTCTATACCATCGGAGCTTGCACTGCCTCCAGCATTTTAATTGTGCAAGTGATCCTCAACGCTTTAGGCACAGTGGATGTGCTGCCGCTGACCGGTGTGACCTTTCCATTTTTGTCCAACGGTGGCTCCAGTATGATCTGTGCATGGGGACTTCTTGCCTTTATCAAAGCAGCAGACACCCGACAGAATGCCAGCTTTGCAGTGCGCCTTACTGGTAACGGAGGTGAAGAGGATGAATAGAATTGCAGGCAGAGCGGTGATTACCATACTGCTGGCAATGGCGTTGATTGCCGGTTTTTCTTTCTTCGTTGCAGAGTATGTAACCCAATCTGATAATTGGGTGGTTTCCTCCGGCTCACCCCATATTTACAATGGAGATAACATTAACTGCGGTGTAATCGTGGATCGGGATAATGTCCTGCTGGCAGATATGCGAACAGGGCGGGAGTATTCCACATCCGAAGTGCTTCGCAAGTCTACAATTCATTGGCTGGGAGACCGGTACGGCAATATCAGCGCACCGGCAATCTCTCACTATGCCCAGCAAATTGCCGGTTTTGATCTTCTTAGCGGTGTGTATAGCTATGGTGATGCCAGCGGTGTGGTGGAGCTGACCCTTTCCGGAATGGTCCAGCAAGCGGCACTGGAAGCACTGGGAAACCGGAAAGGAACGGTTGCGGTCTATAACTATAAAACCGGCCAGATCCTTTGTGCTGTTACCACACCTACCTACGACCCGGATCATGTTCCGGAAATTGACAAGGATACAACCGGTGCTTATGAGGGCGTGTATGTAAACCGCTTTACCCAGTCTACCTATATACCCGGTTCTATTTTCAAGATTGTTACCCTGGCGGCGGCGCTGGAGAGCATTGAAGATATTCAGCAGCAGACATTTACTTGCTCCGGAAGCTATGAAGTGGAAGGGGAGAAAATCACCTGCGAGGTTACCCACGGTCAGCAAAGCCTGAAAAACGCATTTAGCAATTCCTGTAACTGTGCTTTTGCCCAGATCGCGATTGCCCTTGGGGGCGATACTCTGGCGCAGTATGCGGAAAAATTTGGTATTACAGACCGAATCACCTTTGATGGGATCACCACTGCAGAAGGTAATTTTGAGGCAGCTAGTGACGCAATCAATGTAGCTTGGAGCGGTGTAGGTCAGTATAATAACCAGATCAACCCCTGTGCCTATCTAACCTTTATGAGTGCGGTAGCCGGGAATGGACAAACAGTAAATCCTTATCTGGTAGAAAAAATCACAGTTGGCAGCGAAGATACCTACCAGGCAGAAGTGCATACCGGTGAGAAGATATTGTCCGATGCTACCGTGCAGGTTCTTCAGGAATACCTGCGCAATAATGTTTCTTCCCGCTACGGTGATGGCAATTTCCCCGGACTGACAGTCTGTGCAAAAACCGGAACGGCACAGGTGGGCGGTGAGCAAAAGCCAAATGCGATGCTTGCAGGTTTTTGTGCCGATGAAGAATACCCCCTGGCATTTATCGTCTGTGTGGAAGATGCGGGCTACGGCAGCACCGTTTGTATTCCCATTGCCTCCAAAGTCCTTGCCTCCTGCAAGGAAGTTTTGGATAACAAACCGTAGCTTCAAAATCTAATTTTATCCCATATTTCCAACACCCCCTGCATACATTTGTGCAGGGGGTGTTTTTATGTGTCACAGAAATCTCCTGTGGGGTGGCGGCTTAATAGCCTTTGGAGCAGGACTATTAATTGGTCTTTGGTTGGACGGCGGATTTTTTTGCCACTGTTTTTCCTTAGGGATAATCATTGCTGGGGGATGTGTTTGTAAAAGCAGATAAATTTGGCATAAACTTGTCCACTTGCGCATATATTTTATTAGCCAAAGTAAGGAGTGATTTGCTTGCAATTACAGTTTTATAAAACCGTATGCCCCTGTTTGCAAAAAATAAAGCGACAGGTGCAAAACCAGGAGCAGACACAGGAAATCCGTTTAAGTGACGATATGCCGGATATCGGGCGGGTGCTGGGTGCCTGGGGTCAGGTACTGCTGAGGGGGAAAGAGTGGCGAAATGGCAGTATGAGCGTCACGGGCGGTGTGATGGCGTGGGTGCTTTATGCTCCGGAAGATGGCGGACAGGTTCAGTGGGTAGATACTTGGATCCCATTCCAATTAAAATGGGATTTGCCGGATACCCAGCACGATGGCATCATTCGTGCACAGTGCCTGCTGCGGAGTATTGATGCCAGAAGCACGGCAGCGCGTCGCCTGATGGTGCGTACCTCTGTGGGAGCAATGGGGGAGGCTTGGCTTCCGGGAGAATTTTGTCAGTATGCGCCGGAAAATATACCGGAGGATGTGCAGCTTCTAAAGAATACTTATCCTTTCCAATTGCCGCAAGAGGCTGGGGAAAAGATGTTTGAGCTGGAGGAGATCCTGACACTTCCCGGTGCAGCACCGAAGGTTGAAAAGCTTATCCGCTATGATATGAACCCACAAATACTGGATAAGAAAGTGATGGGCAGCAAGGTGGTGTTCCGGGGCGCAGCAAATTTGCATATGGTGTATTGTACAGAGGATGGCTCTGTTCAATGTTGGGATTTTGAATTGCCATTTTCCCAGTATGCAGAGCTGGAGGGAGATTATGACAGCGACGCAGCAGCAGAAATTACACTGGCTGTGACTAGCCTGGAAATGGATATGGATGAAGAAGGAAATCTCCACTTAAAAGCAGGTCTTACCGGGCAATATGTTATCAGTAACAGGAATGTGATGACCGTTGTGGAGGATGCCTACAGTCCCAAGCGGGAAGTAGCAATCCAAAAAGAAAATCAGCAAGTGCCGGCAATTTTGGAGCAGCTTACGCAGACTGTTCATGCTCAACTGAATCTCCAGCAGCAGACCAGCCACATTGCAGATATAGTGTTCTATCCGGATCATCCCCGGTTGATGCAAAAAGAACAGGGGATAGAAGCGGAACTGCCGGGACTGTTTTCTGTGCTGTATTATGATGAAAACGGTGTACTACAAGGAGCTACATCCCGCTGGGAGGGGAGCATCAGCTTGAGTGCTGGACCGGATGTGGAAATGGATAGTCAGGTTTTCTGTACCGGAAAAAATCAGTCAGAACTGCAGTCGGATCTTCAAGTGGAATTGACAGGCTATTGCCAACAGGGAATCGATATGATAACAGCATTGGAAGTGGGTGAGGAAATCCAACCGGATCCCAATCGTCCCAGCCTGATTTTGCGTAGAGTAGGGGATGAAAAATTGTGGGATATTGCCAAGCAAACCGGTTCTACTATGGATGCAATCCGCGATGCCAATAAACTGACAGAGGAACCGGAAAAACAGAAAATTCTGTTAATTCCCATATCTTAATATAAGAAAACCG
>JAZOSD010000028.1:0-48492 GCA_045656945.1 Faecousia sp.
TCATGGGAACGACCTCCTTCCGAATATTAACTATATTATATCCCAATTTTTCTAAGGTGTAAAGTCCTTTGTCAGAAAAAATATAAAATTTGACAATTAACGAAGGACTGCACCCAACTTTTCGCTCAGCGCGTTAAGAACATTTGCTGTGACTTTTTCAGAATCTGCATCTGTCAGTGTGCGATCATCTGCACGCAGTTCCAGAGAGAAAGCAAGACTCTTTTTACCATCGGCAACGCCTGTGCCACGGTAAATGTCAAACAAGCGGATGTTCCGCAGAAGCTTGCCTGCTGCCTCAGAAATCACAGCTTCAGCCTGGGCAACAGTAACAGCTTCATCACAGATGAAGGAAAGGTCTCTGGAAACAGTGGGATACTTGGGAAGCGGAACGTATGTGGGCTCAGGTAACTGCAGATCAAAGAGCGTATTAAAGTTGATTTCTGCGCAGTATACCTCGCACTCCATATCATAGTTCTTTGCTACCAGGGGATGGATTTGGCCAATAAAGCCTACATCTACACCATCAATGGTAACCTTTGCACAGCGGCCGGGGTGGTAGCTGGGGTTGTCACTGACAGCAGTGTAGCTTGCCTTTTTGATCCGCAGATTTGCAAGCAGAGCTTCTACCTGACCCTTCAATGTAAAGAAGTTTACGCCCTCACCATAGCTGCCCAGAACAAGGATCTTAGGCTCTTGAGGAAGAACTTCACCGGCAACAGGCAGATAGATCTTAGCAAGCTCATAAAGCTTTACATTCTTGTTGTGGTAGTTGTTGTTTCTGGAAAGAATATCCAGCATAGAGGGCAGGGCGGTGGTACGCATCACGGAGGTATCCTCGCCCAGAGGGTTCTTGATTTTCAAGGTGTTCCGCAGGGGGGATTCTGCGGGAAGGCGAATCTGATCAAAAATTGCAGGAGATACAAAAGAGTAGGTGATGATCTCACTGTAGCCTAATGCGCGGCAGACAGCACCAGTCTTGGCTTCCAACTTCATAATAGGAGAGTAGCCACCCTGTGTAGAAGTCTTGAAGTCAGTGGTAGGAATCTCGTTGTAGCCATAAGAACGGCCAACTTCTTCAGCAATGTCCGCCATCAAATTCAGGTCAGGACGCCAGGAGGGGACAAGGATCTGTCCATTTTCCACAGGAATCTCCAGCAGATTCAAATACCTGACCATATCTGCCTCAGGAATATTTGTGCCAAGCAGCGCGTTAATTTTATCTGCTTCCAGAGGAACTGTTTTGGGCTGGGGAACATAATTGATCACATCTACCATACCGTCCATAATGTCGCCGCACTGCAAAAGTTCTACAAGCTCACAGGCACGGTTGACAGCGGGAACGGTCATCATAGGATCGAGGTGCTTTTCGAATTTGCCGGATGCATCGGTACGCATACCCAGAGCCAGCGCGGTCTGACGGATAGAAGTGCCGTCAAAGTTAGCAGATTCGAATACGACAGTGGTGGTGTCCTCCATAATTTCGGAGTTTTCACCGCCCATAATGCCTGCAAGACCGATGGGACGATCCTCGTCTGCAATCACCAGCATACCGGGCTTAAGATTGCGCACATTGCCGTCCAGAGTGGTCAGGGTTTCACCGGCTTCTGCCTCCCGGACAATGATCTTACCGGAGGAAACATAGCGGTAATCAAAGGCATGCATCGGCTGACCGTACTCCAACATCACATAGTTGGTGATATCAACAATGTTGTTGATAGGACGGACACCGTTGGCACGCAGCCGCTGACGCAGCCACTTGGGGGAGGGACCGATCTTTACATTGGCTACCATTCGCGCTGTGTAGCGGTTACACAGCTTTTCAGCAGGCACTTCCACATCCAGCTTCTCATACATAGAACCGGCATCACTACCCTGAACCACGGGCTCGTGGTGCTTCATAGGCAGACCAAATGCTGCGGCAGACTCTCTGGCAAGACCAATAATGGAATAGCAGTCGGGACGGTTGTTGGTGATCTCGAAATCCACAACAGTGTCATCGTTGCCAATTACCAGGTTGATATCGTCACCGGGCTTGCAGTCCTCTTCAATGATCCAAATGCCATCCTCAATGGCATAGGGGAAATCGCCAACAGTCAGATCCAGCTCCTTAACAGAGCAGAGCATACCGTTGGAGGCTACACCGCGAAGCTTACCCTTGGTGATGTGGATACCACCGGGCAGCCAGGAGTTATGCAGGGCAGCGGGAACCAGATCGCCTTCCTTCACATTCTGCGCACCGGTAACAATCTGTACAGGCTCGTCCTGACCTACATCAATCTGGCAGACCCACATATGGTCAGAATTTTCATGACGGACAATGGACAAGACCTTACCCACCACTACATTTTTAATTTGTGCGTCCATCCGCTCGTAGGTTTCAACCTTCTGACCGAACACAGTCAGCTTATCTACATATTCCTTATCGGAAACACCGCTAAGATCCACAAATTCTTCGTTGATCCATTTTCTGTTCAGTTTCATCCTCAGTGCCTCCTTAGAACTGGTTTAAGAACCGTGCGTCATTGTCAAAGATCAAACGCAGGTCGTTGATTTTCAGACGGCCCATTGCGGTCCGCTCCAGGCCAATGCCAAAGGCAAAGCCGGAATATTTGTCCGGATCGATGCCGCAGTTGCGCAGAACCTCAGGATGTACCATGCCTGCACCCAGCAGTTCAATCCAGCCTTCACCGTGGCAGGTAGAGCAAACGCTGCCGTTTACTTCACCGGTGCCGTGGCATTTATGGCACTGCATATCCATTTCACAGCTAGGCTCGGTGAAGGGGAAGTGGTGGGGACGGAAACGCACATTGGCATCGTGTCCATAGATTTTGTGCATAATGGTAATCAGTGCACCCTTCAGATCGCCCATAGTAATGTTTTCGGCAACCACCAGACCTTCGATCTGATGGAACATAGGGGAGTGGGTAGCATCGGCCTCATCCTTGCGGAATACGCGGCCAGGAGCCAGCATACAAAGAGGAGGCTTGTGGTTTTCCATATAACGGATCTGCATAGGACTGGTCTGGGTACGCAGAAGAACCTTGTCCTCATCGTCAAAATAGAAGGTGTCAGAACGGTCTCTGGAGGGATGACCTTCTTCAATGTTCAGGCGGGTAAAGTTGTAGTCAGCCAGTTCAATTTCCGGACCGTCCACGATCTGGTAACCCATACCTACAAAGATGTCTTTGATCTGCTGCAGCACCTGATTCATAGGATGCTCGTGACCCATAGTAACAGCCTCACCGGGGATGGTTACATCGATTGCTTCGCTATTGAGCTTTGCTTCCAGCACAGCAGCACCGATTTCAGCCTTGCGGCTTTCCAGCTTCTCTTCAATCACAGCACGGACAGAGTTTGCTACCTGACCCATAACAGGGCGCTCCTCAGCGGAAAGAGAACCCATCTGCTTAAGCACAGCAGTCAGCTCACCCTTTTTACCCAGATAGCGAACACGCAGTTCTTCCAGATCAGCAGGGGTAGATGCTGCATCCAGAGCAGCCAAGGCTTGCTGTTTGATTTGCTCTAACTGTTCTTTCATTTCTATACTCCTTTAGAAAGTAAATTTACAAAAAAATAAACTCCATCCCTCAATCGGGACGAAGTTTCCTCCGCGGTACCACCCGCAATTCGCCTTTCGGCGCAGCTTAACCGGTGCAAATACACCTTTGATCGGTAACGGGATCAACCGGTAAGTCCTACTTCTTGTTCAGACCACAGCTCCTGGGAGAAGGCCTTGTACTATGCGTTAAGCGGATTCCACCACCCCGCTTTCTCTGAAAACACATTTTGGCACAAGACAGCCCAATCTCAGCATTTGAAATATCTTGTTAATAGTAACACATAATGGAACGAAAAGCAAGTATTTATTGGAAAAATAAATTTAGTATGCTATAATATAAGAAAACACAGAAAGGCGGATGTTCCATGCTGAAGTATTTTGAAAGCATTTTGAAACAGGATAAAGCACCGGTAGTGGTGTGCGATATGCAATCTAGGGTAATATATATGAACCCTGCTGCAGTTTTGCGATATCACTGCGATCTTACAGGAAAAAGCCTAAAAGACTGCCATACAACGGACGCAAATGAAAAGATCGGCAGGGTGCTTGCGTGGTTTTCAAAAAGCATAGATAACAACATAGTTTATACATACCGCAATGATAAGGAAAATAAAGATGTTTATATGGTAGCTCTTCGTGATGCAGACGGTGCACTCATTGGCTATTACGAAAAGCATGAGTACCGTAATCGGGAAACGGCAAAGCTTTATGATATATAGGTTAGACGGGGAACGCATTATGCGTTCCCCGTCAATTTATTTGGATAAATTAAAGGTTGTCTGCAATTAAAACAGATGCGGTTAAAGTTTCTGTTTCGGTTTTATCTTTTTTGTATTTATTAGGACTGGGGAAGTTCAAAATCAGGGAAAATACCACACACACCAAAACGGCAGCTGCACAGACGCTCATCCACAAACTTCTTCTTCGTAAAAGCTCTTTTGAAAGATAGAGGTAACCAAGGCATAATCCGGAGAGGATCATTGCCAAAATGGCAAGAATTACTTTTAGCCAAATTACACCACTGCCTGCACAAATTAAGTACAGCACAAACAGTACTGCATCTGCAATTAGCGCCCAGGTCATATATCGTTCCATTTCTTTGTATCGGTTTCTTTGCTGTGCCATAATAAAACCTCCATTACTATATAATTATACTTTAGCATATTTTGTCTGAAAATGCAAATTTTTCTCAAACGATAACGAATCAACAACCGGAATATTTAGTGCTTGCGAACATAGGGAATAAATGTTATAATGTTTGTAAATATTTGTATTTGTACCCACAAGGAGCTGTTATGGGAGAACCGCAATATCGTTTAGAGGGAATTATCCGTACCCGTAGCGAGGTTATGGAGGATTTTGAAGGCCCTCTGGATGTTATCTTTTTATTGCTAAGTAAAAATAAAATAGAGATTCAGGATGTTTCCATTGCGGCAATTCTGGAGCAGTATCTTGCATATTTGGACGAGATGAAACGGCTGGATATGGAAATCGCCAGTGAATTTATCACAATGGCATCCCACCTGATGCTCATTAAAACCAAAATGCTTTTGTCTGCAGCAGAACAGGCTGAGGCAGAATCGGAGTTGGATCTGCTCCGCCAATCCCTGATTGAGCGGCAACGGAAAGAAGCCGTTGAGCAGATTCGAATTGCAATTTCTGCACTGGAGCCTCGTAACGAAATCGGCAGAGGAATTTTCGTGAAACAGCCTGAACCGCTGCGACGGGATAACACCTACCGCTATAAGCACGAACCGGAAGACTTGCTCCGTGCATTAGATGAAATTGCGGAACGCAACCAGCGACGTCTGCCACCGCCTACGGTTAATTTTAAGGGCATTGTAGGCAAAGAACCTTATCCGGTTTCCAGAAAGGCGAAGGAAGTTGTTCGCAGACTTGTCCTGCGTGGCATTGAACGATTGAAGAATCTGTTTAAGGGTAGCCGAAGCCGCAGTGAGATCGTTGCTACTTTTTTGGCAATTCTTGATCTATGTAAAACAAACTCCGTATGTTTGGAAGATGATATTTCCGGAGAGAATCCCAATATCCGCCTGCTCCAAGAGCCGGATGGACAGGAGAATGAATAATGGAACAAAAAGATTTACAAAGGGCGATCGAGGCTGTTCTGTTTGCAGCCGGTGAGCCTGTAGATATTTCCCGCCTTGCAATGACTTTTGAAGTAGATGAAAAGGACGTAATTACGGCAACAGATACGCTGGCAGATGAGCTTTCCTTTGAGCGCAGGGGAATCCGTATTTTACGGCTTGACAAGGGTTACCAGATGGTATCTTCCGGTGAAATGGCAGATTACATTACAAAAGCACTGGAAACCCGGAAACCTCCCAAGCTGTTTGCTTCCCAGCTGGAAGCACTGACAATTATTGCATACTATCAGCCTGCAACTAAGGCAATGGTTGAGCAGATTCGTGGTGTGGACAGCTCTTACTCTGTAGCTGCACTTCTGTCGAAAAGCCTGATCGAGGATGCAGGACGGTTGAATGTACCCGGACGGCCTATTCTTTATAAAACCACGCCGGACTTTCTGCGCACCTTTGGTTTAAGCTCTTTGGAAGAGTTGCCTCCCATTGATAAGGTGGATTTGGGAGAACCGATTATTGAGGAAGATCCTGACCAAATGAAAATCGAAGAACCCAATCAGGTGAAAATTGAGGAGGCTAATTAATGGGTTGGCTGATCGCGCTTGGTGTACTGATCGGGATCGCCATATTGCCAATCGGCATCCGTGGTGTTTATAACGTGGATGGAGCGAAAGTGTGGGCATTGATAGGTCCTGTTCGATTTTTGGTCTATCCCAGAAGGAAAAAGGCTGCAAATAACAAGAAACAAAGTGATTCTAAAAAATCAAATACGCCCCAAAAGAAAAGTACAGGCGGCAGTGCGAAAGATTTTATGCCACTTTTGCACCGGGTTTTAGAATTTCTTGGTGAAGCAAAAGGAAAACTCCGTGTAAAATACCTTGAAATGGAGCTGGTGCTTGCCGGCGGTGATCCTTGTGACTTGGCAATCAATTATGGCCGTGCCTGGGCAGCGGTTGGAAATCTGAACCCTTTGCTACAGCGACATTTTGTAATCAAAAAACAAAATGTGGATGTAAAGTGCGACTTTACTTCTGAGGAAACGCGCATTTCCGCAAGAGTGGATTTAACGATAACGGTAGGCAGACTTTTAAGACTGGGAGTCAGCCACGGTATTCCGGTTTTGCGTGATTATTTGAATATTCTAAAATTACGAAACGGCGGTGCAAAGATATGAGTCAAAAACTTCCCAATATGCTGGAAAACACCATTGCAAAGATCCGTGAGATGGTGGATGCAAATTCTGTGGTAGGTGAGCCAATTACCACACCTGACGGAGTTACAGTGATCCCTGTTTCCAAGATCAGTATCGGTCTTGGTGGTGGCGGTTCGGATTTCAACTCCAAAAATGGCGCAGATAAGGACTATCCCTTTGGCGGCGGTGTTGGTGCAGGTGTAAAGGTTTCCCCTGTAGCTTTTTTGGTGATTAAAGAGGGTAGCGTGCGCATTGTTCCCATGGCAGCACCTGCCAACACAACCGCTGACCGCGTTGTGGAGATGATCCCGGATACCCTGGATAAGATTGCCGGTTTTATTGATTCCCGACTGGAAAAGAAAGAGGGAAAAACTGAATAATATTCATCATAGCGGATAAACTATCCACAGGTGATGAATATGAGAAGAATTATAACCGGGATGACTGCGATATTCCTTGCTGCCATCCTGGTTTTTCCCTGTAATGCCATTTCTGCAGAAAAGGCAATTTTGCTTGACGCACAGACCGGTCGGGTACTATTTGAGAAAAATTCTGATAAACAGAGTTTGATCGCCAGTACAACAAAGATCATGACGGCCCTTATTGTCTGCGAGCAATGCAATGTTTTGGATAGAGTCCGTATTCCAAAGGAAGCTGTTGGTATTGAAGGATCAGCGATCTATCTGAAAGAAGGAGAGGTCCTGACTGTTCAGGAATTGCTTTATGGGTTGATGCTCCACAGTGGTAATGATGCAGCAGTTGCTTTGGCAATTTATTGTGGCGGCACTGTAGAAGGCTTTGCTGAAATGATGAATGATAAGGCGCACCGATTGGGACTCAAGAATACCCATTTTGTCAATCCAAACGGCTTGGATGCACCGGGACACCATTCAACAGCAGAGGATATGGCACGGCTGGCTGCTTATGCAATGGATAATCCCATATTTGCACAAACAGTATCCACAAAAACCATTAACATCAGCGGCAGAAATCTGCGGAATCATAATAAGCTTTTGTGGCAGGTAGAAGGTGCTGACGGCGTGAAAACCGGCTATACAAAAGCTGCCGGGCGTATACTGGTGTCCAGTGCTACCCGCCAGGGACGTAGATTGATTGCTGTGACAATGAATGCACCCAATGACTGGCAGGATCATAAAGATCTTTTGGAGCAAGGCTTTTCTCAATATTCGCTTTGCCGCATTGTAAATGGCGGGGATTGCCTTGGCTATTTACAAATCGCAGGTGGTCAAAAAGGCAGCGTTTCTTTGATTGCAGCGGAAGATTTTGAGTATGCACTATCCAATGAAGAAACTGTTCAAATCAAACTGTCCGGACCGGGGTTTGTATATGCACCTGTGGTTCGTGGACAGGAGGCAGGCTTTGCTTATGCCTGTGTTGGAGATAAAACCATCGGAAAGATACCAATCATATTTGGTGATACGGTTGAGCAGGAAATTGAGCCTGAATTGACAGTGAGAGAAAAGATCCGTTTATGGATCAGAGGAGAAGTATGAAAGAGCGTTTGCAAAAAATTATATCATCCCGGGGACTTGCCTCCCGCCGACAAGCTGAGCAGTGGATCATTGCCGGCAGAGTAGTCTGTAATGGTCAGGTCTGCCAATTAGGCGATCAGGCAGACCCGGACACAGATGTTATCCTTGTGGATGGAAAATCCCTTCCGGCTTCCGGGAAACAGGTATATCTGATGCTCCACAAGCCAAGAGGATATGTAACGACCCTGTCTGACGAAAAGGGACGTCCCAATGCAGCACAGTTGGTGGAGGCGTGTGGTACGAGAGTTTATCCAGTTGGAAGACTGGATATGGATTCGGAAGGACTATTGCTCTTTACAAATGATGGCGATTTTGCAAATCGATTGATGCATCCAAAGCACGAAGTTGAGAAAACTTATCAGGTAACAGTAAGAGGATTTACGCAGGAAGGATTACAGATCCTCGAAAAACCTGCAATGATTGATGGATACTCTACAGCCACTCCGAAGGTGAAGGTGCTGAATACACCGGATGAAAAGGGAAAAGCGCGATTGGAGGTTGTGATCCACGAAGGGCGAAACCGGCAAGTCCGCAAAATGTGCGCCCTTGCAGGAATGGAGGTTTTACGCCTGGTTCGAATACAGGAGGGAAATCTGTCATTGGGCAGCCTTCCCTTGGGGAAGTGGCGGTACTTAACGGATGCGGAAGTAACAGCACTTAAAAAATAAAATTTGCAATACACCCCTCTTTGACTTGCAAAAGAGGGGTGTATTTGTTATGATATTCATATAAGTTTATTTATTTGGAGGGTATTATGCGGGATGATATTCTTTCAATTCTAAAATCCAAATCAGGAGAATTTTCCAAAGGCCAGCGTCGGATCGCAGAGTATATAACGGAATATTATGATAAAGCTGCATTTATGACTGCCAGCCGATTGGGACAAACGGTTAATGTATCAGAATCTACTGTTGTCCGTTTCGCAACAGAATTGGGTTACGACGGATACCCCAGTATGCAAAAGGCTATGCAGGAAATGGTTCTTAATCGGCTTACTTCCGTTCAGCGGATCGGGGTTACCAATGACCGGCTGGGTGATCAGGATGTGGTGTCAATGGTTCTCCACGGAGATATGGAAAAGCTTCGCCAGACCAACGAGACCCTTAGTCGTGAAAATTTTCGCAATGCGGTTGATTCTATTTTGAAAGCAAAGCGTATCTTTGTGTTAGGTGTACGTTCAGCGGCCGCACTTGCAAATTTTATGGGATATTATTTGAATTATATGTTTGATAATGTCCATGTTGTGACCACCTCCGGTGGCAGCGAGATGTTTGAAAAGCTAGTTAATATCGAAGCAGGTGATGTGGTCATTGCCTTTAGTTTTCCCAGATATTCCACAGCAACGGTTAAGGGCGTTCAGTATTGCCGCAGTGTCGGTGCATCTGTGGTAGGTTTGACAAACAGCAATCTCTCGCCCCTTGCCCAGCACAGTGACCATATCCTTGTAGCCAAAAGTGATATGGTATCATTGGTGGACTCTCTGGTTGCACCGTTGAGCCTTGTGAATGCACTTTTGGTTGCATTGGCTTCCGCCCGGGAAAACGTGCTGGAAAAGAACTTCGATACTTTAGAGCGGGTTTGGGAAGAATATAAGGTATATGACACACAGGAAGTGGATCAATGATGTATGACGGAATTGTGATCGGTGGCGGTCCGGCCGGTATGCTTGCAGCAATTACTGCAGCACAGCAGGGCAGCCGCGTGCTGTTGATGGAAGCCAATGACCGCTTGGGAAAAAAATTGCTGATTACCGGAAAAGGTCGGTGCAATGTAACCAATAATTGTTCCGGTCAAGAGGTTTTGCAGAATGTGCCCAGAAACGGCAGATTTTTATATAGCGCAATGCAGGCATATCCTCCAGAGCGGATTATGGCGTTTTTTGAAGAAAATGGTTGTCCACTGAAAACAGAACGGGGCAACAGAGTGTTTCCGGTCAGTGACCGATCTGCGTCCATACTCGATTGCCTGCATAAGAAAATGCGGGATGTGGGTGTAACCGTTCGTACAGCGCGTGTTCATGAGATACTGACGGACGGAACACAGGTAACAGGCGTTCTGACAGATAAACAGAACTATGATGCCAAATGGGTTATATTAGCAACCGGTGGTGTTTCCTATCCTGCGACCGGTTCCACCGGTGATGGATATCGTATGGCACTATCACTGGGACATACGGTAATTCCCCCTGAAGGGTCCTTGGTTCCGTTGGAAACAGAAGGAAACGATTGCCAGGATATGCAGGGATTAAGTTTGCGCAATGTGGGAGTAAAGCTGTTTAGTGAAAAAGGAAAGCTTTTGTATAAAGATTTTGGAGAACTGCTGTTTACCCATTTCGGTGTATCCGGCCCCACGGTACTCAGTGCCAGTGCCCACTTAAAAGGGGAAAATTGTTATCTGCAAATTGACTTAAAGCCGGCATTGGATGAAGGAAAGCTTAATGAGCGTATTTTGCGTGATCTGGAGCAGTATAAAAACAGAACGATGGAAAATGCGCTTACAGATCTATTGCCTCGATCTATGATCCCGGTTGTGCTCAGAAAACTGAATATACCTGCAGATCTTCAGGCAAACTCTTTGAAGAAGGAGCAGCGCAGAGCTTTTGTTACACTGCTGAAGGCGTTTCCTGTGCAGATATCCGGAAAACGGCCTGTTTCAGAAGCAATTATTACTTCTGGGGGCATTAAGGTTTCGGAGATTGATCCAAAAACTATGCAGTCAAAACTTGTGCAAGGTCTATATTTTGCCGGGGAGATCATTGATTGCGATGCTTATACCGGAGGATTTAATTTACAGATCGCCTGGGCAACCGCTTATGCAGCAGGGACAGCGGTGAAAAATCATTGACAAAATTGTGTGCATATAATAAAATACTTAAAGTATCAATTTGATACATAATGGAGGTAAAAAGAATGTTTGAAAAACTAGTTTCTTATGCTGCGAAGCAGTTGGAATTGGATGCGTCTGAGATCACTCCGGACAGCACTTTTGAGAGCCTGGGTATTGATTCCCTGGATATCGTAGAAATGATTATGGATCTGGAAAATGAGCTGGGTATTGAACTGGATATGGAAGATCAGAAGATCACAAATTTCCAGGAGCTGGCTGATTTTATTGACTCTAAGATTAACTAAAAAAGAAAACCCTGTTATGGGCAGACCGGCTCATAACAAGGTCGCACTAGTCGGGGAGATAGCGGTGCCCTGTTACCTGCAATCCGCTATAGCAGGGATGAATTCCTACACCCGGATAAGTTTGAGCACTGTTTGGCCTTTGTAAGTAGTGTTGAAGGAACGGTCCTGCGCAACGGAATCCCGTGAACCATGTCAGGTGGGGAACCAAGCAGCATTAAGCGGATCTTTTCGTGTGCCGCGGGATTGCCGTTCCCGAGCTGGCTGCAGAGATACCAAGTGTTTGACTTGTTCAAATGTGGGTGTGCGATCTTGTTATGGGGCGGTCATTAAACTTTTCAGAGAGGAGGCTTCCGATGTATCAGGCGTTATACAGAAAATACAGACCCCAGACCTTCGATGATCTGGTAGGTCAGGGTGCAGTTACACAAACGCTCAAAAACCAGTTGATGACCGGAAAATTGAGTCACGCATATTTATTTACCGGTTCCCGTGGCACAGGTAAGACCAGCAGTGCAAAAATTCTTGCAAAGGCTGTCAACTGTACAGATTTACAGAACGGCAATCCCTGCAACCAATGTGCAGCGTGCCGTGCCATTGATGACGGTTCCTGTATGGATGTGCTGGAAATTGATGCTGCCTCCAATAATGGTGTCGACAATATTCGTGATTTGCGGGATGATGCGATCTATTCACCGTCACAGGTGAAAATGCGTGTGTATATCATCGATGAGGTGCATATGCTGTCCATTTCCGCTTTTAATGCACTGCTAAAAATTATTGAAGAACCGCCAGAGCATTTGCTGTTCATTTTGGCAACTACGGAGCTTCATAAAGTTCCTGCTACCATTTTGTCGCGCTGTCAGCGCTTTTCTTTCCGCCGTATTGGACAGGAGGACATTGCGGCAAGACTTCAGTATGTTGCCTATCAGGAGAGTATCGATCTGGATGACTCTGCCGCAAGAGTGCTGGCTCGTATGGCTGATGGCGGCTTGCGTGACGCACTGAGCTTGTTGGATCAGTGTGCATCGGCAACAACAGGAGAGCTCACTGCTGAACGGGTGTATGCATGCTTGGGTATTGCGGGTATTCAGGAATGCGGTAAATTAATGCAGTGCATTGCAGATCATAACACCAGCCAAGCACTGTCATTAGTCAATCGCTTTTATGCAGACGGGAAAGATATGGGTGCGCTTTTAGATGAGCTTGCCTGTATGACCCGTGATCTTATGGTTATCAAAACTGCACCCCGAGAGGGAATTACACTGCTTTCCGGTGTAGCATCTGAAACTGAGGTGCTGGCACTTGCTGATCGTTTTTCCAATGGTGAATTGGTGCGTATGATGAGCTTGATCCAGCAAACAGCTGCTGGCTTTACAAGAAGTACCAGCCGTCGGATGGATACGGAACTTTGCATTGTTTCTATGTGCCAGCCGGAATTGGAATTGAGTGCGGAAGCAATCAATTCCCGTTTGACTCGGCTGGAAAATCAAATTCGCACTGGAAATATAACGGTTCAAAAAACTGCAGCATCGCAAGTGGAAATGCCGGATGAAGAGGAATTGCCACCGCCTCCGGATGTTGCAGATGCACCGCCGGAAGAAATGCCAATAGAAACGGTGACTGCGCCAATCGGTTTTTGGACAGATATTGCAGCAGAAGTTCGCAATGAGCTGAAGCCGCCGCTTATGGGTTTCTTCGCAACAACTCCCAATGCGCCTGTTCGGGGTGTTTTACAGGGAGATAAACTTGTGCTTATGTGCTCAGCACCTTTTATAAAGGATATGATCAATAAGCCGGAAGTGTTGGAATTGATTGAAAATAAGGCATCTGCTCGGATTGGGAAAAAGATTCGCGTTGTAGCTGAGGATCAAACAGGAAAAGCTGCAAATAGTGCTCAGATGGATCGGCTTTTACAATTTGGAAAAGAGCACGCAAATATAATTAATATTAAGTGATTGGAGATTATACTATGGCAAAAGGTGGATTTCGGGGTATGCCCGGTGGAATGAACCAAGCTGCAATGATGAAGCAGGTTCAGAAAATGCAGCAGGATATGCTCCGTATGCAGGAAGAAATGGAAAATAAAACCTATACTGCTACTACCGGCGGCGGAATGGTTAAGGCTGAGGTCAACGGTAAGCACGAGGTGGTTTCCCTGGAGATCAACCCCGAGGCAGTAGATCCTGAGGATGTGGATATGCTGCAGGATATGGTGATCGCAGCAGTTAATGAGGCTATGCGCGCTGCAGATACAGATGCAGCTAACAGTATGTCCCAAATGACCGGCGGCCTGAATCTGGGAGGTCTTTTCTGATATGCAGTATTTTCCCGCAGCATTGCAGGAACTGTCCGATCAGTTTGCACGCCTTCCCGGTATTGGCGGAAAGACAGCACAAAGATTGGCTTTCCATGTGCTTGGGTTGTCTGATGTTGAAGCACAAGATTTTGCAGATGCCATTATTCAGGCAAAACGGACGGTCCATACCTGCCCTGTTTGTCAGAATTTGACTGATCGTGATATTTGCCCCATTTGCGAAGATCCTGTTCGCGACAGGGGCGTGATTTGCGTGGTTGCTGAGCCAAAAGATGTGATCGCAATGGAACGCAGCCGTGAATTTAACGGGCTATATCACGTTTTGCACGGTGTCATCTCTCCGCTGGATCACGTAACACAGGACGATATCCGCATTAAAGAACTGTTGCAAAGAGTTAGTACCGGAGATGTTCGTGAAGTAATTATGGCTACCAACCCGGATACCGAGGGCGAAGCAACCGCAATGTACATATCTCGCCTTTTGCGTCCTATGGAAGTAAAAGTGACACGACTTGCTTATGGTGTACCTGTGGGTAGCCAACTGGAATACGCTGATGAAGTGACATTGTCCCGTGCTTTGGAAGGCAGACAGGAAATGTAAATATAAAAGAACCGAATGCATAAGCATTCGGTTCTTTTATATTTATAATTTGGAATAAACTTTGTCTAAGAATCTTTGCTCAGTGACGATTGCCCGCTTGTGAATGCCTTCACCGATCTTTCCGGATTCGTCACAAGCGATTACTTGAAAGGTTATGGTGTTTCCATCCACCTCGGTGACTTCAGCCTCCGCCCGCACATCCATTCCAACGGGTGTAGCCGCCATATGGGTAATGTTTAGCGCGATACCTACAGAGGTTTTGCCTTCCGGCAATGCGGGAGCAATTGCCTCACAAGCTGCGCCTTCCATTAAGGCCACCATACAGGGGGTTGCGTACACCAATAGACTTCCGGAGCCTACTTCCAGTGCAGTATCTTCTTTTTCTACGAGGGTGGATACTTCGCCCTTCATACCAACTGTAATTTCCATAAGAATCCTCCTTTTTGAATAATATAACGGAAGTGGTTGCTTGTGTCAATCATAAATCACCCAAAGGGAATTTCCATTGGGTGATTGTGAAATACGGATTATAATTCTTCGCTAACTGCCAATAAGAGAATACCGATAATAACAACGGCAATAAAAGCGTAGGTTTTCCAGGAAAGCTTTTCTTTCAGGAAAATGCGGGAAAGTAGAAGGGAAACAACACACACAGAGGAAATGATTGGAGCAGCGATTGCGCCATTTCCGCTTAACGCATATACATAAGTAAATTGACCGGCGGTTTCAAATACGGCAGCAAGAAGCTTGTCCTTGTGCTGGGGAATGGGTCCGAACTTAACTTTCTTAGCCTTCATAAAGATGAACAAGCCGAGGGCAAACAGGGCAAAAGTCAGTTCGTAGCTGGTGTTGGCAACATCTTCGATTGTGTTCTCAGTAACACCGATTAAAGGTGTGGTGGCAAAATCGTCCAGATAGAAAATATCAACAAAGGATCCAAATGCATCCAGAAGTGCGTAAACAAAGGGCATACAGAATGCTATAATGGCAAGCTTCTTGCCCAGGTTTTTCTTTCTTTGGGTTTCACCTTTGTTTTCCAAAAAGCCAACACCCAGAACGCCAATCACAATCACGAGAATCGCAATAATAGAAAGGGGAGTAAGGGACTCTTTCAGAATAATTACACATAACAAGCTGCAGATTGCACCGGAGGTGTTTTCAATAGGATCGGAAATGGATTCTTCCAAAAAGCGCATTCCAAAATAGGAAAAAGCCATAGATACGATATAGAGCAAGGATACAGGCAAATACACAAGAATATTAATAGGATTATAGTTAATATCCTTTGTCAGAAGCGTAAATATTGCGTGAGCACCCATAACGGCACCTACACAGACGCAGATCTTTAAGTGAGAATACTTTTCGTCGGGCAGCGCACCTTTTTTATAAAATAATTCGGCAGCACCCCATAAAATAGCGGTTGCAATGGAAAAGAATAACCAAGACATAATATTACCTCTCTTTATTATAGATTTACAAGACCAGCATCAACCATTTTTTGCAAACTCATCAAAATACCAAGCTTTGCGTGACACCAGGTCAAACCACCCTGGAAATAAACTGCATAGGGGGGACGGATGGGACCATCTGCAGAAAGTTCAATAGAAGATCCTTGCACGAATGCACCGGCGGCCATAATGACTTTGTCATTGTAACCGGGCATATCCCAGGGCATAGGTGTTGCAAAGGAATCCACAGGTGCGGCGGCTTGAATACCTTTACAGAATGCAATCATACCTTCTTCACTGCCTAATTCCACAGCTTGAATAATGTCGTGACGGCTTTCTGTTGCATTGGGAACGCACCGAAAGCCCAAAGGCTCATAGAGATTTGCAGCAAAAATTGCACCCTTTTCTGCACCGGCAACAACCGTAGGAGCCAGGAACAAACCTTGATATAAACTGGTCATCAGTCCAAGATTAGCGCCTACTTCCTGTCCAAGACCCGGAGCGGAGAGACGGTATGCACATCGGCTGATACAGCTTTCTGTACCACAAATGTAACCACCTATAGGCGCTAAGCCACCACCGGGATTTTTTATGAGCGAACCAACGGTCATATCTGCGCCTACATCGGAAGGCTCAATGGTTTCAACAAACTCACCATAGCAGTTATCCACCATAACAAGTACATCCGGTTTGATAGATTTGCAGAATGCAATCAATTCACCAATCTGCTTTACAGAGAAGGTGGGACGTGTGGCATAGCCCTTGGAGCGCTGGATGGTCACTAGCTTGGTTTTTTCGTTGATTGCAGCACGGATACCATCATAATCAAAAGTACCGTCTGACAGCAAATCAACCTGACGATAGGAAACACCATATTCTGCTAAAGAACAGGCACTTGGACGAATGCCGATTACTTCTTGCAGTGTGTCATAGGGTAAGCCAACAGGACTTAAAAGTTCATCACCGGGCAGAAGATTGGCAGAAAGTGCAACAGTCAGTGCGTGTGTTCCACAGGTGATCTGAGGACGGACAAGGGCGGCTTCTGTATGAAATACGTCTGCATATACTTTTTCAAGATTGTCCCGACCAACATCGTCATAACCGTAGCCAGTGGTTGCAGCAAAACAAGCAGCGGACACGCGGTTCTTTTGCATTGCGGCAATTACTTTTGCTTGATTATGCTCAGCAATTTGGTCAATCGCATTAAAACGATCTTTGAGCTTATTCAAAGCATTTTCACCATAGTTGTAAACGGCAGGGGAGATACCCATAGTGTTATAAAGTTCCAACAGTTCGTTCATACTATTAATCCTCACTTCTTCCACTATCGAAAATTTGATCTGCTAATTCCCGCAGAATTTCAGGTCTGGAGACAATCAGACCTTTTTCCTCTTCACCTAATATTAAAAGGGTATCGCCGGGACGAATGTTAAACATCTCCCGAGCTTCCTTAGGGATAACGATTTGTCCTCGGTCACCAACCTTGGCAGTTCCGAAAACTCTTTGGGAATTCAGTTTTCCCAATATGTGTTTTCCACCGGCCATAAGCATCTCCTTTCATACTTTTCATACTTTTCACACATTGATAAGTATATCGAAAATGCCATTAAATGTCAAGATTTGGCATAGGGATCATATGAAATTAATGAATTGTTGTCTTATTTCACAGAAACACAGCAAGATTTACAGGTTGCTATTGGTAAACTTACCAAAAGTAAATATTATAGAAATTTACCCCTTTACAACTTTAGCACGATGAAGTATAATGCAGATATCCAAATTAAAATATCCCTAAGGGGAAATGAAAGGAAATGGTTATTATGAAAAAGTTTATTGCAATGATTTTGGCAGTTTTGATGCTGGTCGCTTGTTTTGCCGGTTGCGGCAATAGTAACGATCTGGCTGATACTGCTGCCACCAATGGTTCCAATGGAGATACAACTGCTCCTGATGTAACTGCTGATGCAACAGCAGCTGATGTTGGTGCAGATTCCAAGACTATCGTTGTTGGTTATACCATCTACGAGCCTATGAACTACTTTGATGAGAATGAGGAACTGATTGGCTTTGATACAGATCTTGCAAAGGCAGTTTTCGGCAACCTGGGTTATGAGGTTATGTTCCAGGAAATTGACTGGAGTGCAAAGTACACAGATCTGAACTCTAACACCATTGACTGTGTGTGGAATGGTTTCACCTGCAACACTGCTGATGATGATGGTATTGCTCGCGCAGACAAGGTTGACTTTTCCTACAATTATATGGAAAACCGTCAGGTCATTGTAGTGAAGAAGGGCTCTGACATTAAGACTGTCGACGATATGAAGGGTAAGTTCGCTGCAGTAGAAGGCGGTTCTGCCGGTGAATCCTATGCAGCAAGTATCGATGAGAACATTGTTTTGACAAAGTGCCTGAAGCAGACTGAGTGCTTAACTGAAGTCCTGTCTGGCAACGTTGACTTTGCAGTTCTGGATGCACAACTGGCTAAGAGCTATGTTGGCAAGGGCGACTATGCAGACCTGGAAGTTGTTGAAGCTTTGTCCAGTGAGGTTGAGTATTATGCAATCGGCTTTAAGAAGGGTAGCGAACTGACTGCTCTGGTTAATGCTGAATTGGAAAAGCTGGCAGCTGACGGCACTATCGCTGAGCTTGCTGAAAAGTACGGTGTTTCCAACACTGCGATTACCGATTTCTCCGACCAGAAATAATACATACTTAGGAGTGCTAAAATGTCGTTTTTAGAGGTAACAAAATTCCTTCTTGACGGCTTTTGGATATCCCTGCTAATCTTTGCGGTGACGCTGCTGTGCGGCGCACCGCTTGGTTTGCCTATTGCCTTCTGCTCAATGAGCCGTTTTAAAGTAGTCAAAGCGATATCAAAAGTGGTCGTATGGATTGTCAGAGGCGTGCCTCTGATGCTCCAGATCTTTATCATTTATTATGTTCCGGGACTTCTGTTCGATAATCAGATTTTTGGAAAGCTGGACCGATTTGCATACCTTGAGTATGGCATTCGGGATGCTGGACGAATTTCTGCGGTTCTGATTGCATTTTCTTTGAACTATGCTTGTTATTTCTCTGAGATCTATCGGGGCGGTATTGAAAGTATCTCGAAAGGTCAGTATGAGGCTGGGTATGTTCTTGGACTGACAAAGTCCCAGATCTTCCGAAAGATCATACTCAAGCAGGTGATTCAGCGCATTGTCCCCCCGATGTCCAATGAGATCATTACACTGATAAAGGATACAGCGCTTGCAAACTGTATCATTGTTTGTGAGATTATCAAACAGGCAAAGGAACTTGCTGCTACAAAGGCAATGGTGTGGCCGTTGTTCTATACCGGTGCGTTCTATCTTATCTTTGTAGGTGTTCTTACCATTGTATTGGGCAGACTGGAGAAGAAACTCAGTTATTTCAGGAGTTAAGTTATGGCATTGTTAGAAGTTAAGAATATTAAAAAGAGCTTTGGAAAATTTGAAGTTCTGAAGGGTATTGATTTTTCTCTTGAGAAAGGTCAGGTCCTTGCAATCATTGGATCTTCTGGCAGTGGCAAAACAACTCTTTTGCGTTGCTTAAATTTCCTGGAGACTCCGGATGAAGGACAGATCATTGTGGGGGATAAGGTTCTTTTTGATGCAGAGGATCTGGCAAAGGCGAATGATGAAACGATCCGACAGAATAGATTGCATTTTGGCTTGGTTTTTCAGAATTTTAATTTATTCCCTCAGTATACGGTACTTCAAAATGTAACCTTGGCACCGTCTCTTTTGAAAAAAGGTACACAAGAGGATATAGAGAAAAATGCAAAGAACTTATTGGAAAGAGTTGGACTTTCCGAAAAGTTGGATAGCTATCCCTATCAACTGTCCGGAGGCCAGCAGCAGCGTGTTGCGATTGCCCGTGCGCTTGCAATGAATCCAGAAGTTCTTTGCTTTGACGAACCCACCAGTGCATTAGATCCTGAACTGACAGGAGAGGTTTTGCGTGTGATTCGCGGTCTGAAAAGCAAGGAAAATACAATGATTGTTGTAACCCACGAAATGGAATTTGCCAGAAGCGTAGCTGATGTGGTGATCTATATGGCAGATGGTGTGATCGAGGAAATCGGCACACCGGAACAGATTTTTGACGCGCCTCGCAGCGAAAAAACAAAAGCGTTTATTTTTGGCGCGCAGGAGAAATTTTAATAAATGAACCGCCTTGGATGTTCCAAGGCGGTTTCTGCTGTTATCTTCTGTTGTTTCTGCTTCTTCCACCAAAGAGTACAAGCAGACGGAGAAGCTGCGCAAGGGACACAGCGGTAGCCGCAACATACGTCAAAGCAGCAGCGGATAAAGTCTTTCTTGCACCTCGGATTTCTTCATCTGTTAAGATGTTTGATTCGCGGATGGATTCGAGTGCACGATGACTGGCATTAAACTCCACAGGCAGTGTGATTAACTGAAATACAAGCGAAAGACCGAAGCAGGCGATTCCCAAATATACCAGTGAATAAGATGTTGCAATTAGTCCGGATAGCAATACGCCAATCAGGATCAAAGGCAAAGCCAATTTTGAACCAAAGTTCGTTACTGGAATGATGGCAGCACGAAGCTTGATGGGTGCGTATTCCTGCGCATACTGAACTGCATGACCAGCTTCGTGACAGGCAACACCAATCGCTGCTGTAGATGTGTTATCATATACACTGTCTGAAAGCCGGATCACATTTGTTTTTGGATCGAAGTGGTCGGTTAGATTTCCGGATACACGTTCGATTCTCACATTTCCGACACCGTTTGCGGAAAGAACGCGCTGAGCAGCTTGCGCGCCTGTGATATTGCGCATAGATAATTGTTGTGAGTATCGCCGAAATGTGTTGTTGACCCGAGCACTTGCCCAAAGGGAGAGAATTAAGCAGGGGAGCACGAGAATCAGATAAGTCATATCAAAACCATAGTAATAAGAAAAGGGCATAGGTTACCTCCTGTTTAGATTTCTTTTGGTTCCATTGCTTCAAATAGTGTGTCCGTTATTGCGCCTCTAAAAACGGAATACGCCTGAGAATGTAAGGTTTGCAGTGCACCTGCAGAAATATTTACAGGAATTTTACCAGTCATAAACAAATCTTGATCGAATATAAAGCGTACTTCATCATCCTGTTTTCCGTTGTGCTTAACCATACCTGGTCCTGCATGCAACTTAATTCTACAGCCACCGGGGATAGTTAATTCTGCATCGATGCTGTTACGCAGTGCGGTATGCTCGGGAACATCTTCGTCGGCAAGCAAACCCAGATATGGAGATTGAATAAGGTCTGCAAAAGGTGTTCCTTCCAGGCAAAGACTTTTTCTGGAAATAAAATTCAAATACCGCAGACCAACTCTTTCGAAAAATGCAGGCTTATAAATCTGAATGAAGGCAGCAAGCGGTTTATCCAAATGCTTGGCAAATTCCTCCCAGCTGGTGTAATGCGTGCAGGCAAGGCTGATAAATTTGCTGGTTAAGTTCACGCGCCAGATACCATCGGCAGATACAAATTGATAATTGGGGATAGGATGCTGTTGGTCTAAAGAAAAGTTGCCCGGTGCACCCAAAATTTTTGGCGCAGGTGTTTCTTTTCTTAGAGAATATTGGGGAAAATCCATTCGAATTTCTTCCTGAAATTGGGCAGGTGCTTTTTCGTTTATCATTAAGATTTCCGGAAAACGCAACTGACATATTACTTCTGCCAGCTGATTGTTTCCCAGAATGCATCTATTTTCCTTAGAAAACATTCAAATACCTCGTTCCTGCTTTGATTTCTTATATTATAATTCTCATAAGTTAAAATAGCAAGATGAAAACAGACGGATAACTTTACATTTCTCAAATACCAATGTATAATACATTAAGAAACAGGAGGAAACGAAATGGGATTTTTATATTTGTTGGAAAGCATTCGGATACCTGTGTTAAATGAATTTATGTTGGCGATCACCCAATTGGGAGATGAGTATGCCTTTTTGCTAATTGCACTTACAATATTCTGGTGCGTTGACAAGCGAAGAGGTTATTATTTACTTTCGGTAGGTTTTGTGGGAACGATCATCAATCAATTTATGAAGATATGGTTTCGGATTCCAAGACCATGGGTTTTGGACGAGAGATTTACCATTTTAGAGCAGGCAAGAGAAGGGGCTAGCGGCTATAGCTTTCCCAGTGGCCATACGCAAAGCTCGGTAGGAACTTATGGTAGTGTAGCTTATACAACTAAGAATAAAACGCTGCGAATTGCCTGCATTATACTGACGGTTCTTGTGCCCTTTTCTCGCCTTTATATTGGTGTACACACCCCACTTGACGTGCTGACTGCAGCGGCGATCGCTGTGGCGTTGATTTTTCTTCTTCATCCCGTGGTGATGTTCAGGGAAGGAAAAAACATTCCATATCTTCTTGGTGGTATGTCGCTTGTGGCGACTGCCTATTTGTTATTTGTTGAGTTATACCACTTTCCGGCAGATATTGACCAGTCTAATTTATCATCCGCTATGGAAAATGCATACACACTTTTTGGCGCAGTTTTGGGTATGTGTGTTGTTTATTTTGTGGATACAAAATGGGTAAACTTCCGGACAAACGGGGTTTGGTGGATACAGATTTTGAAAGTTGTTGGTGGATTGATCGTTGTGCTGACTGTCAAAGGTGGCACTAAGGAAATTTTAAATGCAATTTTTGGTGATTTAACGGGTAGAGCTGTACGATATTTTCTTACGGTGATTACTGCGGGTGCAGTTTGGCCGTTAACATTTTCCTGGTTTGAATTACTTGGTTACCGAAGTAGATAAAAACGGAGGGTGCAGGATGCATTACGCTGCAATTAAAAACTGTGATATAGCCAATGGTCCGGGTGTTCGTGTTAGCTTGTTTGTTTCCGGCTGCACTCATCACTGCAAAGGGTGCTTTAATGAAGTGGCGTGGGATTTCCAATATGGAGAGCCATTTACTCAGGAAACGATCAATAAAATTCTAGAAATGCTGCGGCCATCTCATGTAAAGGGACTTACGATTCTTGGCGGAGAACCCTTTGAGCCGGAAAACCAGCCTGCAGTTCTGGAACTGCTGCGTCAGGTGAAAAATAAGCACCCTGAAAAATCTATATGGGCCTTTTCCGGTTATTTAATGGATCGGGATATTCTTGCCGGAAAGTTAGGCCCATGGGAGATCACCAGAGAATATCTGAGTTATTTAGATGTGCTTGTAGATGGACCGTTCATTCTGGAAAAAAAGGATCTATCCTTGCGATTTCGCGGATCATCCAACCAAAGACTGATTGATGTTCCGGCTACACTTGAAAATAATGCCATCGTTCTTTGGGAGGATTGGCAGGGAAATGGGAGAGAATTAAAATGAAACAATCCATTCGCGTAAAGAAAGTAAGACCCAACGCAATTATGCCTACCTATGGCTCTGTAGAGGCTGCCGGTGCTGATTTATATGCCTGTCTGGATGCAGATATTGCAATCGAGGCGGGAAAAAGTGCGTTTATTCCCACGGGACTTTCTATGGAAATTCCGAAAGGCTATGCCGGTTTGATTTATGCCCGCAGCGGACTTGCTTGCAAGAGGGGTCTTGCACCTGCAAATAAAGTTGGCGTTGTGGATAGTGATTACCGTGGAGAATTTATGGTAGTTCTATATAACCATGGCGATCAGACGCAAATAGTCGGTCATGGCGAACGGATAGCCCAACTGGTTGTAACACCGGTTTTAACACCATCCTTTATAGAATGTGACGATCTGACCGAAACAATCCGCGCAGAAGGTGGATTTGGTTCTACGGGATGCAAATAAACAAAATGGAGCGCTGCTGCGCTCCATTTTTGTTTAATAGAATAACAGATCGGAATAAGTAGGGTAAGGCCAATAAGACTTATCTGTCAGCGCTTCCAACAGATCTGCATCGCGTCGCAGTAGCTCCATTCCCTTTACAATCACATCGTGATAATAAGCTACAGCATCATCAATAGCTTCCGGAATAGCATCCAAATCTGCACGAAGCTTTTCACAGTTAGCATATAGTGAATCAGATGCAGTGGAAAGCTTTTGGGCTAAAGCGGATTCAGTTTCACAGGGGATTCCCGCCGCTTTCTTGCTAATGATACCATCACAAAGAGATTTAGAGTAAGCCAGTGCAGCGGGTAAGATTTGGTGGAGCACCATATCCACACTGGTGAGTGCTTCAATGTTGATAATCTTACAGTAAGCTTCCATATGAATCTCGTGACGGGCAAGAAGCTCAGCTTCTGTAAAGATCTTGTGCTTTGTGACTAGGGCAATGTTTTTCTGGGAGATATAGGTGGGCAGACTTTCTGCTGCCGTAGAATGATTGCTCAAGCCACGCTTTTTTGCTTCGTCTTTCCACTCCTGAGAATAGCCATTCCCATTGAAAATAATGCGCTGATGTTTCGTGAAGGCGTCGCAAACCAGCTTGTGGAGGGCTTCATCAAAATTCACTGCATTTTCCAATTCGTCAGCAAACTTCCCCAGTTCCTCCGCCATAATTGTGTTCAGTGCCACATTGGGATCAGCAATAGACTGAGAGGAACCCAGCATACGGAATTCAAACTTGTTGCCGGTAAAGGCGAGGGGAGAGGTGCGGTTTCTATCTGTTGTGTCCTTAGGGATAGAAGGCAGCACATCCACACCAACACGCATATATGTCTTTTTAGGATCGGTATAGTCTGTGCTGTTTATAATTGACTCAACAACTGCTGTCAGCTCGTCACCGAGGAAGATAGAGACGATAGCAGGAGGCGCTTCGTGTGCACCCAAGCGGTGGTCATTTCCGGCTGTAGCAACCGTACAGCGCAGGAAGTCTTGATATTCATCTACACCTTTGATAAAGGCAGCTAGGAATAATAAAAATTGTGCATTCTGCCTGGGCGTCTTACCGGGACTAAATAGATTTTTTCCAGAGTCAGTGGCAAGAGACCAGTTGTTGTGTTTACCGGAGCCGTTAACACCATTAAATGGCTTTTCGTGAAGCAGGCATACAAGATTGTGTTTCGCTGCACATTTCTTCATAACTTGCATAGTCAGCTGGTTTGCATCGCAGGCGTTGTTTGCATTGGAGTAAATAGGTGCAAGCTCGTGCTGGCAGGGAGCAGCTTCATTATGCTTTGTTTTGGAAAGAATACCAAGACGCCAAAGCTGTTCGTCCAGATCCTTCATAAACTGACTGACCCGGTTACGGATCGTTCCAAAATAGTGATCATCCAGTTCCTGACCCTTGGGAGGCAGTGCGCCAAACAACGTGCGTCCGGTCAGACGAAGATCTTCTCGCTGGGAATACAGATCCCGGGGGAGAATGAAATATTCCTGTTCTGCGCCAACACAGGCGTCTACATGCATTGTTTCATGGTCTCCAAACAATCGAAGAATCCGTACTGCTTCTCTGGAAACTTCGTCAATGGAACGAAGCAGCGGTGTTTTCATATCCAGTGCCGCGCCGGTATATGAGAAGAAACAGGTTGGTATGTACAAGCTGCCATCCCGCACAAAAGCAAAGGCGGTAGGATCCCAAGCTGTATAACCTCTTGCTTCAAAGGTAGCACGCAGACCACCGTTGGGGAAGGAGGAGGCGTCAGGCTCACCGCATACAAGAGATTTACCGGTGAACTCCATAATAACAGTTCCGTCTTTGTCAGGTGTAATAAAAGAGTCGTGCTTTTCTGCAGTGATGCCGGTCATAGGCTGGAACCAGTGCGTATAATGGGTTGCACCCTTTTCAATTGCCCAGACCTTCATTGCTTCGGCTATTTCGTTGGCCACAGAAAGTTCAAGGGGGGTGTTGGTTTCGATGCATTGCTTCCAGGATCGATAAATATCAGGGGACAGACGTTGCTGCATTACTTTCTCACTGAAAACGTCACTTCCAAAGATCTCTGGTACATTTTTTATAATACTCATTGCAATGCTTCCTTTCTTGCAAAATCATCTCAATATAAATTCTATGCGATAACAATGAAAAAAGCAAGCATAGAATGAGAAAAATATGAAAAAGCTGGTAGGTTATGTAATGGTTACTAAAAGGCAATATGCAAGATTGAAAATAAATTATTCATTTTGCCTCTTGCGTTTATATGAAATCAGGTGTATAGTATACCCAATGTCAATATTTGAATTAGAGAGGATGAATTCAGAATGTTTGTTTATTCTTCAATGTCTAAAGAGGAACTGGAGCAGACATACCACTCTGTCAGTGCAAAGTATGAAAAATGCAAGTTGGAAGGCTTAAAATTGAATATGGCTCGTGGCAAACCTGCAAAAATGCAGCTTGATATGGTCAGTGAGCTTTTGAATGTGCTTTCTTCTCCGGAGGATTGTATAGATGATGGTATTGATGTCCGTAATTACGGTGAACTGGCAGGCATTCCCAGCGCCCGTCGTTATTGGGCAGAAATTCTGGATTGCAAGCCGGAACAGACTTTTATCGGCGGATCTTCCAGTTTGAACTTTATGTTTGACGTAATTTCCCGTGCCTATACCCATGGTCTGCTTCACAGTCCCCGTCCCTGGTGCAAAGAGGAATGTGTTAAGTTCCTGTGTCCCAGTCCTGGATATGACCGTCATTTCCGCGTTACTGAATTTTTTGGTGCGGAACTGATTACAGTACCAATGACAGAGGAAGGCCCTGATATGGATCTTGTGGAAGAATTGGTAAAGGATCCACAGGTGAAGGGCATTTGGTGCGTTCCTAAGTATTCCAATCCTGACGGTATTATTTATTCTGAAAATGTGATCAACCGTTTTGCAAATTTGAAGCCTGCAGCACCTGATTTTGCAATCATGTGGGACAATGCATATTGCGTTCACGAATTTGATGGGGAATATGTACCTTTCCCGGATATTATTCGACTGTGTGCCCAAGCTGGCAACCCGGATATGGTTTATGAATTTGCATCTACCTCTAAGATAACCTTTGCCGGTGCAGGCTTTTCTGTAATGGCTAGCTCTGAAGACAATATTGCTTATTTCACTAAGCTCTTCTCAGTGCAAACCATTTCCCAGGATAAGGTTAATCAGCTTCGCCACGTCCGTTATCTGAAGGATAAGGCACACACTCTAGAAATTATGAAATGCCATGCATCTTTGATGGCTCCGAAATTCAATACAGTTGCAAATGCTCTTAATGAGCAAATAAAACCCTGTGGCTTTGCCCATTGGAATCAGCCGAAGGGCGGCTACTTTGTGAGCCTTTATACGATGCCCGGCACAGCAAAGCGTGCGCTTGAACTCTGTAAACAGGCTGGCGTGGAGATGACACCTGCTGGTGCGTCCTATCCTTATGGTAAAGACCCGAATGACAGCAACATCCGTATTGCACCAAGTCTGCCTCCTGTAGCTGAATTGGAAAAGGCTATGGATGTGTTCTGTACTTGCTTAAAACTGGCTGCACTGGAAAAAATACTTGCAGATTAATTTTACCGGAAAGGATCAAACCAATGGCTACTGAATTGGAATTGATATATGAAAAACAGGGTAAAGTGCTGGTAAAGAACTTGCAATCCCGTCATTTTGATGCTTATTACTGTAATACTTCTGCTGAAGCACTGCAGAAGGCCCTTTCCTTGATCCCAGAGGGTTCAAGTGTTGGTTGGGGTGGTGCAATCTCTGCACAGCAGATTGGTTTAATTGATGCAGTAAAAGCGGGAAATTACCGCGCGATTGATCGGGACACTGTAGAAGATCGGGATGCTGCAATGCACGAATGTCTCAATGCAGATGTTTTTCTCACCGGTGCTAATGCCATAAGTTTGGATGGTCAGATGGTGAATATTGATGGCACAGGAAACCGTGTGGCAGCGATTGCGTATGGTCCTAAATCGGTTATTGTAATTGCCGGTATGAACAAGGTTGCTCCCACATTGGAAGATGCCGTTAAGCGCGCACGTAATGTAGCTGCACCTTTGAATCAGCAAAGATTTTTGCTGGATGCACCTTGCGCCTCTACAGGTAGCTGTGCAGACTGCAAGAGCACCGGTTGTATTTGCAATCAAATTCTCATTACACGCCATTGTCGGGAGAGAAGAATTAAGTTTATCCTTGTAGGAGAGTCTTTGGGCTTTTAATTGTGGCAATACTGAGCTCTTTTGTTTTTGTATGAATCATTTTCCCCCGGTAATCCGGGGGGATTTCTCTGTCTTAAAGGAATTTTAAGAAAAAAATCATTTTCCTATATCTTTTTTTGTTTTTTTGTGGTAGAATGCTTAAAGATAGTGTTTTACTTTGAAATGAGGAGTTTATTATGAATACTTCTACTTTTGAAAATTATGAATCTTCTGTCCGCTCCTATTGCCGCAATTTCCCCGCAGTGTTTACTAAGGGAAAAGGTGCAATGATGTATGACGAGGAAGGAAACGGATATATTGATTTCTTTTGCGGTGCAGGTGCGCTGAATTACGGCCATAACAATGACTATATCCGAAATAAGCTGATCGAATATCTTCAGGAGGACGGCATTCTCCATGGTATGGATATGTATACCCCTGCCAAGCGGGAATTTTTGGATACTCTCCAGGAGAAAATTCTGAAACCCCGCGGTATGGACTACCGTGTAATGTGCTGTGGTCCTACGGGTACAAATGCAGTTGAGGCTGCATTGAAGCTTGCCCGGAAGGTGACAGGCCGATCCAATGTGTGGGCATTTATGGGATGTTTCCACGGTATGACCCTTGGCTCTTTGTCTATGACCACAGAAGCCTATGCTCGGGATGCGGCAGGTGTTAGCTTGACAAACTGTACCCACATTCCGGCACCTTATATGTTCCCGGAGCTTGATGTGATCGCTTATATGCAGAGAATGTTGGATGATGACCATTCCGGCATTGCAAAACCTGCTGCACTTGTGATGGAAACAGTTCAGGCGGAAGGCGGTATTTATCCGTTTAGTCCTGAATTCCTTCGGGATTGCCGGAAGTTCTGTGATGACAACGATATTTTGCTGATTGTAGACGATATTCAGGCAGGCTGCGGACGCACAGGTACATTCTTCTCCTTTGAGCGCGGAGGCATCCATCCGGATATGGTGACACTTTCTAAGTCGATTGGCGGCATTGGTATGCCTATGGCTCTGCTGCTCATTCACCCGGATAAGGATATTTGGAAGCCGGCTGAGCATAATGGTACTTTCCGCGGTAACCAGTTGGCTTTTGTTGCCGGTAAAGCTGCTATTGAATATATGGTTGACAACCAGCTGGATAAGGAAGCTGCTCGCAAGGGCACGATCGTTGAGGAATTTATTTGCAATGAGATTTTGCCTTTGGATAGCAGATTGTCCCATCGTGGTATTGGTATGATGTGGGGTATTGATTGTGCAGCTTTAGGTGGAGATGCATTTAGTAAGGAAATCATTAAAGCCTGCTTTAAGCGGCAGCTGATCCTTGAGCGTTCCGGTCGTGACAGCAGCGTTGTAAAGCTGATGCCCACGCTGGTGATTGAGGATGAAGTTCTATTGAAGGGCTTGCAGATTGTCAAGGAAGCCTTTATAGAGGTTCTGAATAAATAAATATTTAGGGCGCACAGTTAATAAACTGTGCGCCCTGTTTTGTTAGTCAATATATTCTCGATATATACGCTTATTTAGAGCACAGATTGCTTCTTCTGTAGCTCCGTGAATATGTTCGGCGATTTCATCTAAATGCCGGTTATCCCGAATGAGTAGGACTGTGTCATCAGTGTTCACGGTATCGTCTACAAGGATAAGCGTAATATCCATTGTTACCGCAACGATGGGATAACGCTTGCGATTGATAAATACATCTCTGCCGATATTTGTTTTAGAAAATCCGTCGCCAAAACCAATGGGAATGGCGGCAATTTTTTCACCATCTTGCTTTGCGGTATAGGCATGAGAATAAGCAACACTCTGATCCTTATCTAAAGAAAATACAGTTAAAACCTTGCTGGAAAGCCGGAATGTGTTTTCTAATTCCTGATCCTCTGTTTCAATTGCATACATAATGTTTCCCAAACGGCAGGCATTGCAATAGGGAAGTTTGTTTATTCGAGGAAGAGAAAGGCTGCAGCTTATACTGACTATATCCAAATCGGAAAGGTCAATATCCTTTGTCATTGCCTCAAAACAGTCATATTCCCACTGGGTTTCTTTAATAGATTCACCGTTGTAGTTGTGAAGATAAATACCTTTTAGGGTACATCTTCCTTCTTTAAGCATATAAAAAAGGTTTTCAAAAGCCTCTTTGTTTGTTGGTCCACCTAGAATATCACAACCGCCGTTTGCACGAATCAGGACCTCCAGAGAATCCACATCAGATGCAGCTTTTGCCTGCGCTAAATTAGCCACAGTTGCAATCAGGTTGTACTTTACCAATGCTGACAGCATATCCGGAGAAACGGGAGTCAGCAGGAGAATCGGAAGATCGGGATAACTTTCACGCAAGGAAATGCCTTCTTCCAAAAGACTTGCTGCCAGACAGTTCACACCGCCTTGCAGCATTGCGTCAATGACTCGATTACCACGATAACCGTAGCAATCGGCTTTCACAACACCCATATAATACCGATAACCCGGATACTTTTTAATGATACGTTCGGTATTGCGTTTGATCGCACCTAAGTCAATAGTTGCCTTTGTATGACGGTAAAAATCCATATTGATTAGTCCAAAGCCAGTCCCGGCTGTTGGAATTCCTTTCGTTTGCATTCGTAGCTCTGATACAGTGCATCAGAATAAGGAAGATTAGGATTATCGATACCAAGCTGTGTTAGTAGCCATTTGGTAAAATCGGGATTTGCCACAAGGAGTGGTCCAAGCAAGTAGGTAGCGATCACGCGATTTTGCCGGATGCCTTCCAATTTGGAATCAGGTGAGGAACCTGTACCGATCTCTACCTGACACATAGAAAGTTCCTCTGTGATGCCGTAGGTGTCTGAGAAACGGCTGGTATATCCAAGCAGTGTCATATCTTCGAACTTTGCTTGAATGAGCGTGTTGAAACGGCTGGGGGCGTGACGGACAGTGTATGTGTCATAAATGCCGAGAGTGGTTACTTTTGTTCCGTCCTCGTGCTGAATATACTGACCAAACAGTTCCATTGCGTTGCCCAGCAAGAGAAACAGTGTTTTATTGTTCTTAAATTTCTCAGCAATTTCATCTTTCCATTGCATCAAACGATCTAATATGCGCTCCTGACTGGCTTCGCTCATAGAATACATACAGCAAAGATCCACATCGTTGACCAAAAATTCGGGCTTATCATTCAACTGTGTATAGATAAATTCTGCATCAGGCAAGCATTGTTGCAAGAACAGCGTATTACCCTTATCACCGTACAGGCAACACAGTTCTGGATATAGAATTTCAATTTTCATTGTGTGCCTCCAGTTTTTTGATAAGTTTTTCCTTCATTTGGCAGGAAAGTAAATAGGTGGAAGTGTCATAGAGAATATAAACAGAATCGATTTTATCCGATTGGATTAAGTCGATACCGTCCATTTCGCTTAAGGAGCAGGAAATCTTATCTTCCGGAACACCGGCCAGCAGCAAACGAACCTTATGATCATAGCAACGAGGACCGGTTGCAATTACTTGTTCAACACCTTCTCTGGTAAGGAATTCATAATCAACATCGTAGATCCAACCTGCGTATTCTACGCTCTTTTTACGATCGTAGGCATCGTCCACTGCCAAAATAACAGCTTTAGTGCCAGGTTGACTGGATACGTAATCAAAAGTACGGCAGGAAGAAATACAGCTTTGCCCCTTGCTCATTGCCTGAACAACGGTAATACCGCCAGCCTTTACGTGGTTAAGACGGGAATCCGGCACTTGAATTTTCTCCACCATATCATAGACTTGCGCATTTGTGTACCCAAGCTCCAATAAGGTAGCGATTACAGTTAGTTCGTTGTAAATGTTAAAGGTAACATCGCTGATCAGAGGGAATGCAGTTTCTTGACCGTTGCAGGAAAGTGTCAACTGCATATTGTCCGTATCAACCTTTGTTACAAGGTAATTTGCATCCGTTGAGTGGAAATCACAACTGGGACACCGGGCATAGCCAATGTGGTGATAGCGCAGATAATCGTACTTAAGCTTACTGCCGCACATGGGGCACAGGGCATAATCAGCAACAATATTAATGGTTTCCGTAATGTCCGTATCCAGCTTTCCGATTCCATAAAATACTCTATCATTACCGGACTTCAACATACTGCTGCATAGCTCATCGGCATTCAAAATTAGCTTTGTAGTATCAGGACAGTAAGTGTCAATAACACTAAATATATAGTCGGGGTGGGCGTTCCGCTTCAAAGAATCTCGGAATAAATTGGTAACTACCAGATAGTCAGGTTTAATATAGGGGAGAATCAGACGGGAAGCACGTTCATCTACTTCAAATACAGTGGCATCAACCTTGCATTTACCCCAGATATTCAGACTATTGAGCAAGTTGGTAGTACAGCCGGGAACGATATTAGAACCGGTGCGATTGTTTACAACAACCTTTCCACTGGAACGTAGTGCATCGGTTAAAAGATTAGAAACAGTTGTTTTGCCGTTTGTACCGGTTACGCAGATCGCTAAAGGAGCCTTGGGGGCTTTGGATAAGAAATCAGGGCAGAATTTCAGTGCGATAGCACCGGGTGTATGAGAGCCATCTCTACCGGACAGGCGGATAATCCAGCCTGCACATTTTGCAGCGATAACAGCTAAATGAAAACGAATACCAGACATATCTTTCTCCTTCGTGTAATTTCTTAAATATTTTACCCTGAAACCTGTTATATGTCAATGCTACTTGCATATCCAAAATATTTTGATATAATGGTGAAATATATGGAGGGATTAGAAATGAAATATACATACCATTCGATGCATATGCATTTACATACTTGTTTCCAGCCTGGAATGTCTATGGCTGCCCATATGTATAATGCTAACAAGCTTGGGATGAAATATATTTGGTTTACGGATCACGATACGGCTACCGGAATCGGCAGACGCTCTATTACCGGATATTCTTTTGCAGACGGTGTTCTTAACAAGGGTGATCACGGATTTTTTGAGGCAGAGTATGCTGAAAAAGCCAAGTTTTCCTGCATAGTGGATGCTGCTGAGGAAACAGCAAAATTGGAAGTACAGGCAGATGAAAAAACTGACTGGCAGAATGGTGGTGTGTATTTTCACTCTACAGGGCATCGTCACAATCCTGCCTTATTAATGGAAACAAGCCTGTTTCTTGGCTTAAAAGCAGGAGAAATAAATACGAATTCCAGATTGATTTTGGATATTACATTGTCCCAGCGTCCACCGGAATGTAAAAAATCGCATATTTTATATGTGCTGGGAGATACAACTGGTTTAGAAGCAGAGGATTATCAGATCCTTCCGTTGAAAATTGAAGACGGTGTTGCCAAATTGCCCCTGTATCAGGATGTATCTGACAATATAATGATTGGCGGAAAAGACAATGTGTTCGATACCCTTACGATCACCCTTCAGGTTCGTTCAGGAGCATCCCTTTGTGTAGAAATTAAGGATTTTAAGATTCAATTTAATAAGAATTTTGAACAGGCGCATATTGCGCAAAAAGAGGAAGCTGCAAGAGTGGGAAAACTCTACGATGTTACACCTTTTGTAGCCTTTGAATTTTCTGGAACAGAGCATAAAAATTGTTTTTCTACGGAGGTTCCAACATTAAATCTGGCGGAAATGAACTGGAAATCTCCCAATATAAAAGTGGCAGAACATGTAAAAAAGCATAATGGTATTTTTGCAATCAATCACCCTCTTGCTATTAGTCTTTTGAAACGCAAGGAATTTGATCCTTTGCAGCGACTTTTGGTGGTTGCGCGCTCTGCTACAACGCTTTTAAGCTGTAATGCCTACGGTGCTTCTCTTGTAGAGGTTGGATACCCCATGGGGAGAAACGGTTTTGATCTGCAGGCGTTTTTGACGCATTGGGATCTTCTGTCCTCCGGTGGTTTATTCCTGACCGGATATGGCTGTAATGATTGCCACCGGAACAACGAAAATTGGTTTGAGGGCAATAACTTTGCTACATGGATTGGCGTGGATTCTAACCTCCATCATCCTATATGCGAAAAAGCTTTTGTAGAGGCATTGAAAAAAGGTCATGTTTATACTGGTGACCCAACAAAGATTAAAGGAATCATTTCTTTTGAAACAGAGGATGGTAAACAACAGGGTACTGTGTTCACAACAGATCAAGTTTCTCAAATTAACATCCGTTTTTCTGCTAAGGATGTAAAACCTGGATGGCGTTTCCGACTGGTGGAAAATGGACACGAAGTGTATTCTGAAGAAATTACAGGTACAGATTATTCCTATCGGTCGGTGTTATCTGCAAGTCCTGCAACTGTCAGCTTTCAGCGCGCAGAACTTTATGATATAGATGGCAGATGCATTTTGCTTACCAATCCGATTTATCTTGTAAAGACTGAGGAATTAAGCCGTGATATTCCCAAATGCAGATTAACGGAGGAAAACGAATGAAATATTATATTGTGAGCAGCGCACAAGCTCTTGGTACAGGTGATCCCCACTTAACAGAGCTTGGTCGCAAGCAAGCAGCGCGGCTTGGAGATTACATTAAATATCTTGGTTACCAAGGCAAGATTTATACCCATAACTGTAATAGCGCAATGGAAACTGCACAGATCATTGCGGCAATTACCGGACAGGAAATTGACGACTGGAAGCAGGGAATGGATGAGGAAAAATTGTCGGAGGACACCTTGTTTGTTGGAAACGCTCAGCGGGCAGATAAACTGATTCAACGATTTAATTTCCGCAAATACAGACCCGGAACACCTGACTGCTCTTTTACAGTGTTGGACACTGAGGGAAGGCTGGAGCCTCGTTGTAAGGATACTGCACATTTGCCTAATGCAATGATCAGCGTTGGGGAATATATGGTGATTGAGCATAAGCGTAGCCGTGTCCGGGAATTTATGAAAACCGGCGTTGTGGTTCCTGAAGAAATTGCCAAAGCAAAATCATTGAAGCTTTTGCACATTGGCGATACCCATTCTGAGGCATATCCATTTTATGAGGATTTGATCTTAAAAGTTAAACCGGACATCATTATCCATACCGGTGATTTTGTGGATGAGGTGAAGGTTGGCAGAATGATCAATACTGAAGAGGAATATGAAGCCGGATTGAAAATAATTACGGAGATTCTTAGAAACTCAGGTGCTAAGCAGATTTATTTAACCTCCGGAAATAATGATCTTCCGGATATGATTCGGAAATATATACCTTTTGCTGAGTTTGTTGAACCAAACACAGTTGTTGAGATTGCCGGCATAAAATGTGCACTGGGCCACGAGTGTTTTAATACTACGGCGAAGGCTCAGTGGTCCTTTTATGGTCACGGATTAACTGGGGAGACATGGTCACAGGATCAAAACGAAGACCTGAATGGTATTTGCCGATTTAATGTTTCCTGGGGTTCAAAAGTGATTTTAATACCGGAAATGAAAATGTTTAACTTTAAGGAACCATAAAATATGCGCCACCGTCCTATATGAGCGGTGGCGCATATTGTTTATAATAATTTCAACAGATTATCTCCACTGAAGACACTTGCCCGTGTTTCTTCAGGGAGTTTTGCACGATCTACAATAATGGTTGTAGATTGCATTTCCAGCAGGGGTGCAGAGGAACCGTAAACAATGTGATCAAATCCAATTGCATTGCCCACAGTTTCAACTGTGTAGTTTCCGTCCTTAAAACCGGAAACATCTGTAAACAAATTAGCTCTGCCCTCAAACTGGGGCTTAAGAGTAACTGCCTCTTTAACTCTTGTACATCCGAGGATTGTTACGATATCCTTGTGTTTATCGAGAAATGCGGAAATTTCATCTACTTCCAGTTTGCGAGAGGAGAACAGCCAGGCGGTTCTCTCGTCCCGAATTCTCAGTGTCAAAATCAGAGGAAGCTGATGGGAATGAAGTAGAGTACATACTTCGTCAAGCACCGGATTGTCGAGTGTATATCCATGAAAACCGGGCATTAAACGAATTGCTTTAATGTCCAGTTCCTTCATTGCACGGGAAAAGTCATCTTTCCAACCGGGAATCATAGGATTCAGGGTCATTGCATGCATATATGCAGTGCCTTTCAGTTGCTTAGCCAGTTCCACTTCTGCTTCGTAAGGGTCCTGATAGAATATTGCTTCAACAGATGATACAAAACCACCTTCAATATTGCAGCGCTTATGTAGATCAGCAATTTTTTCTACAGTGTTGTAACGTACCCGGAAAAAAGGCCAGTTTCCGCAGTAACAGTTCAAGTCCAGTCTTTTCATATTCAGACCCTCCTTACAGCCGGAAATTTCTGTCCAGAATTTTCTGGGCATTTTTGTAGAATATCAATTCTCTTTGAGCGTCTGTGAGATCTGCACCCAATACCTGTCCGATATTTTGCAAATACAAATTGTCTGTACCATAGAGAATGCGTTCTGCACCTATGTTATCTACCGCGTAATTTAAGTCCTCACCGTGGTAGATCGTGCCACTGTGATCACACCAGACGTTTTTCAGGTCACGGATGGCGGGGATGCCGTCAAAGGCACTACCGCCAAGATGTGCCATAAGAATTTTTGTTTTGGGATGGCGACGGGCAATATTTGCTACGTGAATGCCAGTCGTTTCGTTGGGAACTTGACCGTTGGACTTTTTGAAAGAGTGGAATAGAACAGGCAAACCGTTGTCTGCTGCATATTCCATAACAGGATCCATTGCAGGAACATCTGCAAAGGTACAGCACCAAAGCTTGATCATTTCAAAACCTTGTTCTTCTGTTGCGCGCTTCAAAACATCCAGAACATTTTTATTTTCCGGATTTACATAGACGGCGCCACCGATCAGTTCCGGTTCTTCTTTCATAAACTTGTAAACTTCATCATTAAGATAATCGATCTCAGCTTCGTCAGAAATCTTATTAAACAAGCCGGACACATAGATTCGATCAATCCCAAAGTCCTGCGCTGCGCCTCTTAATAAGTTTTTGGAATTGTCAAGGCGTTCCTGTGTGCTGCCCCAAATGTGGGCGTGAATATCAATAATCATTGTTTTCTCCTATTACAGTGCTACAATTTTTCCAGTTTCCATCGACTCCTTGATCGCAGCAATCATATGTATAGGCTTGACCATTTGCTCAGCGGTGAGGGATTCCTGATTGCCATGGAGCAGTTCTGCAAAGGGTGCTGCCTCCAGTGCGTAAAGACCGTCGGTGCTGATGTCGAAGTGATAATTCTGTGCTTTGGAATAGATCAGGGCAGATTGTTTGCCGGAAGCAACAAACTGCAAGGACACTGCATCGTTTTCATATTGCACATTAACAAGCAGATTTTTACCGGTCCGCATTGCCTGTACTTTCTTTACATCAAAGCCAAAAGCTTCCAGACACATTTCCACAAGATGAGGGGAGTAGAAATAAATGCCGTCGTAGGGACTGTCCAAAGTAATCCGGAAGCTCATAGATGCACCGTTAAAGACACCTTCTTCCCGAAGCTTTGCTACAAGTTCTTTAATTGCCTTAATGTCCGGAAGATATTTGCAGGCAGAGCCACCCATAACAGGACAGTTATATTCCTCAATTTTAGCCATCAAAGCATCCGCTTCGGCAGGATCAGAAGTAAAAGGTTTATCGATAAAGAGAGGAATACGATTCACAACAAAGGGAAGAGCTTGCGCATAGTGCTGTGAACCCCAACGGCTTGTGATCATTACCGCATCTACTTTTCCGAGTAAGTCCTCAGGGTTTTCAACAATTAAATCGATGCCGGCTTCTTCCGCAGTTTTTATATTTGCTTCATGGTCTGTACCATAAATTGCCGTTACACGAACATCATCATGATGATATTTTCCTGTTTCCGGATCGGGCAAATTGTAGTATTTAGCAAAGGCTAGAGCGTGTGTGCTCTCTGTACCGATTATGCCAATTTTGTACATTTATGTATTCTCCTTTTTATCGGTATAGGTTTTATATCTGCAAATAATTATATAACAATGCTACAGAACTTGCAAGGGAAATAATTCCTTTGCAAATAATTTAAGGACGCAAAATTTTACATATAAAAGTGCAAAGTTTCTGTGTTGACAGTCGGTTATGCCAAGACTATAATGAACCTGTAAGTACCCATAATTTATAAATGGAGGAAATTGTTATGGCAGAGACAAAAAATACATTACAAGCCGGCTTTAGCCGTGTAAACATTACACCGCCCCTTGGTACACCGCTGATCGGTTATTTTAACATCGTTGAGCGCTTAGCTGAGGTCATTCTCGATGAGCTTGAGGTCAACGCCTTGGCGGTTTCGGATGGAAAAAACCAGGTTGTTATGATGGCTGCTGACCTGTTGCTCATTGGTAACGATGCTACCCTTGAGTATCGTCAGTGTGTTGCTGAAGCAACTGGTTTGCCTCTTGATAATATTATTCTGTCTTGTACCCATACCCACAGTGGTCCTATGACCGTGAAATCCAATGCGAATGAGCACCGCATCAAGGGTAATCAGTATATCGACTTTTTGAAGGCTCGTTTCTGTGACGCGGCTAAGCTTGCTCTGGCAGACTTGAAGCCTGCAAAAATGGGTTGGGCAGTTGGTCACGCACCCGACGTTTCCTTTGTTCGTAGATATGTAATGAAAAACGGTAGCGTTCGCACCAATCCTGACGGTTATGAGAAGGACATTGTGCGTCCTGTAAATGTTGCAGATGACAGAGTGAATGTTCTGCGCTTTATTCGTGAGGGAGGCAAGGAGATTGCGCTTGCAAACTTCGGAACCCATGCTTGCACATTGTTGGATGATACAAAAGTTTCTGCAGATTTTCCGGGTGTAGTTCGTAAGACAGTGGAAGCGGTTCTTCCGGTACATTGCCTGTTCTTCTCCGGTGCACAGGGCGACACGAACCATAAGAATTTCCAGAGAACCCGCTATCTGGATGACCCCTATATGCTTAAATATGACGAAATTGACCGCAAGTATAATTATACAGGTTGGAGTCACGCAAATCATGTTGGTCGTGCAGTTGGTGGTGCGGTACTGCAGGTTTACGGTGATATGGAATGGGTAGATGTGGATAATGTTTCTTCCATTTGCGCCATGTGTACCGTTCCTACCAATAAGGCAAAGCCTGAGGAGATTCCCTGGGCTCAGCAGGTTATGGATCTGCATAATGCCGGAAGAGACAGCGAGATTGAGCACGATCCTGAACGCATTAAGGTTGGTCACGTGGTAGCAAGAGCATCCCGTATGCTCAGAATGCAGAATGCTCCCGATGTCTATGACATTCCTGTCTGCGCTGTGCGTATCGGACCTGCTGCATTTTTGGGCATTGGTGGTGAGCCTTTTAATAATGTGGGCGTCGCACTGAAGGAAAAATCCGGTTATGATATTACATTGCCTATGTGCTGTACTAATGGTTACCAAGGTTACTATCCTATGATGGAGTGCTATGAGGAAGGCGGCTACGAGGCTGGATCTTCTCCTTTTGCGCCCGGTTGTGCAGAAAAGCTGATCGATGTGGGCGTTGAACTGATGAATAAGTTGAAATAACTGCAAAATGCACTGTGTTCAAATGAATGCAGTGCATTTTTGCCGATTAAGGTTGGTAATGAACCGAATAGGTAAATAAGCAACATATCTCCTTTTTGATTTGCTATAGTAGGATCATCAGATAGGAGGACATAGCTTATGAAAGGGATTACAACAATAAATCTTACGAAAAAATATAAAAAATTAACTGCCGTAGATAAGTTGAATTTTCAAATTCAACCGGGGGAATTGTTTTCTTTGCTGGGAATTAACGGAGCAGGAAAAACCACAGTGATTAAAATGCTGTCGTGTTTGACAAATCCAACTGAAGGAGATGCTATTGTTGGAGGTTATAGTATTGTTAGAAATCCAGAAAAGGTAAAAAGACTAATTGGTGTTTCGCCGCAGGAAACTGCCATTGCGCCAAATCTATCTGTAAAAGAAAACCTGGAATTGATTTGTGGTATATATGGTTATTCGAAAGAAAAAACCAATGAAAAAATTCAAGAAATGTCAAAGCTTTTCGCATTAGCGGAAGTTATGCAAAGAAAGACAGATAAGTTGTCCGGGGGATGGAAACGCCGTGTAAGTATTGCAATGGCACTGATCAGCGAACCTGAAATCTTATTTTTAGACGAACCGACCCTTGGTCTGGATGTAATCGCACGACATAATCTATGGGATACAATTCGATCATTAAAAGGGAAAATAACAGTGATTTTGACAACCCATTATATGGAAGAAGCTGAGTCCCTATCCGACCGGATCGCCATTATGAAAGAAGGAAGGATCCTTGCTATGGGAACGGTTGAAGAATTAAATCAAAAAGCCGGAACGAATAACTTTGAAAAGACGTTTATTACCATTGTAAAGGAGAGCGCAATATGAGAGCAATGATATTTGCCAAACGGTGTGCAAAAGAAATTTTGCGTGATCCAATCAATCTTTGTTTTGGTTTTGGCTTTCCTTCGGTTTTATTGCTTTTGCTAAGTGCAATCCAGGCAAATATCCCGGTAAGCCTGTTTGAAATAGATACGCTGACCCCGGGAATTACAGTGTTCGGATTGTCTTTTATAACACTGTTTTCTGCAACTTTAGTCTCAAAGGACCGGGAAACTGCACTCTTACAAAGATTATATACCACACCACTTAAAGGTTTTGATTTTGTACTAGGCTATATGCTTCCGTTTTTACCAATTGCGCTGGGACAAATGGTTATTTGTTATCTGCTTGCAATTGCTTTAGGATTAACCGTTAGCATTCATATTTTGTATGCCGTCCTTGGCGCGATCCCTATGGTGGTTTTCAATATTGCATTAGGACTTTTGTGTGGCAGTATGCTCGGCGTAAAACAGGTAGGAGGTATTTGTGGCGCGCTGCTTACAAATCTGTCTGCATGGCTTTCCGGTATTTGGTTTGATTTAGATTTGGTAGGTGGAACATTCAAAAAAATAGCAAATGTATTGCCCTTTGTTCACGCAGTAGAACTGGAAAAAGCACTGATTAGTGGGAATTTTCAAAAAGTTGGCACCCATTTACTTCTAATTCTTTTGTATGTTGTATGTATATTGATAGCGTCGATATTCTTTTTCATACACCAAATGAAAAAACAGTAATAAAAGCACCCCGTTGGGGTGCTTTTATTATTGTATGATGGGTTTATCCATTTAAGATTTTTCCGTCTGTTGAAATCGTTATAATCTGTATGGGCAGTGCTTTACCACTTGCCAGCAATGCTTGTTTTACAGCGTATTCAATGCCACCGCAGCAGGGGACTTCCATCCGAACGACCGTAATGCTTTTAATATTGTTGCGCTGAAAAATTGCTGAAAGCTTTTGGGAGTAATCCACACTGTCCAATTTTGGACAACCGATCAAGGTGACACGATTGTCTATAAAATCATTGTGAAAGTTTGCATATGCATAGGCAGTACAATCGGCTGCGATCAAAAGGTCTGCACCATCAAAATAAGGTGTATTGATTGGCGCAAGCTTGATTTGTACAGGCCAATTGGAGAGCATACTTTCCGGTGCGAAATTAATGATTTTTTGTGCTGTAGCAGACTGTTTTGCTTTTAGAACGGCTGCCTCATTATATGCAGGAGCTTCCCGCATCTCGAATGTGATCGCACCGGTAGGGCAGGCGGGAAGACAGTCACCAAGTCCGTCGCAGTAATCTTCCCGCATTAGCTTGGCTTTTCCATCTACAATCCCAATGGCACCTTCGTGACAGGCTGTGGCACAAAGGCCACAGCCGTTGCATTTATCTTCATCAATTTTTATGATTTTCCGAATCAAGCGATCTCCTCCTTTTGCTTCTTCTGAAGCGCAAGGACTTCCATCATATGGTTGTACATCTCTTCTCCTACACACTGCTTTGCGTGTTGACACCACTGAACACAACTAAGGGTATCGTTATAAGCAACAAAACCGCAATGCTCACAAGGCATTTGTGTGTCAATTGAAAATAGTTCAATCACATTTCCACAATTCGGACAAACTTTTTCAACAATAGTTGGCGTGCGGGGTTTTCCCTGGCATCCTCCAATAATCGTCATATACAACACCTCCTTGACTTTGTGATAGTATCATACTATACTGTTACTAGATTGTATGTTGAAATTTCAACAAAAGGAGAAAATTATGGAAGAAATTTATGCGCTCATAGAAAAATGTCCACTTTTTGATGGGATATCTCAGGTAGAATTTAAGAATATGCTTGGTTGTCTTGGCGCACGGATTTTAGAAATGAAAAAGGGGAAACCGGTTCTACAGGAAGGGGATGAAACCTACCGGATCGGTGTGATCCTATCCGGTTCTGTGCAAATTATCCGGGAGGATTATTATGGAGATCGCAGTGTTCTCAGCCACATTGGTCCTGCACAGATTTTTGGTGAAGCTTATGCTTTTTCAGATGCGCAAGCTTTGCCGGTCAGTGTTGTTCCGGATCAGGACGGAAAAGTCTTGATGTTGGATAGTCGCCGTGTTGCTTCTTGCTGCTCCAATGCCTGTGATTTTCACAATCGTATGATTTACAATCTTCTTCGGCTTGTAGCGAATAAAAGCCTGATGCTTCACCAGAAAATCGAGGTTACATCCAAGCGTACTACCAGACAAAAACTATTAGCATATTTGGCTTATCAGGCAAAGCTTCAAAATAGTAATTCCTTCACTATTCCTTTTGACAGGCAGGCACTGGCAGACTATCTGGAGGTTGATCGCAGTGGTTTATCTGTGCAGATTAGTCAGTTACGAAAAGAGGGCATATTGGAAAGTGAAAAAAGTTATTTCCACTTGTTAATGCCAAATGTGGAATAAGAATTATTACTAATCTGGATATGTTGGTGCAAATTGGCAACTTGATGACATTCAATGAAAACAACTTCCATTGAAAGCGGATATGAATGGAGATCTGTTCCCGGTTGAACATTCTGTCTCCTCTGCTGTTGCAAAATTAACCGAAATTGAAGGGGTGTATTCCTATAAGGCAACAATGCGTGGACTTGAAGAGAACACAAGCTATGTTTACTGCATTGTTATAGACGGTACGGTTTCTAAAAACTATACCTTTGATGTAAAAAACCTTCGGCAATGATTTTTCCTTTACATTCCTTTAAGCTGATACCTATGTTTACATCTGCTGGTGTTAATATCTCCGGTGAAGAAATGTAAATTAGCAAAAGCCAATCCAAATGGGTTGGCTTTTGTCTGTTTACGGAGATATTTACATACAAGCTGATATATTTACTTTTTGCAATAATTATGTTATACTCAGTTGGTATGTTTCTAACTATGTGTTGTTTAGGAGGATTCTCTATGAAATATGATGTCATTATTATTGGTGCAGGCCCAGGCGGTATTTTTGCTGCCTATGAACTAATGCAGCAAAAGCCGGAGCTGAAAGTAGCCGTATTTGAAGCCGGTCACGCATTAAGTAAGCGGCACTGTCCTATTGACGGCGACAAGATCAAAACCTGTATTGGATGTAAAAGCTGCTCGATTATGAGCGGTTTTGGCGGTGCAGGCGCATTTTCCGATGGTAAATATAATATTACCAACGATTTTGGGGGCACGCTTTATGAGTATATCGGCAAAAAGAAAGCATTGGACCTGATGCACTATGTGGATGAGATCAATCTAAAATTTGGTGGCGAAGGAACAAAATTGTATTCAACTGCAGGTTCTCGCTTTAAGACATTGTGCATTCAGCACGATCTGCACTTATTGGATGCATCTGTTCGCCATCTTGGTACTGATATCAACTATGTGGTTCTTGAAAATCTGTATGCTTACTTGGAAAATAAGGTGGATTTCTTCTTTGATACGCCTGTCAGTACCCTTGAAGTCATTGACAACTGTTATACGGTAAAGACAAAGGATGTCACTTATGAATGTGAAAAGTGTATTGTTTCCGTAGGCAGAAGCGGCAGCAAATGGATGGAGCAGGTCTGTGGTGACCTGAATATCCCCAAAAAGTCCAATCGTGTTGACATCGGTGTTCGCGTGGAACTGCCAGCGGCAGTGTTTGCCCATTTGACCGATGAATTATATGAAAGCAAGATTGTTTATCGCACAAAAGAGTATGGCGATAAGGTTCGTACATTCTGTATGAATCCAAAGGGTGCAGTTGTTAATGAAAACACAAACGGTATTATCACGGTAAATGGACACAGCTATGAAGACCCTGCTATGCAGACAGAAAATACCAACTTTGCACTTTTGGTAGCCAAGCACTTCTCTGAACCCTTTAAGGATTCTAACGGATATGGTGAGTCCATTGCACGGCTGAGTAATATGCTGGGCGGTGGCGTGATTGTTCAGCGATTTGGTGATTTAATTCGTGGTCGCCGTTCCAATTCAAACCGCATTGAAGAAGCGTTTATCACACCCACACTTCAGGCAACTCCCGGTGACCTCAGTCTTGTGCTTCCTAAGCGTATTTTAGATGGTATTATCGAAATGATCTACGCATTGGACAAGGTTGCACCCGGTACAGCAAATGATGATACACTTCTTTACGGCGTGGAAGTGAAGTTCTACAATATGGAAGTAGAAGTAAATGAAAGACTGGAATCCTGCTATAAGGGACTGTATATTATTGGTGACGGTAGCGGCATTACCCATTCTTTGTCCCACGCATCTGCAAGTGGTGTTTATGTTGCAAGAGATATTGTGAAATAAGATTAGAGTACTCCTCGTGACGGTAATAGTTGCGAGGGGTATTTTAGTTTTGTATTTCTTTTGCATTTTATTTATTAAATTCCCGGTTCCTCACCTCCACCATTAAAAAAGACCGTCTCGAAGGGCGGTAGGAGGTGAGGGGAATCGTTTGCATTTTCTATCCACAGATATGTGGATAGAAAATTAAGGTAGACACCAGTGTTTGCACTGGTGTCAGGAACAGTCCACCCGAGTGTTGCAATTTAGATTATTCGATTCCCGTTTCCTTACCTCCACTGTAAAAAAAGACCGCCATCAGGCGGCCTTTTTTTATGGTGGAGGTGAGGGGAATCGAACCCCTGTCCGAAAGCAACTTGGAAGGAACTTCTCCGGGCGCAGTTTGTTATTTACATTCCCTCACTGTGCCGGGAACAAACACCCTGCACAGCTTAGTAGCTTCATTATGCGTGGTGCGCTCAAAGCTTTGCGCACGCACGGTCTCCACTTCAATCACACCCGAGCCCGGCTCGTGGACCTTCCGGGGCGGATGGGCGCCTAATTAGGCAGCCAGAGCAACAGAATTGTTGTCAGTTAATTTTTAAAGGTACCCGTTTTATCGTGGTCAGGCGCCACGGCCCGCTTATCCAGCCTCACTACCCCCGTCGAAACCAGTACGGCCCCATATGGGTGGTGGGATGACGCGCACCCCACCGATGAAAATACATTAGAATCTACCGTAGGGATCAGGAAGTTTCTTCAGTTCTGCCAAGGCAGCACCGTTACGCTCGACAGTGATGGAAGCAATCTTCTGATCTTCCACAGGACGGTCATTGCGGCCGGTCTTGGTCTTTGCAATGGCATCCACCACTTCCAGACCGGAAGTGACCTTGCCGAAAGCAGCGTACTGTCCATCCAGATGCTTGGCATCCTGGTGCATAATGAAGAACTGGCTGCCGGCGGAGTTGGGAGAAGAAGAACGAGCCATAGAAAGAACACCACGCTTATGCTTCAGATCGTTCTTAATACCGTTAAAGAAGAACTCGCCCTTAATGCAGTAGCCGGGACCTCCCATGCCGGTGCCCTCGGGGCAGCCGCCCTGGATCATAAAGCCGGGAATGACACGGTGGAAAATCAAGCCGTCATAGTAGTTATGTTCAGCCAGATCGATGAAATTAGCAACACTCTGAGGTGCAATTTCGGGATACAGTTCACCGGTGATCACACCGCCATTTTCCATGGTGATCTTAAAAGTAGGATTTGCCATATTAGTACCTCTCTTTCATAGCCCGCTCGATCTGACGCTTGGCGTCACGCTCGGCTTCGGCTTGTCTCTTATCGTGTAGTTTTTTGCCCTTACATAAGCCAATTTTAACCTTCACACGGCTGCCCTTAAAGTAGACTGACAACGGAATCAATGCGTAGCCATCTTGCTTAACCTTTCCGTAAAGGCGCATGATTTCACGTTTATGCATCAGCAATCTCCGGGGACGACGAGCATCCACATTAAAGCGATTACCGTGATCATAGGGGGAGATATGCATTTGATTCAAAAGAAGCTGGCCATCCTTGATACCGCACCAGGCATCTTTCAGATTCAGGGTACCCGCACGAATGGATTTCACTTCAGTTCCTACCAGCTCAATACCCGCTTCGTATTCTTCTTCAATAAAATACTCGTGCCGGGCTTCTCGATTAGTTGCAGCAACTTTGATGCTCTCTTTGTCCAAATGCTCACCTCCTTAAGTGTCTTATAGATACGATTGAATTATACCATATTTGTCAAGTCGAAACTTCGGTTTCCTTCTCCAGCTTCTGGCGTGCCGCTTTCACCTCGCGGGTCACCATGATCGCAATCGGAACTGCCATGACAAGAGAAAGAATATCCGCAACCGCCTGAACAGCAAGAATACCGTTTTCCTGGAAGAAATACACCAAGGGGTACAAAATCGGAATAAAGCAGGTGCCTTGACGGGAAGTAGCCAACAGGAAGGCGCCTCTGGCTTTGCCCAAACCTGCACACAGCATATTCACAACTGCAACCCATGCGTGAACCGGCAACGCCAAGCACTGTAGACGAATACAGATTGCTCCGTATTTCTGCATTAGTCCCCCGCCCTCACCAAACAGGTTAATGACAGGTTCCGCAAAAATGGCCAACAGGGATGACAAAACAACTGCACCAACAATCGCCACCACCGAACAGAAGCGATAGCTCTGCTGCACGCGATCGTACCGTCGCGCGCCCCAGTTAAAGCCCGCAACAGGCTGGAATCCGGTACCAAAGCCAAGAATAATGCTAAAGGGGAACATCATGATCTTTGTGGAAACGCCGATGCCACCCAGCAGCGGGTCTCCGCCAATATCACCGGCGAGATTGTTCAGCAGGATGCCGGCCACAACCGCAAGGCCACTACGGAACATGGAAGAAGATCCAACCGAAACAACTTTCGTAATGATATCTTTACAGAAATTGAAATTACGGGCAGACAGGTGAAGCATGCTTCTGCGTGTAATATAGGGGAAAATCAGAATTGCGAAACTGACCAGCTTGGAGATTGCAGTTGCAAGGGATGCGCCTGCAACACCCATATCAAACCCGAAAATAAAGATAGGGTCAAGAATACAATTCAAAATACCGCCAGCGCCCATGCCGATCATACTCAGTGTGGCGCTGCCCTCGCTTCTCAGGCACTGGTTCATAACAAAACTGGAGGCCATAAATGGCGCAGCAAGCAAGACATAAGTGGCATACTCAATGGTATATTTTTCACAATCGGCAGTAGCACCCAACATACGAACCATGGGCGTCATAAAAATACTACCCATAATTGTCAAAGTCAGGCCAAGACCAAACGCAAGGAAAAATGAAGTGGATAACACTTGGCTGGCCTTCTTCTCCTGCCCCTGTCCCAAGAGTCTTGCTATGTAACTGTTGGCGCCAACAGCCAGCATAGACCCACACATCATGATCAGCTGATCCAGAGAGCTGTTCACACTAACGGCAGCAGTAGCGCTATCTCCCAGTCCGCTGACAAAATATGTATCTGCCAAAGAATATATGGAATTGATCAAAAAGGCTACAATGGTGGGTACGGACATTTTGATAATTAATCGAGGAATGGCTTCATTGGCAAGAAGTGTACTGCGTTGTTCCTGACGGGACATAGAATTGCTGCTCATAGCAATGGTATCCTTTCTCTATCTTCGGATTATCAAATAAAATCGATCTTAAATATTATATCCGATTTTTTGAATAATTCAAGGGAAACCACTGAAAAATCCACCTTCCTATTGTATCCGAATTCCACAAAATTGATTGACAAGCCCCAGACAGAATGGTATCATATTTAGTGGACATTAATGGAGTGTCCACTAAATATACTTTGGTACTGTCCGCCAGTCGCAACAGCCGTTCGATGACCGGGGTGCCTCTGAAAAATAATTGGAGGTAAGAATCATGGCAAAAGAATATCCCCTGAACGTTAAGACCCCCCGCTCCGTTACATATGTCACTCGTAACATTCCCGAAGTAACTGTGGAGCAGCGTGAGCGCGCACTGAAGGCTACTCACTACAACGAGTTCGCATTCCCCGCAGGTATGCTGACCATTGATATGCTGTCCGACTCCGGCACTACCGCTATGACTGACCAGCAGTGGGCAACCATGTTCCTGGGCGACGAAAGCTACGGCCGTAACAAGGGCTACTATGTTCTGCTGGATGCTTTCCGCGATATTTTCGAGCGTGGCGGCGAAAAGAACTGGAAGAAGTCTATTGACCTGGTGCGTACTGACTGCACCGATATCGATAAGATGATGGACGAGCTGTACCTGTGTGAGTATGAAGGCGGCCTGTTCAACGGTGGCGCTGCTCAGCTGGAAC
>JAZOSD010000029.1:0-3862 GCA_045656945.1 Faecousia sp.
GGGTGTTAAACTGGTTGAGGTATTTTTCTCCGTAGAGAAAATCCGGTCTATGCGCTTTTTGCGGGATAGCCGCAAACGAAATGCCCTGGTTTTTATCATTATGATGGTTCCGGGAACGCCAAAAGACCTTATCTCTTACTTCGCCGGCCTGACCACTATGAAGCTCCATGAGTGGCTGATTATTTCCACCATCGCCAGAATCCCGTCAATCGTTACATCAACACTGGGCGGCAGCGCTCTGGCAGAAAAGGATTATACCTTTGCAATCGTTGTCTTTGCTGTCACCGCGGTAATCAGCGTGATCGGCATTTTGGTCTACAATCGGATTATCCGACACAAAGAATCGCGAGGCAATGCTAAACCATAACATCGCAGCGGCACCCAACTATGTGGGTGCCGCTGTTTTACATATCAGTACTTAAAATCCGGGATTAGTTTTGTTATGGTCGGCAGCATTCCGATTTTATCCGGTGTATGGGGCGGCAGCTGCCAGAAATCATGGGCGCAATAGGTATTGCCTTCAATAATAACAGGGCCGTCCTCGGTCACAGCAACATCCCAGCCCACAAAACGAACCTGCGGGATTTTCTGCGCCGCTTCAAACACCATCTGCACCGCTTCTTTTACACAAGGCAGTTGATAGCCCTGAATTGTAATATGAGAATTAGGATGCTCCGTATAAACGTTACCAAGGGTTGTCTCGCCGGAATGAGCAGGATACTTCATCCGACCTGTTTCAATATCCACCGGAGAGAACATACTGTTGTTATCAACTACGCCGCCGTTCATGCCCATCTTCTGGACAATATACAGACAGTGCACCTTTTTATTGTCATCCATCAATGTAATAATGCGCATGCTGTTTACTGCATTGTCATACAGCTTGGCAACATCCGGATGATTCTTGAGTACGCCCTCAATGGTATAAAACTGCTTCTGCTTCAAATAATCATAAAGCGCATCCACATTTTTAAAGTCGCTGATGTTCAGCCGTTCACAGCCGATGCCGCAGGTCTTGTCACGAAGTTTGCAGAAAATCTGATCTTTTCCCTCCACAAAAGCTGCCACATCTTCCAGGGATGATTGAGAGAGGTCCAGAAAGTCTCTACCGGTATACTCGCCGAACATGGTGTAGAACTCGTCTTTATTGTCAAAGTAATGGCAGTAATCCACATCGTTCAAATACAAGTTCAGCTTTTTATTGATAAAGCGGGTGACATAGGTTTTACGCTGGGCTGCGTTCAGATTGTAGAAACCAAAAATCTGATAATCGTAATAGCCTGAACCGTAACGCAGTGTACACATTGCCATATCCAAAAAAATCGCCAGCTTGTTCTTGCCGGACTTTTCATGCACCGTATGGATCGCCTGCTTCATTTTATCGAAACTGGCATTTTTCAGCACACGGCGAAGATATCCTTTTTCCTTCACGTTGATTTCTCCTTTATTCATAAACTCTCGGAACGCGTTTTGAAATTCCGCAAACAATTTCGTCCACATTCGCATCAATCAGATTGGCCATCCAAAGCACACTCAGTTGATCGTCCAGCAGCGTAACCGTGTCCCCTCTTTGTACATCCGGAATGTCTGTCACATCTACCATAAACTGATCCATACATATTTTTCCAATCACAGGTGCTTCCTGCCCGCGGATCAGAACCTTGCCCTTATTGGAAAGACGGCGGCTGTATCCATCCGCAAACCCAACAGGTATGGTGGCAATTTTAGTTGGACGGCTTGTAGTAAATGCGCCGCCATAGCCAACTTCTGTCCCGGCAGGAACTTCTTTTACATGGGTAACTAGGGAATACCAGTGCAGAACCTGCTGAAAACCCTCGCTTTTCCACAAATCTTCGTCCACTGGGCACAGGGCAAATAAAACATCGCCGGCGCGCACAGCGTCCATCTGTGCCTCCGGACGAAGCAGAATAGCCGGACTGTTGGACACATGTTTCATTGGAATAGGAACGCCGGCGCGTTCAATATTCTGCACTGTCTGCAGATATTTTTGCATCTGCATCGCAGCGGATACGCCATCATGCTCGTCTGCTCTGGAAAAATGGGTATACGCACCTACAATCCGCAGATTCCCCATTTTGGCAATTTCCAAAACCGCTTCTGTGCAGGAATCGCCTGCCGGAAATCCAATACGGCTCATACCAGTATCAATCTTAATCTGGATGGGCTGAATAACATCTGCCTGTTCCGCAACTGCGTTCAGTTTTGCAGCTGTTTCAACGGAAAAGATGGTAGGCGTTAAACCATAATGGACGATTTTATCCAACTGCGTATCACAGGTATCGCCTAAAATCAGAACCGAGTCTGTACAGCCTGCACTGCGCAGCACAGCACCTTCTTCCCATATTGCAACAGCATATTGGCTGACACCGTTCTTTTTCAGTGTAGGATATACAGCTGCCAGGCCGTGGCCGTAGCCGTCCCCTTTCAGGACCGCCATAATCTCGCAACCGTCCTTCAGACGGCTGCGAACATTTTGAATATTACGGGCAAGTGCACTGAGGCGGATAACAGCCTCAGTACGCTGTATCATCTTTCTCGTTGCGACTTCCCTCCCCTTCATCAGGTGTAATTTGTTTCTCTTACTGAACCTTGCGAATAATTCCCATGGGTGTCTGCTGATCGTCTTGGCCCAACGGATTATCCTTCAAAATGCGGGCATACAGTTTCTTATCAAGCGTCTTGGAAGATGTGCCCAGAATTTGGCCTTCCAAATCGTTGATATCTGCAATACAAACATCGTAACCAATGCGCTCTTTGATACGCTTGGCCACCTTTTCAGGTTCCAACGGACCAAGGACAACATACTGGTTATAGGGCGGAATTGTATTGTGACAAGGACCGTCAATAGAACGGGCGCGATAGCCGGCTACATTGTAGAACCAACCTTTTTTGTGGAAAAATTTTTTACCAATTACGGAAACAAACGCTGCAAACAGAATTCGCAGCACACCAACTTCCCGCAAGGCGCATTCCATTGTTTCAGGCATTCCCAGGCCTATACCGTGGGGTGTTTTTGTCACGCGGTTGCTGAGCCATGTCGCCAGTTTTCTGGGTTTAATATCCTTCAGGGGAATCGCGCGTCCCTGTGTACATGCCACAATTTTTTCTGTAATAAACAGCACATCTCCGGGTTGGCTCAGCACCGGTGCGCCGTATTTTTCTGCCACATCCGCAATATCGTCTTCATTGGTAATCAGATGTGTGCGAATGGGCAGACGCTCATAACGCTGGCCGTCTACTTCAATTACAACACTTTTTCCCTCATTGGGCTTCAGTTCGTTCTCCATAACAATCTCCTTGCTTTTCTATATCCTTTTTGTGTTATTTCTCATTCAGCGCTGCGGCAAATGCTTCTTTCACAATCCGCAGACCTTCCATAAGCACCGCATCTTCAATAACCAGTGCAGGCATGAGCTTTACAACGGTGCTATTTCGGCCGGCCCGCTCAATGATCAGTTTCTTTTCAAAACATTTTTCAACGACCGATGCGCTAAGCTTCTCACCGCCTACCGCACTGCAGTCGATGCCCCACATCATACCAATACCACGGCATGAAAGTCTGGAATCCATAGGCAGGATTTCGTTACGAATAAATTCTTCAACGATCGCGCCCTTCCGCTTAGCTTCCTCATCCAGGCGATGCTCAGCCATATACTCAATTGCGGCTTTACCGGCCACAAAGGCAAGCTGATTCCCCCGGAAAGTACCGTTATGCTCAGCAGGCTTCCAAATATCCTTGTCAGGCCGAATCAACAGCAAAGCCATGGGCATACCGATACCGCCAATGGATTTGGACAGCGTCACCATATCCGGCTGGATACCGCCCCGCTCAAAGGAGAAG
>JAZOSD010000030.1:0-24047 GCA_045656945.1 Faecousia sp.
AAAATCTATTTGATTTTTGACTGAGGGATTGAAAAAAGTGCCAGCTTGGCAAGATGTTTTGACTTACTGCGCATCTCGCCCTCTACCGTATCCACATACGCCGACGAGTGCGAGATGCTTGTCTTTGGCGCTCCTTTGACCTCTGCAGTCTGTCAAAAAAACTTGTTTTTTGACAGACTGAAAGGGGCGGCTGATGCCGCCCCTTAAATGCAAAGTTCATTTCACTTGTGCTAAGACTTTCTTGCTCCACGATAGGTTTTTGGGGTAGAAAAACCGGATTTTTTCCGGGGCTATTGTAAATTCCACTTCCTGATAGGTGCGCATTTCACCGTCCAGATTGATGGGGGTAGGCTTGTCGCAGACAATTTTCAGGCGATCTGTGCGATAGTGGCGCACCAGATGGGGAAGCTCTTTATATTTTCCTGCCTTGTACTTACCCACCACACCGGCAACCTGCAGCCGGGATACCTTTTCCACCACCAGCACATCCATTTTTCCATCGGTGGGGTCGGGATCCGGTACCGGATTAAAGCCGCCACCGTAAAAGCGACCATTGCAGGCGCAGATCATGGTCTTATTACCGTCGATCACTTCGCCGTTCACTTCAATCACATAATGCTCTGCGATTCCTTTGATTACATTGATCACAGTAGATGCCGCATAGGCACGGAAGCCGTGAAGGAGAGGCAGCCGTTTATACCGGGAAACATCCGTTCCGATTCGGGCGTCCAAACCCACAGAACAGATATTCAGGCTGTAATCATCATTGCAGCGGATCAGGTCGAAGGTTTCCACCCTGGCATCCAGCAGCTGGGAAAGATCTCGAAAGGCTTCCGGGTGGTCAAACATCCGGATGAAATCGTTTCCGCTGCCGCCGGCAAAGGCGGTAACCGCCACATTTTCATAGCCTGCCGCACCGGACACCACCTCGTTGAGCGTTCCGTCACCGCCGCAGGCATAGATCCGGTATTCTTCCCCGGTCATTGCTGCCTCTTTTGCCAGTTGGCGGCACTGCCCCGGTCCTGTTGAAACTTCGATTCGATATTCCAGATCTTTGCAAGCTGCCTCGATCTTTTTTCTATATTCTTCAGTCCGATCGCGGCTACCTGCTGCGGGATTGATGATAAACAGATGCTTCATTTTATTTCTTCTTTCTGCTGTTATCGGTAAACATATAATAATCGCACTTGATTTTGCCATTATAAAATTTCCGTTTTTTGTCTGCACGCTTGCCGAAATAATGCTCAAATTCCGGCTCGGAGGTGATCACAAATTTCTTCCAGTCGTTGGCAAATTTCAGGTGACGGCCCAAGGCACTATACAGCCGTTGGGCGCTTTGCTGTTCCATCATTCGCTCACCGTAAGGGGGATTGCAAACAATGATACCGCTTTCCGCAGGCAGGCTCATTTTTGTGGCATCCCCATCCTTAAAGGTAACGCAATCGGAAACACCGGCTTTGCGGGCATTGGCAAAGGAAAGGGATACGCAGGCAGGATCGCTGTCCGATCCCACGATCCGGTACTGTCCGTTAAATTCCTTGTCCTGTGCCTCTTCTTTTACCTGTTTCCAGACTTCCTTGGGCATCCAGGGAAATTCCTCTGCCGCAAAATGGCGGTTCAGACCCGGGGCGCGGTTTTTTGCAATCAGTGCCGCCTCAATGGGGATGGTTCCGGAGCCACAGAAGGGATCCCAAAAATACTCTCTGCCACGGAAACGGGTCAGCTGGATCATACCGGCAGCCAGGGTTTCGTGAAGGGGGGCATCGTTGCCCACCGCCCGGTAGCCGCGCTTGTGCAGACCTTGTCCGGAGGTATCCAGGGACAAGGTGACCTTATCATTTAGAATGGTGAAATGCATCTGGAATTTCACGCCGGTCTCCGGCAGCCAGGAAATTCCGTATTTTTCACCCAGCCGCCGGGAGGCAGCTTTTTTGATAATTGCCTGACAATCGGATGTGCTCATCAGCTGGCTGTTTAAGCAGTGACCCTTCACCGGAAACTGACCGTCTGCGGGAATAAACTGCTCCAGCGGGGTGCGGTAAACACCCTGAAACAGCTCTTCAAAGCTTCTGGCTTCAAACTGCGCCAGCACCACCATAATCCGCTCACCGGTGCGCAGACAAATATTTGCCTTGGCAAGGGCAGCTTCGTCACCGGTAAACAGGACCCGACGGTCCTCCACCCGGACATTTTCCATTCCCAGCCGGCGCAGCTCGTCACCGGCAATGCCCTCCAAGCCAAATAAACAGGGGGCAATCAAATTTAACTCCATAATTTCTCCTTTGTGTTATGGGATAATCTTACTTTTTTTCAGGTACCGCTCTTCCTCGGAAAATACGCAGCCGCAATATTTCTGCATATAAAAGCCAAGCTCTCTGGCTTTTTCCTGTCCCGGCTTGAACCAGGGACGGAAATCCCGATACAGAAACTCCACACCGTACTGTGCAGCGGCTCTTTCCGCAGTTTCCTTCATTAACTCGTGGTTCTGGTAGGGACTGATGAACAGGGAAGATGTGAAGCTGTCAAAGCCACCCTCCTTTGCCTGTCTTGCCGTTTCAAAAAGCCGCATTTCGTAGCATTTGACGCAACGGTTTTCAATGTCCTCCGCCACTTCCCGCACAAAGGGCCGCAGAGCGTAATCGTTCTGCTCGATCAGGGGAAGATCGATGGTCTGGGCATAATCCCGCAGGCAGTTGCGCCGGGATCGGTATTCTGTAAAGGGGTGGATATTGGGGTTATACCAAAAGCCGGTCACCTCAAAATGATCCTCCCGCAGCACCTCGATGCACTGATTGGCACAAGGGGCGCAGCAAATATGTAAAAGGGTCTTCATAATGTTCTCCTTAAAATACTTTTGACTATTATACCATTAAAATTGACAATTGACAATGGACAATTCGCTTAGGGCAACAGAGTTACACCGTTCTGTTTTATTCGCAAAGAAATCGTGGTATAACCCTCTTGACGGCAAGCTGTCCTTAGGTTATGATTGAATTCGTAGGGGCGACCATTGGTCGTCCGCTAATGGCCCCCCTTGTGCAAAGGGGGCTGGCAAAAATCTCTGATTTTTGACTGGGGGATTGTTTTGTTGAACCATTACAATCCCTCCGTCACGGCTTACGCCGTGCCACCGCCCTTTACACAAGGGAGGCTTTGCGCGCCCCTACTTTTAAGAGGGAGGGCAGGCTGTGGAATATCTGAAATTTATGGATGCGGCACTGGAGCTGGCAAAGGAAGCCGCCCGGGAAAAAGAAGTGCCGGTTGGCTGTGTGATCGTGCGAAATGGAGAAATTGTCGGAAAGGGCAGAAATCGCCGGGAAACCGGGAAAACCGCCTTAGGTCACGCAGAGATTGAAGCCATTGCCAACGCCTGTAACAATTTAGGTGGCTGGCGGCTTTGGGACTGCACCTTATATGTAACCTTGGAGCCTTGCCCTATGTGCGCCGGTGCGATCATTAACGCTCGCATTCCCAAGGTGGTCTTTGGAGCATCCGACGATAAATGCGGTGCTTGCGGCTCCGTATGCGATTTGTTTTCTATGGATTTCAACCACCATCCCGAAGTGGTCAAGGGTGTGCGGGAGGAAGAAAGCAAAAAGCTTCTGACGGAATTTTTTGAAAACCTGCGGCAGGAGCTGCGCTCCCGCCCCAAGTGGAAAAAGCCAAATTAAAATATCGTAGACAGAGAAAGGGTGTGCCAAAAGGCGCGCCCTTTTTCAATGCTTAATAGATCATAATATATTAAAAGGAGGCTGTTTTTTGGAACGAAAGACTTTACAGGTAGGCGCAGCGGTAATTGTATGCGCAGTTCTTTTTCGACTGCTCAGCGGTGGTATTTTGGACAATGCCTTGCAAACACTTAGTCGGCAGAAGGTGGCGCAGATCATTTTATTCTTGGAAACAGGCAGATCTGTTCGGCTCCCGGAACCGGATCACCAAAAGCCTCCGGAAGAAACCACAGAACCGAATCAAACCCCGCCGGAGGAGACCTTATCTGTTTTGTCGGAAACCATTGCCCCTTTTGCGCCTGCGGTATCCTTTTCTCCGGAGGATGCGTCTTTGCTGTCCATACGCAATTCTTCCGGCTTTGATGTGGATCCCGCTGCCGCCCTGATGCAGCCCCTTTCCTGGGAGCTGACCGGGGACAAGCCTACGGTTTTGATCCTTCATACCCACGGAACAGAAAGTTATGTAAACTCAGAAGGGTATGCTGAATCCTCTCCCTATCGCACACTGGACGAAAATTACAATATGCTATCCGTTGGTGCCCATTTGGCGGAAAGCCTGACCCAAAAGGGGATTTGCGTGATCCACGACCGCACCCTTCACGACCATCCCTCTTATAACGGCTCTTACAGCAACGCCCGGGAACGGGTTTTGCAGTATTTGAAGGAGTACCCCTCCATCCAACTTGTACTGGATCTCCACCGGGATGCGGTCACCGACAAATCCGGCAATCAGGTGGGACATAGTCTTTCCACCTCTGCCGGGTCTGCGGCAAAAATGATGGTGGTGCTGGGAAGTCACACTGCCGGGCTGAGCCACCCCAACTGGCAGGAAAATTTTTCCCTTGGAGTGAAGCTGCACGCCCAGCTGGAGAAAAATCAGCCGGGGATCTGCCGTCAGCTCAACCTCCGTGCTTCCCGGTTTAATCAGGATTTAATGCCCGGGATGGTGTTGGTGGAAATGGGTGCTGCGGGCAACACCCGGCAGGAGGCGCTTTTATCTGCGGAATTTCTGGCGCAGGCAATTTATGACCTTGCCCACGGCACTGGCGGATGAAAACATCCGCCAACTAAGTTTGCCCTTCGGGCAAGTGAAGTTATCTTCGATAGTGAAGTTACTGCGTAGTGAAGTTTTCTACGAAAGTGTTTTTATGGGCAAACTTAACTTCACTTGTGCAAATGCACAAACTTCACTGCAACGCAACTTCACTTTCGCTTTTGCGAAAACTTCACCTAACAGATAGACCGCTTTTTTAATTGATAAGGATTTCCCCAATGCCTAACAGGAGGAAAAACGCCAAAATCCCTACACCCAGCCAGAAACGTTTGCCCATATCAGTTATCCCTCCGGTAAAAGAGGATCTTGTCCCCGCCATCCACTGTCAAAAGCCAGGTATCGTCTATGCTGGCATCCTTCTGCTGCAGAACCTTTTTTACCCATTTTTCATCCTTGCCGGCTACGGACAGATTTTCTTTCATCAGTTTTCCGTCAGAAATAATGGTAATGGGGAAATACTGGCGTTTTACCTGAATCCCCGCCTCTTTTGCACTGGCCGGTTTCTCCTTTGGGAAAGGAAACACCGATAGATTTCCGTTGGTTTCCAAAATGGCATACTGGACACTTTGCAGATCCAGCACATCCTTTTCCCGCAAATGTCCGGTCAGTTCATCCAGGGTCACCCGGGTTTTCCGCAAATTTTCCTGAATGATCTTTCCGTTCTCAATTAAAATCACCGGCTTGCCGCATAAAAGCTTTCGGATCTTAATGCTCCGCATAGAAAGTCCCGCCAGCACCAGCTCCAGACCTAAAACCGTAAAAATAGGGATCAGTCCCGCATACAGCGGAAGAGAAACATCCTCCATTAAAATGGATGCCAGATTTGCCACAAACATGGTCACCACAAATTCCGACGGCTCCATTTGTCCGATCTGCCGCTTGCCCATCAACCGGATCACCACGATCAGCACCAGATATATAAATAATGTACGCCAGTAGGATGTAAGCATATTTCCACCCCTTTATAAATCCTCATCTATCACTTTGCTCTTTTCCAGTTTGCCCCAGAAAGAGATGTCTATACTTGACAGAAGCTACCAAATGTGGCATACTTGTTTTGACAACATTTTGACAACCTTTGGGGAGATACGGCAATGAAACTGGAAAGAAGAAATCAGATCGTGGAGCTGATCAACCAGCAAAAGACGGTAAGCAATTATGAGCTCATGGAAAAGTTTGGCATTTCCATTGAAACCGTGCGCCGGGATCTGGACGATCTGGAAAAACAAGGCGTTCTTCGAAAAGTTTACGGCGGTGCTGCGGTAAACATCGCTCTGGGCTCTGAACCGGAATATGCCAGCCGATCCCAAACCAATTCCGAAGAAAAAAATGCCATTGCCCAAGCTGCTGCCAAGCTGATCACACCGGGAGATACGGTTTTTCTGGGCGTTGGCACCACAGTGCAGGCAATGGTGCAATATATGAAAAACATTGGACCTTTGACAGTTTTTACCAATGCCCTGCGCACAGCGGTGGAGCTAAGCGAAATTCCGGACTGTACAGTGATTCTTCCCGGTGGACAGGTAAGAGGCAAGGAGCTGACCTTATCCGGCTTTCCTGCAGAAGAAAATCTGCTCCATTTTAATGTGGACAAGGCTTTTATCGGCATTGGCGGCATCACCGAAGAGGGGATCACCGATTTCCACATCGGTGAGGCAAGATTGCACCGGAATCTGGTGATCAATGCACGGCAAGCGGTGGCACTGGCAGACTCCACCAAAATAGGCGTGCGGGCAATGAATAATGTTTGCACCTTAAAAGAGATCAATCTGGTAATCACAGACTTTAATGCCAGCAAGCAATCGGTCAAATCTCTGGAAAAAGCCGGCACAAAGGTCATTGTTGTAAAATAATTTTGTAGGGCGGGGGCTTGCTCCCGTCCATACTTTTTGGGAGGGGCTTTGCCCCTCTTTTGCTTTTTGTTGAAAATATCTTGCAAACTTCTTGACAACATTATGACTATGAGTTATACTCTTGTGGTAATCTGAAAATAAAACAGGAAGGTGCGAAAATGTTGAAAACAGATGTTGTTGTGATCGGTGCCGGTGCGGTCGGCTGTGCCGTTGCCCGGGAACTATCTAAGTACGAAGTAGATGTGATTGTGGTAGAGAAAAATGAGGATGTGGGCGGCGATGCCTCCAAGTCCAACTCCGCCATTATCCACACCGGCTATGACGCTTCCCCCGGAACTCTGGAAAGCCAGCTGGTGGTTGCGGCAAATCCTATGTATGACGAGCTTGTGCGGGATCTGGATGTTCCCTTTGCCCGGATCGGTGCGATTTTGCCTGCTATTACTGAGGAGCAGTTCCAGCAGCTGCCTGCCATTAAGGAAAAGGCATTTAAAAACCACGTTTACGACGTGGAATATAAAACTGCAGCAGAACTCTTAGAAATGGAACCCAACTTAAATCCGGAGGTCAAGGGCGGTCTTTATATCCCCAGAGAGAGCATCATCGACCCCTTCATTCTGGTGCAGGCTTATGCGGAAAATGCCTATGCAAACGGTGTTCGCTTCCTGCTCAACACCCGTGTCACCGGTATTACCACCGAGGGTGGCAAGGTAAAGTCCGTGCAGACCACCGGTGAGGAGATTGAAACGAAATACATTATTAACTGTGCCGGTCTTTACTGCGACGAGATCGCGGAAATGGTAGGAAAAGCAGAATATAAGGTGGTTGCCCGGAAGGGTCAGTTCTTTATTCTGGATAAAAATACCTCCTGTCAGGTCAATCACATTGTCCTGCCCATCCCCACCAAGATCACAAAAGGCAAGCTGATGTGTCCCACCATCCATGGCAATATGCTGGTTGGTCCCACTGCCGAGGATCAGGAGAGCAAAACCGACAAGTCCACCACCGCAGAGGGTCTTGCCTCCATCACAGCAGATGTGAGAAATCTCATTCCCAATGTAAATGTCCGGGACACCATCACCCAGTACTGCGGACTGCGCCCCAACCGTAACCCCGAGGGTCTGCATTTTGATATCTGGGAGGATTTGGAAGGTTATGTAAACCTGTCCGGTGTCCGTTCCACCGGCTTGACCCTGTCACTGGCAATGGGTACTTATGTAGTCCAGCAGCTTTTAATGCGAGGTGCTGGCTGGGTGCGGAAGGAGAACTTTATCTCCAAGCGCAAGGGCATTGTAAAGTTCAGCGAATGTACGCTGGAAGAAAAGGAAGCCCTCGTAAAGGAAAATCCTCTGTATGGCAATGTGATCTGCCGGTGTGAAACTGTCACCGAGGCAGAAATTCTGGATGCCATTCACCGCCCCCTGGGCGCAAAAAGCGTGGATGCAGTCAAGCGTCGTGTGCGCGCCGGTATGGGACGCTGTCAGGGCGGCTTCTGCGGCCCGAAGGTCATTGAGATTCTGGCAAGAGAGCTAGGCTGCGATGTGACCGAAATCAACAAAAACAATGCCGGTTCTTATATGGTTACCGGCAGTACCCGCTAAGGAGGTGCCCTTATGTATTATGTAAACTGTGACGTTGCCATTGTAGGCGGTGGCCCTGCCGGTTTGGCAGCTGCCATTGCCGCAAAGGAAGAGGGCGCAAACAAAGTTTTGATCCTTGAGCGGGATAACGCATTGGGCGGCATTTTGCAGCAGTGCATCCATCCCGGCTTCGGTCTGCATCGTTTTAACGAGGAGCTAACCGGTCCTGAGTACTATGGCCGTTTCGTGGAAAAGGCAAAGGAATTGGGCGTAGAAGCAATGCTGGGCGCAATGGTGCTGGAAGTAGATCACCAGAAAAACGAAGTGGTCTGCACCTCCAGTCAGTACGGACTGACCTGCGTGCAGGCAAAGAGTATTGTGCTGGCAATGGGTTGCCGGGAAAAGACCCGGGCAAGCATTATGGTTCCCGGCACCCGTCCTGCTGGTCTTTATACTGCCGGTTCTGCCCAGCGTCTTGTAAACCGCCAGAATATTATGGTGGGTAAGAAGGTGGTCATTCTCGGCTCCGGTGATATTGGTATGATTATGGCCCGCCGTATGAGCCTGGAGGGCGCAAAGGTGGTTATGGTGGTAGAGCTGATGGACTACCTGGCAGGTCTGACCCGCAACCGAGTGCAATGCCTGGACGATTTTGGTATTCCCCTGAAGCTTGCCCACACCATTACAAAAATCGAAGGCGATACCCGGGTGACCGGTGTTTGGGTCGCTCCTGTGGATGAGAAAAAGCAGCCCATTTCCCAGAAGGCAGAATTTGTGGAATGCGACACTGTTTTGTTCTCTGTGGGTCTGATGCCGGAAAACGAGCTGACAAGAAAGGCCGGCATTGCCATCAACCCCATCACCAACGGCCCGGCAGTAAACCAGTATATGCAAACCTCCGCCCCCGGCGTGTTTGCCTGCGGCAATGTGGTCCATGTTAATGACCTTGTGGACAATGTAAGCGAAGAAAGCGCGCAGGCTGGTAAATTTGCCGCCCGGTATGCTATGGGCAAGCTGAACAACCCACAAAAGACTGTTTCCTGTGTGACCGGACGGAATGTGCGCTACCTCTGCCCCCAGACCATCGATGCAAACGAGCCTGACGGTAAGGTAAGTGTCTATTTCCGGGTGCTGCAGCCGGAGCAGAATGTACGGCTTGTTGCCCGTTGCGGGGATGAAGTAATCTACTCCCACAAAGAATTCCGGGTCAATCCCGGTGAAATGAACCATGTAAGCATTGAAACCGGCAAGCTCACCGGCGACAGTGTCACCGTGGAAGTGATCAAGGAGGACAAGTAAGATGAAAAAGGAAATTATTTGTACTGTTTGTCCCAGAGGTTGTCACATTCAGGTAACCGGTGACGGGGAAAAGGTTCTCTCTGCAGAAGGCTACAGCTGCAAGCGTGGCTTAGATTATGCAAATACCGAGTATGCCCATCCTGTGCGTATCCTGACCACCACGGTTAAAATGGATGGAGTGGAAAACGACCTGCTGCCTGTGCGCTCCGGCAAACCGTTGCCTAAGGAAAAAATCTTCGATTGTATGGAGATTATCCGGAAAACCGTTGTAAAAACCCCGGTCAAGTGTTACGATGTAATTATTCCTGACATCTGTGGCTGCGGTGTCGATATTGTAGCCACCAAATCTGTGGAGGCTTAATATGAAAAAGAAGCTGTTTGTGCTTTCCATGGACGCCATGGTCCGGGAGGATATTGCGTATCTGGCAACAAAGCCGAATTTTCAGAAAATTCTGGGCAAGCGGGCAGAGGTGGACAAGGTTCTGACCGTGTATCCCGCCTGTACCTATCCTGCCCACACTTCTTTAATGACCGGCTGTTATCCCTATAAGCACGGTGTTTATAACAATTTCCCTGTGAGCACCTGGCAGGATGGCATTCCCCACTGGCCTACCCATTATACCAATGTATATGCAGAGGATCTTTTTGCCGCTGCCAAACGGGCAGGTTTGACAACTGCCGGTGTGTACTGGCCCATTACCGCCTGCAATCCCAATATCGACCATGTGATCAACGAATATTTCTTCTATTATCCCGGAGAAGGTGACCGGGTGGAGGAGATTTTTGCAGAGCAAGGCTCCGATGAAGTGGCACTGCAGGCAGTGAAGGAAAATCTGCACCTGTTCCCCCGTTCTGTGCGGGGAAGTGTTCCCACGGAAAAGCTGTTCGATGCCTTCATTATGGGTTACACCTGCTCTCTTATCCGCAATGCACAGCCGGATGTGATTTTGATCCACAACTGCCTGTTAGACTCTATGCGCCACGCAAAGGGTCTGTTTGGCGACCATATTACCGCTGCGCTGGATCAGACGGATTTGTGGCTGGGCGATGTGCTTTCCGCCATGGAGGATGCCGGGGTTTTGGAGCAGACGGATTTTGTTATTCTTTCCGACCACGGACAGATGGAGTATGACACGTTTATTCACTTAAATAAGCTTTTCAAAGAAGAAGGACTGATCCAGCTTGCTCCGGATGGAAAGCTCTATGAGTGGCAGGCATTTACCCAAGCCACCGGACCTTCCACTATGGTCTATCTCCGGGACAACACCAACCAAAAGCTTTACGACCGGGTGTATGCCTTCCTGCAAGATTTACAGGAAAGCGGAAAATACCCCATTGAAAAGATTTTCACAAAAGACGAACTGTTGGAAAAATACGGTCAAAGCGGACCATACAGCTTTATGGTGGAAGCCAAGGAGGGTTTTTCCTTCGGCAGTAAATTTGATAACCGTCCCACTGTGGAAACCGGAAAGAAATCCTGCGGTCACGGCTATTTGCCGGAAAAAGGTCCGCAGCCGATCTTTATGGCACACGGCCCTTCCTTCAAAGATGGGGCAGTTGTGGCAAGGGCCAATATCGTAGATGTTGCTCCCACTTTGGCGGCAACCTTCGGACAAACCCTTCCGGAGGCTGATGGCAAGGTGCTGGAAACACTGTTAAAATGAGGTCTGACTTATGAAAAAAATCTTGGTTTTTCGTTTTCATCAGGAAACCAACACCTTTAACCCCGTGGTTGCCGGTCGCTCCCAGTTTGCGCAGCCATCCTTTTCCGAACTGATGACCACCCGCAATGCGGTCAGCGGTGGTGTGGATGCCATCCGGGAAGCCGGTGGAGAAGTGATTCCCACGATTTTTCTCCATGCCGGCTCCGGCGGTCGGGTGTCCGACGAAACCTTGCAATACCTGCTGGCGCAGGTGGAGCAGGCAATCCAGGAAACGGAATTTGACGGAATTTATGCATCCTTGCACGGTGCAACCTGCACAGAGTCCTGCGATGATGCCTGCGGCGTTCTTTTGGAAAAGCTGCGTGCCCTTGCGGGAAATAAACCCATTGCCGCATCCTTCGATCTGCATGCCAATATCACGGAAAAGCTGCTGGAAAATGCCGATATTGTCTGCGGTTATCAGACGTATCCCCATCGGGATTTCTACGAAACCGGTTACCGGGCAGCAAAGTTTTTGATGGGGATCCTTGCAGGCAAAAAGCCGTGTATGGTGACAAAGGCTGTGCCGATGCTCGTTCCTCCGGCAGGCTATACTTCCGATGAGGGTGCGTTCGGTCAGTTAATTGCCTGGGGCAAGGAGCTGATGGCGCAGAAAGCAATTCTGGACTTTACCATTTTCCCGGTGCAGCCCTGGCTGGATATTCCGGAAATTGCCAGCCGGGTGGTTGTGATTGCCCAGGAAGCCAGCACTGCAAAACTCTATGCAAATCTTCTTGCCCAACGTTTGGCAGGGATGGGAGATGAAATGCAGCCAAATATGCTCAGCGTGGACGAAATTATTGACATAGCCGAGAAAAACACCACGGGAAAGCCGGTCGTTTTGTCCGAATCCGCAGACTCCCCCAATGGTGGCTGCGTGGGCGATAGTCCCATTGTGGCAATGCGCCTGACAGAGCGGGGAAGCTCGCTGAAAGCCGGTCTGTTTGTAGTCGATCCGGCAGCGGTGGAGAAGGCTTTTGCACTGGGTGTGGGCGGCACAGGGGAATTTTCTGTGGGTGCAGGATTTACCCCCGGTATGCCCGGACCTTATGTTGCAGAAGGCAAGGTTCTGTCCCTTCACGATGGAAAATACACACTGGAAGGTCCTGCAAACCGGGGTGGCACAGGAGATATGGGAAAATGCGCAGTGGTACGCTTTGGTAGGATTGACATTCTCCTTTGTAACTGCTGTACCCAGTCCGGTGATCCCCAGGCATTCCGCCATTTCGGGATTGAACCCACCTTGTACGATTTGATCGTTGTAAAGGCAAATACATCCTTCCGTTTGCCCTATGGTAAGTTTACGGATCTGATCTATGCTGCCGATACCATAGGTGCGGGGGCATCCGACCTGAAAAAGCTGCCCTTTACCTGTCTGCCTGAGGGAATGTATCCTTTCACCCAGGAAATCGCACCTCTGGAAACACAGTGCCATTAATGGAAACCATCAAAAAATCCGTCCGCAGCCGCGGACGGATTTTCTCATTTATATTCCCTTTTTGTGAAGGGTATAGGAATAAACAATGGGGGCAAGGACCATCAAAAGCGTAATGCCAAAAAAGATTATAAAGCCGCCTAAAAAACCGGTGAGCATAATCACAACACCGCAAGCGCTCCACAACCAGCCGGCAAAGCGATGGGTCTTATTCCAGTTTTCTTCGCTGTTTAAGGTCCAGGGAATTTTAATGCCAATGGTGTAGTTTTGCTTGCACTTGGGCATATAGTTGCCAATAATGGTAAACACAAGTCCGATAAACACAGGCATAATCACTTCTATCTTCACCGCAACGCCCATTGCCACAGCATAGGTAATGGCGTGGAGCAAAACAGACAAAACCGGAATGATCCACAAAACCAAATGCAGGACTTTTTCCGGGTGGTTATCTTTCTTGGGGTCGGCAGCCGTACCCAGCACACACAGCCATTGGGCAGCCAGCAGAATTCCCGGTGTACCAAATACTGAAAACGCCTTGCTGCCCCAGCCGTCTACCTCACCGCTTGCATTCCAGTGGGTGGGCATCTGCTCCGGCAGCTGATTCCACAAAATCAATCCCGCCAGCACAGGTAGCAGAATAATCACAGAGGTGATCAGCAAAAGCTTCCAATTTTTCTTAATCATTTTCCTTCTCCTTTCAAGCCACTCATCCAAAGCATTACTTCCTCCAAAACAGAGGTGTTTAGCTCATAGAAAATAAATTTTCCTTCCCGGGCATCCCGGATCAGGTCTGCCTCCTTCAGCACGGAAAGGTGTTTGGATACTGCCGCCCCGCTGATTGGAAATCTTTCTGCGATTTCCCCGGCAGGAAGCCGCCCGGATTTGAGCACATCCAATATTTCCCTGCGGACAGGATCGGATAGCGCTTTGAGTGTATTTTGAATACCCACTTCTGTCACCTCTCTTTCATTTAACTTTTCGGTTAAATATAGTCTAGCACAGATATTTTCCCGTGTCAACAGTTATTTTACCTTTTGGTTAAATGTTTTTCTGCACCGAACCGCCATAACATTGCATTAAATTTTCCAATTATGAAATAAAGTTGTTGACCTGAGTGGATTTTTCGGTTATAATTCATTAGCGTGACTATTTATAGTCCCATACTATGTGTTGCTGCGGCCAAAACTGGCTGTCGAGCATAAGTGATTTTGACAGGAGGTGTACTAAATTATGAAGCGTACCTATCAGCCTAGCAAGCGTCATCGTTCCAAGGTTCACGGTTTCCGTCAGAGAATGGCTACTTCCAACGGCCGCAAGGTTCTGGCCCGTCGCCGTGCTAAGGGCCGTAAGGTTCTGTCTGCCTGAGCGTAATATCAGGAAAGCTGAATCACAGCATTGATCGCTCAAAGCGAAACGGGAGAAATGCGGGGCGAAGTGTTTTCGCCCCGCCCCCTTTTTTTGTGGACAAACTCGTAAAATATATCATCTCCCTTCGCCGGATCTTTTTTCCCAGACCTGCTCCGGGTCAGCTTTGAAATACACCAAGTATTCCTGCAGCTGACCCGTATTGTTCTGAGAAAAAATCTCTCGTCGAATGAAGATGCTCTATTTTCCTCGGTTGTCCTGTTTTACTGTTTTATCGGTTTCGCGATGAGTTTTTGGAAAGTATGCACCCTCTAAAAAAGCCTTCCTCTGATGAGGGAGCCATAGAAACCCAGTGCATTCATCATTCGGAGAGATTTTTATGAAATTTTCCAGCGCGTTAAAGCTCAACCATATTTTCCGGCGGCTTTATGCTACCTCCGGCTTTGCCAATCCTTATCTGGTGCTCTATGCCAGAAAAAACCGCACCGATTGCAATCGGGTGGGAATTACCGTTGGCAAGAAGCTGGGCCACGCTGTGGTCCGCAACCGGGTGCGCCGCCGTCTGCGGGAGGTTTACCGGCTCAACGAAGGTAAATTCGCTCCCGGCTGGGATCTGGTGGTTGTTGCCAGAAGCCGGTGCATCCGCGCCCGGTTCTCTGAGATTGAAAACGCATACCTTTCTTTAGCTGAAAAAGCAGGCATTTTGTGCCCGGAGGATGTATGAAAAAAATCCTGTTGGCGATGATCCGCTTTTACCGTCGTGCCATCTCTCCCTACACCCCCGCAAGCTGTCGATTTCGCCCTACCTGTTCCGCTTACGCATACGAAGCCATCTGTAAATACGGCGCCGCAAAGGGTGGCTGGCTTGCCGTGAAACGGTTTTGCCGCTGTCATCCCTTCAGCAAAAGGGATCCCTATGATCCCGTACCGTAACATTTTGGAGGAATACGAATGATTCTTGCATTCAGTTTTTCGGACATCATCCGTGTGCCCTTTGGCTACCTGATGTCCCTGCTTTACCAGCTGACCACCAACTACGGTCTTGCTTTGATCCTGTTTGGTATTCTGGTGAAGCTGATTCTGCTGCCTGCCACCGCAAAGGGCAAGCGCAGCACTATGAAAATGTCCCGCCTGAGTCCCCGTCTGAACGCCATTAAGGAAAAATATCCCGACGACCAGACCAAGCAAAGTCAGGCAATCCAGGAGCTTTATAAAGAAGAGGGCGTGTCTATGACCGGCGGCTGTCTGTGGAGCTTTGTTCCGCTGCTGCTGATGTTCCCTCTGTATAGAGTTGTCCAGCAGCCTATCGTGTATATGCTTCACGAGAGTGCTGACATTGCAGCCCAGATCATTGCTGTTGTAAAGGAAGGCGCTGCCCAGCACTTTGGCGACAACGCCTTTTACGATCAGATGATCGCTGCTCCCCTGATCCCTCAGTTTGCAGATAAGCTGAAGGATATCGTTTCCAACCCCGCCACTTTGGAAGGTGTGAACTTCTCCTTCCTGGGCATTGACCTTGCCAAGATCCCCACTTTTAATATTACAAAGTGGGATTCCTACAACTGGGCGAACATCGGCGCATTTTTGCTGCCCGTTCTCTCTGCCGGCACGCAGCTTATCAGTATGCTCATCTCCCAGAGAATGAACAACTCTCTGGTTACCGACGAACGCGGTATTGAAGACAAGGAAACTGCCAAGAACTCCCAGGCAAATCAGCAGAGCAAAACAATGATGTTTACTATGCCCCTGATGTCCCTGTGGATTGGCTTTAGCTTCCCCGCAGCCATCTGCTTGTACTGGATCGTGCAGGGCGTTGTGTCCACAGTGATCGATGTGATCCTGACCAAGAAGTACCGCACCATCTATGATGCCGAGGACGCAGAGCGTCTGAAAAGAGCTCTGGAAGCCGATGCTCTGGAGGCAGAAAAGGAGCGCATCCGCGCCCAAAAGCGTGCTGCAAACCCCGATGGTATCACACAAAACACCAGCAAAAAGAAGCTCCAGCAGGCTCTCAAGCGGGAGCAGGAGGCAGCCAAGCGGGAAGCCGCAAAGGAATATGCCGCCAAAAAAGGAATTATTACAGAGGAAGAATTAGCTGAGCCCGACGCACTTTCCGGTGATCCCAGCCGTCCCTTCAGCAAGGGCCGTGCTTACGATCCGAACCGTTATGCGTCCGGCAGCACGGAGGAATAAAAATGGAAAAGACCATTATCACTACGGGTAAGACCATCGATCTGGCGATCGATTCCGCCCTGACGCAGCTGGGTCTGGATCGGGACAGCGTTTCCGTTCAGGTCCTGGAACAGGCAAAGCCCGGTTTCCTGGGCATTGGTGCAAAGCCTGCCAAGGTTGAAGTAACCTACGAAGCTCCCGATCCCAAGCCAAAGAGTGCTCTGGGTTCTGCTTCCCGTTCTAAGCCCAAGGCTAAGAAGCCGGAAGCTCCCAAGGCTGAAGAAGCACCTAAGGCAGAGGCACCCAAGGCTGAGCTTAAGGCAGAAAAGCCTGCTCCCAAGAAAGCTCCCAAGGCTGAAAAGCCTGCTATCGCCAAAGTGGAGCGGAACTATGTTCCCGCACAGCCCGGTTCTGTGGAAGAAAAGATTGAAACTTTTATCAAGGGTCTTTTGGAGCATATGGGTTCTGCCGCTGTGCCCCAGGCCTACAAGGAAGATGACAACACCTATCTGGTGGAGCTGGTTGGCGAAAACCTGGGCTACCTGATCGGCCGTCGGGGTGACACCCTGGATGCCATTCAGCATCTGGCTAACTACTCCGTCAACCGGGGTATCGAAGGTCATATCCGTATCAATGTGGATGCCGAGGCATACCGCTTAAAGCGTGAGGATTCCCTGCGCCGTTATGCACAGAAGAAGGCACAGCAGGTGCTTAAGGCACACCGCCGCACCACCCTGGAGCCTATGAACGCTTACGAGCGTCATGTGATTCACTCTGCTCTGCAGGATACCGACCGGATCACCACCTATTCCGTTGGCACCGAGCCGAACCGCCGGGTAGTCATCGAGTACGTAAGATAATAAAAAGAACCTCCCGGCGGGAGGTTCTTTTTTATAATGCAGAATGATGTAGGGGACGGGTTTCCCGTCCCTTTATAAATTATCTCACAAAGGACATACTCAGTGTAGTGCTCCAATCCTCGCCGGGGGCGATGATCGCAGCCTGTGTCTTATCCTCCCACTTACTGGAAGCTGCACCGTCCATGGGTGTAGGGGGTGTGTGCCAAGGCTCCATACACACATAGCGAGGGGTCATATGCTCCTTGCTCCACAGAACCACGAAGGGGAAGTTCCGGATGCCCAGAGCGACGCCTCTGCCGGTGTCCTTTTCGTAAAGACCAATCGTCTTGGAGCGCAGGGCGGTCATCACATAGCCGCCACCGGCAAACACCTCTTCGTTCACAGGAACGGTGTAGATATTGTGACCTAAAGGATAGCTGAATGTGCCGCCACCCAGACAGATAGGACTTTCCAAACTGTCAAAACGGATTTCATAATCCTCCGCGGTGTGTTCCTGATCGAAAGGCAATGCAAAAGCAGGATGGTAGCCAATGCCGAAGGAAATATTTTCGCTGTCCGTATTTTCCACGGTGAGGGTGTGGTGGAGTGTATCCCCTTCCAAAGTGAAGGTGGTTACCAAGCGAAATGCATAGGGCCACAATGCCCGGGTTTCTGCATTATCGGTCAATTCCAGAACGACGCTGGTTTCATCACAGCTTACCAATGTATGTTCAATATTCCGGTTAAAGCCGTGGGCGTTGCACTTTTCTGCCACTTGTCCTCTGGCTTCCAGCTTGCCGTCCTTAATCCGTCCGCAGAAAGGGAACAGGATGGGGGTGTGCAGACCCCAGATCTCCGGGTCACCGCACCAGATATGCTCCACACCGTCTTCCTTCCGCACAACGCTTTTTGCCTGTGCGCCCCGGGTGGTAATAGTCACTTTCAAGATATCATTTTCCAAAATAAATTCCATTGTATTTCTCCCTGGTGTACTATAAAACTTGGTTGCAGCGGGAGCAAGCCCCCGCCCTACGATTAAACAAATGCCTTAATTGCAAAATAACCCAGAACCACAACGCCCAGAATGATCCGGTAAACGCCGAACACAGAGAAGCTATGCTTGCGCACATACTCCATCAGACCCTTGATCACCATCAGGCTTACAACAAAGGATACCACACAGCCTACGATCAGTACGCCGATTTCGGTACCGGTAGCCTGCACACCTTCCAGCAGGTAATCTACCAGCTTCAATGCGCTGGCACCCAGCATGGTGGGAATGGCAAGGAAGAAGGAGAATTCTGCACCGGCAGGACGGGCAACACCCAATAAAATCGCACCCAGAATGGTCGCACCGGACCGGGATGTGCCGGGGATGATGCTCAGGCACTGGAATGCACCGATCAGCAATGCTGTTTTATAGGTGATTTCGCTTACATCGTTGACCTTAAATCCGCTTGCACCATTTCTTTTTTCCACTGCCATAAAGGCAACACCGTATAAAATCAGGGCAGCTGCCACCACAATGGCGTTGAGACTGGTACCCATCAGGGAAGTACTCCGCAGGAAGCTGTCGATGGGATCGTCCAGCAGCAAACCCATCACTGCAGAGGGGATCACCGCTGCAACCACCTTGAACCACAACTGCCAGGTGTCCTTTTTCTGGTCCGGGGTCTTTTTTGCCGAGAAGGGATTGAGCTTATGGAAAAACAGCACAATCACCGCCAAAATAGCACCCAGCTGAATAACAATCTCAAACATATCGTAAAATGCCGGAGAGATCTTCAGTTTGATAAATTCATCCAAAAGAATAATGTGTCCGGTAGAGGAAACGGGAAGCCATTCCGTAATACCCTCCACAATACCAAAGAGGATTGCCTTCAATAATTCTATAAATGTACTCATCTGAAAAGTCCTTTCTTAACGAATTGTCAATTGTCCATTGTCAATTATCAATTCCTATCATATCTCCTTTTGGATAAATTTTCAAGCAGAACTTGCGCTGTGGTAAAATTATTCCAACTCTTTACAAAAAGTTCACCCCAAAACCAGATTTTGTACTATAATAAAAGAAAACGATATTTAGGAGGGCATCCCTATGGCTATTTCTGTTTTAGTAGTAGAAGACGATAAGAACATCCGGGATCTGCTACAAATGTATCTGGAAAAAGAAGGCTATGCTGTAACGGTAGCCGGTGACGGTGGGGAAGCGCTGAAAAAATTCCATGCCATCCACCCCGATCTTGTTTTGCTGGATGTGATGATGCCGGTAATGGACGGCTGGGCCGTATGTAAAAACATCCGGGCTGAAAGCAAGACTCCTGTGATTATGCTCACTGCCAAAAGCGAAACCGACGATAAGGTGGCAGGTTTGAAATCCGGTGCAGATGATTACATCACCAAGCCTTTCGAGATGAAAGAGGTCCTTGCCCGGATCGAGGCGGTTCTGCGCCGCAGTGTTGTGTCTGTTTCCACACCTCCGGTCCGCCGGCTGACATTCGACAAGCTGGTGATCGATATGGACGCCTTTGAACTGACCATCGATGGAAAGAAAACCGATGCACCCCCCAAGGAAATGGAGCTTTTGTTCTATCTTGCCTCCTCTCCCAATCGAGTCTATACCCGCAATCAGCTTTTAGACGATGTTTGGGGCTTTGATTATTTCGGTGACAGCCGCACCGTGGATGTGCATATTAAGCGTCTGCGGGAAAAGCTGGAAGGCGTTTCCCCCAAATGGTGTCTAAAAACCGTATGGGGCGTAGGTTATAAATTTGAAGTTTTGTAAACTTCAAATTTAACTAAGTTTGCCTTACGGCAAGTGAAGTTTATTGCATAAGTGAAGTTACTGCGTAGCGAAGTTTCGCCTTCCGGCGAAGTGATTTGGCAAACTTTACTTCACTTGGTGTAAGCCAAACTTCACTGGCGGTACGCCAACTTCACTTTTGCGAAGCAAAAACTTCACTTTGCCGAAAACTACCACAAAAACTACCGCCTACTGACATTAACCCTTTTTCGTGGGGGTAAATGCGGCTAATTGCGGTTGCTAAGTAAAGAAAATGAGGACAAATGAGGTTAAACGATGCTATTGACATATAATGTTGCACAAAGATTGTGCTATAAGTTCGAGGTGCTATAAATATGAAATCTGCCTTCAGCCGCACATTTTTTCCTGCCGCTATTATCCTGATGGTGGCTCTGCTGCTGGTAGGTGCTTCCGTTCAGGTTCTGATCAAGGACTATCTTTCCGGCAGTGAAATGGGGGATATGAAAGCTGACGGTGCTGCCATCGGTGACCTTGCTGCCGCTTACGGTACAGCCGGAAGCCTTTCCGACCGGGATTTTCTCATTCATTTATCCTTAGCAGGAAATGTATCCGGCTCAGACATTGTGATCTGCGACACCCGAGGCAGGCTGCTTCTTTGCTCCGATGCACCCTTAGGCTGCACCCATCAGGGCATGACCATCAGCGGTGACTACCTGAAAAAGGTTCTCCGGGAAGGTAGTGTTTCCAGCACCGGTGTGATTGAAGGACTATATTTGGAAAACCGGTATGTGGTGGCACAAACCATTGAAAACTTATCCGGAAATCCCATTGGCATTGTAATCTTATCCAAGCCAATTTCTCAAACGGTTACCGTTTTACGAAAAATGTCCAATATCTATCTGTATGCCGCACTGCTGGCGGTGCTGATCAGTATGGTGCTGATGACCGTTCTGGTGCGCAGGCACAGCAGTCCTTTACGGGATATGGCGCGGGTGGCGAGTGATTTCGGTCACGGAAAGCTGGACTCCCGCACCCAGATCGATCCCCATTCCTCGGAGGAAATGCAGGAACTCGCCCTTGCCTTTAATAATATGGCGGCATCTTTGCAAAAAAGTGAGTATCAACGGCAGGAGTTTGTGGCAAATGTTTCCCACGAGCTGAAAACCCCTATGACTACCATTTCCGGCTTTGTAGATGGTATGCTGGACGGCACCATTCCCCCGGAAAAGCATCCCCATTATATGCAGCTTGTTTCCGACGAAACCAAACGGTTAAGCCGCTTGGTGCGCAGTATGCTGGATGTTTCTCAGCTGCAGGAACAAGGCGGCATACCGGAAGAAAAAAAGACCCGGTTCGATATGGAGGAATGTGCCGGTCAGGTACTGATTACCTTCGAGCAGAAAATCACCCAGAAAGACCTGGATGTGCAAGTGGATTTCCCGGAGCATCCGGTATACACTTTTGCAAATCCGGACTATATCACTCAGGTGGTTTATAACCTTGTGGACAACGCTGTGAAATTTTGTCCTGCCGGCGGTCAGCTGGGACTTGCTATCCGGGAAGGCAACAACAAGCTTTATGTTTCGGTCAGCAATGAAGGACAAACCATCCCTCCGGAGGAGCTTCCTCTGGTATTTGACCGATTCCATAAGATAGATAAAAGCCGTTCCCAGAACCGGGACGGGTGGGGTCTTGGTCTTTACATTGTAAAAACCATTGTTTGCAGTCACGGAGAGGATATTTCCGTTACCAGCAAAGAGGGAAAAACAGAGTTTACCTTCACCCTACCGCTGGTTAATTGACAATGGACAATTGTCCATTGTATTAAGGAGCATTTATGAACCCAAATCAAGAGTCTAATTTTGCCCAGGACACCTATCAAACCGGTTCCACCCAGCCACCAAAAAGCCATAAGGGTCTTCTTGCCTTTTTGCTGGTGCTGGTAATCTTCCTTTGTGGTATTTCCACCGCATTGGGTCTTATGAATATCCGCCTGCTGGATGCCCTGAAGCAAACAGAAAAAGAAACCTCTCCTGTTGCCTTTTCCAACGCAAAGGAAGGGGAATCTTCTAACGCAATTTCCTTCTCCCTGGGTTTCTGCGGACAGGAAATACCGGAATTCTGGTGTCTGTATCAGAATCTTCCCCGGGGCATTTATATTACCAATGTCCACGAACATTCGGATGCCGCTAAAAAAGGTGTTTTGCCAGGGGATATCCTGACAGATTTGGACGGCGAGGAAATTTCCACATCCGCCCAGCTAACTTCCCTTCTAGAAGGCAAGGAAAAACCAGTGCAGGTGACATTCTTCCGGGACGGCAAAGAAATGGAACTGACCTTAAACCCTATTGATAATTGACAATGGGCGGATACAATCATTTTGCACTTTGCATTTTGCATTTATAAAAAGGGGTATTTTATGACACAACCTTATCGCCAGACCTTTGAAATTTCTGACATTCACCTAGACTGCTTCGGCAGGGTAAAGCCTTCTGTTCTTTTATATTTTGCCCAGGAGGTATCCGGAAAACACGCTGCCCTTTTGGGTGCGGACTGGGAAACCCTGAATGAGAAAAATCTCTTTTGGGCAATCATTCGCCAGCATACCCAGATAACCCGCCTGCCGGTTGCCGGAGAAACCATCACATTGGAAACCTGGCCTATGCCCACCACAAGGGTAGCCTATCCCAGAGCCACCGTCGGCTATGACGAAAAAGGCAATGTGCTGTTTCAGTCTGTTGCAGTTTGGGTGCTGATGAACACCCAGACCCGGAGTATGATCCTGCCGGGGAAAAGCGGTGTGGCTGTGGATGGCATTCTTTGCGGCAATGAGCTGGCACTGCCCGGTTCTCTTACCCCGGCAAAAGTAGATCACATTGCATACCGCACCGTAGGCTATGCAGAGCTCGACCGAAATCTGCACATGAACAACACCCGCTACTTGGACTGGGTGGACAACCTTCTGCCCAGCGACTTCCATAAAGACCATCCGGTGCAAGCCTTCACGGTTTGCTACCTTGCAGAGGCGCTGGAAGGTCAGACGGTTGCCCTCCATTGGGAGCTGGATGGAGAAAATATTTTAACCGTGGATGCCTACCGGAAAAAGGCAGATATGCCCAGTTCCGACGAACGGGTGTTTGCCGTCAAAATACAATATTAAGGAGAAAACAATCGGTAAATCCTGGTTGTTCTGTAAACCAAAACAGTTTTCCACAAAAGTTATGTAAAACTCCCAAAATACCCTCTAAAACCCTCTGGAGCCTTGGCTATCAGGGGGTTTTCCCCGTTTTACTGTGGATAACCCTGTGGATAATGTGGAAAACTCAACCCTTGTTAATACCCAAAAAACGCCATATTTTTAAGTTTATGTAAACCTCTTTTCCGTAGCACAACGGACAATAGTTAATGAGCAATTGACAGTTATGATTTTGCAGTTATGAGGTTACAGTTATGAGAAAGCCTACGGCTTTTGTTATGATATGAACGCCCGCTGTCAGGCAACTCATAACTTGGCGAAGCCAATCATAGTTCATAACACGCCGCAGGCGTTCATAACTGCTGTAATTCAAAAACAAAAAACGCACGGCTCTCGCCGTGCGTTTTATTGTTTGTTGCATTACAGCTTCGGACCTGCCTCGACCAGAGCCTTGCCCTCGTCATTGCCGGTGTACTTATTGAAGTTCTTGATGAACCGTGCAGCCAGATCCTTTGCCTTCTCGTCCCAGACACCTGCATCTGCGTAGGTATCGCGGGGATCCAGAATACCGGAATCCACGCCGGGCAGAGCAGTGGGAACCTCGAAGTCGAAGTAGGGGATCTTCTTGGTGTCAGCCTTCAGGATGGAGCCATCCAGAATTGCGTCGATGATGCCGCGGGTATCCTTAATGGAGATACGCTTGCCGGTGCCGTTCCAGCCGGTGTTGACCAGGTAAGCCTTTGCGCCGGACTTCTCCATCTTCTTAACCAGCTCTTCGCCGTACTTGGTGGGGTGCAGTTCCAGGAATGCTGCGCCGAAGCAAGCGGAGAAGGTGGGAGTGGGCTCGGTGATACCACGCTCGGTACCAGCCAGCTTGGAAGTGAAGCCGGACAGGAAGTAGTACTTGGTCTGCTCGGGAGTCAGGATAGAAACGGGAGGCAGAACGCCGAATGCGTCAGCAGACAGGAAGATGACATTCTTTGCATCAGGACCTGCGGACACGGGGCGAACGATCTTCTCGATGTGGTTGATGGGGTAGGAAACACGGGTGTTCTCGGTGAC
>JAZOSD010000031.1:0-2635 GCA_045656945.1 Faecousia sp.
TAGAAATCGTTATTACCCACAGTGATATTGTTGAGGAATTGTTTTTGAATATTTAACAAAAAAGGCATACCGGACGGTATGCCTTTCTTTACTGACTGCTGTAAACAATGTGTGAAAATATATGCAAAAAAGTATTTCATACTTGTATATTCAATAATTCTATGATAATATACATTTTAACGGTGCAGTATCCTAGTCGGAGTGGCCATCTTCCAGGAAGGGCCTAAAAATCCTTTGAAGGGCACATCGATGAAGTCCCTGGTGTCTGCTTTTTACGCCCAGTTTAGGGTGGATGCTGGGGGTTAAGGATTCCGGGCGCGCTCCAATGGCATGGGGCATACGACCCAGTTTCCGCGGAGACCCGGTGTTGTGTGACGAAGTTGAGAACTTCATTTTTTGGAAGCCGCTTCGCACACGAGCTGGGTATGAACCTGCAAGGCGGTGCGCAGAATCGCGTGCTGCGTGCAGTGTAGCCTGCCTTGAGTGAGTATGCGGGGAAAGAGGACAAGCTCCTGTTTGTAGTGGCCATACAACTGGTGTTATCGCTTCTGGAAACCATCCTTGCAAAAGAGGCTAAGAACCGGAACGTTTTGTAGTGGAAAACACCTAGGCTGTCTTAACAGGGGCAGACAGGGGATTACAGTACGGACTAAGTGGCAATCGGGTACTTATGTTGGTAACACTTAAGCGGACAGATCAAATGGAAACAGCCTGTGCGGCAACGGCAGGTTTTGTCCGGGGAAAACCAACCCGACCTAAGCCGTAAGATTTATCCTGTTTGCTGCCGTCACTTAAAATATATAAAAGGGGATAATTCCTTTGTCTAAATCAGACCCATCTGCTTCGAAAAAGGAACGCAGAAAAACGATCCTTTGGGTCGTTAAAATTTTTATTATTACGATTTTGGTTTCCGGCATCATATCTTTTGTCTCTGATGCGATTATGGCGGTAAGCACAATGATGGTTGCCTTTTTGATTTTATTGGCAATCATTTTTATCGGCATTATCTTTGATGTGATCGGCGTGGCTGTGACTTCCGCAGATGAAAAGCCGTTCCATTCAATGGCGTCACGGAAGGTGCCCGGTGCACAGGAGTCTATTTGGCTTCTGCGCAATGCAGAACGCGTTAGCTCGATCTGCAACGATGTGGTAGGCGATATTTGCGGCGTTATTTCCGGTTCTGCATCTGCTACCATCGCCGTTCAGGTTATGAATCATATTGAATATTCCCGTGAAAAATTTATTACGCTTTTGATGTCCGCCTTGGTCGCTGGCTTGACGGTAGGCGGAAAGGCAGTTGGCAAAACCTTTGCGATTGGTTCTTGCACAAAGATTGTGGAGAATGTTGGCAAACTGATCTGGGGATTGAGTAATCTGCCGGAATTTTTCCGAAAGAAAAATAAGTAGGGTGTGTTACCTGTGAGTATATTAGAGAGAATCTATGGCCACGAAGACTTGGCTGAATTGGATGCGCAGAAAAGAAGTGTACTTTGTGATGAGCTCCGCGATTACTTGATTACAAGTGTATCCAAAACCGGCGGTCACGTTTCATCCAATTTAGGTGTGGTGGAATTAACAGTAGCAATAGAAACAGTTTTTGATACACAAAAAGACCGCTTGGTATTTGATGTTGGTCATCAGTCTTATATCCATAAGCTGCTGACAGACCGCCGGGCGGACTTTCATACATTGCGCCAGTTTGGTGGCATTGCCGGTTTTCCAAAGCCGTCTGAAAGTGATGCAGATGCCTTTGTAGCAGGTCATGCTTCCAGTTCTGTTTCTATTGCACTGGGTATGGCGCGGGCAAGAACCCTTAAAGGTGACGATTACCACGTTGTCGCTTTAATGGGTGATGGTGCAGCTACCGGAGGTATGGCCTATGAAGGCTTAAATGATGCAGCTGTCAGCGGCGAACCGATGATCATTATTCTCAATGATAATGAGCTTTCTATCGATCGCAATGTGGGAGGTATGGCTTCTCACCTTCGTCAGCTTCGTACCAAAGAACGTTATTTGGATATGAAGCAACATTATAAAAACATTCTTAACAAGATTCCCGGAGGTGCGGGTTTGATTCGGTTGTCCCGCAATCTAAAAAATCGGGTGCGTCGTATGTTGATCGCACCGACGATTTTTGAAAGTATGGGATTTACGTATCTCGGACCGGTTGACGGACACGATACAGAAAATTTGATTTCCTTACTGCATACAGCCAAAGAGCTGGAGCGCCCGGTGCTTATTCACGTTGTGACACAGAAGGGCAGGGGATATGAACCTGCGCAGGAGCATCCTAAATTGTTTCACGGAGTCGGTGCATTTGATCCGGTTACCGGCGAACCTCATAAGAAAAGTGGGGATACCTTCTCTGCCAGCTTTGGCCGCACAATGCTGGAATTAGCGCAAAAGGATAACCGTGTGTGTGCAATTACAGCAGCTATGCCTGGAGGCACTGGTCTTTTGGACTATAAAGCGCAATATCCAAAGCGAATGTTTGATGTTGGTATAGCAGAGGAACACGCAGTTTCTATGGCAGGTGGTCTTGCAAAGCAAGGCTTGGTGCCTGTAATTGCGCTGTATTCAACCTTTTTGCAGCGTGCCTACGATATGATTCTGCAGGATGTTTGTATGCTCAATC
>JAZOSD010000032.1:0-6582 GCA_045656945.1 Faecousia sp.
AATCTGGAACCAGTACTTGGCATTTGCGCTGCCCTTGCCGGTGATCGCAACTGCTTTCACTTCCACTGCGAAGAACCGGTAGCCGCCTTCTGCAGCATCATAAATGGGCAGCTGGGCATTGTTCTCATTGAGCATATTGCCATCAGCGTCATTGACCACCAGCACACCGGTGTCCTTTTCGCTATTGTCAATAATGCCGCTGCTTGCGTAGGACAGAACAGAATCAACCGTCAGTTTCTTGCCGTTCAGATCCAGCACTGCACCACTGGGGATTACAAGGTCTGCAACCTGCAGATCCTTATTCAGTGCAACACTTTCTGCACTGTTTTCAATCTGATAAGCAAATGCCTGCTCCAGAGAGTAGCAGTTCTCTTCACCCACAGTCGCAACAACCTCGGGAGTAAGGGTCATATTTCTCACACACATACCGTCGGTATGTGCATCCTCTGCCTTGAACACAACGATATACTCACCAGGCTCAGCAAAGTTCCACTGGCCAAAGGATGCGGTCTGCTCAGCGGAGATCTTGTAGTTGTCCACAAGCTGATTTTCCGCAACTGCATTTGCCTTAATATAGCTGATGGGGGTACGGCCTGTTGTGTATCTGGTAGCAGCCTCGAAGATGTAGATATCGAAGGTGCTGCCAGAGGTACCTGCCTTCAAATCCACATTGTACTTACCTGCAGCAGGCACGAAGATACGCAGTGCGCAATACTGACCTGCAACAGATCCATACATACGCATACCCTGTGCGTTGACACCACGGAATATAAAGTCCTTATCGTGGTTGGAGTTAGGACCATCGGAAGCTTCCACTGCCCAGCCGATCACACCGAAATAGTGTTCCTTGAACCAGTCGATGATGGTGTGGGTGCCGTCTGTAGAGTTGGTGCCCAGGTAATAGCGGTGTGCCGGGAAGTTCACGTTAATGCGACCGGTGGTTGTATCATAGGCCATAGTCTTGCAGTCTTCAATAAATGCAGGATTTTTATACAGCTCAAAATCATAAACCTGAACAGAAGGTGCTTCGGTCTTGATTGCCCGGATGGCTGCTTCCGCAGCTTCCAGCTTGGCAAGATTCATCTGTGCCTTCGCTGCATCGGACAGTGCTTCGTAAGCTGCGCGGGCAGCAGTCACATCCACCTTATCAGCCAGGGTTACTTCCTCAGGCAGGGCATCGATCAGTGCCTTTGCAGACTTCTGTGCGCTGATTGCAGCCTCAGCAGCAACCAGCCGGGTGGCATCCACCAAAGCCTTTTCTGCATTAGAAAGTGCCTTGTATGCAGAACGGGCGTTCTTCACCGCTGCTTCATTTTTCAGCAGTGCATCTGCAGGCAGGGCATTGATCTGATCCTGCACAGCCTTTACTTTCTTCAGAGAAGCGATCTGTGCTTCTGCATTCGTCAGCTTTGCAGCGTCGATCAGTGCTTTCTGCTCATCGCTGAGTGCATCGTAGACGGCACGTACACCAGCAACCTGACCTTCCTCAGCCAGAGTGATGGTTTCAGGCAGCGCGTTGATTGCGGTCTGCACATCGTTTGCTGCGGTTTTCAGTGCAACGATGGTTGCCTCTGCAGCAGTCAGTCGGGTGGTATCCACCACTGCCTGCTGGTCTGCAAAGAGAATAGTGTAAGCATCCCGGGCAGCCACAACTGCTGCCTCGTCTGCCAAAGTGATGGTTTCAGGCAGGGCATCGATCTGTGCCTGCACTGCATAAGCCTGTGCGTAGTATGCCATATCCAGGGAGGTCTGATAGGCATCCAGCAGGTTGTTATAGCTTTGGACATAGCGCTGCTGGCTCTCTTCCAGATCGCCGTAACGCTCAATGAGCTCTGCCAGCGCATCGGAGGAGTCTGCGGTCACATTGGCAATCTCTGCCTGAATCTGCAGATCCAGCACCTGTGCTTCTGCTTCCTGCAGAGCCCGGTACTCCTGCACCAGTGCCTTATCCCGGAGGGTCAGGGCATTGTAAGCAGTTCTTGCAGCAACCACATCATCTATAGAGTCTGCAGTAACCTTGCCCAGTGCCTCGATCTGTGCGTCCATTGCCTTTGCATTTGTCCAGTCGCTGTCAACCACATGCACAGGCTTCATATAAAGGCTTGCGCCGGAGGCAAAATAGAAGTTATTGTCTGCACCCAGGGCATAGGTTTCGGGGGAATCGCCATAGATCATCTCATGGGAGGTAACTTCGATGCTGCCAACAGCGGCATTCCAGTTCTTAAGCTTGATCTGCTGCGTCTCTGCATTGTAGAAGGATACAAAGAGGCTGTTGGTGGCAGTGTCAAAAATCACCTTGCGGTTGTGGGCACCAACGCCACCGGAGGACTGGTACTCGTCATGACCCAGGTTCAGAACTTCCTGAACATTGAAGGTCTTGGTATTCTTATCGTACTCGAAGCAGAAGAGAACATCGGAAACGATACCCCAAATTCTGCCCGGTACTACAGGGTCAACGGAAATGCCGCCCACATAGCTGATGGGATCTTCCACGCCGTCAGGCACCATATCTTTTTCATTGATTTTTTTGTCGTCGTTAAGATCAATTATCTGGCCGTTTTCATCGTATGTATATACCGACGGTACATCCACTAATTCCAGATAATCTCTTAAATCCAGGGTTGCTTCGATCTTATTGTTCTTGTAATCCATTACAAAAACATGGGCAGAAGTGCCGTCTACCACACCGGAACCGGAGCCGCCGGAGCGGGAGGTTGCGCCATAAAGTCTGCCATCGCTGTAAACAATACCCTTAACGGACAGATCCCACAGTTCGGAGAATTCTGCAGGGACACAGGCTTCACCAGCGGTTGCATTCTGCTTAAAGTGGAGGAAGTTTTCTGTGCCGGTGGCTACATTGTAAGTACCCACGCCGCCGCCATTTACATAACTGGTGGGGATGGTGCCGGCAAACACATAGCCGTCGCCATACTCAACTGTATGGATACGCTTCTGATCATACTTCTTCATATTGGAGATCAGAGGCTTGATGATATTGGTATCTGCATCGCCATTATAGCCGGTCTTGTTCAAAGGATCGATCTCATAGACCACGCAGGCAGAATAGTTACCGGAAACCAGATGGAACTGACCGTTTTCGTCCACATAGCTTACCTGGCTGTCGGTCTGACCGCCGGTGACATAGCGGGAGAGAATGGACTCTGTTTTGGTATCGAAAGCCTGACAGTTCCAGTTGTTCCAGGCACCGATGTACAGCACACCGTCCAGACTGTCGCCAATGTTAATGGGGGAGCCGCCAACGGCAGACATATCCACTTCCAAGCCGCTGACAATTCTGGATTTCTTTGTTTCTACATTGAACAGGCGCAGACCGCTGCTTGCATAGGTCAGCAAATAGGTTTCTTCCACGCCATCCTTTTCAAAGTCCAAAGTCACACTTGCCTTCTGACCGGTTCTCAGGGCTCTGTAACTGCTGCTTTCCTTTGCCATTTTGCCGGTTGCCACATCATAGGAATAGAGGGCATTATTGCTCAGAAGGAAATACTGCTTGCCGTTAATTACCTCGGTAGCGTGACCGGACATACCGTGCTCCCAGGCATCCTGGGTATCGGAGGTTTTGCTGGAGAAAAGACCCTTATTCACCACATCGTCGTATTTAACCAGGGTGAAGGTAGCCAGATCAATCAGCACCATACCGTTGCTGCCGGAACCGCCTGCGATCACATACTTATCACCCAAAACAGTAATACCGTGGGGAACACCACTGCCATGGAGCTGCTCGGTTACATTGATGGCTGCCACAGGCTTTCCCTGTGCCACATCCACCTTAACGATCAGGGTGTAGTGATCACTGTCTGCCTTTGCGTACAAGTAGCCATTGTGATAGCAGGTCGCACGAACACCGCCTTTCTCTTCCTCCGGATAGGCAGTAATGCCTGCCATTTCACGAACAGAGGCAGTGACCAGATCGCCCAGATCTCTATGGGTTCTGGCTTCAATGTCATACTGCACTGCGTGACCGCCGTACAGTGTGCCGAAATAGAGATAGCCGTCAGAGCCGTAGTGAGAGCCCTGGTTGTGACCTTCACCGCTCAGACCTGCAAAGAAACGGAAGTCCGGGGTGGGTCTGCCGGTCATGGTTTTGGTGTCGAAAATGAATATCTTCTTACCATCGCCGCCAACGATCACTCTGCCGTCACCCGTTACGGTCGCGTGGGTGGGATAGCCTATGCCTGTGGTAACCATTTTCACAAAGGATTCTTCCCCGGCAATGTGCTTATCCAGGTCAAAAATTGCCATCTTGCCGCCTTCCAGGGGTACAAAGTAATAGTCATGCCCATTTACTTCTACCAGCGCAGTCATATAGCCACCGTCAGATGCGGGAACTACATTCTTCTGCACCAGAATATGGTTGATTTCAGGCTCGCCCTTAATTTCGGTACCGGAGGTAGCACCGGGGGTGAGGACCAGTTTATGTAAAGAGAGATAGTTGCCGGGAATGGCTGCTGCTTCGTAGTTTTCGAAAACAACAATGTATTCCTTATTGGCTTCAAAGGTGTAGTTACCGATAAAATTGGTGTAATCGGTATTGGTTGTGCCCACATTCTGGTCCACCTTGCCTACCCGGTTGTCCGGATCCATTGCTGCGTGAATGGCTTCACGGCGGGCAAGGACTGTATTGTGGCCTTCGGTGGTGTTTAGATCTGTAACGGCAGCACCTTCTGCTTCCATAATGTACACTGCAACCGTGGGCGCACCTTTCAGTTTCCGGTAGGTCAGCTTGACAGTAAACATCCCATTTTCATCGGCATTCTTAACGGGGCTTTTAATACGGAAAGCCATCCATTTACCGGTTCCATATGTGGAACGGATACCGCCATCAGCATAGCGGTTGCCGCTGGTCAGAGGCACGTGCTCCAACTCTGTGGTTATACCGCAAACTGCTTCACTGGCGGCTTCATAAGTCCAGTTCAAATCGCCGGATGCAAAACGCTCCGGAATGGACTCTTTAACCGTACATTTTTCCAGGTAGCTGCCGCCCAGGAAGGTGTAGGCAATAGGATTGCCCTTACCTGCGGGGTCATCGGGAATTTCGTTGTAGTTGACTGTTTGGACAAAATCATAGGTGACTTCCTTTGAATCTGCATAGGCAGCGGGCACTGTGTAGGACAGGATACTGCACAAAACCAACACCAAAGCAAGCAGCCGCTTTAAGGTCTTTTTCATATTTTCTCCTCCATATATTCTTTCATGGCCCATATCGCCGTTTTATACAACGGATAGACTGCGCCATTATTTCATGATAATCTTATCACAATTTCCTTTTCTTGACAACCTATCATTTCCAACAAATTTACAGGTCCTTTGTTATGCAAAACAACCGCCTGTTTGTGGGAAGTGGATAGTTGACAGTTTTTGAATACAAAATGTAATTGCTTTTTGTATTTATGTATTCCCTTTATAGGCTTGGGTGCGGATTGAATTGTGTCGTTTATTGTACCTATAAAAAGATATTCTCTTTTTGCACCTCAATACCAAAAATTCTATTGACAAGTACTTATTCGTGTACTAAAATAAATCCATAAACCATAATTCGTACCTTTTCGCGTACTTTATGTGGTATTATGGAGGTAATCCGAATGGACAGCTTATATGACAACATTCTCGCCCTTTGTAATCGCAACGGGATTCGCCCCGGTCGCCTTTGTGATGAATTGGGAATCAGCCGCGGCCTGATCACAGACCTGAAAATGGGCCGCAAAAAAAGTGTCAGTGCAGAAACCGCTCAGAAAATCGCCGCCTATTTTGGCATTTCCGTAGGCTATTTGCTGGGTCAGGAGGAAAGCAGTCTGCCTGCAGATATACTCGATCAGGTGGATGTTGCCTTCTACGGAGATTTCAAAGAGCTGGACGAGGAGGAAAAGGAAGCAATACGGGATATGGTTCGCCTGATGCGGGAAAGGCGGGCAAAGAACTGAGGATTAAAAGGTGTTTGAAATTTCGGATTTTTATGACTATTGCAAAGAAAATAAAGTGGATGTGATCCCCTTTATGGGCTGTCCCCAGCCGGGTGCAACAGTCCGGGATCAAGATTACCTAGCAGTATTTCTGGATTTTTCAAAAATCCGTTCCACCCGGCTGTTGCGGGGTGTTTGCTACCACGAGTTGGGTCACGCTGCAACCGGTGCGCTGCACAAGGTGGACAGTCCCTTTGATCTGGTGGAACGCAGCGAATATCGGGCAAACCGCTGGGCAGCACAGCACTATTTAACAGCGGAAGATTTTCGCTGTGCCTTCCGGGATGGCTGCTCAGAGCTTTGGGAGCTTTCCGAATACTTTGATCTGCCGGAAGGGGATATTCAAAAGGCCCTGACCTACTGGACAGAGCGCAAAGGCGTGGATTTTAATAAAGCATAACAGCAGGAGGTCACACCTTCTGCTGTTCAGAGTGTCAAAGAACCTTCAAATCGTCAAAACATAGAATAATATAATAGCAACAGACAAAGCCTTCTCCTGGAGGAGAAGGTGGCAAAAATCTATTGATTTTTGACGGATGAGGTGGAAAAATGCTTGCTTTGCAAGATGTTTTGACTTACTGCGCATCTCGCCCTCTACCGTATC
>JAZOSD010000033.1:0-37579 GCA_045656945.1 Faecousia sp.
GATACATTCACTTTTATAACTACGAGCGCATCCAGAATAAAACTGGAGTGGCGCCGCTAATGCTGCGCCACTCCGCATAAACTTAATATTTCCTACATAGGGGTGCTTTTTTGTGCTGTCCGCACAAACTGGGGCAGTTCAAATTTCAGGCATCTGTTTTTTATTCTCGATTCATTTTTCGAACACAATCTGCACACACATTTTTGCCACAGTATGTAATCAGACCTCTTGTAGATCCACAGAAGATGCAGGATGGTTCATATTTCTTCAGAATCACTTTATCATCCTCCAGATAGATTTCCAGTTCATCCCGCTCTGCAATGTCCAGTGTTCGGCGCAGCTCAATCGGCAGAACGATTCTACCCAATTCATCCAATTTACGCACAATTCCAGTTGATCTCATTTTCATCTTGCTCCTCCCTTAATCCTATCCAATCCTGCCTCCCCGCAACGGGTTATAGCCAGCATTATACTAAATATATTTGTTCGTGTCAATTATTTTTTTACCATTTCGTTGTTATTTTTTGTGTCTCTGCAGAATACAATCCACCGGGAGGGATAGACAATGGTTATGAGTTGGATTTGGCTGGGAATGATTGGTATTAGTGTCGTTGCAGCAATCATAACAGGACAAGGGGATGCACTCAGCGCATCCGTTCCCAAAGGCGCTCAAGCAGGAATAACACTGGCGATTTCTATGGCTGGCTCTATCTGTCTTTGGTGTGGTGTGGGTAAGCTTATGGAAAAAGCAGGGCTGACAAGAACACTATCAAAACTACTAAAACCGTTTCTTGGAAGGGTCTTCCCTTCCTATCACACCGATCCGATATTTGCAGGCAGCTTAAGTGCAAACGTATGCGCCAATTTTCTTGGTCTTGGAAATGCGGCAACACCTATGGGAATTCAGGCAGCCAAACGGTTAAGCAGTCGTACATCAGACGGTATCGCAGGAAATGAACTATGCCGTTTAATTGTGTTAAATACTGCATCGATCCAACTGATTCCGGCAAATGTTGCCGCCATTCGTTCCGGTTTAGGGTGCAGTACACCTTTCGATATTCTTCCTGCCGTTTGGATTACAAGTATATGCTCTGCTGGGATTGGACTGCTGGCAGCGTGGTTATTGGGAAAGGTGTGGCGCAAATGACGGATTATGTTGTGCCGTTCTTACTGCTATTTGTATCCTTAATGGCTTTGCGGAAAAAAGAAAATGCCTACGATTTACTACTAACTGGCGCTGCTGACGGACTAAAGTTGCTTGTTTCACTGATTCCCCCGCTGATGGCCCTTCTTACTGCTGTCACAATGCTTCGGGCATCCGGAGCGATTTCTATCATCAGTAATATTCTCAGTCCGATATTCGGATTTTTCGGAATCCCTCCAGAAACAGCAATTCTTGTATTGATCCGTCCCATCAGCGGTAGTGCCGCTCTGGCTGTAGGTGCTGATTTAATGGCACAATACGGTGTAGATTCTTTAGTCGGAAGGACTGCTGCCGTGATGCTGGGTTCTACGGAAACCACTTTTTATACCATAAGCGTTTACTTTGGTGCGGCGGGGATCAAAAAGACACGCTACACCATCCCCGCTGCTTTGATTGCGGATTTTACAGGATTTCTGGTGGCATCATTAACTGCCCGGATCTTTTTCTAGCAGGAAACAAATGCGTTTCAAATTAAGCTTTGTCTTGCCAGTAGCGTAGAAAAAGCGCATTGCTTTCGCAATGCGCTTTTATAGACTTGAAATTATTCCTCGTCCTCATCGTCTTCCAGAGAGAATTCCAGTGTTTCGCCGCACTGGTCGCAGACAATGCTGCCCTCTTCCAGAGTTTCTTCATCAAAGTCGATGATGTTGCCGCAGGCACACTTTACCTCGTAGATGATAGAGTCCTCGTCACCGAAGTCGAAGCCTTCGTCCTCATAATCCTCGTCGTCGAAGTCATCCTCGTAATCATCTTCATAATCGTCATCGTCCTCATCCTCGTCGAGAATGAAATCCTCAATGGCATCCAGATCCTCTTCGATCTGATCCAGCTCATCGGAAATAGCGATGGTAGTGTCCTCTACGTCAGACAGCTTTTTGGTAACATCACACAGCAGATCCACGATGGCGCTGATCATCTTACCCTCTGCCTTCTCTGTATCCAGATTCAGGCCATCCATCAGGCCCTTCAGATATGCGGACTTTTCGGAAATAGTCATAGTAAATTCTCCTTATTACTTGGAGCGGCCCAGATATTCACCGGTAGTGGTATCAACCTGAATGGACTCACCCTCGTTGATGAACAGAGGAACCTTCACCTCAGCACCGGTCTCCAGAGTAGCGGGCTTCAGGGGGTTGGAAGCAGTGTTGCCAGCAAAGCCAGGCTCAGTGGACGTAACCACCAGATCCACAAAGCGAGGAGGCTCAACGCCAAAGACCTTGCCCTTATAACTCATAATGGTGCAGGTATCGTTTTCCTTAACGAACTTAAAGGAATCGTCCAGAGATGCCTCATCGATGGGCTCCATTTCATAGGTTTCGGGGACCATAAAATAGTACAGATTGCCATCGTTGTAGGAATACTCCATCTTCTTGCGCTCAACAAATGCGGTAGGGAACTTTGCTGTGGGGTTGAAGCTGGTTTCAGTCACGCCGCCGGTGATGACGTTCTTCATCTTTACACGCACAAATGCAGCACCCTTGCCGGGCTTAACATGCTGGAACTCAACAACCTGCATAACCTTACCTTCCATATCGAAGGTAATACCGTTTCTAAATTCGCCTGCAGAAATCATATTTTGATTATCCTCCTAAGTGCGCCCTGTTATGGGCATATTTTTACATAATATTACAAATATATTCTAACCTACAAAAGCATATTTTTCAAGAGGAAAATAAAAAATTTTACACAATAATCAAATTTTTAGGACTGCCTGTAATATTTTCGCAGCCATTTTCCTGAAAAATCACTACATCTTCAATTCGAACACCGAATTTACCCGGCAAATAGATACCCGGTTCGGCAGAACTGATCATATTCACTTCCATTACGCTCTGGCTTCCGGGACTGCAACTAGGCAGTTCGTGGACTTCCATTCCCAGACTGTGACCATAGCCGTGACCGAAATATTTTCCATAGCCGGCATCGGTGATAATTCCCCGGGCAATGCCATCGATTTCTCTGCCGGTAAGACCTGCCTTAGTCGCAGCTAAAGCTGCCTCTTGTGCCTGCAGGACTGTGTTATAAACCTTCTCCATTTCCTCGGTGGCATAGCCTACCGCCACAGTGCGGGTCATATCGGAGCAATACCCCTGATAAATCACACCGAAATCCATTGTAATGAAATCCCCCTGACAAATAACACGGTCACCGGCTACACCATGAGGCAGGCTGGTATTCGGACCGGAAACCACCACAGGGTCAAAGGACAGTCCGTCACCGCCGTTTTTATACAGGCAGTAAATCAGCTCTGCCTGCAGCTGCTTTTCTGTCATTCCGGCTTTGATTTTTCCCAGTACTTCAGAAAATGCTTTGTCTGTGATTTCCTGTGCCTTGCGCATCCGCTCCAGTTCCCATTCTTCCTTCACAGCTCGGAATTGATGGATCTTCTCATTCATTGGCACAAGGGTCGCATTCAATTTTTCCCCGTAAGCTGTGTACTCTGCCACGGTCAGGTAGTCTTCCTCAAACCCCAGCTTTGTAATAGAAAAATCAGAAATTGCCTGATTGATCAACTTATAGTAGTTATTCTCCCGGTTCATTTCCAGAACTTCAAAGTCCCGGATATTATTCTGGGCAGACTCAATATAGCGGCTGTCCGTAAAATAACGGCAGCCCGCTTTGGTGATAATCGCCACGCCCTCAGCAATATCAAATTCTGCACCGTAATGGCGGCTAAAGCGGCTGGTCAGCAGCAAAGCATCTGCCTGGTCGCCCAATATAGACATAAACTTATCAAGATTTTTCATTTTCGATCCTCCTGTTTCTTGCCATAAAGATAAATGGTTTTTCCGCCACATGGCGCAGCTTCAGCCATATATTATGATTATGGATCGCTTTTACCAAAATCGGACGGACACCGCAGCCATTTGCGCCCAGAGTATCTGTGAAAATCTGATCTCCCACCAATGCGCACTCCGTTGGATTTATATGAAACTGTCCGAGGCACTGGCGAATGCCTTTAGAAAAGGGTTTGTTTGCGTGGGTAATACAAGGGATCCTCCACTTTTCACAAAAGATCTTCACCCGATCTTTTTTGCTGTTGGACACAACACAAAGGGTAATATCCGATGCGGTCATATTCTCAAGCCACACAGCCATTTCCTCCGTAGGTTCACTGGTTGTGTAGGGCACGATGGTGTTGTCAAAATCTAACATCAACAGCCGGATTCCCTGCCCGTTCAGGTATTGGGGTGTCAGGTCTGTTAATTTTTCTGTTACTGCAAAGGGCAGCAGCGGAAAATTCATATTCCCATTCTCCCTTTCATAAAGTTATGGAGAAATTATATCATGAATGGGAGGGTTTGTCTATGGGTTTACCCTTATATCTTGCCTTGACTGCACCTGAGCTATCCACTGTAAACACGTTTCCAAAATACCTGGCGTATATGGCATGCCACTTTTCTTCTTGCAACGCCGGATTGAGTAATTTCCCTGTAAGTCTGCCATTTGGTTCTATGCTGATCTTAAATGACAGCATCCCTGCCCAAGAACACGATCCGGAGCTAATTTGCAAACAACTGGCAGACTTTTCCAGTCAATGGAACTTCCACAGCATTTTATTGGATTTTCAGAGAGCGTCAAATGAATTGACGCAACAGATTGCAGCAGAAATTGTACACTCCCTTTCCTGTCCGGTAATTGTCAGCGATTGCTATGCGCAACAGCTAGACTGTCCGGTATTTTTATCCGCTGTTCCTGCAAATAAATCGCTGAAAAAGTGGCTGGATCCGTGGCATGGTCGGGAAATATGGCTGGAAGTAGCACTGGACACAAGGATCATTACCGTAGACAAAGACGGTAGCCGTCAATCCTCTGCCAACCCTTCCGATCTCTCTCTACTCCCCCACCGGGATGATAAACTTTATTGCCATTATAAAATTGAACCGGAAGGAGATCAGATACAATTTACCCTTCAGCGCACAGAGGATGATCTTATTGCTCTCTTGCAAGAAGCAGAATCTTTAGGTGTAGTCGGTGCAGTAGGCCTATATCAGGAATTGGGTACGAAATTCCATTGCAATTAAATTTTCTCTGTGTTAGAATGTTTTTACAAAAAGAAAGGGGCGAAAGATATGAAAAACGGTATCCTTCAAGTAGCACTGATTGGCTGTGGTATGATCGGTCACAGTCACGCGCAGGCAATCAAGCTGGACGGCAGAGCCGAAATTGCAGCTGTAGTGTACGGCAGCAACCGGGAAGCAGCTGAGGCTTTTGCTGAAAAATACAACATTCCCTATGTAACCAATGACTACCGGGAGGTAATTTCCCGGGGCGGGATCGATATGGCGATCGTATGCTCCCCCAGTTCTGCGCACGCCGAAGCTACAATCGCATTTGCAAATGCCGGTGTTCACATTCTGTGTGAAAAGCCGCTGGATGTAACCACAGAGAAAATGACCGCGATGATCGAAGCAACCGAACAAAACAATGTTTTACTGGGTTGTGTATTCCCCAATCGCACCCGTGAAGATCTGAAAAAGGCAAAGACTTTGATTGATTCCGGCAAGCTGGGACGGATGTTGATGGTAGAATTCCAGTATCGGGGATACAGAAGTCACAGCTATTATAATTCTTCCAACTGGAAGGGCACAAAGGCCGGTGACGGTGGTGGTTGTTTAATGAATCAAGGCAGCCACGGCATTGACGCTATGATCTATCTGGCAGGTGGAGTAAAGAAAGTTTGTGCCGTTTGTGATACGATGGCAAGAAAAATTGAAGTAGAAGATGCCGCCTGTGCTCTGCTGGAATTTGACAGCGGTGCCCACGGTACACTGATGGGCACTACCCTCTCCCACTTCCCGGAAACAAATTCCGAGTGTGAGCGCATCCGCATTGAGTTTGAGCAGGGAACGGTCATTTATGCCGACGGAAAAACTATGGTATATCAAAGCCTTTCCGATGAAGAACTGAAAACGGAAGCAATTTGTTTGACAGAAAATGTGGAGTGCTACGGTGCAGCTCCCGAGGATATTGATATGGATGCCCACAATGCCATTGTATCCAACTTCATCGACGGTATTTTACTGGGTGCGCCCTTGATCGCACCGGCACGGGATGCCCGTCGGGCGATTGATCTGATTCTCACGATTTATCGTTCCTCCGCTTCCGGTAGTTGGGAAGAAGTCCCCCATTTTAACATTGGAGAATAAAAATGAAATTACATATTTTAGGCGCAGGATATGGTTTCCCCGGTATTTCCACAATGCTCCAGTGTAACGGAAGTTATTACATTTTCGATGTGGGTGTGCCGGTTGCAGAAATGATGTATCAGGAAGGTCTTTCCTTTAACGATCTGCGGGCTGTATTTATTTCTCATCGTCACGGTGACCACACTGTCGGTCTTTCCACGCTGGCACACATTATTCACAGCGGTTTCAAAAAGAACGGTCCTGTTGAAATCTTCCTGCCGGAAGAATGTGTGCTGACCGGATTCCAACAACTGATGCTTTCTATGAAGGATTCCATTAACACAGCACGGCTGCAGATGAAACTGTACGAGCCGGGTGTGATTTACCAGGATGAAAATATTACCGTAACTGCTATTGCAACAGATCACGTTGTTGGGGGACGTCCAGGATATGCTATGATGATAGAGGGCGACGGCAGGCGGGTTATTATCACCGGTGACCTGCACAAGGAAGATCCTCACGATTTTCCGGTCATTGCACAGACAGAGCCCACCGATGCAATTATTTGCGAGTTTGAGCATTTCCACATGGATGCACTTTTGCCCCATATGGAAAAATGTCAGACAGGAAAGTTTATTTTCCACCATTACAACGCAAAATGGAGCTTGGAGGAACTTGAGGAACTGCAAGCAAATAACCCTCTCCCCTACCCGGTAGTGATTGCAAAAACCGGTGATTGGATCGAGGTTTAATGATCGCGCATTAGAAAAGACCCGCAGACTTTCGTCTGCGGGTCTTTGAGCATTCAGTCAAAGAGGGAATATTAATAGAACTTTCTCTTATTCTTACGAGCAGCTTCAGACTTCTGCTTACGCTTCAGGCTGGGGCTGACATAATGCTCGCGCTTCTTAACCTCGGCAATAACGCCCTCCTTAGCACAGCTACGCTTAAAGCGACGCAGAGCGCTCTCCAGAGATTCATTTTCTTTTACGCGAATTTCAGACATTGTTTTCCCTCCCTCCGATGGCATCCGGCTTGATCCTGGATGCTTTCAGGGCCGTATCGGCTTGTATATTATATGCTAGAGTTTGCTCGTTGTCAAGATAGATTTTTCGTATTTTTGACACTATGCGATTATTTTACAATGAGATTGACCAATTTATTCTTGACTACGATGGTTTTGACGATGTTGCCGCCATTCTTCTCCAGGAATTTAGTGATTTTCTCATCCGCCAGAACATTTGCGATTACAGCATCGTTATCAAGATCTGCATCCATCACAACCGTACCACGCATTTTACCGTTGACTTGCACTGCCATTGTGACTTCTGCATCCTTACACTTATCTTCGCTGTAGGTGGGCCAGCTTTCATAGGCAATGGTATTGTCGTGACCCATTACCTGCCAGATTTCCTCACCTACGTGAGGTGTAATACAGGAGAGCATCTTAATAAAGCCTTCTGCATATTCTCTGGGGCAAGTGCCGTTCTTATAAACTTCGTTCACAAAGACCATCATCTGTGCGATAGCTGTATTGAAGCCAAGAACCTCAAAGTCAGCAGTGACCTTCTTGACGGTCTGATGGTATACCTTGGTCAGCTTGCCATCATCGGTATCGGTGAGATTGGCAGACTCTGTAAAGAAGTTCCAAACACGGTTGATAAACTTCTTCGCACCGGCAACTGCGGTAGTGCTCCAGGGCTTGGACACTTCCAGCGGGCCCATAAACATTTCGTACAGGCGCAGGGTATCTGCACCATACTCACGGACAACATCACTGGGGTTGACCACAAATTCCGGGAAACGCTTGCCCATCTTAATGCCGTTCTCGCCCAGGATCATACCCTGGTGGACCAGCTTCTTAAAGGGTTCTTTCACAGGAGAAAGACCGTTATCGTAAAGGAAACGGTTCCAGATTCTGGAGTAGATCAGGTGACCGACTGCGTGTTCAGGACCGCCAACATACAGATCGACAGGCATCCAGTGCTTCAAAAGCTTGGGGTCACAGAATGCTTTATCGTTGTTGGGATCGATATAGCGCATATAGTACCAGGAAGAACCGGCAGAACCGGGCATTGTGGAGGTTTCGCGGATACCCTTAATGCCATTTTGATCATACTGCTTCCACTCAGTAGCGTTCTCCAAAGGTGCCTGGCCGTTACGTCCCTTATAATCCTCCAGCTCCGGAAGAACCAGGGGCAGCTCCTCATCCGGCAGGAACACAGTCTTGCCATCCTCTGTATATACACAGGGAACAGGCTCGCCCCAATAACGCTGACGGGCAAAGATCCACTCACGGAAGTGGTAGTTATTCTTTCTTCTGGCAACGCCCGCCTTTTCCAGCTTATTAGTAATGGCTTCCTTTGCCTCTTCTACGGTAAGACCGGTAAACTCTTCAGAATTAACAAGCTTACAGCCCTTACCCAGATAATCCTGCTTTTCAAAAGCACATTCGCTTACATCCCGACCCTCGATGACCTGGATCATAGGAATATGATGGGCAATGGCATATTCAAAGTCACGCTGGTCGTGGCTGGGAACAGCCATAACTGCGCCTGTGCCGTAATTACCCAGCACGAAGTCGCCAATAAACACAGGCACTTCCTTGCCGTTGACAGGGTTGATGGCGTAGATACCCTTCAGGGGGCAGCCGGTCTTGGTTTTAGTAGCATCGGTGCGGTCAATATCGCTCTTCTTGGCAGCTTCTGCAATATAAGCTTCTACCTCTTCCCGATTCTCTACCCGATCCAGTAGGCTTTCGGTGATCTTGCCGTCAGGTGCAAGGACCATAAATGTAATGCCATAGATAGTTTCAATACAGGTGGTATAAATGGAGAATACACCGCCACCTACCAGCTTGAAGTCAACCTCAACACCGGTGGATTTGCCGATCCAGTTCCGCTGGATTTCCTTGGTGGATTCCGGCCAGTCGATCTCATCGAGGCCCTCCAGCAGCTTTTCTGCAAAGGCAGGCTGGTCGATCACCCACTGCATCATATTTTTCTTCACAACGGGATAACCGCCACGCTCGGACTTGCCGTCAATGACTTCGTCATTAGCCAGCACAGTACCCAGTGCTTCACACCAGTTAACAGGCATTTCGATCCGCTTGGCATAGCCTGCTTCCCACAGTTTTTTGAAGATCCACTGTGTCCACTGATAGAAAGAAGGATCGGAGGTAGCGATCACCTTGGACCAGTCATAGTCAAAACCCAGCTCCTTCAGCTGACCGGAGAAGGTATCGATATTCTTCTGGGTAAAGCCGTTGGGATGGTTGCCGGTATCTACTGCATACTGCTCAGCAGGCAGACCGAAGGAGTCATATTCCATAGGGTGCAGAACATTGAAGCCCTGCATACGCTTCATACGGGACATAATATCTGTTGCAGTGTAGCCCTCAGGGTGACCTGCGTGCAGACCAACACCGGAAGGATACGGGAACATATCCAGCACATAATATTTTGGCTTGGAGAAATCCCACACATCTGTATGGAAGGTATCATTTTTCTCCCAATACTCATGCCACTTCTTTTCTATGGCACTATGATCGTAAATCATTTTCTTTACCTCTCTTTACTCCGGGATGACGATGGAGCTGATGTCCACCTCTTCTGCATCTGCCCACAAACGCTCCAGGGAATAGAATTCTCTGGCTTCCTCTGTAAACACATGCACAACGATCGAACCAAAATCCAAAAGCTCCCAGGTATTTCCCCGGTGACCTTCTCTGCCCAGCATAGGTTCACCCAACTGCTCTAAGGTATATTCTGCATAGTCGCACAGGGTTCTGACATGGGTATTGGAAGTACCGGTGCAGATCAGGAAATAGTCTGCAAGGCTGCTGACATCTGCGATTCGCAGGAGCTTAATATCCTGTCCTTTTTTGCTGTCCAGTGCCTTGGTTACTTCCCAGGCAACTTCTTTTGCTGTTAACATATAACTTCCTTCTTTCTGGAACTTAATTTTTAGAGGTACCCTTTAGATTCAAAAAAGCCAGTGCCGCTGCAGATTCCGGAGAGATTTCTCTACCCTCTTTTTGCAGGTTTGAAATGGTCATTTCCAGACCCATTTTCAAGGCTTCGTCCAAATTGGTATTTGCCAATTCCCGAAGCGTATCCACTCCGTCAAAGTTGCGGTTCGGCTCCATATAGTCTGCCACATAAATAATCTTTTCAAGCGTGGTCATATTCGCTTTTCCCGTGGTATGGGAAGCAATGGCATCTACCACCGCCTGATTTTCTCCAAAAATCCGCTGGGCAACCAGGGATCCGGTCAGGGCATGGAGTGTTTTGGGATTGCGTCCGGAAAATTCGCAGCAGGATATGCCGTATGCACGGCACAGAGCAAGCTGCAAAGGACCGTCTAAAGCCTTGGTAATATCGTGGAGCAAGCCTGCCCGGCGGGCATCTTGTTCATTTGCACCCCAGCGCACAGCAAGGGCCGCAGCCGTATCCCGGCATCCCAGAACATGGGCCACACGGTTTGGTTTCAGCAGACGGATCACAACCTGTTCCAACTGCTGGTCGGACAGATTTCTGTAATCCGGCTTTTCCTCCACAGGTATGCATCCGAACGCCTGCATTCTCAACAGGTCATCGGCTGTAAGGTTCATACTTAGCTGCTCCATGGGCAATCCCCTTTCCTGACCTAAAGGCTTTTTTATTGATTATTTTTCAGCATCTCTGAGCTGACGCTCCCGATCCCGTTCAATGGCCTTTTCAATTGCCTGCTGACGGAAATATTCATTGCGCTGCTCACGGACCTTTCTGGCAGCTTCCCGGCGGGCCTGCGCACCCTTACGCACCGGATTTTTCTTTCCGGAAGGGGTAGCTTTCCGCTTTGCTCTGCCAGTTTGATTGCGCTCCTGCTGCAGCTTTTCGCTAAAGCGGTAGATTACAAATTTTGTACCAATCACCGCAACACCATCTGCACCGGTCGCTTCACAAATTTCATCGCTGACCTCCCGGGGGGACATCATTGCACCTTCCAGAACCTTACCTTTCACCAGTTCTCTGGCATCCAGCTGGGTTTCTGCCTCTGCTATCACCGCTTCCGTCACACCGCCCTTACCGACCATCAAGGTCGTGTCCAGGGTATTGGCCTGTGCCCGCAGCTCGGCGCGCTCTTTACTTGTCAGCATAGCCTGCCTCCTTCATTTTTTTATAAAACAGCTTCAGGGCATTTGCCCGGTGGGAAACCTGATTTTTCTCTTCACTGCTTAATTCCGCAGTGGTCTTTCCCAGGGGTGGATAATAGAAGATGGGATCATAGCCAAAACCGTTCTCCCCTCTTGCCTCACGGGTCAATTCTCCGTGAATTTCACCCCTTGCCTGAATGGTCTGACCTTCCGGTGTGACCATCGTGATAACACACACAAACTGTGCCTGACGCTTGCCGTCCGGTACGTGCTCTGTATTTTTCAGCAAAAGCTCCAGCCGTCCCCAATCATCCAATGACTCATCAAAGCCATAACGGGCAGAGTAGATACCCGGCTCACCATTTAGTGCATCAACGGCAATACCGGAATCGTCTGCCAGTGCAGGAAGTCCGGTAGCTTTCATCACAGCCTCTGCCTTCAGGAAGGAATTTTCCTCAAAGGTCGTGCCGGTTTCCTCCACATCAATATCCACGCCAACTTCACTTTGGAGAATCAGTTCAATACCGAATTTTTCGGTGATCTTGCTGATTTCCACAAGCTTGTGTTTATTTTTACTTGCCAGTACTACTTTCATATTACACCCTATAACAATGCTTCCACAAATTCATTTGCCACAAAGGGCATTAAATCATCTGCCTTTTCGCCTACACCTACAAATTTCACAGGAATTTGCAGGGTATCAGCCACTGCAATCACAATACCGCCCTTAGCTGTTCCGTCCAGCTTTGTAAGGGCAATGGCTGTAACACCGGCGATCTTGGAAAATTCCTTTGCCTGGATAAGACCGTTCTGTCCGGTTGTTCCGTCCAGCACCAAAAGAACCTCTTTTGCTGCGTTAGGCAGCTCCCGCTCCACAATCCGGTTGATCTTTCCCAGTTCGTTCATCAGATTCTGCTTATTGTGCAAACGGCCTGCTGTGTCAATCAGGATCACATCCGCACCTTTTGCTTTCGCAGACTGGATGCCATCAAAGACAACAGATGCCGGATCTGCACCCTCATTCTGGCGAACAATGGATGCACCGGAACGCTGTGCCCAGATTTCCAGCTGGTCTGCAGCGGCAGCGCGGAAGGTATCACCTGCTACCAAAAGCACATTCTTTCCTTCGTTTACCAGCTGGGTAGCGATCTTACCAATGGTAGTTGTCTTGCCAACGCCATTGACTCCAACTACCAAAACTACGGAAGGACTGGTGCTTAGATTCAGGGCGGTATCCCCTACACGCAGCATTTCCACCAGAATTTCCTTCAAGGCAGTTTTTGCCTCTTCGGTGGTTTTTAGATGTTGCTGGCGCACCTTCTGGCGAAGCTGCTCAGTAGCCTTCATTGCAGTATCCATACCCAAGTCAGCAAGGATTAGGCATTCTTCCAGTTCATCGTAAAAATCATCGTCGATTTCGGAAAACCCTGTAAACACGCTACCGAGGGTGTTTGAAAGGGTATCCCGGGTCTTGGAAAGACCCGCTTTAATTTTTTCAAAAAAACCCATATTTTTACTCCATAATGCCCAGCTGCTGCTCCATCTGGCTCAAATCCAGACGCAGAAGCTTACTAATACCCTGTTCCTGCATAGTTACACCGTAAAGCACATCGGATGCCTCCATTGTACCACGGCGGTGGGTAATGACAATAAACTGGGTCTTTTTACTTAAATTGTGCAGATAAGATGCAAAACGCTCAACATTGCGGTCATCGAGAGCTGCGTCGATCTCATCGAGCATACAGAAGGGTGTGGGACGCACCTTCAGGATCGCAAAATACAGTGCAATCGCCACGAATGCTTTCTCGCCACCGGAGAGAAGTGTAATGGTCTTAACCTGCTTTCCGGGAGGCTGCACACGGATCTCGATGCCACAAGTCAAAGGCTGCTCCGGATCTTCCAAAATCAGCTGACCCTTACCGCCGCCAAACATTTCCTCGAAGGTCTGACCAAAAAATTCGTTGATCTTAGCAAATTCTGTCACAAAGATCGTTGTCATCTCCTGGGTGATATCCCGGATGATTCCTTCCAGTTCCTTCTTGGATACAAGCACATCATCCCGCTGACCGGTTAAGTAAGTATACCGCTCATTGACGCGGGCATACTCCTCAATTGCGCCAATATTAGGTGTGCCCAAAGCGCCAATTTTCCGTTTCAATTCTGCAATGCGACGGTTGCCCGCTGCCACAGATTCAATTTCGCCACGCTTTTCCACAGCGGTACTGGGGGTAAGTTCATAGGTATCCCACAGCTTATCAATGGTGTTACGCTCTTCGATTGCAGTGGTTTCTTTTTTGTTTTCCAACAGGGCGCAGGCGCGCTCCATATTCAGGATGTCCTTATTCTTCTCCTGGGTCTGACGCTCTGCCTGGGTTTTTGCCGCTTCCGTTTCCGCACGGTGGGCAAGTGCCTCATCCCGGCTTTTGCGCATTGCGTCGGTATCGGATGCATTTTCCTGCTGGCGCTGCAGAATTTCTTCAATCTGCTTTTCTAGTATCTCTGTTTCCTTGCGGATGGAATCGATCAATGTCAGTTTCTGCTCACGGTCGCCTTCCATTGCAGAGCGCAACTGCTGCAGATCTAAAATATGATTGCGGGCGGTGGCTGCCTCTGCTTCCAAGGCTGCTTCCTCGGTTTTCAGTTCAGTCATCTGCTGGGTGATCTTTGCAGTTACCTCTTCTGCCTCGGTCTGGCTTCCCTCAAGGGCTGCCACTGTGCCGCGGATACGAGCAAGCTCAGCAGTATACACTTCGATTTTTGCCTGCTGGGCGGCATAACGCTCCCGATCTGTTTTCTCGCGGGTTTTCAGGGATTCCAGTTCCCGGCGGGCAGATTCCACTGCGCCGGTAATCGCCTGCAGTAAAATCTCGTGCTGCTTTTCCTGACCTTGCAGCAAAAGCACCTGATCCTGCGCCTGACGCAGCTGGTCAGAGGCAGCCTTCATCTGGAATTCAACCTGATCCACAGAACGCTGAGCCTCCTGCAGATCGGTTTCCACAGTCTTTAATTTATCAGACAGTTCCTTTTCATGAGCAGTCAGCTTTTCCAGCTCATTGGCACGGCTCAGGATGCCTGCTTCTTTATTCACACTACCGCCGGTCATAGAGCCACCGGGATTCACCACCTGACCGTCCAAGGTGACGATCTTAAAGCGGTTAGAATATTTTCTTGCCATTGCAATGGCATTGTCAATATTTTCTACAATCACAGTCCGACCCAGCAGGTTTTCTACGATACCACGATAAGTCTTTTCGCAATTGATCAAATCAGACGCAATTCCTACAAAGCCGTGGCAAGCTTCCAATCCAGTTTCTTTCAGGGGTTTTCCGGAAATTGCAGAAATGGGCAGGAATGTTGCTCTGCCGCCGCCAGTGCGCTTTAAGAAGGCAATACCTGCCTTGCCATCCGCTTCCGTATCTACAACGATTTGCTGCATTGCACCGCCCAAAGCGATTTCCATAGCAATGGTAAATTCATCGTCTGTGCGGATCAGGCGGGAAATGGGTCCGTGGATATTCCGCAGGGCACCCCGCTGAGACTCCTGCATAACCATACGGACGGATTTCTGATAGCTTTCAAAATCCCGTTCCATTGCCCGGAATACTCTCACCTTAGCCTGAACGCTGTCCAGCTTAGAGGTCAGCTCCCGCAGCTGCTGGCTAAGCTCGTCCCGCTTTTGGGTGCGGTTACCCTGGCGCAAGGTGTAGCCGGAAATGGTGTTGCTTGCAGCTGTCACTTCCTCCTGGGCCGCTTTCAGTTCTCTGCGGCAATCATCCAGCTGCTTTTGAGCAGCCTGACATCTCTCGTTACCGGAAGTCAGGTCACCTTCCAACTGAGCAGCACGCTCGCAATTTTCCTGCAGGCTGGTTTCCAAACCACGGATATCTGCTTCCCGGCCTGCAATATCTGCTGTCAATTCGCTTTCCTTTGTGCGCAGCTCCAGGAACTGACGGGTCATACCCTGGGCAGAGCTTGCCATTTCTGCAAGCTTTTGCTGCAAATCTGCCAATGCCTTCCGCTTTTCTTCCAATTCTTTCTGAATCTGGTCGATACGGCTATTTGCCTGCTCCATTTGTGCAGCAATGCCGCCACTGCGGTCATCTGCGCCCTGGAGTTCGTTTTCAATTCTTGTAATATTGCCGTTATTGTTTTCCACATTGCCCCGAAGGACAGCGATCTGGCCTTCCATCTGCTGATAGATGCCTTCCAGCATACTGACCTTTATACGGATGTTTTCCAGATCCTCATCCTGACTGCGAAGATCCGCACTTAAGGTTTCCGAACGCTCATATAAGTTATCCAGATCATCGTGGGCCTGCTGCAGCACAAAGGATGCAGAGGCAAAATCTTCCTCCGCTTTCTTGGCATCGGCAGACAGCTTTTCCAGCCGGTCCAGCCACACCGCAATTTCAATGCCCTGCAGCTCGTCCTTTAATTCCAGATACTTCTTTGCCTTTTCGGACTGCACCTTCAAAGGTTCCAGCTGCAGCTCCAGCTCCGAAACCTTATCGCCAATACGCATCAGGTTATCTTCTGTGTGCTGGAGCTTCCGCTCTGTTTCTTCTTTACGGTGACGGTATTTGGAAATACCGGCAGCCTCTTCAAAGATTTCCCGGCGGTCTGCACTTTTCAGGGACAAAATCTCGTCAATTCTGCCCTGACCGATATTGGAATAACCCTCTCTGCCAAGACCGGTATCCATAAACATTTCGTGGATATCTCTCAGACGGGCAGACTGACGGTTAATATAATATTCACTGTCGCCACTGCGGTAGTAACGGCGGGTGACCATCACTTCGTCCGCATCGTAGCTAAGGGCGCGATCTGTATTGTCCAACGTCAGTGTTGCTTCCGCAAAACCCACCGGTGCACGCTTCTGGGTTCCGCCGAAGATCACGTCTTCCATTTTTGCGCCACGAAGGGTCTTGGAGCTTTGCTCACCCATAACCCACAAAATAGCGTCGGAAATATTTGATTTGCCGGAACCATTGGGTCCAACAATGGCAGTAATATCATCGCCAAAGCGGATCAGCGTTTTGTCCGGGAAGGACTTAAAGCCCTGAACTTCCAAAGATTTTAGATACACAGTTGTGACCTCTTCTGTTTATAGTTAAAATAAATCAATTTATTATACCGAAAAAACACAAAAAATGCAAGGCTTTCTTGCAGAAAAAACCGCAAAGACAGTTGCTGTCTTTGCGGTTTTTATAATTTAGGGAAATTAGCCTACGTAGCACAGTGCGAACATCCAGGCAATATCCAGATTTTCACCATTTGCAAACAGGATCTGGCTATTGGCATTATTGGCATCCCACCAGCCTAAGTACTGACCACCCATTTGGATCATATAGGCAAGATCCTGTGTCAGGGGGTATACACCGTAGGTTTCATCAGCGCAGGCACCGTAGGACAGCATTGCTGCTGTGTAATCCTCACGAACCTCATTGCCAGAAGCATCCGTATAGATACAGCGGAATGCTGTACCGGTGTTGCTTACACCACCAACCATCTCATACAAGGTAACATAAGGAGCGGCAGTACCGTCTGCCTTATAATCCAGCTGGATATACACAACAGGACCATTTGCACTGCCCATATGATAATATCCGTCTGTGGTATTGTATACCAGATTATAGGTATTTGTCGGCTTAGTGATATCCACATAAGTGAAGTTCAAGCCACCGGGGAGGGACTGAGTAACCGGTGCTTTAGAAGGCTCATAAGGTGTAAAGGGAATATCCTCTACCGCATCACCCTCACGAATAACGCTCACAATACATCCGGTCGTGCCCTGAATACCAATCAAATGGGTCTGACCCAGAGCATTGGTATTGACAGAAATAGTAAAGGTAGTCTTAGCAAAATCCTTCAGTTGTTCTGTATTATCCATAGGATAGTTAGGAGAACCCCAATAGCTAAGGACCGCATTGGGATCGGATACGCTAATTCTGAATACACCCTGCGCACTAGGTGTAAAGCTGAAATAAGTATTCACATCTTGCTGAGAGGTTACATACACGCCACCTAAGGGAAGCGGTGTAATCTGGCCCAGCTGCCAATGTTCTTCAGCTGTAGCCTTCGACGCTGCAGCAACCTTAACCGTCAAATTAGGAGCCTGCTCTGTAACAACAGCAGTAGACTTATCATAGTAATATGGAGTCTCACCCAGGAATGCAAGCTGGATTTCATAAGATCCTGTCTCCAGATCCATTGTAGTCATACCGCCACCTTCGCCAACAATATGATAGGCTATCGGCTCGCCGTCTTTCACGAACAGGACCAGATAGTCCTCAGCAAGCTTGCCAAGGTAATCTGTAACGGCAACATTATAGCGGGTCATTCCCTCAGGAATAGGTTCCTCTGTCCGGTTTGCCTCAATGGTAACAGAAGGTTTACTTGCAGATACCGTTGCCTTTGTCTTGTCATATTCGTAACTTTCATCCAGCAGTTTAATGGTATATCCACCAGAAGGCAAAGCCGTTTCAACAAGACCATTGCTATCGGTAGTATAGATATCACCAACTACTTCACCACCTTTGACGAACTGCAGTTGGATTCCAGACAAAGGTTCGCCCTGGGGATTCACAAGGTTGACCGTATAGGTAGCACCGGTACGGAGCTCGACTGTCTGTCTTAATTTTATGGTAATTTCTTCACTCAGAGGCTTGGTAGCTACGATCTGAACCAAAATCTGCTTGTTGCCGATAAACTCAAGAGCAACCTTCTCACTATCATTGCTTTCAGACAACTTTGCACTCTGAGTACCATTGGTTAAAATTACATCAAAGTCCTCACCGGTTGCATCAGTTATTTCAATCACATATTTACCGTCAGTCACATTCTTAGCAGTGGGATAGAAGTAAAAGTAGCTTTCTACTGTGTCAGAAAGTACAACTGTCTTTGATTTTTTCATCTGCTCAGGATTGTATTTCGTTCCTAACGGGAATGCAAAATTAACAGTCAGATTCTTTACTGTTGTGTCAGTATTGACAACTGCCAGTGAAATAGGATCTGTTCCTTCCTCCAAGTCCAGAATGACTTTACTGATAGTTCCTTCGTCCGCAGCTCCTATGGGAATATCCTTCGGCTCGTACTTTGTACCGTTTACAAGAATGTAGCCATTGGTCATTTCCACTTCCAGTGTTGTACCGTTTACATCATAAACAGTATAGTATCTGGCTTCACCGGCTGCCAAGCCTTCCACTTTGATCTTCGCCTGATCGCGGATCACAATGGGATTGGTCTCGTGACCCGGTGCATAGTTAAGTGCTACCGTTACCTCTGGCATATCTGCTGTAAGGTCATAGGTATTATTATCCAGTGTATATTCTCCGGGAATTCCCAGCACCAATGCCATATAGGAATCTGCAGGCAGACTAAATACAGCACAGCCCTGCTCATTAGTATACGCTACTTTGCCGTTTAGCACGACGATCACATTGCCTACCGGATCTCCGGCAGGATTTATCAGCTTAACTGTATAATCTTTATACTCGATCTTATGGAGAGAAACAGAAATAGAAGGCGCATCTTTTGTCAGCGTATAGCCTGTCTCATCCAGCGTATACCCATCCGGAACACGGATTTTTGCCTCTAGAGTGCCGGGGTAGGTAGTCAAAATCGCTTTACCGCTGCTATCTGTAACGATAAACTGATTGATTTCTTGTGTAATAGCTTCCTTCGTTGCAGTTGCGTCCATCTCTGTGACCTTACCGGACATTTGAATGGATACACCGGGAATACCATTTCCATGCTGATCCTTCAGTGTTACTGTATAGCTAATCGTCTCATTAACCTTCCGCTCTTCTTCCATTTCAAAGCCATTTTCCAAGTCACCAAAATCGCCGGAACCATTGGAATCACCGGAGCCATTTGCACTTATGAATTTGGAAAGCATTTGGAAAGTACCGCCAGGATACTTATTGGTTTCATCGGGCAATGTACCAATGCTAAATTGCACCTGCTCGCCCTTTCTCGCCTGGATATAGATATACTTTCTTCCATTTTCCAGATCCTGGCCGTCTGCTTCCAGTGTACGCATTTGGTAGTTATTCAAATTATATAAGTAATAAGAATACTTGACGCCGGGGGTGGAGTTCAGGCATTGAATAGCCAGCGCGCCATCTTCTGTGGCCGTATATATATAGTAAACGCCTTTTTCATTGCCTGCCTCTACACTGGCAGTAAATTCGCCTATAGGCAGCTGATAGGGATTGTTAAAAGTGCCGGGCTTAGGAACTAAGTAAACCGTAAATTTCTGCTCTTCCTCAGATTTATTTCCGATACCAACCTTTACAGGCGTATTCATATCCGGACATTCGAGCAGGATGCTAATCACGCCATTGCTGGGTTCATAAGTCTTATCTTTATAAATCACATAAGCATGCTTACTGTAAATCCTCAGATACATATCCGTGACTCTATAAAGTTCCGTGTAATATACCTCTCCAGGTCCAACTGTAACCTCAAAATTTAGAACACTGCCAAGCTCTTCAGGATTTTCCTCTGTGCCTTCTTCCTTCTCGGATTCAATCTCTGTAATGTCCTTAATAAGCTTCTGTTCATATTCTTCTGCACAGAAATATTCAAACACATCCTTAAAGGTCTGCGCATTATCAATGCTTCCTGTATGGATCAGGGTAATATTACCATAGCGATCGATCACCACTGTGGTGGGGAAAGCAGAGATTTTCATAATATCGATCCAGCTCTGATCTACTGCAGCTAAGGGGAAGGTGTAACCCATTTCCTGCTGGAACGCAGCAATGTCTTCCACCTTATCAATGGGGTTCATACCCAAGACAGCGATTTTTTCACTGTATTCGGCATAAGCTTCCTGCAAGAAGGGGAACTCCTGCAGACAGGGCTGGCAATCCAGATACCAGAAGTTCAAGACCACAGCCTGCTTTTCCTGCAAAAGCTCAGAAAGCATATAAACTGTCCCATCCGTTGCAGTTACAGTGAAATCCATCACAAGGTCACCCAACTGATAGGTCAGGTTCTGCATATTCTCTTCTGTCATCTGTCCAACAGACAGAATGATCTCTGTTTCCACACCTGTCAGCGGATAATATTCATCCACACCATAGCCGGTGGGAACATTCTCTAAAACAGCTACATAGCTATCGGAGGGAATGTCTGTAAAGGTCATTTTGCCGTCTGCATCGGTCTTGTTAAACCAGGCAAGTTCTGTTCGTTCACTGTCCGTATAAACATAAACAGCAATATCTTCCAGGGGGTCACCCTTGCTGGTTTTTACATAAACGCTATGCTCAACCGATGCACCGGTAGGCAGCGGATCTGTGGGCTCAGGTGTGTTCTGGCGGAACATAAGAAACACCAGCACCAAGCTCAAGCAAACCGCGAGCGTTACAAGACCGGCAATGACCAAGGTCTTTTTATTTTTCTTCAAGCGATTCACGCTCCTTACTTTTTTATAGTGTAAGGGGGTTATTAACCTTCAATATAGCAGCAGGCAAACAGCCAGCCCAGTTCCGGATTGCAGCCTTCAAAGATGTAGTCAGGGCTGTCACTGGTCCACCAACCGGAGCAGGCGTTTGTGATGATATAGACAAGGTCCTCAGTCAGGGGATATACCTTATAGTCCTTATCCATATTATCAAAATACTTCACCAGGATATCTGTGTATTCCTCTTTCTTGATAAACTCGCCGTTTTCATCATAGAAATAGTGTCTGATAGGTGCGCCGCCGGCAGCGCCGTCACCCTTGATCACCACTTCCAAAGATACATTGGGGGCACCCTTGCCCAGGTTGATATAGATCACAGGACCATTTTCATCATTTAAGTGATAATAGCCGTCCGTTTCATTGAATACAACCTTATAATCGTCTGCTTTGCCTCTGATATCGATATAGCTCAGCTTCTGGCCATCCTTAATATCCAAAGTAAAGGGCTTGATCTCATTCTTGCACACATATTCTGTCCAGGGCTCGTCATGGACGGTCCAGGCAGGATCACCAATGCGAGCAATATTCAATACGCCCTTGGTAGCACTTTCAGAATCAATGCCAACAACCAGAACCGATGTACCGGTGCCTTCCGCACCGATCATATCTTCGCTGATAGACAATGTGAAGGTATTGTCCTTCAAGTCCTCCGCTGCATTGTTGTCCTGCACAAAGTGAGGCGCGCCATAATAGCCAATCTGCACGCCCTCCCCTTCTGCGGAGAACTGATAGGTGCCACCCTCAGTGGGAGTGAACAGGAAATAACTTCTATCCCCAGCGGTCAGGCCTACATAAGTGCTGCCGATGGACACTTTGTGTGCTTCATAGTCCTTGCCCTGTGCAAACAGCGTCTGGGTTTCCGCTGCTGCGGTATAGTAAAGAACGATCTCCAGCTCTGTCTTCTCAGCAGACAAAGTCAATCCTTCTTTTTCATAATGATACTTTTCTGCATCATCTGTGAACATCAGTTCCACAGTATAGTCACCCTTTTCCAGGGCCTTTTGTGCAACACCGTTTTCATCGATCTTCTGCATAGCGACCTGTTCTGTTCCCTTCAGGAAACGAACGATCACACCGGAAGTATAGGGATTGCCAGTGCCGTCTACAACCTTGACCTTATAGCCATCATCTGCACCGGAGGTTGTTTCGTTCTGTGTATCATTACCGCAGGCTGCAAACAGCATCACGGACAGAAGCATACAAACCGCCAGAAGCAGTGCTTTCATTCTTTTCATAGTTTTCACCTCGGGTTGGTTCAGGACGGGAGGGCAATTAGCCCTCAGGTCCCAGATAATCGTAATAGTAGCAAAGCTTCAGCCAGGACTGCTCAACATTTTCAAAGGTAAACTTAGTCATCAGCTTGCTAAGCAGCTCTGCAAGTTTTGCATCAACAGGAACACAGCCAATGCGCTCTTCACTGCCGCTGGTAATGATATCGTCCAGGTATGCAGAGATCTCATCGGTCAGGTCTTCGCCCTTGCCGTGATATCTGCCCTTAAACACGTCCTTGATCTTATAGCTTTCTGCATTTGCCTCGTACTCTTCGCCCCACATATTCTTCAGGTAGGCGTCGGTCTTTTCCACATCATTGTCATTCTGTGCCATATAACCCAGGATCATCATATCATTCTCATCCTTAGAGAAGTCAAAGGCACCCTTGTCGATCAGGCCCTTCACACCGCTATTGGTGTTGATCGGCTCGCTGAAAATGGGGGTCAGACCATTGAAGTCTGCATAGATCTTGCTGCCGAACTGCTGCTTTCCGTTGGCATCTACGCCCTTATCCTCATAGTAATAGCCATCGCTGCCCAGCACTGCCTTAATACCGCCTGCAATGACATCATACATAGCTTCGCCGCTGGCATCGGTATCATAGGTGAAGTAACCGGGAGAACACAAACGGAACAAATCAATGGTTGCACCGATGTACTCCACATCATAGTTGATCGTACCGGCACCGTACTGATCCCAGTAGGCAATATCAATGTAGTAAGGTTTACCGGCCTCCATATAGTAGACCATAGAAATTTCGCCATCTTCCTGGAACATTCTCTCATCATGTTCATAGGTATAGATGAGTTCGCGATTTTCATTAAAGATCCAACCTTCTACGCCATCAGTAGAATCGTTATGGGAAGTGATGCGGTACACACCAGACTTAGCGGGCACAAACTTTGCCAGATAGCCTCTGGGCATAACAATCGTAGTGTAAGTAAAGCTGTTGCTGGGAATTCCCTTGCCCAGGGTTGCTTCATATGCAGAGAAGGGAGCCAGACCCTTAATGGGGTCCTCCAGCTGCTGATCGGTGCCGTAAGCCTTATAGTAACGGCAGAATTTCAGCCATTCATTGTTGTCATCCTTATCGAAACCGGCAATGTCATCTACCTTCTTAAGAATCTCAGCCAGTTCCTTATTAACCGTACAAACACCATTGGGTCTTGCATTGGACGCATAGTTGAAGTACTGTTCCAATTCACCATAGAGTTCCTTTGCTGCGCCTTCATATGCAATGGTCCAAAGTGCATCCTCGTCGCTGAAGTTGGTATAGCCCATCATATCCACCAGCAGCAGAGGACCGTCCACAGACTCTACATGGTAATAGCCATCATTCTCATTATAGAAGATATCTGCGTAAGTGTATTCAAATCCATCCTCGGAAACAGATGCATTAAACGGAATGTAGGTAGCTACATCGATCTGGCTTTCCTCCACTACACGCATATTTTTAATGTATACAGTATCCTCACCCTCGTTGCCGTCGCCATCCTTCAGATAGCACAGTGCTACCTCATAGGTACCGTCTTCCTGAGCAACCCAGGGATAGCAGGACTTCCAGGTGGGTGTTTCATCCCAGCCGGAAATAGAGAAGATGTCCTCACCATCCACAATGACATACAGAACATCTGCGCCAGACTCTGTAGAGCAGATATAATCAAAACCAACAGCCTGGCCTTTTTTCAAGGTCACATCTGCATACAGCATGGCAAAGGAATCCTCAATGCCTGCATTAGGAGTCTTCAGGCACTTTTCGCCCTCACGCTCGGAGATCACAAAGGGCCATGCCATTTCAGCAGAATCCCCTTCCTCAGGACGGTAGGTTACCTGAATATCACCGCTGTTCAGTACTGCAGCAATTTCCTCGGAGGAAGCCATCTTTTCTGTGGGTTTGACTGTGGTGATCACATCTGCAACGCCATTTACACAAAGCTTCTGCTCATAGTCATCACCGCAGAAATGCTCGAAAATGCTGGTAAAGGGACGCAGACTGGTCAGTGCGCCTACTTCAATCAGGCTGATCACACCGTAACGGTCAATAACCACGGTGGAGGGGAAGTTGCTGAAACCAAAGATGCCAGGCCATGTGGCGTTGCAGGCAGCCATATCAAAAGTCAGACCCATACTGGACTGATAAGCACCAACAGCTGCATTGTCATCAATGTAGCTCAGTGCGATTACTGCTGCATCCTCTTTATAGATCTGGTATGCCTGCTCCATATAGGGGAACTCTGTAGCACAAGGACCACAGGATGCAAACCAGAAGTTGAGCATAACCATATCCTTTTCTGCCAGTACTTCGGAGAGCATCTTGGTAGTGCCATCAGGCAAGGTGTAGCTGAAATCATACATAACATCGCCCAGCTTCAGGCTGCCTGCATTTCCCAGCTGCTCATCTGTAATAACAGCGGATGTCAAAGTAATATCTGCAGTATTTCCACTAAAGGCATAGGATTCTTCTACCTTATAACCCTTAGGTGCGCCGGAAACAGTAACTGCATAATCACTGCTTTTTGCCATCTCAAAGCTGACAGTACCATTTGCATCGGTCTTACCTGCCTGCTCCAGGTCTTTAAGCGTATCATCGGCATAGATAAAGATCTCAAGACCTTCCATAGCCATACCGCCGGCAGTCTTTACATTGACAGTGTAAGCGCTGCCATCTGCATTGTCCGTTCCGTCGGTGCTGTCTGTATTGCCATTCTTTTTACAGGCTCCCATAGAGAAAACCATTGCAATGACAAGAAGTACAGCCAGTAGTTTTTTCAAGTTGTTCATATAATTCTCCTCTTCATTAAATTCGAGATTTGCGCAAAGTTAGCCATAGTAACCTCATTATCCTAAGTATTTTACCACATACCACCCTTTCCGTCAATAAAAAAGGTTTCCAATGCACAGGTTTTCATTTTGTCCGCGTTGCGTGAACACTGCCATAAAATTTGATTTCCTACAGTACTACCTCTATGTCAAAACGACGAAAGCATATATGGATTTTTCAATAAAAAGCATATCTGTTAAATATATACATTATAAATACATACATAAAGACTAATGCCAAAGACATACTAACCTATAAGAAACTGCATTGGGAGGGTTATATGAAAAAGGCATCTGTTCTGTTGCTCTTTCTGCTCTATCTGGGAACTTGCGGTGAGCATTTGGCGCTGTGGCGCGATACAAGGGAAAAACCGCTGAAAATATTCCCCTATGCAATCACTATGTATCCAGACGCAGATCAAAAAGCTCTCCGTCGCGGTATTCCGATCACTTCCCTTCCGGAAGCCTACCGCCTTTTAGAAGATTATTTTTCTTAACTTGGTGCCTGTTTTCTCTTGATTTTCTCAACTTTAACGATTACAATATCTTTAGAAAATCAAAAGGAGGCTATTGACTATGGCTGATGAATACGGTTCTGATTTTATGACGATCGTCGATGAGGATGGCACTGAATATGAGCTGGAGGTGCTGACCACTCTGGAATACAACGGGGATACCTATCTGGCTGTTATCCCTGCTGCCGGTGAGGATGAAGATCCGGAGCTGGAGGTCAGCATTTTGAAATCTGTAGAAGACGAGGATGGCGAGCCCATTCTTTGTGCCATTGAAGATGCTCAGGAGCTGGAGGATGTCTACGCCCTGATTATGGAGCAGATCTACGAAGAGGACGAAGACGAGGACGAATAAGACATACCGCCTGCTTGGTTCGTAGCGTGTCCTTTTGGACCCACATCATTTATTTGGGATGTTAGACTTCCCTGCCGGATTGCAGACCTCCCGCCTATGCTTTGACATCAGGTGGACGTTGGGAGCAGCTAACGCAGGGAGCGGCAACCCACCTGCCGTTTCGTGCAGGTCATAATCGGATGCGATACGGCCAAAGCGGGTCTTAGGCGCGTGCTTTGCACGCGCCCTTTTCTTTTTTCCTGCAAATATATGAAAAAAACCTTGAAACCGGGAAAAGAATCGGTTATAATAACCGGGACTATATTCTGAATAGTGCTATTGGGCTACTGTTCGTTTAACGAGAGGAATTGATTCTATGAGCGCATCCAACAAGAAAAAGCTTCGCAAGGAGCAAAATGCAGCTGCACTAACTGAAAAGCAGCGTGCCCAGCAGAAAGAAGCAAAAAAGCTTAAGGCTTATTCTCTTGCCTTTTTGATTGTTATGCTGGCAGTGGTTATCACCGCCGTAACTGTCATTGGCATTACCGCATATAAAAATGCAGGCATCACTCAGCGCAATACCATCGCTGCAGTTGTTGACGAGCATGAACTGAATACCGTGGAACTCAACTACTACTTTAAGGACGCTATCAACTCCACTTACAGTGAGTGGACTTCTTCTTACGGTGAGTACACCGATCAAATCGTTTCCTGGTCTTTGAATTTGGATACTACCAAGCCCATTGATGAGCAAAAGCGGGAAGATGGCAGCACTTGGGCTGATTACTTTATGGATATGGCTTTGGAAAATGCTAAGTCTAACTACGCAATCTACGATCTGGCCATTTCCGAAGGCTACACTCTTTCCGAGGAAGACGAAGCTGCTATTGATGAAAACATCAATTATATGAGTACGTATGCCACCATGTATGGCTTTAGCAGTGCAAACGACTATCTGAAGGCTCTTTACGGTGCCGGTTCTACTGTGAAGTCTTACAAGGAGTATATGGTTCGCAGCAGTATTGCTCAGGCTTACTACGATGACCATTACGAGACCCTTAAGTATGAGGATTCTGATATCCGTGCATACGAAGAGGACAAGTACACCAACTACTCCTCCTACAATTTTGCTCTGTATCACATTGACTACAACACCTATCTGCCCGAGGGCGAAAAGGATGAAGAAGGCAATGTTACTCACACCAGTGAAGAAATCGGTGCTGCTAAGGACCGTGCTTATGCAGATGCAGAAACACTGGCAGCCGCTACCAATCTGGAAGAACTGAATGCTGCTATTGCTGCGCTGGAAATCAATGCAGGAAAGGAAACGCCTCCTACCGCTAACGAAAACAAGAATGTTCTGTTCGCTAACCTTTCCGAGGACTATTCCAAGTGGCTCTCCGACAGCGAACGCAAGGAAAACGACATCACCTACATTGCTGAAGAAGTTACCGAAGAAGATGAGGATGGCAACGAAGTTACCTCTGTCAATGGCTACAATGTGATCCTGTTCCAGGGTCGTGAAGAAAACGAGGACAAAATGTCCAACGTTCGTCACCTGCTTGTGAAGTTTGCCGGCGGTACTCAGGACGAGAACGGTCAAACCACCTACTCCGACGAAGAGAAGGCTGCTGCCAAGAAAAAGGCAGATGACTATCTGAAGACCTGGAAAGAAGGCAAAGCTACTGAGGAAAGCTTTATCGAACTGGTAAAGGAACACAGTGAGGATACCAGTGCTGAGACTGGCGGTCTGTTTGAGAACATTAACCGGGATTCTTCCTATGTTCCCAACTTCCTGAACTGGTCCATCGATGAAAGCCGCAAGGAAGGCGACTGCGAGGTCATTGAAACCGAGTACGGCTATCACGTAATGTACTACTCCGGAGACAGTGAACTGAGCTACCGTGACTTCCTGATCACCAATGATCTGCGCACTGAAGATCTGGAAAAGTGGTACAACGACATTGTTGGTAAGAGCACCGCTGCATACGGCGATGTTTCTCAAATCGATACCCACTTGGTACTCTCCCAGGGAAATCAGGCTCAATAAAAAACTGCACCCCCGAAACAGCTGTTTCGGGGGTGTTTTTTATTTGAAAATCACAATATATAAAAGATCCCTTATTTTTTGTTTTTATTTTGTGGCTGTTGACTGTTGACATTTTTTATTGCTGGTGTATAATTGTATACATAAATCCAAATATGCAGATTAGAAAGGAGTTTGATCCTATGTTAGAAATTTCCAACAAGACAAACCTACTGGAACAAAAGTCCTACAAATATTCTTTGCAGGACATTGCAGAGCCTAACTTGCAAAGAGATATCTTCTCCTATGGCACTGTCCCCAAGGTTGCCTTTAACCACCGCCGTGTGCCTATGAATATGCCAGAGGAGATCTGGATCACCGACACTTCCCTGCGTGACGGTCAGCAATCTGTTGAGCCTTACAGCGTAGACCAGATCGTGAATATTTATAAGCTTCTGTCCAAGCTGGGTGGTCCTTACGGCATTATTCGCCAGACTGAGTTCTTTATTTACAGCAAGAAGGACCGTCAGGCCATTGAAAAATGTATGGAACTGGATTTGAAGTTCCCGGAGATCACCAGCTGGATCCGGGCAAGCAAGGAAGACTTTAAGCTTGTTAAGGATCTGGGCATTAAGGAGACCGGTATTCTGGTCAGCTGCAGCGACTACCACATTTTCAAGAAAATGAAAATGACTAGAAAGCAGGCTTTGGATCACTATCTGGCTGCTGTTTCCGATGCATTTAATGCAGGCGTTATCCCCCGCTGTCATTTGGAGGATATTACCCGCGCTGACTTCTACGGTTTCGTTGTTCCCTTTGTAAATGAACTGCAGGCTCTGTCCCGTCAGGCAGGTATCCCCGTTAAGATTCGTGCCTGTGATACGATGGGTTACGGTGTTCCCTATACAGAAGCAGCTATGCCCCGCAGTGTCGGTGGTATTATCTACGGTCTGCAACACTATTCCGATGTTCCCAGTGAATGTCTGGAATGGCACGGCCACAACGATTTCTACAAGGCAGTTGCCAACGCTTCCACTGCCTGGCTGTACGGTGCTTGTGCGGTTAACTGCTCCTTGCTGGGTATCGGTGAGCGCACCGGCAATGTGCCACTGGAGGCTATGGTCTTTGAATACGCATCTCTCCGTGGCTCTATGGACGGTATGGATCCCACTGTGATCACAGAGATCGCCGAGTATTTCCGGAAGGATATGGGCTACGAAGTGCCGCCTATGACCCCCTTTGTGGGCAAGCGGTTTAACGAGACCCGTGCAGGCATCCACGCAGACGGACTGTTGAAGGATGCAGAGATCTACACCATCTTTGACACAGAAAAGCTGCTAAATCGCCCCGCCACCGTTGAGATCAGCAAGACCTCCGGTGCGGCTGGCATCGCCTACTGGATCAACCAAAACTACCGTCTTACCGGAACGCCCAATGAGCTGCAGAAGAATGATCCGTTGATCACACAGATGAAGGAATGGATCGATCAGCAGTATGAGGATGACCGCCAGACGGTTATGTCCCATGGCGAGCTGGAAGAAAAAATTGAGGAACTGGCTCCCGGCCGTTTCAAGAAAGTATAAGGAGGTATCGGAATATGCGGGAATTTAAGACTGTTTCCCTGGCAGATCAGGTTTTTGAAAAACTGGAATCCGATATTATCATCGGTGTTTATCCCAGAGGGGAAATTTTAACCGAGCTAAAGCTGGTGGAAAATCTTGGTGTCAGCCGTACCCCCATCCGGGAAGCTCTGCGCCGTCTGGAGCAGGAGCGTCTGATTGAGGACTCGGGTAAGGGTTCTGTGGTTTTGGGTATTACCATCGACGATCTGATCGATATTATGGATATCCGCCAGAGCATTGAAGGATTGGCAGCTTATCACGCCACAAAGAACATCACCCTGGAAGAAATGGAAGAGCTTCGTCAGATCAACGAGCTGCAGGATTTCTACTATGAAAAGAAGGACATCGAGCGGCTGCGGCAGATGGATGACCGTTTCCACGTTGCTATTTATGAAATTTCCAAACGGAATGTGATTTGCGACACTCTGCGTCCTTTGCACCGCAAGACCCAGCGTTATCGCAGACAGTCCATCGGCAACGATCAGCGGCTTGCAAAATCCATCTCAGAACACAAGGCTATTTTCAATGCCATTGCAGACGGCAATGCTGAGCTTGCCCGTGATCTGATTACGGAGCATATTGAAAATGCAAAAAATCATATGATCGAGAGGTTCCATTATAATGGGTAAGACGATTGCACAAAAGATCATCGCTGCCCACCTGGTCTCCGGGGATATGACCCTCGGCAGTGAGGTGGCTCTGCGAATCGACCAGACACTGACCCAGGATGCCACCGGCACGATGGCATATCTGGAATTTGAAACAATGGGGATTCCCCAGGTTAAGACCGAACTGAGTGTTGCCTATGTGGATCACAACACACTGCAATGCGGCTTTGAAAATGCAGATGATCATCGCTATCTGCAGACTGTTGCCGCAAAGCACGGTGTCCGGTTCTCCCGCCCCGGCAACGGCATTTGCCACCAGATCCATCTGGAGCGGTTCGGCAAGCCTGGAAAAACCCTGATTGGCTCTGACAGCCACACCCCCACCGGCGGTGGTTTGGGTATGCTGGCATTTGGCGCAGGCGGTATGGATGTGGCTGTTGCTATGGGCGGCGGTGCATACTACATTACAATGCCCAAGATGTTCAAGGTCAACCTGTCAGGAAAGCTTAATCCCTTTGTAACGGCAAAGGATGTGAGCCTTGAAATTCTGCGTATTTTGTCTGTTAAGGGCGGTGTTGGTGCGATCATTGAATGGGGCGGTCCGGGTGTTGCCACTTTGTCTGTCCCTGAGCGTGCTACGATCACCAATATGGGTGCGGAGCTGGGTGCTACCACTTCTATCTTCCCCTCTGACGATGTGACCCGGAAGTTCCTGGCTGCCCAGGGTCGTGAAGAAGATTATTCTCCTCTGGCTTCCGACGAAGATGCCGAATACGACCGAATCATTGACATTGATCTATCCGCTTTGAAGCCGATGATCGCTTGTCCTCACAGCCCTGACAATGTGGTGCGTGTGGACAGCCTGAAAGACACAAAGGTGGATCAGGTTTGTATTGGTTCCTGCACCAACTCTTCCCTGCTGGACCTTTTGAAGGTCGCTGCCATTTTGAAGGGCAAGACCATTGCCCCCGGTGTCAGCCTGTCCATCTCCCCCGGTTCTCGCCAGGTTTTGACAATGCTGGCAAATTGTGGAGCGCTGGCTGACATTCTTGCCAGCGGCGCACGGCTTTTGGAATGTGCCTGCGGACCTTGTATCGGTATGGGTTTCTCCCCCAACTCCGAGGGTGTGAGCCTGCGTACCTTTAACCGGAACTTCCTGGGCCGCAGCGGCACTAAGGATGGTCAGGTTTATCTGGTGTCTCCGGAAACAGCAGCTGCTTCTGCATTGGCTGGTTATATTACAGACCCCACCACATTGGAGCCTATTGGCGAAATTAAGCTGCCGGAAAGCTTCCTGATCGACGATTCTTCTGTGCTGATGCCCCTTCCCCCGGAAGAAGCAGTAAACGCCGAGGTTCTGCGGGGTCCCAACATTAAGGAATTCCCCCAGAGCAAGCCTTTCGCTGACACACTTTCTGCGCAGCTGGTGTTGAAGGTTGAGGATAACATCACAACCGACCATATTATGCCTGCCGGTGCAAAGATCCTCCCCTACCGTTCCAACATCCCCTATCTGTCCAAGTTCTGCTTTGAAGTGTGCGACCCCTCTTTCCCGGAGCGAGCTAAGGCAGCCGGTGACGGTATTATCGTAGGCGGCAGCAACTACGGTCAGGGTTCTTCCAGAGAACACGCTGCGCTGGTTCCTATGTACTTAGGCATCCGCTGTGTGATTGCCAAAAGCTTCGCCCGTATCCACGTGGCAAACCTGATCAACGCAGGTATTCTGCCACTGACCTTTGCAGATGCAGCGGATTATGATGCTTTGGAGCAAGATCACGACCTGACAATCAAGAATATCCGAGCAGGTATTGCACAGGGTAGTCTGACCATCGAAAACAACAAGACCGGCAAAACCTTTACCGCGCTTTGCAATCTGACCCAGCGTCAGCAGGATATCCTGATGGCGGGTGGTCTTCTCAACTACACCAAGGAGGGTGGACAATAATGGATATCAATCAAGCTTGCGAGGCTTTCCGTATCCTTTTACAGGAGCAAGCAGCCCGCATTGAAAATATGAATTGCGAAAAGACAGACTTTTCCACAAAAAAAACGGTCACCATCGGTGTGATCGATGGTGACGGCATTGGCCCGATCATCACCAAACAGGCCGCCAGAGTTTTAGAGAAGCTTCTTGCTGACGAGGTAGCTGCAGGCTCTGTTGTGATTAAGCAAATCGAGGGTCTGACCATTGAAAACCGACTGGCAAAGAACCAGCCCATCCCCGATGATGTTCTGGCTGAAATTAAGCAGTGCGATGTACTGCTGAAAGGTCCTACCACCACACCTCACGGTGGCACGATGGAAAGTGCCAATGTGGCTATGCGTCGGGAATTGGATCTTTATGCCAACGTGCGTCCTGTTTCCATTCCGGAAAAGAACATTGACTGGATGTTCTACCGGGAAAACACCGAGGGCGAATATGTGCTGGGCAGCCGGGGCATAGAGCTTCCCGGTATGGCTGTGGATTTCAAGGTCACTACCGACCTGGGCACTCGCAGAATTGCCCGTGCCGCCTTTGACTATGCAAAGCAGAATGGGAAGAACCACGTTTCCATCGTCACAAAGGCAAATATCATGAAGAAAACCGATGGCAAATTCACTGCCATCTGCCACGAGATCGCTGCAGAATATCCCGGCATTGAAGTGGAAGATTATTATATTGACATTATGACTGCAAACCTCATTAAGGAAAGCCTGCAAAGTAAGTTCCAGGTGATCCTGCTTCCCAACCTGTACGGTGATATCATCACCGATGAGGCTGCCCAAATTCAGGGTGGTGTTGGTACTGCCGGCAGTGCCAACATCCGTGACCGTTATGCAATGTTTGAAGCCATCCATGGCTCTGCTCCCCGTATGATCGAGCGTGGTATGGGCGACTATGCAAATCCTGACAGCATTCTCAAAGCTGCTGCTATGCTCCTGCGGCATATTTGCAGAGCGGAAGCAGCCAAGAAGCTGGAAGATGCTATGGCTACCTGTCCGGTTAAGATCACCGGAAATACCGACGGTGCAACCTGCGCCCAGTATGCAGATGCACTGATGGCAATGCTTTAATCTTTTGAATAAAAACACCCTCTATGGCAAAACATTTCCATAGGGGGTGTTTTTTTGAAGAAAAAGAAGTATTTTGGTTCTGGTCTTGCCGGTTTGGGTGCAGGTGCTGTAAACGGACTCTTTGGTGCAGGCGGAGGTATGGTACTGGTTCCCCTGTTAACCGGTCTGACGGATCTTCCGGAGGAAGAGGTATTTCCCTCCTCGGTTTCAATTATTTTACCTATTTGTCTGGTATCTTTAACCTATTCTCTGTGGGGTGCAACTGTCAACTGGTCTGCCGTGATCCCCTATTTAATTGGCAGTGCTGCGGGGGGCGTGCTGGCAGGTCTGTTCGGGAGAAAAATACCCACACTATGGCTGCATCGACTATTGGGTGTGCTGATTTTATGGGGAGGTTACCGTTACCTATGCTAGAATCACTTCCGGTTATTTTGATTATAGGTACTGCCCTGGGTTTTCTGGCTGGAATCGGTGTAGGAGGTGGCAGTTTACTAATTATCTATTTGACATTGGTGTTGGGAATGGAGCATTCCCAAGCCAGAATTTTGAATCTTCTGTTTTTTCTCCCCTCTGCGATTATTGCAAGTTTATTTCGATGGAAGCAAGGTAAGCTGGATTTCAAAAAGGTTTTGCCTGCGATCATTGCAGGCTGTATTGCCGCCGGTGTCTGCTCTTTTTTAAGCAATACGATGGATATTGCGCTGCTTAAAAAGCTTTTTGGCGGGCTGCTGATCGTCACCGGTATTCGGGAACTGATGTATAAACCGAAGCAAAAAAGACAGGCGTAAAACGCCTGTCTTTATGTCTTATTCTTCAACGCCCAAAAGCTTCAGGGCATTGCCTCGGCAAACCTTATAATAGGCTTCCTCAGAAATTTTTCCTGTTTCCACTGCTTCATCCAGGAATTTATTGAACGCCACATTGGTAGGCTTTGCAAAGTTTGCAATGTCTGTGCCAAACAAAAGGCGATCCTGGAATCTTTCAATCATTTTATATCCAAATTCCGGATCCCGCATAAAGGCATTGCCGCCGCTACCGGCAGACATATCACCGTAGAGATTGGGGTACTTTTCCATCAGTTCGATCACTCTGCCGCCCGGTGTCACCGGTCCTCTGGGATATCCACCCCAGTTTTCTTCTGTCACATCACCGCTGATAAAAGACCAGAATCGTTGGGAGTGTCCCAAAAAATTCAGATTTGGAAAATCCTGTAATGCTTTTTCCAAACGAGGCAACCCGAAATCGTCCACAACGCCGTAACTTTTCCCCTTGATTCCAATATGGAATGTTAGAGGCAAACCGCACTTTTCGCAAGCGGAAAAGAGATTGTACATATAAGGATCGTCAAAGTGCAAACTTGCAGTCACCTCACCTACGCCCTTTGCTCCCAATCTTTTATAATGCTCCAAAAGGGGTGTCAGGTCAAAGTCCGGCATATTTTTTCCCTGTCTGGGATCAATATTGCAGAACCAGATATAGGTATCCGGGTGTTCCTTTGCCAAAAGATACATTTCCTCGTTGGTAACGATCCGGGAGACACCTTCCGGAGAACACAGGGTCATCAGCACACCCTTCTCTATGCCCATATCGTCATAAATTGCCCGCAATTCTTCATATGTAGGGTATGCATTTAATCCATCTGTCCGAACAGTCGGCTCGCTCAGCGAAGCAGAATGGACGTGGATATCGATTTTCTTTACAGTATTCATAATGTATCCTCCTGTTTAGCGTTTGCGGAAGGCAAGATAGCCTTCCAGAATCAGGGATGCTGCCACAGCATCCACCGTGTTTTTTCTTTTTTTGCCATGATAATTATGTTCATTTAATATATTATGTGCTTCCACAGTAGTCCGGCGCTCGTCCCACAGCTTTACAGGCAATCCGGTGGCTTCTTCTAATTTTCCGGCAAATTCCCGGCAAAGCTCAGCACGGGGGCCTTCTGTACCGTTCATATTTTTCGGAAGTCCTACGGCGATCTCCCCTATCTCATTTTCCGATACGATCCGGCACACTTCTTCCAGCGTCTTGTCCATTCTACGGCTGTGGATCACAGTAGTCGTACCCACGATGGAGCATAGCAGATCGGAAATCGCCACGCCGGTGCGGGCATCCCCGTAATCAATCCCCATAATTCGCATTGTTTATCTCACTTTCTTGTAGTTTATTCTATTATACAACAAATTACAGGAAAAACAAAGGTTAATTTCACGAAAAAAGTTGTTGACTTTGATCCCCCCCTGTGTTAGAATGTATCTACCTGTGAAAAGAGGGCTTTTTTTGTGCGCCTTTTTTCAGCCCCGGAGCGGGAATTGTAGTGCCCGCTTCCTAAATTTTTTCTAGCCGGGGTGATACAGGGAGGCAATATTTAAGGAGGTGCCGTTATGCGCGTTAAAGTCACTTTGAGATGTTCTGAGTGCAAGCAGAGAAACTACAATACCATGAAGGAAAAGAAGAACAACCCCGATCGTCTTGAGATGAAGAAGTATTGCAGATTCTGCAGAAAGCATACTGTTCACAACGAGACGAAGTAAGGAGAGGTACACTATGGCAGAAGGCAAAAAGGAAATTTGGTTCAAGCGTGCCGGCGGTGCTATTGCAAGATACTTCCGTGAGCTTCGCAGTGAACTGAAGAAGGTCGTTTGGCCTACTCCCCAGCAGGTGCTGAAGAACACCCTGATTGTCATGGCGTGCGTTCTCGTCGTTGGCGTTTTTATCTGGCTGTTCGATTTCGTTGCCCGCTTTGGCATCAACTCACTGATCGATGCCGTTCGTGGTTAAGGTGTTAGACTATGGCAGAAGCTGCAAAATGGTATGTGGTCCATACCTATTCCGCATATGAGAACACTGTAAAGGCCACCATTGAAAAAACGATCCAGAGCCGCAACCTGCAGGATCAGATCCTTGCGATCAACATCCCTATGGAAACTGTTACCGAAATCACCGATTCCGGTGTCAGCAAGACTTACGACCGTAAGCTCTATCCTGGCTATGTATTCGTAAAAATGGTTTACAGTGATGACACCTGGCATGTTATCCGCAATATCCGTGGCGTTTCCGGCTTTGTCGGTGCGTCCGGCAGCGACCCCATTCCCCTGACCGACGAGGAAGTTTATGAAATGGGCGTTGAGAAGCGCGAGATTGTTGTCAACTATACCGTTGGCGACACTGTTTGTATTCTCGACGGTCCGCTCAGCTCCTTCACCGGCGTTGTCGAGGAAATTGAGGCCGACCAAAATCGGGTCAGCGTGGTTGTTTCCATGTTTGGCCGCGAAACTCCCGTCGAGTTTGAACTCGATCAAGTGGAGCTTGTATCCCAATAAACGCATCGGGCCGGTTTTCCGGTCGGACCGTGGGAGGGGCATAAAGCCCCGAAAGAAATGCGCAGAGCGCATATTTACCACATTATATTCAGGAGGTGCTTATTATGGCACAGAAAGTTACTGGCATTATTAAGCTTCAGATCCCTGCCGCTAAGGCAACCGCATCCCCCCCTGTTGGCCCCGCTCTGGGTCAGCACGGTGTTAACATTGCTGCATTCATTAAGGAATTCAACGCCCGTACCCAGTCTATGGAAGGCTACAAGATTCCTGTTGTTATTACAGTTTACGCTGACCGCAGCTTCACCTTCATTACCAAGACCCCTCCGACCCCCCTGCTGATTTTGAAGGCAATCGGTCTGGACAAGGGTTCCGGCGTTCCCAACAAGACCAAGGTTGGTCAGATCACCCGCGCTCAGATTTCTGAGATCGCTAAGACTAAGATCCAGGACCTGAAGGGTGCTACTCTGGAGGCTGTTGAGAGCCAGGTCGCTGGTACCTGCCGTTCTATGGGTGTTACCGTAGTCGACTAAGATTTAAGTGCCAATTATCGGCAATTTGCTTATCCGGGAATTTTGCCCGGAAATGTGGGAGGATTTTTCCGCATCACCACTATAAGGAGGATTTATTAAGTGTTTAGAGGTAAAAAATATCAGGAGAGCGCAAAGCTGATTGACCGCTCTGTTCAGTATGATCCCGCAGAAGCCCTGAATCTGGTTGTGAAGGGTGCTTCCGCTAAGTTCGACGAGACCGTCGAGCTGCACATCAAGTTGGGTGTTGACTCCCGTCACGCAGACCAGCAGGTCCGCGGTGCTGTGGTTCTGCCCAACGGCACAGGTAAGACTGCTCGCGTTCTGGTTTTCGCTAAGGACGCAAAGCTGGAAGAAGCTCAGGCTGCTGGCGCTGACTATGTTGGCGGCATGGAGCTGGTGGACAAGATCACCAAGGAAAACTGGTTCGATTTTGACGTTGTTGTTGCTTCCCCCGACATGATGGGCCTGGTTGGCCGTCTGGGTAAGGTTCTGGGCCCCAAGGGTCTGATGCCCTCCCCCAAGGCTGGCACCGTGACCCCCAA
>JAZOSD010000034.1:0-17911 GCA_045656945.1 Faecousia sp.
TGAACCGAACCAGTAAAATCGGACAATAGACAAAATACCCCCTGATGTAGGATAATAACTACATTAGGGGGTATCGTTATGCAAAAAAGAAAATATACAAGAATAAAGGCAGTGGAAGCAGAAATACTGCGCATGCATTCAGAGGGGGAAACACATCGCTCAATAGCAGAAGTGTTTGGGTTGGAACGAGAGCAAGTCAAGAAGTTCCTAAAGAGACACAGAGAGAACCAGGCTATGCTGTGGGAAAGAGAATCAAGTAAGCCTAAAGGGCGGCCACGAAAGGATGGACAACCACCAAGGCAGAATCCAGAAACAGAATTGAAACGGTTGCGTATGGAAAATAAGTTACTGCGGGATTTTCTGCTGTCCATGGAAAGGAAGTGAGGGCAAAGGTAAAATATATGGTAATCTATCGTCACCGGAACGAATATCCGATATTGGTTATGTGCAAGTTCTTTGCGGTATCCCGTAGCGGTTACTATGATTTTGTAAAACGTTTTGGTAAGCCAGAGCGTGACGCAAAGATAGCAGATAAAATTAAGGAATGTCAGGATAAAACAGACAAGACATACGGCTACAGACGGGTCTGGAAGTGGCTGAGAGACAGAAATATTGAAAGAAATCCGAAAACAGTGCTTAGAATTATGAAAAAGTATGGTCTTTTAGCTGAGATCCGCCGCCGGAGGAAGTGGGTAAACCTTGGTCAGCAGGTACATAGATACGACAATCTGTTGAAACGGCAGTTCCGAGCAGACAGACCCAACGCCAAGTGGGTTACGGATATTTCTTATATTCATACCAAAGAAGGTGTACTGTATCTGTCTATGATCCGGGATCTATACGACAACAGCATTGTAGCTTACAAGACAGCCACACAGCAAACCGTAAACCTTGTCCTGGACACGATCCGGCTGGCAATGAAGAAAGAGAAAAAGAGAGTCGCTGCGGAGTTGCAGCTCCACAGCGACCAGGGCTTTCAATATACTTCACAGGCATATTTTAAGCTAACTCAATCTTACGGGATAACGCCTTCAATGTCAAGGAAAGGAAATCCTTATGATAACGCAATGGCAGAAAATTTCTTCTCCATTCTCAAAACAGAGTGCATCTACCGGCACAGACCGAAGACATTCAGAGAAGCGAATGATCTGATTGACAGATATATTCATTTCTATAACCACGAGCGCATCCAGAATAAAACTGGAGTGGCGCCGCTGACGCTGCGCCACTCCGCTTAAAACTTAATATTCCTACATAGGGGCATTTTTGTACTGTCCGCACAAACCGGGGCAGTTCAGTTCGGTGGGGGATTTTATTATCCGTAGGGGCGGGGCAGTGCCCCGCCCGTCGCCGAAGGCGCAAAATAATAGCGGGAGGGGCATTGCCCCTCCCCTACAATATTATTATTTCATTCTCTTTTCCAAGGTGGATACGGAAAGTGTGGATTCGTAAATTCTTGTCATACCGTATTCTGTAGTCACAATAAAGGACTTGGGCAGATCGTCACAGGGTACGATCGCGCCCTCTTTTTGTGCCATTTCTAAAAATCGACGGGTACGCACAGATGTGGATGTGTTGTCCATATCGAAAATTCCAATCACCGACTTCTCCCGCACCGCCATATCATTACCGATGTTTATATACAAGCCAATCACCCCAAATTTTTGTAGGGGAGGGGCATTGCCCCTCCCGTCGCCGCAGGCGCATCTTCCTACAATTACACAATATAAAAGCAATCCTCTTCCCATTTTACAGGATTATATTCAATGTACTCCCATATATTATTATAACCTTCTTGATTTCTGATTATATGATCGTGGAAAGATCTTTGCCACACTTGCAAATCTTTATTTCTTTTATGTATTTCTTTTGTAACAGCCATTTTATACTGTCCAACAACTTTTGTAACGGACTGCATTTTATCTGTATTCTCATAATTATCCAGAACTAAAATCATATGAATATGATTCGGCATAACTACAAATTTTTCCACAGTTACTTTGGGATAATATTTTGGAATGTGCTCTATGTTTACTTTTGCAATCATTCCCAATTCATTTAGTGATTCTGGTTTTCCAAATATGCATTTCTTTTCATGGGTACATATTGTTATAAAATAATAATTACCTGTTGCGTAATCATATCCCGGTATTCTTGGGCTTTTCCGTTTTGGTAATGTCATATTATTTTATCCTTTACAGATATACTTGCGGGAGGGGCAATGCCCCTCCCCTACAATATGAAATCTTTTATTATTTTAACTTTTGCCATTCGGCGACTGCCAATTCGTCGCAGCGGTTATTTTTCGGGTTTTCGGCATGGCCTTTGACCCAATGGTAATGAAGTTCGTGCTTCATTGTCAGATTCAGAAGAGTTTCCCAAAGGTCAGGATTCAGGGCAGGCTTTTTATCGGACTTGATCCAGCCTTTTTTTCGCCAGCCCCATGCCCAGCCTTTTTCCAGTGCATCGATCACATATTTACTGTCGGAATACAGTTCCACGATGCACGGCTCTTTCAGTGCCTGCAGACCTTTGATCACAGCGGTCAGTTCCATCCGGTTATTGGTGGTGTTTCCTTCCCCGCCGGAAAGCTCTTTTTCCACCCCATTGAACTCCAGAATCGCACCCCAACCACCGGGACCGGGGTTACCGGAACAAGCACCGTCCGTATATAAGGTTACGGTTTTCACTGTGCAACCTGCTCCTCTTCTTCCGCCTCTGCTTCCACTCGCTCAATAGACACGATCTGGTTACCATCTTCGATGCGCATCACAATCACGCCCTGCACATCACGCTTATACACATTGATGCTGGAGGCAGGCACACGGATAATAACACCGCCGCTTTCAATGAGCATTACATCGTCCGTTTCCTTCACCACACGGCAGCCGGCAACATTGCCGGTCTTTTCGGTGATGTTATAGTTCTTCAGACCCTTACCGCCACGGCTCTGGGCAACCTTTTCGCCCTCCGGACCAGTTCTCAGGTACTCGATCAATTCAGTACGCTTGCCGTAACCCTTTTCAGTAACGGTCAGCAGTGTGGTTCCCTCTTCTGCCTTTTCAGCACCGATCACAAAGTCCTCACCGGTTAACATAATACCGCGGACACCGGCGGCATCTCTGCCCATGGGGCGCACATCGTTTTCGTTAAAGCAGATAGCCATACCCTGTGCAGTTGCCAGAATAATGTTATCGTTACCGTTGGTACGCATTACATTGATCAGCTGATCGCCCTCATCCAGGGTAATTGCCCGGATACCGGTCTTTCTTCTGGTGTTCAATGCAATGAAGGGAATCCGCTTGACGGTACCCTTCCGGGTAACCATCATCAGGTATTCATCTTCGTGGAATTCTCTGGTCACCACCATTGCCGTTACATGCTCATCCATTTCCAGAGGCAGCACATTGACCATAGCTGTACCACGGGCAGTTCTGCCAGCCTCGGGGATCTGGTAACCCTTCCGATGGTGGACACGGCCCATATCCGTAAAGAACAGAATGTGATCGTGGGTAGATGCCACATTCAGGCTCTTCACATAGTCCTCTTCCTTCAGGTTCTGGGCGTTGACGCCTCTGCCGCCACGGCTCTGGGTACGATAGGTATCCACAGGCATACGCTTGATGTAACCCTGATTGGAGATCGTAAATGCGCAGGTTTCTTCCTCAATCAGATCTTCGATGTCGATTTCGTCCTCCACATCCTGGATCTCAGTCTTGCGCTCATCGCCAAACTTATCCCGAATCTCCACCAGCTCATCCCGCAGAACTGCCTGCAGCTTAGCAGGATCTTCCAGCAAGGAGATGAAGTAAGCGATCCGCTCCTGCAGCTCGTCATACTCAGCCTGCAGCTTTTCCCGATCCAGTCCCTGCAATGCCTTCAGGCGCATATCCAGAATTGCCTGTGCCTGCACATCGGAAAGGCCAAAGCGTTCCATCAGCTTTTCCTTTGCATCGTCATAAGCACTGCGGATAATGCGAATAACCTCGTCAATATTATCCTGCGCAATCAGCAAGCCTTCCAACAGGTGGGCGCGCTCTCTTGCTTTTTTCAGGTCATATTCCGTACGGCGGGTCAGCACTTCTGTCTGGAACAGCAGATACTCGTCGATGATCTGCCGCAGGGACAGAATCTTCGGCTGCTTCTGATCGTCCACCAGTGCCAGCAAAATAATACCGAAGGAGCTTTGCAGCTCGGTCTGCTTAAACAGATTGTTCAACACAACCTGGGGATTTGCATCCTTTTTCAGTTCAATAACGATCCGCATACCGTTACGGTCGGTTTCGTCACGCAGGTCGGAAATACCCTCTAAACGCTTATCCTTAACCTGCTCCGCAATTTTCTTGATCAGCTGACGCTTATTGACCTGGTAAGGCAGCTCGGTGACAATGATCCGGATGCGGTCATTGCCAAATTCCTCAAATTCCGTTCTTGCCCGGACAACGACTTTGCCTCTGCCGGTAGCATAAGCGGCACGGATACCGGATCTGCCCATAATAATACCACCGGTTGGGAAATCCGGACCGGAAATATGCTCCAGAAGATCGGGAAGGGTTGCTTCCGGATCGTCCAGCACGCAGATGCAGGCATTGATCACTTCATTTAAGTTGTGAGGCGGAATGTTGGTAGCCATACCAACCGCAATACCGGAAGAACCGTTTACCAACAGATTGGGGAAACGGCTGGGCAGAACCCGGGGTTCTTTCCGGGATTCGTCAAAGTTGGGATCCCAGTTGACAGTTTCCTTGTCAATATCCCGAAGCATCTGGTTAGAGAGCTTGGAAAGTCTTGCCTCGGTATAACGATAAGCAGCAGCGGGGTCGCCGTCCACAGAACCGAAGTTACCGTGGCCGTCCACCAGCATATAGCGCATAGAGAAATCCTGAGCAAGACGCACCATTGCGTCATAAACAGAGCTATCGCCGTGGGGGTGATATTTACCAAGCACATCACCGACGCAGGTTGCAGACTTCTTAAAAGGCTTATCGGAAGTCAGACCGCTTTCGTACATCGTATAGAGAATACGGCGATGAACCGGCTTTAAACCGTCACGGACATCCGGCAGTGCTCTGCCAACAATGACGCTCATTGCGTATTCAATATAAGACTTTTCCATTTCGTCCACCAGATGTGATTCTACAATACACTGATCCGGGAACATAATATCTTCAGGCTTATAATTACGATTATGTTTTGCCAAATTCATCCACCTCCTTAAATATCAATGTTTATGGCGTACTTTGCGTTCCGTTCGATCCATTCCTTACGGGGCTCTACCTGTTCGCCCATCAGGATGGTAAAGATCTCGTCTGCCCGGCGGGCATCCTCCAGAGTGATCCGGCGCAGGGTACGCTTTTCCGGATCCATCGTGGTTTCCCAAAGCTCATCCTTGTTCATTTCACCAAGACCCTTAAACCGGCTGATTTCCACCTTTGCACCGCTTTCGCCACGGAGCTCGGCAGAAACCTGATCTCTCTCTTCATCGGAGTAGGCAACCCGCTCTGTTTTGCCTCTTTTCAGCTTATAAAGCGGAGGAACGGCAGAATAAACAAAGCCATTTTCAATCAGGGGACGCATATACCGGAAGAAGAAGGTCAAAAGCAGTGTACGGATATGAGCACCGTCCACGTCCGCATCAGACATAATGATAACCTTGTGGTAGCGCAGCCGTTCAATATTAAAATCCTCACCTATACCGCCGCCCAGTGCAACGATCAGGGGATTTAATTTATCGTTTCCGTAGATCCGGTCCACTCTTGCCTTTTCCACATTGAGCATCTTACCCCACATAGCCAGAATTGCCTGGAAGCGGGAATCTCTGCCCTGGATGGCAGAGCCGGCAGCGGAGTCACCCTCGACGATGTAAATTTCGCACAGGGCGGGATCTTTTTCATTACAGTCCTGAAGCTTGTCCGGCATAGAGGTGGACTCTAAGCCGGTGCCACGGCGGATATTTTCTCTTGCCTTCCGGGCAGCTTCTCTTGCCCGGTTTGCCATCATTGCCTTTTCCAAAATGGTCTTGGCAGTGGCAGGATGTTCTTCAAAATAGGTGGCAAGCTGATCGTTTACGATCTGATCCACCATGGTACGGATGTAGGCATTACCCAGCTTTGCCTTGGTCTGTCCCTCAAACTGGGCATCGGTAAGCTTTACGGAAATAATAGCCGTAATACCTTCCCGGCAGTCCTCACCGGAAACCTTGTCATCGCCCTTAATAATACCGTTCTTTGCACCGTAGTTGTTCAGCACTCTGGTCAGTGCCGTCTTAAAGCCGGTTTCGTGCATACCGCCTTCCGGGGTGCGCACATCGTTGGCAAAGGACTGCAGGGACTCGTTGTAGCCGTCATTATACTGAATAGCGATTTCCGCAGAGGCATCGCCCTTAGAGCCGGACATATAGATTATATCATTGTGCAGAGGGGTTTTGTGACGGTTGGTCCAGGCAGCAAATTCCCGGATACCGCCCTCATAGCACATGGTTTCTGCCTTAACCTCATCGCTGCGGTTGTCGGTGATAGTAATGGACAGACCGGCATTGAGGAAGGCTTCCTCACGCATACGATTATGAAGGATCTCATAATCATAGACCAGCTCATCAAACATTTCCGGATCAGGCTGGAAGGTGACCTCTGTTCCGGTTTTATCTGTTTTGCCTACGATGGTCATTTCCTGAGTGATCTGACCCCGGGCAAATTTCATTTCATAGATATTTCCGTTTTTGTAAACACGGGCCTTTAACCACTCAGACAGGGCGTTAACAACAGAAGCACCCACGCCATGAAGACCGCCGGAAACCTTATAACCACCGCCGCCGAACTTACCGCCGGCGTGGAGTACGGTGAAAACGACCTCCAAAGCAGGCTTGCCGGTCTGGGGCTGAATATCCACAGGAATACCACGGCCGTCATCGGTAACGGTGATGGAGTTACCGGGATTGATAGTGACGGTAATATGCTTACAGTAACCAGCCAATGCCTCGTCGATAGAGTTATCCACGATCTCATACACCAGATGGTGCAGACCGGAAGAAGAGGTCGAGCCGATATACATACCGGGGCGCTTGCGCACTGCCTCCAGGCCTTCCAGAACCTGAATTTGTTCGCCGCCATATTCTTGCGTTACTTTCGTTTCTTCAGACATAAACTTTAACTCCTGTCTTTCAACTTTTGGGTTTATTTCTTAATTTCGATAGTCTTGCCCAGCTTTGTAAATCTTCCCGGTTCACAGCAGGTGATAAACACCTGACCGTCGGTGATTTGGTTGAGCACAAAATCCTGTCTGCCCGGATCAAGCTCCGAGAGAACATCGTCTAACAGGAGAACCGGCTCTTCTCCGGACTCCTTTTTCATAAGCTCACGCTGGGCAAGCTTTAAGCTGATGGCCGCTGTTCGGGTCTGTCCCTGAGAACCAAAGGCTTTCACAGACATTCCTGAAAGAGTCACATCGAAATCATCCTTATGTGGTCCTGTTAGGCTTTGGCTGGATTCCAGCTCTGCCCGATAGTGGCTTTCCAAATGATCTAATAATTGTTCATTTAAGGTTGTAACCGGAGCAAAGGGATCTGTTATCGTGGAAACGGTTTTATATTCCAAAATAAAATCCTCTTTACCGCCGGAAAAATGCTTATGAAACTGGGAAGCCTCTCTGCCCAGTCCTTCATAAAACCGCGCCCGATAGGAGATCAGCAGCGCACCTACCTGACATAGACGGGTATTATAATCCGGCAAAATTTCCAAAAGTGTGGGATTCTCGTGCCGGTCTTTTAGAATTCGGTTTTTTTGCTCCAGAATCCGGTTATATTCCAGAAGCGCTGCTTCATAATTTGGTCTTAGTTGACATAACGCGGTATCTCCCAGCTTTCGACGGGCAGCTGCTCCGGTTTTCAGAACCATCAGATCCTCAGGACAAAACAAAACTGTTTGCAGCACACCGACAATATCTGCCGCTGTTTTTTTCTTCACGCCATTTCTGTAAAGCTGCTTTGGACGGGCAGCGGGAAAGAGAATCCACCGAAGGGTCTGATTTCTCTCCTGGGAGAAAACATTTCCTTCAATTTCTGCAAAATCTGCTCCGATTTTCACAAGCTCTGCGCTTTTTTGTGTACGGAAGGCTTTTCCCGAACCAAGATAAGCGATGGCTTCCAGCAAATTGGTTTTTCCCTGGGCATTATCTCCTACAATCAGGTTTACACCCGGATCAAAATCCAAAGAAATTTCTTTATAGCTGCGGAAATTCCGCAATGTAATTTTATTGAGGTTCATGGATGCAAATTAAATATTCTGCTCCCTGATAGGAAATCACATCCCCGGGATAAAGCTTCTTGCCCCGCATTGTGCAAACTTCGCCGTTGACTTTTACATAGCCTTCCTGAATATCGGTCTTGGCCATACCGCCAGATTCCACAGCGTTTGCATATTTTAGCGCCGCTTCCAGCTTAATAAATTCCGTACCGATCACAATAGGAACACGGTCTACTTTTCTTTTGACGGTTACTTTCATAGATAAAAATCCTTTATCAATTCTTAATTCTCACCGGCAGGACCATATAGGCAAAATCCTGCTTATCATCCACAGGGGTCAGCACGATGGGACTCAAGCCATTGGTCAGCTCCAGCACCACTTCCTCAGAAGGAACTGCGCGGAGCGCATCGGCAAGATAGCGCACATTAAAGCCAATTTCCAGATCCTTACCGTCACCGGCAAGGCTGCACCGATCCTCTGCTGCACCGATGGTGGTGTTTGTTTTCAGCAGAAGAACATTATTGGAAAATACGCAGCGCACCGGACTCTTATACTTTTCAGAAACGATCAGACCCACACGCTCAATGGAAGAAGCCAGATCATACACATTTGCCACCAGCTTCACAGGGCAATTTGTGGGAACAACCTTTCTCCAATCCAAAAATTCACCTTCCAGCAAACGGCAAATAACCGTTGCTTCGCCGATCTGGTACAAAATGTGCTTTGCACCCAGTGTGAAAATCACATCCTCATCACTATCTGTGAGAATTTTCTCCACTTCCTTCAAACCCTGTGCAGGCACAACAAAGGAGAAAGTCATACCGGTTTCACTTTCCGTATGATAGGTACGGCGGGCAAGACGGAAACCGTCCACAGCAATGGCAGAAACCGTACCTTCCTCCACCTCAAATTTAATACCGGTATGAATGGGTCTGCCCTGATTTTCGGAAACGGCAAAAATCGTTCCGGTAATCAATTCCTTCAGGGCATTCTGTGGAATACAAACATTTCTGCCGCCGCCAACCTCCGGCAATTCAGGATAGTCCTCAGCAGGTTCTGCAGAAATGGTAAAGGAGGCGTAGCCGGCACGGATGGAAACCTTGTAGTTTTCATCCACCACCACAGTTACGGGACCTTCCGGGAGTCTGCGTATAATATCCCCAAACAGCTTTGCAGGAATAACACATTCGCCGGCTTCTGTAACCTCTGCTTCAATTTCATAGGTGATGGCTGTTTCCATATTGTAGCCGGTCAGGCTCAAACCTTGACCTGCTCTGCATAAAATGCCTTCAATCGCAGAAAGACTGCTCTTTTGTGCAACGGTTCTGCCGGTAATATTCAGTCCGGTAACAAGCATATTTTTTTCACAGGTAAAACGCATTGAAAAAACCTCTTTTCTGAAATATAAAGAAATATATATAAAAATAGATATTTTAGGTAGTAGTAACAGCAGTAGTACAAAAATATGTGGAAAAGTGCTTTTTTCTTTAGAGAACCAATTACTTTTTTTCCACAAGCAAATTGTGGACAGGGATAACTTCCTGTGAAAAAGTAAAAAATTAAAAAATGGTAAAAAGTTTTCCACAGAAAGTTTTCCACTTTCCACAGCCGGTTGTGGAAAAAGGAGTACTCTTACAGGCTGGCATTGATGTTGGCTTCAATGTCCCGGATGTGGTTTTTCATTTCTTCATTTCCGGAATTTAATGTACTTTCCACTTTGTTAATAGAGTACAAAATGGTGGAGTGATCTTTGTTCAGCTCCTTACCGATTTCCGGAGTACTCAGGTTCGTCATTTTCCGAATCAGGTATACAGCCACTTGACGGGCCTCGGCTGTGCCCTTATTTTTCAGTGTGCCACGCAGAACCGATTCGTCAATGGAATAGTACTTACAAACCTGACTGATGATCAGTGCGGGAGTGGGAAGGGAACTGCCTTCTTTCTTAAACATATCCGCAATGGCGCGGGTCACATTTTCCAGTGTCAGCTCCATACCGTTCAGGTCCACATAGGCGCGAAGCTTTTTGACTGTACCTTCAATCTGACGCACATTGTTCGTCACATTGTTTGCAATGTAATCGCAAACCTCGTTACTTAGCTCCAACGCAAGAGAATTGGCTTTGTTTTTAATGATCGCCATTCTGGTTTCGTAATCCGGCGGCTGGATATCTGCCACCAGACCCCATTCAAAACGGGTGCGCAGACGATCTTCCAGAGTTGCCATATCGCTGGGTTTCCGGTCGGATGTCATAACGATCTGCTTATGTTCTTCGTAGAGCTTATTGAAGGTGTGGAAAAATTCCTCCTGGGTGGAGTTTTTACCGGCAATAAACTGAATATCATCAATAAGAAACAAATCTGCCTCCCGGTATTTACTGCGGAAGGAAATGTTTTTACCAGACTGAATGGCATCAATCAGCTCGTTTGTAAATTCGTCGCCCTTGATATAGACAATGTTTGCATTTGGATTTTTCTTCCGGATGCCGTTGGCGATGGCATACAGCAGGTGGGTCTTGCCCACGCCGGGAGGGCCATAGATAAACAGGGGATTGTAGACCTCACCGGGATTGTTTGTCACTGCAATGGCAGCACCGTGGGCAAACCGGTTGGAAGGACCGACTACAAAGCTGTCAAAAGAAAATTGGGGATTAAAATCCATAGAGTTCATATTCTTTCCCCGGGAGCGGTAGGTATCCAGCTCCTGCTGACTGAAAACAGCCAGTTTTGCATCGGAATCAAAAATTTCCTTCAGGGCATCCTCGATAGGTTCTTTATAGCGTTTTAGAATATTTTCCCGGCGGAAGTCCGAGGGAGAATAAATAATCAGCGTTTCTTCGTTTAATTCCACAACCTCTGCATCGTCAAAACTGGCAGAGATGGTGATGGGATCCAGGCGTTCTTCCAGATAGTTCAGGATTTTTGCCCAGACATAGGCTGAAGAGTACATAGTTATGCTCCTTTCGCGTAAAAAAATTAAGACAAAAGGCAGTTTTACACAGCCTTGTGGATACTATTTCTTCACGGTACATTTTACCACCTTTCTTAGAAAAAAACAAGGTTTTTTTCCACAGATACAATATAAATAAAGAATTGAATGCAAAATAGATATGTTCGCGTTGCACACGGGATGAAATATTGGAAAAAAGACGGTTGAAAAATTTATAAAAACCCGCTATGATGAAATAAATAACTGAAAGGGCGGGCGATTATGTATATACAGGAAGCACGGGAAGAATATTTACAGGCCCTCAAAGCCGGTCAACGGGAACATAAAGCTTTGATTGCAGAGGGAAAAGACCCCTATCCTGCAGTGCTGGATAATTTACCGGACCTGCGAGGAGATGAAAATACCGTAAATGTGGGAACGATGGAGATCCCTATTGAACGGATTGTGGGAATTAAATCTGCCGGAAGAGTCACCGCCTTCAGTGCCGGTTTTATGCCCCTGCTGCCCCCAGAAACGGAATTTGGTATCAAATGGATCAGTTTGTGCGCCGCCCATCTTGGAAGCGGCATACGGGAACCTGCGGTCTGCTACGAGTATTTGGGAAACTTCTATATTCAGGAGGGAAACAAGCGGGTCAGTGTGCTCAAACACTTTGGAGCAACGAGAATCCCTGCTACTGTGATCCGTATTTTGCCTACGCTCTCCGATGCGCCCCGGGTAAAGGCATATTATGAATTTACAGAATTTTACAAGGATACCGGTCTATATGATATCCAGTTTGTAAACCCCGGTGAATATGCTCAGCTGCGGGCATATTTGGGGAAAGAACCGGGAGAAAAATGGACAGAAATAGAAAGCCGTACCTTCTCCTCCTATTTCCAATATTTTCGGGATGCTTTCTTTGCTATGAAGGACTCCTTTGGTTCCCTTTTGCCGGAAGAGGCACTGCTGTTGTGGCTGCAGGTCTATTCTTATCAGCAGCTGATACATATGTCTTCCAGTGAACTGAAGAGAACCCTTGCATCCTTGCGGGAGGACCTTTTGACAATGGCTCAGGATAAGCCGGTGGAGGTAAGGACCGAGCTTGTGGAAACAGAGCAAAAAGGCAATATTATCAGCCGGTTTTTAACCGCAACACCGGATAAGGTGCAGGTAGCCTTTGTCCATCCTTTGGATGCAAAAACCAGTGGATGGATTGCCGGACACGAGGAAGGCAGAAAGCATCTGGAAAAGGTTCTTGGCAATGTAGTTACTGTCAAAAGCTACTTCCACGCAGATTCACCGGAGCAGGCAGAGGAACTTTTGGAACAGGCTGTGCTGGAAGGAGCAGATGTGGTATTTACCACCACACCGCCTCTGAGTACGCCCACCTTCCGGACGGCAGTGAAATATCCTAAGGTGCATTTTCTCAATTGCTCTGTGGATGCTCCCTATTCCAGCATCCGAACCTATTACGGCAGAATTTATGAGGCAAAATTCATTACCGGTGCCATCGCCGGTGCAATGGCGAATGATGACCGGATCGGTTACATCGGCTCCAACCCCATTTTCGGTGTGCCGGCATCCATCAATGCCTTTGCTTTAGGCGCACAAATGACAAATCCCCGGGCAAAGATCAGCCTGCGCTGGTCCTGTCTTGCCGGTTCTCCCCAGGAAGCCTTTCAAAAAGAGGGCATCCGGGTATTTTCCAATCGGGATGTACCCACCCAAGAACCGAAATACTTAAACTTCTGCACCTATGGAACATATCAGCTAAATGACCAGGATGAGTTAGAGCCACTGGCCTCCCCTGTGTGGGTGTGGGGCGAATTTTACGAGAAGGTGATCCGTTCTATACTGGCAGGCACTTGGGAAAAGGATAAAAATTCTCCCAGAGCACTCAATTACTGGTGGGGAATGGACAGCGGTATGATAGATGTGGAGCTGGCGCAGAATCTCCCGGAAGGTGTCACTGCCCTGACAAAGCTTTTGCGTCAAGCATTGCGGGACGGAACTCTTGACCCCTTCCGCCGCCGGATCATTTCCCAGGATGGATCGGTGAAAAATGACGGAAGCCACTCCTTTACCCCTTGGGAGCTGCTGCATATGGACTGGCTCTGCGAAAATGTGGAGGGCAGCATCCCGGAATATGAGGATGTAGAACCCTTTGCCAAGCCGATTGTGCGGGCACTTGGCGTCCACAGAGATAGAATCCCTTTGGAAAAGGAGGAGGACAAATGAAAATTCTGGCTGTTTCTGATGAAGAAAGTCCTTCCTTGTGGGATTACTATAAAGAAGGCTGCCTGAAAGAGTATGACCTGATCCTTTCCTGCGGTGATTTGAAGGCAGAGTATCTGTCTTTTCTGGTGACGATGGCAAGATGTCCTTTGCTGTATGTCCACGGTAATCACGATACTTCCTATAAGAATAAGCCACCCTTGGGCTGTGATTGTATTGAGGACAAGCTGGTGGAATATAACGGCGTGAAGATCCTGGGTCTGGGCGGCAGCCGTCGATACCGAAGCGGCGACCACCAGTATTCCGAAAAGGAAATGCGCAGAAGAATCCGGAAATTGCGGTTTGCCCTGTGGCGTGCCGGGGGCGTGGATATTGTGGTGACCCACGCACCGGTGGCAGGCTTGGGGGATGGTGAGGATATTGCCCATAAAGGATTTGAAGCCTTTTGGGAACTTCTGGACAAATATCAGCCCCAGTATCTGATTCACGGCCATATGCACCTTAGCTATGTTCAGGACAAAGTCAGGGAAAGACAGTACGCAAGCACAAAGGTACTTAATGCCAATGAGAAGATCATATTAGATCTTCCGGAAAAAAACTTTCCCCAAAATTCCCGCTCTACGATTCGCTGGTACAACGGCGCACCCAAATTAGAGGATTAAAAAAAGACGCTCTGCAACATAAGTTGCAGAGCGTCTTTTGTTTGAATTACACCATTGCAGCAGTGATGATTGCCATCTTGTAGACCTCGTCAGCGTTACAGCCGCGGGACAGGTCGTTGATGGGAGCAGCCAGACCCTACAGGATGGGGCCGTAAGCCTCGAAACCACCCAGACGCTGAGCGATCTTGTAGCCGATGTTACCAGCCTCAATAGTGGGGAAGATGAAGGTGTTGGCATAGCCGGCAACAGGAGAGCCGGGGAACTTCAGCTGACCAACCTCAGGAGCAACAGCAGCGTCAAACTGCATTTCACCATCGATTGCCAGATCGGGAGCCATTTCCTTTGCTACCTTGGTAGCCTCGTTAGAAAGCTTTACAGTGCCGCCCTTGCCGGAACCATTGGTGGAGAAGCTGAGCATTGCAACCTTGGGATCAATGCCGAAAACCTTTGCGGTGTTGGCAGTTTCAATGGCAACCTCTGCCAGCTGCTGTGCAGCAGTCAGAACCACATTGCCGTCCTTGTCCAGACGGTCCTCATAGCCCAGGTTAATTGCACAGTCACCCATAGCCAGCTTTTCTTCGCCACGGACCATAATGAAGCAGGAGGACACCAGATGTGCGCCCTTCTTGGTCTTAACCAGCTGCAATGCGGGACGGACAGTATCAGCGGTGGAGTATGTAGCGCCGCCCAGCAGGGAGTCAGCATAGCCCATCTTCACCAGCATAGTACCGAAGTAGTTGCCCTTGGAAAGAGCAGCCTTGCAGTCCTCGGCAGACATCTTGCCCTTACGCAGCTCAACCATCTTCTCTACCATAGCGTCCATACCGGCATAGGTAGCAGGATCGATGATCTCAACACCTTCAATGTTGAAGCCGCCCTTTGCAGCGTTTGCCTTAACCTCGTCCACATTACCGATGAGAATGGGAGTCAGGAAGCCGCCCTCAACCAGGCGTGCAGTTGCCTCCAGAATTCTGGCATCGTGGCCCTCGGTGAAAACGATCTTCCGGGGGTTCTGCTTTAAGGTTTCGATCATAGCATTAAACATAATCTTTTTCCTCCAATATTGGGTCTTGCCCATAAATTTACAAAATAATTATACAACAAAAATCCGGAAACGCAATAGGTTTTTTATAAATGCAAAATCTATGTAATATTGATAAATAGGATCCATCTTTTTTATTCTTAATTTCCAATTGACCTTTATGTCATGTTCTGCTACTCTATAAATAGGAAGGAGGATGTGAAAAATGAACACAGAAGCAATCCTTTGGCTGGTGCTGGCACTGATATTTTTGCTGGTAGAGGCCAATACTGTAGCTGTGGTGTCCGCTTGGTTTTGCATCGGTGCACTGGCAGCAATGGCAGCATCCTTTATGGGCGCAAAGCTATGGCTGGAAGTTACAGTGTTTGTTGTGGTTTCCGCACTGATGCTGGCTGCCTTCCGTCCACTGGTGAAAAAGCATTTGAACGGAAAGGTGCAAAAAACCAACATAGATGCGGTGATCGGATCTGTTGGCACAGTACTGGAACCCATTGACAACATTGCAGCCACCGGTCGCGTGAAGCTAGGTGGCATGGAGTGGAGTGCCAGAAGTACTTCCGGCGCAACCATTGCCCCGGGAACGGTCATTAAAGTAGACCGGATCGAGGGCGTAAAAGTGTTTGTAAGTTTTGCAGAAGAACAAATTAAGGAGGAAATCGTATGATCCCTGCATTGATTATTATTGCTGTTATTTTCTTTTTGATCGTCAGAAATATTTTTGTGGTTCAGCAGTCCCGTGCTTATGTGGTGGAACGGCTGGGTGCTTTTCACAAGGTTCAGACCGTGGGTCTGCACCTGAAATTCCCCTTTATTGACCGGATTGCCCGCCGGGTGAGCCTGAAGGAGCAGGTGCTGGACTATCCCCCTCAGCCGGTGATTACCAAGGATAATGTTACCATGCAGATCGACACCGTTGTGTACTTCCAGATCACAGATCCCAAGCTGTATACCTACGGCGTGGAGCAGCCGATGGCAGCTATGGAAACCCTGACCGCAACCACCCTGCGTAACATTATCGGTGATTTGGAGCTGGACCAGACCCTGACCAGCCGTGATATTATCAACACCAAAATGCGCGCTATTTTGGACGAAGCCACCGACCCCTGGGGCATTAAGGTCAACCGTGTGGAGCTGAAGAACATTCTGCCTCCCCAGGATATCCAAAGCTCTATGGAAAAGCAGATGAAGGCAGAGCGTGACCGCCGGCAGGCAATTTTGCAGGCAGAGGGTCAGAAAAAGTCTGCAATCCTCATTGCAGAAGGTGAGCGGGAGTCTGCAATTTTGCGGGCAGATGCAGAAAAGCAGGCTGCCATCCTGAAAGCAGAAGCAGAAAAGCAGGCGGCTATTTTGAAGGCAGACGGCGAAGCTCAGGCAATTTTGAAGGTCCAGCAGGCATTGGCTGACTCTCTGGGTATGCTGAACGAAAAAGCTCCCAATGAGCAGGTGATTAAGCTTAAGTCTATTCAGGCTATGGAAAAGGTAGCTGACGGTCAGGCAACCAAGATCATCATTCCCTCCGAAATGCAGGGTCTTGTGGGTCTTGCCAGCGGTCTGGCAGAAGCTGTAAAGGAAAAATAAAATGGCAAAAACAGACAACCGTTTTGAAAAGATCTATTCTCAGGGCGGATTTACCCGGGTAATGGAGATTTGGGTGGATAAAAAAACAGGGGTAAATTACCTTTGCACCCAGTCCGGCTACAGTGGTGGTATGACACCCCTTCTCAACCGGGATGGCACCCCGGTAGTGACTCCCGTAAGGACGACCTATCAAGATGAATGAAAAATCCATAAAAAAAGAGCGTTGCTTATGCAACGCTCTTTTTTACTTAATTATTCAGCGACGTAGGGCAGCAGAGCAATCTGACGAGCACGCTTAATAGCGGTGGTCAGGTCTCTCTGGTGAGCTGCACAAGTGCCGGTTGTACGGCGGGGCAGGATCTTGCCACGCTCGGACAGGAAACGGCGAAGCTTTGCAGTGTCCTTGTAGTCGATAGCGGTAACCTTGTCCACGCAGAATGCGCACACCTTCTTGCGCTTGCGGGGACGAACACGCTGTTCGTTAGCCATAACATTTACCTCCTGTTAAAGTAGAAAAGTTCAGATTAAAAAGGAAGCTGAGCGTCATCGTCATCCAGCATCGCAAAATCGGATGCGGGAGCGGGAGCCGGAGCGGAATAACCGCCGTAAGCAGGAGCGGGAGCAGCATAGGAACTACCCATACCATCACCGTCACGCTTGCTGTCGCCAAAGTAGACATTGTCTGCTACAACTTCAGCAGTGCGGCGCTTGTTGCCGTCCTTGTCGGTCCAGCTGCGGATCTGCAGCCGTCCGGACACCACAGCCATACGGCCCTTGGTGAAGTACTTGGACACAAACTCGCCAGTCTGCCGCCAGGCAACACAGTCGATGAAATCTGTTTCCTTTTCGCCGTTCTCGTTCTTGCCGAAGTCACGATCGACTGCCAGGCTGAAAGAAGTAACGGCAACCCCTGTGCCAGTACGGCGCAGTTCGGGGTCACGGGTCAAACGACCCATAATTACAATGTGGTTGAGCATAAAGTGTTACCTCCTTACTCTTCCACTGCGGTGGTCAGGCAGCGCAGGACGCCTTCGGTGATCTTCATCACACGCTCCAGCTCTGCAGGGAACTCGGGCTTGGTCTCCATGTTCATCAGAACATAGTAGCCCTCGGTCAAGTCGTTGATGGGGTATGCCAGACGACGGTTGCCCCACAGATCGATGTTAGACAGAGTACCCTCCGCTTCCACCATTGCCTTGAACTTTTCCACAAGTGCGTTGATGCC
>JAZOSD010000035.1:0-11899 GCA_045656945.1 Faecousia sp.
GATACATTCACTTTTATAACTACGAGCGCATCCAGAATAAAACTGGAGTGGCGCCGCTAATGCTGCGCCACTCCGCATAAACTTAATATTTCCTACATAGGGGTGCTTTTTTGTGCTGTCCGCACAAACTGGGGCAGTTCAGCTCTGGTGGATGTGCTTTTTATTTACCGCATTTTTGCGTACAGCTCTCTGGTTTCCTTTTCCGAGCGCATGCCCTCGGTAGAACCAGGCTTGGACAGGGAGCAAGCTGCGCTTGCTGTGCCCAATTCGATGGCAGATTTCAAATCCTCGCCCTTCCAGGCAGCGTAGGTCACACCGGAGCAGAAGGCATCGCCTGCGCCCACAGTGCCGGCGATCCAACCCTTAGGCAGCTTCAAGCTGGGAACCTCCACCAGGTTGTTGTTCTCGTCCAGACCCATACCCACCTCGGGGCAATGGATGACCGCCCAGGTAGACACACCCATTTCCTTCAGCTTATGAAGGGCTGCGGGGAAGTTTTCTTTCAGGAGTGTGCCGTCCTCGGTGCGCAATTGGATGCCGGTGGTGGCACTTGCCTCCATTTCGTTGATCACGCAATAGTCGGTGTATTTCAGTGCGGGGCAAACCAGCTTGCGGAAACGCTCACCGGTCTCGCTGACCACATCGATGGAAGTTTTGATGCCCCGGCTTTGTGCCTTATGTAACAGTCTTGCCATTTTTGTGCCATACTCTGCATCTTCTTCATCCAGCTTTTCCAGCAGCAGGATATAGCCAATATGGAGCATATCCACATCCAGCTCATCCCAGGGGATATCCTCCTGGCAGAACTGAGCATTTGCACCGGAGCACTCATAGAAGGTGCGCTGTTTGGTGATCTCATCTGCCAGCACCAGAGAAAAGGCGGTAGTGCCGCCAACCTTCAGATACTGCTGGTCGATATTCTTAAACTTACCCAGCTGGGCTTGCACATAGCGACCGTTTTCATCGTCACCGATCCGACCCAGTGCCACCAGGGGGATTTCCGGGTCCAGGCTGGCGATATCCATAATGTTGTTGCACACTGCACCGCCGGTGGCGATATCCAGATCGCCGCAAATATTAGAAAGCTCACCGGGTTTGGCAAAACCCATAACCGGATACAACGTATCCACGATCAGGTTGCCTGCAACTGCAATTCCTTTTTTATTCATTGTCTTCTACCTCTTTTTCCTCAGTTTCCTGCACTGCCATTTGATTGACAAACAGGTTATTTTCATTATGGGGGCGGAATGCCTGCCAAAGAAGCACGCCCACTGCCGCAACGCAGCTGATCGCTGCCAAAAGCTGGCTGACCCGGAAAGGACCCCAATACAGGCTGTCCATCCGCAATCCTTCAATAAAGGTGCGTCCCAAGCCATACCAGGCAACATATCCAAGAGCGATCTGTCCGTCGTACTTCCGCTTTTTAGACAGGAAGTGCAGCAGCACAAAGCCGGCAGCATTCCACAAAGATTCATACAAAAATGTGGGGTGATAGTATTCAAATTCCCCGGTAGTGGTATTCAATAGACCCATCCGTAAAAAGGATACGGTTTCCGCGCCAAAGGCCTCCCGGTTAAAGAAATTGCCCCAGCGGCCAATGGACTGACCAATGAGAAATCCCAGTGCCACGATATCCAGTGTTGCGCCCAGGCTCATTTTTTTGATCTTACAATGAAGGATCACGCCCAACGCTGCGCCGATCACGCCACCATAGATGGCAATGCCGCCCTTCCAGATATACAGCACGGAAATAGGATCGTCTGCAAAATCCTGCCAGGAGAAAATGCAGTAATAGGCACGGGCGCAAATAATGGCAACCGGAACGATCCACAGCACGCCGTCAATAATATCATCCTGCTTCAAGCCAAACTGCGGGCATCTGCGCAGGGCATAGCACACTGCCAGAAGAAGACCGGTTGCAATAATAATGCCGTAAAAATACACGGTCAGCGGTCCAATCTCAAAGCATCTGCCGGGATTTATTTCTATTCCCAATCCCGGAAAGGATATGGCTGAATATTTCACTATACTTCCTCCTGCTTGGGGTAAATGACCGACAGGCTCATCCGATCCTCCTGCACAGCCTCCCGCACAAAGTCCAAAATTTCTTTTGCTGTAATGTCCTGATACAGTGCCGGGAAACGGAAATAGTCAAAGTCAGAGAAATAATAAGCACAGATCCGGAAACACACAGAATCAAAGCTGTCCAGACCACGAATTCTTCTGCCTAACGCACTGCGCTTCATCCGCAGCAGCGTTTTTTCTCCCATACCCTCTTTTGTCAGCCGGTTGGCCTCCTGTAAAATAGCATCCCGCACTGTTTCCGGTTCGTCACTGTCACCGGATGCAGTGAGCATTGCCATACCCTCCACGGTATCAAAACCGCCACCGAAGGAGGCATCGATCACGCCCTGCTCGTAAAGCTTCAAATACAAAGAAGATGCTTCTCCGAACAGTGCCTCTGCCGCCAATTCTCCAATGATCTCCCGGCGGACAGCCTCCTCACCCCGGGTAAGTGGCTTGCACTTAAAGCCAAGCTGGAAGGTGGGCATTGCCACTTCCATATTGCAGTGGGTGATCTTTTCTTGTGTTTTCGCATTCTCCTGCCATACCCTTGTGGCAACCACCGTCTCCTGAGGGGCAGGGGGAACACACTGCATTGCAATGTTTCTTACTTCGTCAGCATTCACATCGCCCACCACGCACAAAAGCATATTATCTGCTCTGTAAAATGCCCGGTGGCACAAGGATAGGCTTTCCGGTGTAATTTTTCCGATACTTTCCACCGTTCCCAAAATCGGCTCTCTCACCGGATGTACCTGATACATCGCCTGCATCAGCTGTTCAAAGATCCGGGTATCCGGAGCGTCCTCATTCATACCGATCTCCTGACCGATAATGCCTTGCTCTTTTGCCACAGACGCCTCTGTAAAGTAGGGCGTGGACACAAATTCCAGCAATAAATGCAACGCCTCCGGAAAATTCTCAGTGCAAGAGAAATGGTAGGCAGTCATATCATAGCTGGTAAAGGCATTGACTGAAGCACCCATTGCCGCAAATTCTGCAGAAACATCCCGCCCGGGCATATCAAACAGCTTGTGCTCCAAATAGTGGGCAATGCCTGCCGGTACAGTATATTTCTTTCCATCAATGGAAAATTCTGTGTGGATCGAACCAAAATCTGTGGCAAAATAACACAGCTTCCGGGTAAAACCCGGTCGGGGCACAATGATCACCGGCAAACCATTGGGAAGAACCTCATACAAAATCTGTTCTTTTAATTCCGGATAGTTACGCTTTTCCATTACCGCACCCCCTTCAAAAAATACTGGGTGTGCAGCTGCAGCGTGGAAGCTGCCTGCGCGGCCGTTTGTGCCGTTACCTCTTCCACAGCCCGGATATATTCTGCCGGTGTCTTGCCCATTCCGCTGAGCACACCGGAAATATAATAATTCTCAATAGAACCGGGAGAATCGTGGGTGCCCTGAAGCTGGCTGATCAGTGCCTGCTTGGCAGCGTTTAACTCGTCCTCTGTAAATTCTCCTTCAGCACACTGACGCAAAAGCTCCAGCACCTGCTTTTTGACGATCTCTTCCTTATCAAAATCAATGCCGGCGCTGACTGTCACAATGCCCTTGCTGCCCTGATAGCCGGATCCGATGTCATAGCACAGGGACTTCGCCTCCCGAATTTCCATAAACAGCTTGCTGGTCATACCGCCGCCAAACATCACATTGGCAACCTGCATTGCAGCAAAGCGGTCATCCCGGGAGGTGATGGGGGTTACAAATCCCATACCCAGCCGCCCCTGAGAAACATCCAGCTTTTCTGTGTGACTGCCACCGGGGGCATCGGTAAATCCCGTTTGCGCCGGAAGGTTTACATAATTTCTTTCCAACTTAGCAAACAGCGGCTTTATCAGCTCCGCCACCAGCTCCGGCTGTGCAGAACCCACATAAAAAATTTCCACGGGACTTTCCTTCATAATTTTGCGGTAGTGTTCATAGACACTTTTGGGAGTAATTTTCTCCGCCTCTTCCTTTGTGCCAAGACGAGGAATACCAAAAGAATCCCCACTGCACATTTTTTCCAACAGTTGTCCGCCGGCGTATACCCGCTTATCGTTCCTCTGGGCTTCGATGGCAAGGATCAAATTGCGTCTTTCACTTTCCACGAAATCTGTCCGGAAAATTCCTTTTTCCAGTGCCGGAGAAAACAGCATTTCCCCCAGAAATTCCGCCATCGGTTCCAGCACCTTGTCCCCGGGCAATGCAAAAGCATCTTCCATAAAGCCGCAGTAAAGACCGGTGGTCTGATAATCTCCTACTCGGCGCACCTGTGCGCCTACCGCTGCACCATACAAATCATCCAATCGATGGGTGATGGCCCGCAGATCGGGATAATTTTCCGTCCCTCGCAGCAGTACTGCCGGGATCAGGGCATTCAGGGCTGCTTCTTCCCGACACATTTTCCGCAGAAACTGTACACTCAGGCAAGCCTGCTTAAAACGGTTATCCGGATAGCACCGCAGTGTCACACCGGGTTGTAGTTCGAAAATTTGGATCATATAAGCTCCTAATTGAAAATCATTTTCCTTATTATATATCAGTTTTCTCAAAATAGGAAGTGCTACATAAAAAAATTTAGAAAAACCTGTTCTATGAATATTTTCCTTTTTTCTTGTTGGTGGTTGCCATTTGCTTTTCTTTCGGTTAAAATAAAGGAAATGCACAAGGAGAAGAATGTTATGTGGCTGGAAATTACCATTGATACTGCCTCCGGAAAAATTGAAGAGGTAGCCGCTGCTCTGACAGCCGGTGGATTTGAAGACCTGGTGATGGAAGATCAGGCGGAGTTTGAATGCTTTTTGGATGAAAACCGTGCCTACTGGGACTATATTGACGAAAGTCTGCAGGAAAAGCTGCAAGGACTTTCCCACATTAAATTATATTTGGAAAAAGAAGATGCAGCCGGTCTTTCCCGGCTGGAAACACTGCTGGAAGGCTTGAAAGCCAGAGTCGGTGACCGGCTAGGCAGCCTGGAGCTGCACATTTCCCAGCTGGCCGATACCAACTGGGAGGATGGCTGGAAGGAAAATTACCCTCCCCAGCCTGTGGGCGATCGGTTGGTTGTGCTTCCCTATTGGCTGGCAGATACTGATACGGAAGGCCGCCTTCCGGTGATCTTGGATCCCGGTTTGACCTTCGGTACCGGAGCCCATCCCTCTACCCAAATGGTGTTGGAGGCAATGGAAAAGGCTGTGTTTTCCGGTGCAAGCTGTCTGGATCTGGGTAGTGGCAGCGGTATTTTGTCCATTGCCGCACTGCGGCTGGGGGCAAAGACTGCGATCGGTGTGGATATCGATCCCAAGGCAGAGGACATCGCCCGGGAAAATGCCGCCTACAATGGCTTCACTTCCCCGGAATTTACTGCACTGACCGGCAATGTCACCGGGGACAAAAAACTGATGGACACCCTGATGAAAAACCGGTACGATGTGGTGCTGGTGAACATTGTAGCAGATGTGATCATCGGTCTTGCACCGGTTCTGCCTAAATTCTTAGATGAGAAAAGCCAGCTGATTCTGTCCGGTATTCTGGATGTTCGACTGGGGGATGTTCTGTCTGCTCTGCAACAGGCGGGACTGCAGGTTTATGAGATTTTTGAGAAAGAAGAATGGCGCTGTATCAGTGCCGGAAGGAGCGCACAATGAATATACCCTATCGTACCCGGATGGCGCTGGGTCGTTTGGCAATCATCCTGCTGGTGCTGCTCCTGGTGGGCGCATTGGTGTGGGCAGGCTGGGTGTTTTGGCTCAGCCGCTATGTGATCTACACCCAGGATGGCGCAAAACTGGATTTCTCCCTGCCGGAAAATATATCTTCCGGTGAGCTTGCCGTTGCACCTGAACCGGGAGAGACTATTGTGGTCAATTATAATGATACCGCTGTCACCACCACCGAGCTGGGACCCCTGATCGGCTATTATGTGGAGGATTTCGCCCTTTCGGATCTTGCCAAAGTAAAGGCGGATATTCAGGCTTTGCCTGCCGGCACAGCAATTATGATCAATGTAAAAAATATTCGGGGTGGATTTTACTATTCTTCCGCCGTCAGCGAAAGCCGAAGCAGCAATGTGGATACGGCAGCTATGGATGAGCTGATCGGCTGGCTGAAAAAAAGTGGAATGTATACCATCGCCTGTGTGCCGGCACTGCGGGATCGGGAATACGGTCTGAACCACACGATCGACGGCATTCATCATTCCAGCCGTGGCTATTTATGGATGGACGATCAGGGTTGTTACTGGCTCAACCCCGCTTCCGGCGGTACGCTGAACTATTTGACCCAAATCGTAAACGAAATCAAAGCACTGGGATTCCACGAGGTTTTGCTTTGTGATTTTGCCATTCCGGAAAGCAGCAATATTTACTTTGACGGTGACAAAGCACAGGCACTTAATAATGCTGCCAATACCATTGTCACCTCCTGTGCCTCCGGATCTTTTACCGTGTCCTTTATGGGCAGCGGATTTACCCTGCCGGAGGGTCGCTGCCGGTTGTACCTGCAAAATGTTGCCCCTTCCGGCATCAATGCTGCGGTGCAGGCGTCCGGTGTGGCAGACCCCTTGATTGGACTTGTGTTCGTAACCGACCTTTACGATACCCGTTTTGAGGAATACAGCGCTTTGCGTCCCCTGTCCTCGGCACACTGAGCCATTTATAATTGACAATTATTTTGCACTTTGCACTTTGCATTTTGCATTAAAAAATGAGGTTTTTTTATGCAGCTTGTTTTTTTGACTGCCCTTGGTGTGGGCGGCGCAACAGTGCTTGGCACTGTTTTAGGCTTTGTTTTCAAAAACATTTCCCACAAATTCAGCGATATTGTTTTGTCCTTTGCCGCAGGCGTGATGCTGGCAGCGGCAGTGATCGGTCTGATCCTGCCTTCTGTGGAACACGGTGGAAAGCTGGGTCTTTTATATGCCGTAGCAGGTATTTTCTGCGGTGCAGTGTGCCTGAACCTGTTTGATAAGCTGGTTCCCCACTTGCACAAGCTCAGCGGTGTGGATCAGGAAAATCATCCCGATGGCACAGCTAAGCTGAATAAAATTCTTCTGTTCGTCACAGCTATTGCCATCCACAATCTTCCGGAAGGCATTGCCGCCGGTGTGGGTTTTGGCTCCGGAAACACTGCAGAAGCACTGGCAGTCGCCGGTGGTATTGCCCTGCAGAACATCCCGGAGGGTATGGTGATTATCGGGCCTATGCTGGCAGCAGGTATGCCTCCCAGACGGACCTTTTTGATTGCCGCTGCTACGGGACTTGTGGAGGTGCTGGGTACACTTCTTGGCTACTTTGCTGTAAGTATTTCTACGGCGGTTCTGCCTTTTGCTTTGGCGTTTGCCGGTGGCACTATGCTCTATGTGATCAGCGACGAAATGATCCCGGAGACCCACGCCCACGGCAGCGAGCGTGGCGCAACCTACGCACTTCTGGTAGGTTTTTGCGTGATGCTCATCACCGATGTGCTGCTAGGATAATTCCGGTAAGTGCGTGCGCCTGAAATAAGTATAAAAGTGCGTGTTGCAAATGATATGCAACACGCACTTTCTTTGATACCATATTAAAAACCACGGCTACTGCCACCGCCACCGGAGCGACCGCCGCCTCCGCCAAAGCCGCCGCCTCCGAAGCTGCCACCGCCAAAGCCGCCTCCACCACCGAAGCCTCCGCCGGTGTAGAAGCTGCGAAACCGCCAGCCACCGAAGCGAAGTCCTACGCTAAAAAACAGAGAAACACCTATAACCCAAAATGCTCTTATCAGGCTGTGCAGCACCAGAGCCATTACCACAAGCTGCACGCCCTCGATTGCCCAAAAGGCTGCTGTCATTTTCGGCTTTTTCTTTTTCAGGAAAACCGCACTGGCAAGGCCGCTTAAAACCATACCGATAACCAGACAAACTGTAAGGGCCCGGTCTGCTCCCTCCTCTTCGTAAGACACCGCAGCCTCACCGGTAATACTCACACCATAGACCGCTGATACCTCCTGTAGGAAGGCGTTGTACCCATTTTTGATTCCCGCATCAAACTGATTCTCTTTCAGCAGGGGGATGATATACGCATCCTGCATCCTGCCGGTTTTGCCATCGGGAAGGTCTCCCTCCAGACCATAGCCTACTTCCACACGGAACTGCCGGTCCTCTACCGCGCAAAGGAGCAAAATGCCATTGTTTTTTTCTTTATCTCCAATGCCCCACTGGCGAAACAACTCTGTGGCATATTCTTCCAGGACTTGTCCCTCCAGAGAGGGGATGGTTACTACCACGATCTGTGCGCCGGTCTTGCTTTCCAGCTCCTGTCCGGTCTTTACGATATACTGCTCCGTTTCCCCGGACAACACCTGTGCGCCGTCATATACATAAAACGACGCCTCCGGCGATACCACCGCTGCCGAAATCGGCTGCAACAATGCTGCAAAACAACAGATCGCCACCAATAGTGCCGGGATTTTTCTCTTTTTCATAGGCTTTTAGAAGGAAACCTCAGGCACATTTTGCGCACCGTCCGATGCCTGGAAATAATCCTTCTGCGCAAATCCGAATAAGTTTGCGATGATGCTTGTGGGGAACTTACGGATGGCAGTGTTATAGCTTTGCACCGCGTCGTTATAATCCCTTCTTGCCACCGCGATCCGGTTTTCTGTGCCAGCAAGCTCATCGGCAAGCTGTGCAAAATTGGCAGATGCCTTCAAATCCGGATAGTTTTCCACTACCACCAGCAAATTGTTCAGCGCAGTAGTCAGTGCGCTGTCTGCCGTTGCCATTTCCTCCACGGTAGATGCTCCTGCCAATTTTTCCCGTGCCTGGGTTACGCTGTCGATCGCTTCCTGCTCGTGGGCGGCGTAACCTTTGACGGTATTCACAAGATTGGGGATCAGGTCTGCCCGGCGCTGGAGATTGGTATCAATATTGGCAAGCGCTGCATCTACTTCGGTCTCCATTGAAACCAGCTTATTGTTTGCCGATATGAGTCCAATGCCCAAAATCACAACCAATCCCACAACAATTGCAATAATCATTCCTTTTTTCATAGTTTCCTCCTTCTGCACAGCTTGTGCAAATCATATTTTTATTATACACCGGTTTTCTTTTTTTTGCAATCTACCCACGGATAATTTATAAAAGGGAACGGCATTGCCGTTCCCTTAAAAAATGCAAAATGATTGTGTCTGCTCCATAATTATCAATTGTCAATTACTTCGGTATGGTGATGGTCAGCACGATCTGCCGGTCAGTTTCTTTTCGCTCAGACACTGCGGGAATGCCGGAAAGCTGGATGCGTGCCAGGGACTGGTTGAGATTGTTGAGAAAGGCGCCCAGGTTTACCTTGGGTGCTTTTTCTTTTGGCTGTAAAAGAATATCTTCTATGTATTTTTCTGTCCGGGCAACGCTCATCCCCAGCTTGTGGATCAGGCTGATGGCCTGTAATTTCTGTGCCTCTGTGGGGAGCTTTAACAGTGCCCGGGCGTGGCGTTCTGTCAGTTCTGCTTTGCGGATGGCTTCCAGCACCGGGGTACTGTGGCGCAGCAGCCGTAGTTTATTTGCCACCGCACTTTGACTTTTTCCCAAAAGCCGTGCTACCTGCTCCTGACTCATAGACCACTGCTCCAAAAGGTAGCTGATGCCCTTTGCTTCTTCAATAAAATCCAGATCCTGCCGCTGCAGGTTTTCTACCAGTGCCGTCATTCCCGACTCCCGGTCGTCCATATTCATTATGATACAGGGGATCTCTGTCAGTCCTGCCATCATCCCCGCCCGCAGCCGCCGTTCCCCGGCAATCAATTCATAGGCTGTTCCTACCCGTCGAACAGAAAGGGGCTGCAAAATACCGTGCTGCCGGATGCTTTCCGCCAGCTCCTGCAATGCCTCCTCCCGAAACACTTTTCGCGGCTGTGCCGGATTTGGCTGGATAGACCGCACCGGTAAAAAAATCACCCGCCCGGTCTCCATATATGTTTTCAGCCTTTGACATTGCATAGGCTCATCCTCCTTTGTTGTCCTGTTTTTCCATTGTAATCCCAACCGACACAGAAAAAGCACGAAACCTTGATCTCACCGCAAAAATCGCTCGACAGGATGCGATGGGGTGTGATATAATGATGCAAAAAATTGTAGGGGCGACATTGGTCGTCCGTCAAAGGCCCCCTTGTGCAAAGGGGGCTGGCAATTGCCGATTGTTAAGCAATTGACTGGGGGATTATTTTTGCTGATACATTACAATCCCTCCGTCACGGCTTGCGCCGTGCCACCTCCCTTTACACAAGGGAGGCTTTAGCTGCCCCTGCAATGCGCTTTGGGAGAAATGTATGGAAACACGGAAATTATATTATGAAGACTGTCTTTTGCGGGAATTTACCGCAACTGTGCTGGATTGCCAACCCTGCGAAAACAGATATTATGTAAACTTAGATGCCACGGCTTTTTATCCGGAAGGCGGTGGGCAGGCCTGCGATCTGGGTACGCTGGGGGATGCCTCTGTGCTGGATGTGCAGGAGCAAGGGGAAACCGTTGTTCACCTGTGCGACAAGCCTTTGGCGGTGGGCAGCACTGTCAAGGGCATTATTGATTGGGATCGGCGGTTTGACCTGATGCAGCAGCATGCCGGTGAGCACATTCTCTCCGGTCTTGTCCATAAGAAATTCGGATACCACAATATAGGCTTCCATGTAGGTAAAGAGGTTATGGAAGTGGACTTTGACGGCCCGATCCCTGCCGATGCCCTTTGGGAGCTGGAGGCGGCTGCCAATAAGGCTGTATGGGAGGATGTGAAGATCAACTGCTTTGTTCCCTCCCCGGAGGAGCTTCCCAATGTGGTCTATCGCACCAAGCGGGCGCTTCCCTGGCCGGTGCGGATCGTGGAAATCCCCGGCTATGACAGCTGCGCCTGTTGCGGTATTCACACTGCCACCACGGGACAGATCGGACTGATCAAAATCCTGTCCTGTGTAAAATTTCATCAGGGTGTGCGGCTGGAAATGGTGTGCGGTCAAAGAGCTTATGATTATATGAGCCGGATCTTTCATCAGAACCGGCAGATCGCCCAGCTTCTTTCTGCCAAAATGCCGGAAACCGCTGCTGCGGTGCAAAAGCTGACTGAGCAGTTAGCATCCGAAAAATTCCGGGCAGCAAGCCTTGAAAAGAAGCTGTTTTCTGCCATTGCGGAAAGCTATGCAGGCAAAGGTAATGTGCTTTATTTTGCAGAGGATCTGTCTACCGCAAATGTGCGGGAGCTGGCAGATGCTATTGGTGCGGTTTGCGGAGGAATCGCTGCGGTATTCTCCGGAACGGATGAAAACGGCTACGCAATGTGCCTGATCTGCAAAGACGGCAATTTGAAGGAATTGGGCACTTCTCTGACGAGTGCATTCAGGGGGCGGGGCGGCGGAAAACCCGGCTCGTTCCAAGGCAGCATTTTTGCTACCAGAGAAGAAATTAACAAATTTTTTGTTGATGTATACAATGAATAGGTATCCTTTTGGTTTAGTTTACCAATTTTAATCGATAAAAAAATGTTGATTTTTGCAAAATCTCTACTTTACAACCAATTTTTGTTATAGTATAATGGCATTGTATGGGGTTTTAACATCCCAACAAAAATTTAATTAAGCTGCAATCGCGAAATTGCAGCAAGTTATAAAAAATGGAGGAAATCAAAATGTCTGTTAAAGTTGCAATCAATGGTTTTGGCCGTATTGGCCGTCTGGCTTTCCGTCAGATGTTCGGCGCTGAGGGTTACGAAGTTGTCGCTATCAACGACCTGACCTCTCCCGCTATGCTGGCTCACCTGCTGAAGTACGACTCCACTCAGGGCAATTACGCTGCTCAGGGTCATGTCGTT
>JAZOSD010000036.1:0-2691 GCA_045656945.1 Faecousia sp.
AGAACGCCATGGCTACGATCCGACTTGTCAATTTAGAGTTTAACCCCATGGCCTTTATTGAAAATCTGCAGTACATGGGCGTTGGTATGCTGGTGATCTTTGTTGTGATCGGCATTATCATCATGGCAACCAAACTGGTAAACTACCTGTTCTCTGAGTAAAATAAGGAAGGGGCTGTCTCACTAGCAAAGTGAGGCAGCCTCTAAAAATAGGAAATACAAAACCCGGCTATGTGCAGAAATAACTGTACAATAGCCGGGTTTTGGCGTATAATTAAGGTGTGAAACATAACCACACGCAAGTAGATTATACAGCATACGGGACTGGATATCAAGTGTACTTGCCAATAAATATTGAAAAAAAGATCCCGTCAGACGACCCGGTAAGATTGCTCAGCGCTGTTTTGGAGGAGTTGGATTATAGAAAGCTGGCAGCGACCTACTCCCGTTTGGGGAGAATCGAGTACTCACCGCGTCTTCTATTTAAGATCGTTCTCTACGGTTGCTCCCGAGGGATCTACACATCCCGTGAGATAGAGCGAGCCTGCCATGAGAGCATCAATTTTATGTACCTTCTGGAAGGGAAAAGACCGCCGGATCATAATACGATTGCCCGGTTTCGGCGAAATCATTTGCCGGAGGCGATAGAGGATCTGCTGAATCAGATGGTACAGATACTGGTTGCACACGGGGAGATTTCCTTTGAGGAATCCGCAGTATTTATCGATGGTACCAAAATCGAAGCGAATGCCAATCGGTACAGTTTCGTCTGGAAAACAGGAACCACAAAGAAACAGGAAAAACTGGGAGATAAGATCGCAGAAGAATTACCGCTGCTTTTGGAAAAGGCAGGGGTTGGGATTGCTATGCCCAAACAGATTACAGTTCAGCGGTTAAAAAAGCTTCGCAAGAAGTTGTATGCCCAAAAGGAAGAGATGGGCATTGTTTTTGTATATGGCAAAGGGCATCATAAAAGTGGACTGCAAAAGGCAATCGAAACCATTAACAGCTGGCTGGAGCGGATAAAGAGGTATAATTTGGACATTCACATCTGTGGAGACAGGAATAGTTACAGCAAGACCGACCCTGATGCGACCTTTATGCACATGAAGGAAGATCATATGAAAAATGGGCAGTTAAAGCCTGGATACAATGTGAATGTGGCGACGGTTAGTGAATACATCATCGGTAATTACATATCCGCAGATCGTACAGATACCAAGACCTTTATTCCTTTTCTGGAGAGGCTGTGCAGTAAGTACCCAGTGAAGCGTGTGGTGGTGGATTCCGGCTATGAAAGTGAAGAAAACTATCATTATGTGGACGGAAGCGAGCAGCTATCTCTGTTTGTAAAGCCATCCAACCACGAGCAGAAAAAGAAGCGCAAGTATAAAAATGACATTGGGCGCAGAGAAAATATGTCCTATGATGCAGAAAACGATGAATATACCTGTGCACAGGGCAGAAAGCTGAAGGTTGTATCCACAGTTACGAGGAAATCGGAAACAGGCTATAAGCAGGAAGTTACAATCTATGTGTGCGAAGACTGCAGTGGATGTCCTGTCAAGGAGAAATGCATCCGACAAAAGAAGACAGATAAAACGCCATTAGAGGAACGCGTGAAACGGCTGAATGTGTCCAAATATTTTGCATCCCAAAGATCGGCGATGGAAGAAAAAATTTCCACAGAGGAAGGGATCCTGCTCAGGATCAATCGTTCCATCCAGGCAGAAGGTGTATTTGCCATGATCAAAGAGGATATGAACTTCCGCCGGTTCCTGACAAGAGGCAAAACGAATGTGACGGTAGAGTGGTATTTGGTAAGCATGGCCTATAACATACTAAAGCTACATCATAAAATACAAAAAGGTCGGTTGGGAACACACCTGATCATACCGAAAACTGCATAGTGCAAAAAAGCGGAAAACGGCGCACTTTTTTTGAGAGGCTCAATGCCCCTCAGATTTAGTGCGCACTTTTTTGCCGATTTTGCAAAGTTTTCCACAGCTCTAGTTGGCGATGCAGGCAAAAAGAGGTGCTGCCTCTCCTGATTTCGAAAAATCATTTTGAGACAGCACCTTTTGTCACTCTTGAGTTGTCTGGGGATCTTCGGGTTCTTCGGGTACTTCAGTATCATCGCTTTTTTCTTCCTCGGGGTAAATGGTGTCAATCACATAGGCGCTTAACACGCCGCAAAGGATCAAAGCCACACCGACGATCCAAAGAATCACCTGGTGGTCCAGGGGGACAATGCCCTTGAAATCTTCTTTGGAGAATGTACCGTAGAAGCGGGAGTCGGCACTGACATTCCGGTTGTCTCCCAAAACGAAGTATTCATCCTCCCCCAAGGTAAAGGCGGGCAGATCCTCGGTGACCATGGGCTCGAGAATATAGTCTTCCGTAAGGGCTTTGCCATTGCGGTAGACGCAGTTGTCACGAATCTCCAGCGTATCGCCGGGCAGGGCGATGAGCCGCTTGATGAGGGTCTTGTCGTTGTCAACCTCCACCAGTACCACATCGCCATGCTGAAGCTTCAAAAAGGGGTTGAGCCCCATGCGGTAGCTGATGATCAGCTGCTTGTCGGCAATATTCGGTTGCATGGAAGAGCCGGTGATGGATACGGGGAACAGCAATGTAGCGACCGGTATGATGCATACCAGAAGGCAAAGGGCGTAAAGAACATCGTTTCGAT
>JAZOSD010000037.1:0-16590 GCA_045656945.1 Faecousia sp.
GAGGTTGCCCTTGCCTGTCCCAAGGTGTCCAAAACCCATATCCAGATGCTGAAAGAGGCCGGCGCGTTCCGGGATATTCCGGACACCAGCCAGGTCAGCTTGTTCTAAAAAACAGGAGGTTTGTTATGCAAGATATCGGAATGCAATTTCATATTCGTTGCAAAGAAGGGGACGTAGGTCGTTATTGCTTCCTGCCCGGTGACCCGGGTCGGTGCGAGGCCATCGCAAGCCACTTTGACAATCCTGTGCATATTGGAATGAACCGGGAGTATAACATTTATTCTGGCTACCTGATGGGAGAAAAGGTGACTGTTTGTTCCACAGGCATCGGCGGTCCGTCTGCATCCATCGCAATGGAAGAGCTGCACAATATTGGCGTAGACACCTTTATCCGAATTGGCACTTGCGGTGGCATTGCTATGGATGTACTGCCGGGAGATGTGGTGGTTGCTACCGGAGCAGTGCGCTTTGAGCACACTTCCTTTGAGTATGCACCACCGGAATTTCCTGCTGTGCCGGATTTTGAGATTGCAGCAGCTTTGAAGGCTGCCGGTGAAGCACTGGGTTATCGTACCCACGCCGGTGTTGTCCAGTGTAAGGACTCCTTCTATGGTCAGCATTCACCGGAAAAATCTCCGGTTTCCTATATGCTGCTGGACAAATGGGAGAGCTATAAGCGCCTGGGTGTAAAGGCAAGCGAAATGGAATCGGCAGCACTTTTTGTGGTGGCGTCGGCACTGGGTGTGCGCTGTGGCAGCTGCTTCCATACGGTTTGGAATCAGGAGCGGGAAAAGGCCGGCCTGCAAATGCCGATGACGGAGGATACTTCAGCGGCAATCAAGGTAGGCATTGAAGCAATGAAACGAATCATAGCAAAAGACAAAGCTGGCTCAATTTGAGCCAGCTTTTTTTGGTATATTGGAGAGAATTACGGCTATAAACATTAGTACACAGCCAATCCCTTCCCAAAGGGTGAGGGTTTCCTGCAGCAGCAGCCAGCCGAAGAGAACGGCAAACACAGACTCCAAACTCATCAGAATCGATGCACCGGTAGGAGATATACGCTTTTGTCCTGCGATCTGCAATGCATAAGCCACACCCATGGAAAGAAAGCCAGCATAGGCAAGAGGCAACCAGCAGTCCCGAATGGCGGACCAGGTGGGTGTTTCTGTAAAAAACATTACGATTGCGGATAATATGGCGCAAACCAGAGCCTGAATCAAATTTAACCGCAGAGTATCCGTACTGGGCGCAAATTTATCCACAAAGATGATCTGCACCGCAAACATCAGCGCACAGCCTAACAACAATAGATCGCTGCGTAAAATCGAGGTAACACCAATACCGCAAAGAGAGTAAAGACCCACTGCAGACAAAATAACACTGATAATCAGGGAAAAGGATGGGATTTTCTTTTGGAAGATTCCGATGATCGGCACAATGATTATGTACATTGCAGTCAAAAATGCGGATTTGCCGGCTTCCGTATCTGTCAGTCCCAACTGCTGCAAATTACAGGCAAGAAACAGGGGAATACCGCACAGGATACCTGCCAGCCAAAGCTGTTTGTCTGCCCAACGGGACAGAAATGATTTCTGATCTTTTTTGACCTTGTCTGCAATAGCAATCGCGGGTAATAGGCCCACAACCGCCAGCGCACACCGTACCGCCTGAAAAGTAAACGGTCCAATGTGATCCATACCCACACGCTGGGCGATAAACGTACTGCCCCAGATAACGGTGGCAAGGATTAGATAAAAGCTTCCTAAAAGCTGTTTTTTCATAAGCATCACCGATTGATAATCTATCACAACTTGGGTAAATTTGCAAGAATACAATTCTTCCGATTGAAATATACGGTCTTTGTGTTATAATAGAAAAAGAAAATCTGCAAAGAGAACTTGCTCAATATAGGAGGAAATTATGGAAAACACCATAAAGAACCGCACAGAAATTCCTGTGGAGGACAAATGGGCGATCGAGGATATTTATAGCAGCGATGAAACTTGGGAGCAGGAGCTTTCCACACTGGAAAAAGACAAAGAAGAACTTGCCTCCTATGCCGGTCGTCTGGCAGAAGGTGGAGAGACCTTATATGCATTCCTTAACAAAATGGAGTGTGTAAATGCAAAATGCGGACTTCTGGGCAACTACGCTATGCGCAAAAGCGACGAAGATACCCGGGATGCTAAGTATCAGGGCTTTGTGGGGAAATATATGAGCATTGCTGTTGGTATGAATGCTGCACTTAGCTTTGAAACCCCGGAAATTATGGCAATTTCCGATGAGACCCTGGATAGCTTCTACAAAGCTTGCCCGGAACTGGAGCATTTTCGCCGTTACTTAACGGATATGCGCCGGTTTAAGGACCACGTTTTATCCCCGGCTGAGGAAAAGCTGCTGGCTGCTGCCGGTGAAATGGCACAATCTCCCAGCGGTATTTACGGAATGTTTGCCAATGCGGACCTTAAGTTTGAGGATGCCCAAGACAGCAGTGGCAATAAGCACCCCATCAGCCAGGGAACCTTTGTGGCAACCCAGGAGAACAGCGACCGCACCTTGCGGAAAAACGCATACGAGAGCTTGTATAAAGGCTTTGGTGCGTTCAAAAATACAGCAGCCGGTCTTTTGAATGCGCAGAATAAGCAACTGAAATTCTTTGCAGAAGCAAGAAATTATAAAAATGCCTTCGAAGCCTCTTTAGACAGCAACAATGTACCTACTTCTGTATATTTGAATTTGATCGAGGCAGTCCACAGGAATCTCGATAAAATGCACCGCTATGTGCGTTTGCGGAAAAAGCTGCTGGGTGTAGATGAGCTGCATTTCTATGATGTATATGCCCCTCTGGTTTCGGATGTGGACAGAAAGATTCCCTTTGCAGAAGCAAAGCAAACGGTTTACGATGCACTGGCACCGATGGGAGAAGAATACCGCGCCATCTTGAAAGAGGGTTTTGATAATCGCTGGATCGATGTGTACGAGAATGAAGGAAAGCGCAGCGGTGCTTATTCTGCTGGCGTACAGATTCACCCCTTTGTGCTGCTCAATTACACCGGAACATTGGACAGCCAGTTTACCCTTGCTCACGAAATGGGTCATGCGCTTCATTCTTATCTGTCTAATAAGAATCAGAGCCATATTGACGCAAATTATGTGATCTTTGTGGCAGAAGTGGCGTCTACCTGCAATGAAGCATTGCTCATGGAGTATTTGCTGAATAAAACTACCGATAAAAAGGAACGGGCATACCTGATCAACCACTTCTTAGAGCAGTTTAAGGGTACTCTGTTCCGCCAGACCATGTTTGCAGAATTTGAATTGAACATCGGTAAAATGGTAAGCGAAGGTCAAACCCTGACCCCGGATGTGCTTTGCCAGGAGTACCGCCGCCTGAATGAGTTGTACTTCGGACCGGATATGGTGGTGGACGATCAGATCGCCGTAGAGTGGGCAAGAATACCCCATTTCTACTATGACTACTATGTGTTCCAGTATGCAACCGGTTATTCTGCAGCCATTGCGCTTTCTCAGCGGATTTTGAAGGAGGGCGCACCTGCTGTGAAGAATTATATGACATTCCTGTCCGGTGGTTGTTCAAAGAGCCCCATCGATCTTCTTAAGGGTGCAGGTGTGGATATGACCGGTCCTGAGCCTGTTGCACAGGCATTGGAGCTGTTTGAATCCCTTCTGGATGAAATGGAGGCACTGGTTGACTGATATGCCGGATCTGTTTATTCCAACCTTGCATACCTTTGCAATGGGTAATATTTTCACCGGCTCCCATCAGGAATTTCGTTTCCGCATAGAGCCGACCATCGTTATGAAAACAAAAAAAGAGGTGGATATGGAGCAAAGCTCCATATTCGCCCAGTTTTGGCACGGACCTTTCTGCTATGAAAAAAGCACAATGGAAGGGGAGCAGACCTTTCCAATGACCGAGGAAGGTCGCCTTGCTATGAAAGCGTGGCTGGAAGAGAATATCTAACGCAAAAAGAGGAAAAGCTGTGGCAATTTAAGCAATTATTTTCGATAAAGATGGAACACTTTTTCGGGAAAGAGTTGACTTTTTCTCCTTTTGTGTTAAAATATCTAAGATATGTAAAGGCAATGCGGAAGCTAGAAAAGACAAGATGCGCCAAAGCGAGAGGGGAATGGTGCGAGCCCCTTGCAAGTCGTCCTTTCAGCCACTTCCAAGCCGCCCGGGAGGACCGGGACGGGTGCTCCCGTTACAGAGCAGCTAAGATGCTGGCACCGCCAGCGAATTAGGGTGGTACCGCGATTTCTGTCGCCCCTATTTGGGCGGTACGCCAAAGTGATGAATTGCCTAAAAAGGCGGCAATTCATCACTTTGGCGTACCGCCCTGGGGCGGCTTATATTTTTTTATGGAGGTTATTTCCAATGGCAAAAAAAGCTTATGGCGTAAACGAGCTGCGCGAGATGTTTTTGTCCTTCTTTGAAAGCAAGGAGCATCTGCGTCTGCCCAGTTTTTCCCTGATTCCCCAAAACGACGCATCCTTACTTTTGATCAACTCCGGTATGGCACCTATGAAGCCTTATTTTAAGGGTGAAGTAGAGCCACCCCGCCGCCGTGTTTGCACTTGCCAGAAGTGTATCCGTACCGGTGATATTGAGAACATCGGTAAAACTGCCCGTCATGGCACCTATTTTGAAATGCTTGGCAACTTCTCCTTCGGTGATTACTTTAAGAGAGAAGCCATTGCCTGGAGCTGGGAATTCCTTACCAAGGTAGTCGGTCTGGAAGAGGATCGCCTGTATCCTTCTATCTATGAAAACGATGAGGAAGCCTTTGAGATCTGGAATAAGGAAATCGGCGTTCCCGCTGAGAAAATCTTCCGTTTTGGCAAGGCAGACAACTTCTGGGAGCACGGCTCCGGACCTTGCGGTCCTTGCTCTGAGATTTACTATGACCGTGGCGAAAAGTACGGCTGTGGTGACCCCGACTGTAAGGTTGGCTGCGAGTGCGACCGCTTTATGGAAGTGTGGAACAATGTGTTCTCCCAGTTTGATAATGATGGTAACGGCAACTACACCGAGCTGGTTCAGAAGAATATCGACACCGGTATGGGTCTGGAGCGTCTGGCAGTTGTGTGTCAGGATGTGAACAGCCTGTTCGATGTGGACACGGTTATGAATATTACCAACCATGTTACAGCCATTACCGGCGCATCCTATGGTCAGAGCGGCAAGACGGATGTATCTCTGCGCGTGATTACCGATCATATTCGTGCATCTACCTTTATGATTGCTGACGGCGTTCAGCCTACCAACGAGGGCAGAGGCTATGTCCTTCGCCGTCTGCTCCGCCGTGCAGCCCGTCACGGCAAGCTGTTGGGCGTAAATAAGCCGTTCTTGTTTGAGGTTGTGGAAACGGTCATCAAGGAAAATGAAAGTCACTACACCTACCTGCGGGAGCGTGCAGAGCACATTATCCGTGTGGTTAAGAATGAGGAAGAGAATTTTGCCCGCACTATCGACACCGGTATGCGTATCTTTGGCGAAAAGCTGACCGGTCACAAGGAAAAAGGTGAAACTGTTTTCTCCGGTGATGATGCATTCCTGCTGGCAGACACCTATGGCTTCCCCATTGACCTGACTGTTGAAATGTTGGAAGACGAGGGTATGACTGTGGATATGGACCGCTTTACCGCTTGCCGGGAAGAGCAGCGTGTCCGTGCCCGTGAGGCCCGTAAGGCATTGGGAGATCTTGGCTGGGCAGGTATTGATCTGGGCTTGGATACCACACCTACCAACTTTGTTGGTTATGATGTGGTGAACTGTGAAGCAAAGGTTTTGGCTGTGTGCATCGGTGAGGAAGTCACCGGCTCTATCACTGGCGGTGAGCAGGGAATTATTGTTCTGGACAAGACTCCTTTCTATGCAGAAATGGGCGGTCAGGCTGCTGACCACGGTGTGCTTCTGGTGGGCGAGAGCCGCTTCAAGGTTACAGATGTGCAGAAGGATAAGGGCGGAAAGTACCTCCACAGCGGTAAGATGATCCGTGGTACTATCAAGACAGATGATGTGGTTCTTGCTTCTATCGATGTGGAGCGCCGTAAGGCAATTATGCGTGCCCACTCTGCAACCCACCTGCTGCAGAAGGCGCTGAAGACTGTTTTGGGCGATCATGTCCATCAGGCTGGCTCTTTGGTTGAGCCGGATCGTCTGCGCTTTGACTTTAGCCACTATTCTGCAGTTACCCCGGAGGAACTGGCGAAAATCGACGCAATCGTTCAGTCCGCAGTTCTGGAAGGCTACGGCATTGATGTCCGGGAAATGCCTATCGAGAAGGCGAAGGAAATGGGCGCGATGGCTTTGTTTAGCGAAAAGTATGGCGATACCGTTCGCGTTGTCAATATGAGTGGCTATTCCATTGAGCTTTGCGGCGGTACACACTTGGATAACACAGCAAAGGTCGGTCCCTTCCGGATCGAGAGCGAAGGCAGTGTTGCTTCCGGTGTTCGCAGAATTGAAGCCATTACCGGTAAGGCATGCCTGGCAGAAATGGATCTGACACGGAAGCGGGTTTATGATGCCTGTGCAATTCTTAAGACAAAGCCTGCGGAGCTGGCTTCCAAGCTGGAAAGCCAGATCGATGAGATCAAGACATTGAAAAAGACCATTGAATCTATCAAGGCAAAGGAAACTGCCGGTGAGGCTGACCGTTTCCTGTTTGGTGCAAGAGCGCTGGCAGGTCTGCATGTAATCACTGCAAATGTGCCGGATGCGGATGCTGGTAAGCTGCGTCAGATGGGCGATACACTGCGGGACAAGGCATCCGATGTGGTTGCTGTTTTGTCCAGTGTTAACGATGGGAAGATCACCTTCCTGGCTGTTTGTGGCAAGGATGCTGTTGCAAAGGGCGTGAAGGCCGGCGATCTGATGAAGCTGGTATGTACTGCCTGCGGCGGCAGTGGCGGCGGCAAGCCGGACTCTGCAATGGGCGGCGGTAAAGATGTTAACAAGATCGACGATGCACTGGCACTTGTTGATGATTTCGTTTTGTCCAAGGTTTAAGAAAAAATCAGGGGTGCTGCAAGTCTTTGCAGCACCCTTAAATATCATAGCTAAAGGAGGAATAAGTGCGGTGCGAAAACTGATGTGGTTTGCCATAGGCTTTACAGCAGCTTGTGCATTGGGCATTTATTTGTCCTATGGGATTTGGCTTTTGTTTGCAGCTCTTTTTTGCCTGCCCTGCGCCATTGTGTTGGGGGTTGGAAAGTCGAAAACCCAAAAAAGGTCTGCTGCAGCTCTTTGGGGTTGCCTGATTTGCTTTGTGTGGTTGTATGGATATGATAGCCTGTATTTATCCCACGCACGGAACTTAGATGGACAGACGAAAAACCTGTCCATAGAAATTACGGAGTATAGCCAGGGTATTAGTGCAGAAGGAAAAATTAAGATAGATAATAAAAATTACCGCATCTTGACTTATCCGGATGGTGAGAATAGACTTTCTCCTGGCAACTTGGTTACTGGCAGCTTTCAGCTGCGATACACTGCTGCCGGTGGCGCCAAGGAAGAAACCCATCATCAGGGAAAGGGTATCTTCCTGTTGGGATACAGCAAGGATACACCTGCGGTAATACAAAACCTGCCGGGAAGGTTTGAGTATCTGGGTGCAAGACTGCGCCATAGAATCACTGCGCAGTTGGATAATCTTTTCCCAACAGATGTAGTTGGCTTTGCAAGAGCATTGCTGTTAGGTGACAGCAGTCTGCTTACCTATGAGGAAGATACGTCGTTCCAGATCAGCGGTCTGCGCCATGTGATCGCCGTTTCCGGACTTCACGTTTCTATTTTGTTTTCGCTTGTATATCTGCTGGCGGGAAAACACCGCACGATGACTGCAATCATAGGGATTCCGGTACTTTTGCTGTTTGCGTCAGTTGCAGGCTTTACGCCGTCCATTAACCGTGCCTGCATTATGCAGGGACTGATGATTCTTGCGATGCTCTTAAACCGGGAATACGATCCACCAACTGCACTGACGGTTGCTGTGGTAACAATGCTTCTGGTAAATCCTCAAACCATCACATCTGTCAGCTTTCAGCTTTCGGTGTCTTGTATGGTGGGAATATTCCTGTTTTCTCAGAAGATCAGCGGTTACCTTTTAAGCGAAAAGCGGTTTGGACCGGCAAAAGGGAAGTCAGTTCGTGCCCGCGTGACCCGCTGGATTTGCGGCAGCATATCGGTAACATTAGGCGCTATGGCAACCACAACACCCTTGTGTGCCTGGTATTTTGGCTGTATCAGTCTTGTGGGAATTCTCAGCAATCTTCTGACTCTTTGGGTGATCTCTTTTATCTTTTACGGTATTATGATCGCCTGTGTTGCAGGAGTAATTTGGATTCCGGCTGGAAAAGCGGTTGCTTGGTGTGTTGGCTGGCTTATCCGATATGTACTGCTTGTTGCTAAATTACTGAGCGCAGTTCCTTTGGCGGCTGTTTATGTAAGTAGTGTGTATGTTGCAGCCTGGCTTATTTTTGCCTATGTTTTGCTGATCGTATTTCTTTCGGTTAAAGAAAAAAGACCTGTCTTATGTGCCGGTTGTGTGCTGTTGTCATTATGCCTGTCACTTGTGGCCTCCCGTTTGGAAGCAAAACCGGAAAAATACCGGGTAACCGTTTTGAATGTGGGTCAGGGGCAATCCATTTTGCTGCAAAATGCAGACAGCTGTTATTTGGTGGATTGCGGCGGGGATACTCCGGAAAAGGCGGCTGATGCGGCAGCGGATCTTTTGCTTTCTATGGGGATTACCCGCTTAAACGGTGTTATTGTTACCCATTACGATGTGGATCACGCAGGAGGTATCCCTCTGTTGCTGACCCGAATCCAAACGGATGCACTGTATCTTCCCAATGTGCAGGATGTCGGTTCGCTCCGGGAACAGATAACCGAAGAATATTCTCAAACCGTTACTTGGGTAGAACCGGATACAATAGCCTATGTACCGGAGGGGAATATTACCGTTTTTGCAGCCGGTGTGAATAAAAGAGACAATGAAAGCAGCTTATGTATCTTGTTTCAACCGGAAAATTATGATATACTGATTACCGGAGATCGTTCGGTCACCGGCGAACGGGCGCTGATGAAGCAAACAGAGCTGCCGGATTTGGAAATTTTGATTGCAGGACACCACGGCGCGGCAAAGTCCACAGGATTTGAGTTACTAAAGGAAACATCGCCGGAAGTGGTACTGATCTCTGCTGGTAAAAATAATGCTTTTGGACATCCGGCACCGGAAACGCTGGAAAGACTTAAAATATTCGGCTGTGTTGTTTTACGGACAGATACAGAAGGAACGATCGTTGTAGGAGGGTAACTTTATGGCAAAGCAGAGCCAACAGCCAAATGGCATACAGGAACTGAAAAATGTCATCCGGGAGAAAACTCCCGGCAGACTGTATGTGTTTTATGGCGAAGAGACCTTCCTTTTGAACCATTACCTAGGTCAGCTTCGGAAGATTCTTGTGGACAAGCTGACAGAATCTTTTAATTATCATAAGCTTACACAAGAAAATTTTGATATACAAAGCTTTGCAGACGCAGTGGAAAATCTTCCTATGATGGCAGAGTGTACAATGGTTTGGGTAGATGAGGTGGATGTATTCAAACTGCCGGAAACCGATCGGGAAAAGCTGACCCAACTGCTATTGGATATTCCGGATTACTGTACAGTGGTGTTTACTTATGAAACCACCCCTTGGAAACCGGATAAACGCAGTAAGCTTTGGGAAGCATTTGCAGAACAGGCGCTGATCGTGGAATTTGCAAAACAGGAGCAGCGGGATCTGGTTGCCTGGATCTCCCGGCATTTTGCCGCCGCGGGAAAACAAATCCCGCAGGAGCTTTGCGCCTATCTTATTGATATCACAGACGGCACAATGACTGCACTGAGCGGTGAGATCGCTAAGATTTGCGCCTATTCCGGTGCAGACGCAATCTGCAAAGCCGATATCGATGCGGTGGTAGAGCCGGTGCTGGATGCTGTGGTGTTCCAAATGACCGATTTTCTCAGCCAGGGTAATTATGGACAGGCACTGGTGAAATTGCGGCAGCTGATGAAAATGCAGGAAGAGCCGCTAATGATTTTAGGTGCTGTAGGTAATCATTTCCGTAGATTGAGTACCGCCCGGATCTTGTTGGACGGCGGCAAAAACGCTCAGGATCTGATGCGCCTGACGGGAATGAAAGACTATCCTGCCAGAAAGACCGTTTCTTCCGCAGGACGCTTCTCAGCCTCTTTCTACGCCCGGGCGGCGGAACTGATAATGGAAACCGACCGGGGCATTAAAACCTCTCAGGACGAGCCTGAACGCCTTTTGGAACTGCTGATCCTGCAGCTTGCGCAGGAGGCAAAGAATGCTTAAGATTCAGGAAGTCATTGTGGTAGAAGGCCGCTATGATAAAAATACCCTTTCCCAAGTGGTAGATGCGCAGATACTTGAAACTTCTGGTTTTGGGATTTTTAAGGATAAAGCACTGTTGGATTTGCTACGAAATGTGGCAAAAAAGCGGGGACTGATCGTATTTACGGACTCTGACGGAGCGGGTTTCGTTATTCGTAACTACTTGAAAAGTGCTATAGAATCCCAGTACCTGAAGCACGCATATATTCCGGATATGCCCGGTAAGGAAAAACGGAAAAAGGCTCCCGGTAAGGAAGGAAAGCTGGGCGTAGAGGGAATGACCCCCGAAGTGATCGTCAGCTGTCTGCGTAAGGCAGGAGCTACAATCGAGGGTGAGAGCGCTGGTTTTCAAACAGGACAGATTACCAAGCAGGATTTTATGGAGATGGGGCTATCCGGTAGTCAGGACAGTAGCCGTCTGCGCCTTGCACTGATCCGAAAGCTGGATTTACCGGAGAGAATGTCTGCAAATGCGCTGTTACAGGCACTGAATTTGCTTTATACCAAAGATGAAATTGTGAAAATATTGCAAGATTTATAATAGGAAATGTCAGAATGATCGATATACAGGTTAAAAACTTAACAAAATTCTTTGTAATCGGCGAGAACCTTCTGGAGGACCTGAGCTTTGAAATTCAGGAGGGAGAAAAGGTGGCGATCCTCGGTCGTAACGGCTGCGGAAAGACCACTTTGTTCAATATCCTCACCGGGCAGATGGATTACGATGAAGGGGAAGTGTTTATCAATCCCCACAAGCGGCTGGGATTGATCTCCCAGATTCCCCGGTTTCCTGCAGGTTATACCGTAGAGGATGTGCTGCGTTCTGCCTTCCGGGATTTAACCGCTGCCAAGCGGAAAATGGAAGAGCTGGAACGGAAAATGGCTGTAGATGACAGCACAGAACTGCTGAAAGAGTACGATGCCCTTTGCAATCGTTTCCAGGCAGGTGGCGGCTATGAGATGGATGTGGAAGTGGATAAGATCTGCAATGGTTTGGGCATACCTGCAGACCAGCGAAGCCAATCCTTTGACAGCCTTTCCGGTGGCGAAAAAACAAGGGTAAATCTTGCTCGCCTTTTGCTGGAAAAGACGGATATTTTGCTTTTGGATGAACCAACTAACCACTTGGACTTGCGCAGTGTAGAGTGGCTGGAAGGCTATATTAACAGCTTTAAGGGTACCGTTCTTGCCATTTCTCACGACCGGTATTTTTTGGATCGGGTTGCCCAGCGGGTGATTGAGATCACAGACGGCCACGCAGAATTTTATTCCGGAAACTATTCTTTTTATATTGACGAAAAACAAGCGCGCTTTAACCTGCAGCTGAAAAAATATGAACAGGAGCAGGCAAAGCTGAAGCAGCTTGGCTATACCGTAGAGCGGATGAAGGGTTGGGGTATTAACAACCGAACACTTTATCGCCGGGCAATGTCTATCCAGCACCGTATGGAGCGGATCGAAAAGACAAAACGCCCCACAAAGGAAAAGACGATGAAAGCCACCTTTGGGGAAAAAGACTTTTCTGGTGATATTGTTCTGAAAACAAAAAATGCCACCAAAAGCTTTGGTGACCGCACACTGTTTTCCGGTGTGGAACTGACCGTAGAGGGCGGTGAGCGCATTGCCCTTCTGGGGGATAACGGCACAGGCAAAACCACGTTTATCAAGTGCTTGCTGGGGGAAGAGGACTGTGAAGGTAAGATCCAGTTTGGTCCTACCGTAAAGTGGGGATACTTACCTCAAACCATCCATTTTGACCATCCGGAGCGCAGCTTGTATGACACGATGCTCTATGAGAAAAACTGTACTCCACAGGTCGCTCGCGACCGCCTGGGCGCATTTTTGTTCCAGGGTGAGGATGTGTTCAAAAGCGTAGGGACGCTATCTGGCGGCGAACAGTCCCGCCTGCGGCTGTGTATGCTGATGGACGAAAAGATCAACCTTTTGATTCTGGACGAACCGACAAACCACTTGGACATTGCCTCCCGGGAATGGATCGAGGCAGCAATCGAGGAATTTGAAGGCGTTCTCCTGTTCGTATCCCACGACCGTTACTTTATCGAAAAATTTGCGGAGCGGATCTGGCTGCTGGAAGATGGCACGATCCGGGACTTTAAGTGTGGCTATACAAAATACCGGTCTATTCTGGAGCATGAAGCAGCTGCAAAAATGGCAGTTGTGACTCCTGAGGTAAAGAAAGTCAAGGAAAAGCCCAAGGGCGGCACAAAGGATACAGAGAAGCTGGTGCGCCGCTTGGAACGGGAAATCGAAAAGCAGGAGTTGGTGGTTGCCGCTTATGATGAAAAGATCGAAGCGGCTGCTGCAGACTATCAGGAGCTGACAAGACTGCTTGCAGAAAAAGAAGAACAGGAAACGGTACTTATGGACCTGATGACCCAATGGGAAGAAGCACAGACTTGACGATTGGGGATAATCGGTTTATAATACCGAAAGATATTTTATAAGGAGCGAAATGAAATGGCTTGTAATGGTAATTGCTCCACTTGCGGCAGCGACTGTGCAGATCGCAAGCAGGAGAGTTTGCTGGCAGAATTAAATCCCAAGTCCAGCGTTAAAAAAGTAATTGCAGTTGTGTCCGGTAAGGGCGGTGTGGGCAAATCCACTGTCACTGCCACACTGGCTTCTGCAATGGCAAAAAAGGGTAAGCGGGTAGGTGTTCTGGATGCGGATATTACCGGACCTTCTGCACCCACTGCCTTTGGTGTCACAGAGTGTCAGGGCGCAACCGATGAAGGTCTGTATCCTGCGCTGACCAAGGGCGGCATTCAGGTGATGTCCATCAATCTGCTGCTGGACAACAGCACGGACCCTGTGGTCTGGCGCGGTCCCGTGATCGCCGGTGCTGTCAAGCAGTTCTGGACAGATGTGATCTGGGAAGATGTGGACTATATGTTTGTGGATATGCCTCCCGGAACCGGCGATGTACCCCTGACGGTGTTCCAGAGTCTGCCGGTAGATGGTATTGTGATCGTCACCAGTCCTCAGGATCTGGTTTCTATGATCGTTACCAAGGCTGTGAAGATGGCAAATATGATGCATATTCCGGTTATTGGCTTTGTGGAAAACTATAGCTATCTGGAATGCCCGGATTGTGGCAAGAAGATCGAAGTGTTTGGTAAGAGTAAGCTGGATCAGGTGGCAGCAGAATTCAAACTGCCTGTACTGGCAAGACTTCCTATCGACCCCAAGGTTGCAGAGTGCTATGATAACGGTCTGATGGAACAGGTGGATACCGATAAGGTAGCTGCTGTTATCGAAGCAATTGAAAAAGCATAAAAAAGTGGCGTGTTCCTCGGAACACGCCACTTTTCAGAGAGTCAAAGAACCCCCAAATCGTCAAAACAAAGGTATGGAAACTGAGCAGAAAGAGGCTCCCTTGTGTAAAGGGAGCTGGCAATTGCCGATATTAGGCAATTGACTGAGGGATTGAAAAAGTGCAAGCTTGGCAAAATGTTTTGACTTACTGCCGGGTTCGCCCTCTACCGTATCAACATACGCCAACGAGTGCGAACCCGTTGTCTTTGGCGCTTCTTTGACCTCTGCCAGTCTGTCAAAAACTACTTTTTGCCAGACTGAAAAGTGGCGTGTTCTGCAGAACACGCCACTTTTACTTTATTACTCAGTTGTGTAGTTATCGAAATAACCCTGGATATATACAATAGGAGTGCCTTTATCGCCGGAACCAGAGGTCAGGTCACACAGAGAACCGATCAGGTCAGTCAAGCGGCGGGGAGTTGTGCCCTGGGAAGCCATATTGCCCACCAGGCTGGAGCCATCCTTCTGATTGATCTTAGCCTTAATAGCATCCCGAAGTGCTTCGCCGGTCAGATTTGCAAAATCGTTATCTGCCAGATACTTCAGCTTCAGCTCATTGGGTGTGCCTTCCAAACCTGCGGTGTAAGCAGGGGAGACAACCGGGTCAGCCAGTTCCCAAATCTTGCCCACGGGATCCTTAAATGCGCCGTCACCGTAGACCATAACTTCAATGTGTTTGCCGGTGACTTCCAGCAGCTTAGCCTGAATGGCTTCTACCAGATCCTGACATTCTCTGGGGAACAGCTTGATCTTATCTTCGGTGGACTTGTTAGAACCCAGCAGACCGTAGTTTGCATTGTAACCACTATCACCAATGGGTGCGTTCATAATCTGATCCAGACCGTAGACACATTCAGCACCGGCATTTTTCAGCAGACGGCGAGTGCGCTCACGAGTGTGAATGTCACAGTTGAGAACGTTCTTAGTGTAGGGGAGGATTGCACGGGGATCGTTTGCAAAGATCACTTCCACCTCAGCACCACAGCTGCGGATCAGGTCAGAGTAATATTCCACATAGTCCACACCGGTGAAGGGGTGCTTCACATAGCCAAACATCTTGCGGTAGCTTTCCTCAGTCAGCACATCCTTATAGGGATCAACACCATTCTGATCCATCAGATCCCAGTCAATCAGGTGGTTGCCCACTTCGTCAGCAGGATAGCTGAGCATCAACACGATTTTCTTACATCCCTTTGCAATACCGCGCAGGCAGATTGCAAAACGGTTGCGGCTCAAAATGGGGAAGATAACACCCACGGTGCCACCGCCAAATTTATTACGAACATCCTCAGCAATATTATCGACAGTGACATAGTTACCCTGAACACGGGCGACAATGGACTCGGTGATAGCCACTACATCCCGATCGCGGGGTGTAACGCCGTCCTCCTTCATGGCCTCCAGAATAGTGTTTGCTACGATCTGTGTTAAATCATCACCCTCACGAATAATCGGTGCGCGAAGGCCCATAGAAACAGTTCCCAGCATTCTGCTCATAAAGAACACTTCCAATCTTTATATAGAGTTGCGCAATTGCGCTTTTTACCTACGTATTATAATACAACTGTTGCCATTTGTAAAATAAAAAATTATGGAAAAACGAAAAAAATTGAAAATTTATAATAAATGTCCGACGACAAACCACAAAATAAGCAAAAGGGCAGCAAAAGGCAGATAGGTCATCAGCATTGCCGGTCCGATACTCAAAACGCCCAGACCTAATTTATGCATAAGAATAACAAGTCCGGAAAGAATTGCTGTTGTTAAAACGGCTTTTGTGATTTGCTTGCCAACGATGTTGGCAAAGAAGAATGTATATAAGGCAGCAATCAAAGGATTGACTGTTGCCATTACTGCACCTACCACAATCTTCAGTGCTCCGGTCAGGAGCATCAGGATCAAAAGACCCAGCAAAATTGGCGGCGCATAGGTAACAATACCTTCCGGCAAATATGCAGTGAGCAATCCGGTGGAAACGATATGCAGGATCGAGGCGATCAGCACAGTCAGAACCCGGAAGAAAATCCAGGAGAAAAATCGTTTTCCTTTTGGCATCCATCCGTCTACAATATTCACCAGGAAAGAAAGAATGATCATATTTAGCAGTTCCCCGCAAATAGCCGTGTAATGCTTACCTGCAAAGCAAAACAGGACAACACTCTCCCCGGAAATAGAAACAAAGGGAAGGGGCGGGATTAAATTTACGAAAGGCAGGTTTGCACGTTTAAGGGTTACTGTCAGCGCGCAGATGAATAAAATGCCGATGGCAGAAGATACTGCGTTGTTCAGTGCAGATTTTTTGCCAAAAATAAATCTGCCGAAAAGGCTTAGCAGTAGTGATCCCAGCAATAGCAGACCACCGGCTTTGATCAAAGTCATACGGTCCAGATCAATACTGCTGATAAATTGGGTAATTGCTTCCATAAGGACCTCCAGATATGGAAATAAAGAAGCCGCCGGTAGGAAACCGGCGGCGGTTCTTTGTGTGTAGGGAAGTAAAAATTACTTCATCTCTGCTTCGGCGCCAGCTTCCTTCAGCTCTGCGACCATCTTCTCTGCATCTTCCTTGGAGACAGCTTCCTTCAGAGTCTTGGGGCAGTTGTCAACCAGATCCTTAGCGTCCTTCAGACCCAGGCCGGTAACAGCGCGGACAACCTTAATGACGTTCAGCTTGGAAGCGCCAGCATCCTTCAGGATGACGTCGAACTCGGTCTTCTCTTCAGCAGCCTCAGCAGCAGCACCAGCAACGGGGCCTGCAACAGCAGCAGCAGCGGCGGAAACGCCGAAAACTTCCTCCAGAGTGTGAACCAGCTCGGACAG
>JAZOSD010000038.1:0-19597 GCA_045656945.1 Faecousia sp.
CCGCTTGACCAACGGGCCTGGTAGCGGCGACCTGATTCGAACAGGTGACATACCGGGTATGAACCGGGTACTCTACCAGCTGAGTTACGCCGCCATATAACAGTGCAGATTTCAACGTTGCCGAAATCAGCTTTGTCATTATATACAGTGTGTGCGCTTTTGTCAAGAAAAATCTTTATTTTTTTAAGGAATTTTTTGAAAATCAGGAAATAAGTGCACTTATATCCGGACAAATGGGGTCAGATTTTATCTTAGACCAGGAGAATTCTCCTAATAATTCCTTTGCAGAAACAGCTTCTTGCTTATGGATCAGACCACAGGCACAGGCCAACGTACCCAGAATTTGCTCCGGGGTGCAATGGCTACGCAGATAGCCAAGGTCAGTATCTTTGTCCCGCTTGCTCAGCCGCCGTCCATCCGGAGCAATCAGCAGAGGAACATGGCCGTAGGACGGATGGGGAAAACCAAATAATTCCTGCAGGTACATCTGCCGGGGTGCAGAGCTTAAAAGATCCGATCCCCGGACCACTTCCGTTACTCCGGAAAGACCGTCATCTACGGTAACTGCCAGCTGATACACAAACATACCGTCACTGCGACGCACCACGAAATCCCCGCAATCGGTTACCAGGTTTTCTGTGTAAGTGCCTTGGAGCATATCATTTACCGTCCATTGCCGGTCCGGAACCTTCAGCCGCCAGGCGGGAGAACGATCAAATTCTGCCTGCTGGGTTTGCGTCAAATTCCGGCAAGTGCCGGGGTAAAGATATGTACCGTCGGAAAGATGTGGGGCATTGACGCTGTGGAGCTGATTGCGGGTGCAGTAGCAGGGGTACAGAAGTCCCATATCCAAAAGCTTTTGAAAACATTCCTGATAAACATCATTGCGCTGGCTTTGGGACGTGGTTTCCACATCCCAGTCAAGACCCAGCCACAGAAGATCCTCCCGCAAAATTTGGGCATTTTGCAGGTTGGTGCGCTGGGTGTCCAGATCTTCCATCCGAAGGACAATACTGCCCCCCTGGCTGCGGACGCTCAGCCAGGCAATTAAAAAGGAAAAGACATTTCCCAGATGCATTCGTCCAGAGGGCGTGGGGGCAAAACGACCCACCGGGGATGTAAGCTTTTCCATATTGCGCCCTCCTTTTCTCATTTTTTATATTTTACGAAGAAAGGGCAAAGATGTCAATGCCCGGGGCGCTGCTTTGGAAGGGTCAATTATGAAAATCGGGGGTTGTGAAAACGAAACAAATGGTGTAAAATGATATGTAACTATGATTGAAGGAGGGGCAGTATGGCTTTAGATCCGGAAGAACTGAAAAGACAGCGGCAGGCGCGTGCTGCCCAGCGGGCACAGCAGGCTGCCCAAAGACGCAGGATGCTTATAAAATTGGGCGTAGCAGCGGCAATATTGATCGCCTGCGGCATTTTGATTTTCTCCCTGGCAAACCGGGAAAAGACCCCTAGCAGCGAAACCCTGCCTCAGCAGACAGAGGGAGAAACCATAAATCCCACCCAGACTACCCAGCCCTATGAATCCACAACCACGATCCATTTCGTGGCAGCGGGCGATATGAATATTACAGACGGTGTGGTAGCCGCCGGCGGCGGGGAATATGATTATACCAATGTATTTATGGATGTTGCCCATCTGCTGGCAGAGGGAGATATCACTGCCCTGAATTTTGAGGGTAATTTGTGCGGTGCGCCTTATGGTGCCGATTCGGCACCGGACACACTGGTAAAGGCATTGGATAAAGCAGGTGTAGACTATTTGCAGCTTGCCAATTCCTATTCCATCAGCCGGGGTCTTTCCGGTCTTGCCGACACGGTTACTGCTGTGCGGGCGGGGGGCATAGAACCTCTGGGCGCTTATGCAAATCAAGAGGAAGCAAAAGCGGAAAAAGGCTATAAAATCTGCAATGTTAAGGGAATTCGTGTGGGCATTACTGCCTTTACCAAGGGTATGGATGGCTTGGCATTGCCGGCAGACGGCACAGGCTGTGTGAATGTGCTCTATAAGGATTATGACAGCACCTATCAGGAAATTGATGAAGAAGGCATTTCGGCGGTGCTGGATGCAATGAACAAAGAAAAGCCGGATGTGGTAATCGCACTTCTGCATTGGGGCAGTGAGTTTAACGATACCATCAGCACCAGCCAGAAGAAGATCGTGGAACTGTTTCAGGAAAAGGGCGTGGATGTTATGATCGGCACCCATTCCCACTATGTTCAGAAAATGGAGCACGATCCGGAAAAAGGCACTTTTGTTGCCTATTCCCTGGGTGATTTCTTTGGGGATGCCAGCCGGTCCGGCTCGGAATATTCTGTGATTTTGAATCTGGAAATTACAAAGGACAACGAAACCGGAGAAACAAAGGTGACGGACTTTACCTATACACCTATTTTTACGGTCACCCAGGAAGGACTGCCTGTGAAGGTGGTGCGCATCCGGGAAACCATGACGGCTTTTGAAGAAGGCTATCTGGACAAGGTGTCCGAAGAAAATTATCAGGCAATGGCGTATGCCCTGACCCGTATTGAGGACAGAATTTCCGCAGAGGAATAGACTGGGAGTTTGTATGCAAAAAAAGACCAACCGAAAAAAATGGATGAAATTCCGTCACAAGCTGATCACAGCTGTGGGAATTAAAGTTTTAGAGCCGTATATTAAGTGGAAATACCACATTAAGATCGACAAATTCAAGGAGCAGGGAAAGCGGGCGTATTTGGTGCTTTTGAACCACCAGACTGCGTTTGACCAGTTTTTTGTGGCAACATCCTTTCGTGGTCCGGTTTATTATGTGGCAACAGAGGATATTTTCTCTTTGGGCTGGGTGTCCAATCTGATCCGCTATGTGGTCGCACCCATTCCCATCCGGAAGCAGACCACCGATGCTCAGGCGGTTATGACCTGCCTGCGTGTGGCTCGGGAGGGCGGCACCATCGCTATGGCACCGGAGGGCAACCGTACTTATCACGGAAAGACGGTGTATATCAATCCTGCTGTGGCGGCATTGGCTAAGAAAATGAAGCTGCCCATTGCGATCTATCGGATCGAGGGTGGCTATGGCATTCAGCCTCGCTGGAGCGACAGTGTTCGCAAGGGAAAAATGCGTGCCGGTGTCCGGGAAGTGATCGAGCCGGAAGAATATCAGGCAATGTCCAACGAGGAGCTTTATGAACGCATTTGCCGGGGCTTGGAAGTGAACGAGAACACCGTCAGCGGCGAATTTCACCACAAGGAGCTTGCCCAGTATCTGGAGCGGGCGATCTATGTGTGTCCGGATTGCGGCTTGAGTGAATTTGAAAGCAGCGGCGATTTGGTAAAATGTAAGCAATGCGGCAAGCAGGTACGCTACCTGCCCACCAAGGAGCTGGAGGGCGTCGATTGGAACTTTCCCTTCCGGTTTGTGGCGGACTGGTATGACTATCAGTGTGATTATGTAAACCGACTGAACACCAGCGATTATGTAAATGCCCCCCTTTACCGGGATCAGGCGAAGGTATCCCAGGTGCTGGTTTTCAAGCATAAAAATGTTCTGCGGAAGCAGGCGGATATTGCGCTGTACGGCAACCGGATGGTGCTGGACGAGGGGAAAGAGAATGAACTGGTGATCCCCTTTGAGGAAGTTTACGGAGCAGCGGTGCTGGGGCGGAACAAGCTGAATATCTATCACAATGAGCAGGTATATCAGTTCAAGGGCGGTCCCCGGTTTAATGCCCTGAAGTATGTGAATATTTATCACAGAAACAGAAATCTTGTCAGAGGAGAAAAAACCGAAACCTTTTTGGGAGTGTAAGCGATGTTCTCGGATATACTACTGACGGTGGATTTTGATCGGACGCTCACAGGTCCGGATTCTGCCATACCGGAGCGAAATATCAAGGCGATCCGGTGGTTTATGGAAAATGGCGGAATTTTTACGGTGAACACCGGCAGAAGCACCAATACCTTGCGTAATTATTTGGATGTAATCCCAGTCAACGCACCGTTTTTGCTGTATAACGGCAGCGCGGCATACGAAAAAGGAAATCTGAAATGGCTGCGCCCTATTGATCTGGATTTGTGGGAAACCATCCGCAAGGTGCAAAAGCTGTTTCCGGAGCTGAATTTGGAAATTCAGGGTGTGATGAACCACTATCTGGTGGATGCAAAACCGGAGTATGAGGCATTTTATGACGCAATGGACTGGCTGCACCAGCCGGCAGACCCGGGTCAGGATATGGGCCCCTTTATAAAATTTGCTCTGTTTGGAAAGACCCCCGGGAAAACCATGGCGCATATGTTCACCGGAACACCGGAGGAGCTTGCACAGATGGATAGGGCAGAGGAAACGCTCCGTAATTTATTTGGGGATAAGGTAGAAGTGTTCCGGGCAGCACCTAGGATCATCGATGTCCACGCAAAGGGCGTCAGCAAGCTGCAGGCTGCAAGGAACTTGCAGGAGAAATTGGGGCGGAAGATCCTTGTCTGCGTGGGCGATGCAGAGAACGATCTGACCATGCTGGAGGGTGCAGATTATGCCTTTTGCCCTGCTGACGGCGTGGTGGCAGAACGCTTCCCCAATGTGTGTCCTTGCGGGGAAGGCGCGGTTGCAGAAGTAATTTATAAAAAAATTCCAGAAATTCTGGGGTTAAGCCTTGACATTGTGGAAAAAATATGCTAGAATCCTTTAGCTGAATCAGTCAGGATGCAAGGATTTGCGGGTGTAGTTCAATGGTAGAACACCAGCCTTCCAAGCTGGATACGCGGGTCCGATTCCCGTCACCCGCTCCACTGTAAAAAATGCGCCAGTAGCTCAGCTGGATAGAGCAACTGCCTTCTAAGCAGTAGGTCAGGGGTTCGAGTCCCTTCTGGCGTGCCAATTTAATGAACATCGCCAGATAGAAATTCGCAGTTGCGGACGGAAAAATCTTCCGGGAACTCGAATAAACTAAATGCAACGCGGACGAGCGTTGCTCGCGAGGGCTCGACCGAGCGAAACCTTGATTAAACGAGTCCCTACTGGCGTGCCAATTTAACTGATTATGCCAGATACAAGCTTGCATTTTTGAACGGAGAGCCGCACGGACGAGCAATGCTCGCCCCTACAAATTTAATATGGTGGGTGTCGCCAAGCGGTTAAGGCCCCGGATTGTGGTTCCGGTATTCGTGGGGTCGAATCCCATCACCCACCCCAGAAAACAAGACAAACCTGAAGGTCTGTCTTTTTTTCTGGGGTGGGTGATATAGGGATTCGAATAATCTAAATGCAACGCGGATGAGCGTTGCCGCCTGCGGCTGGACGCAGGCGAACAATTATTTTCTCCCGCACGCTTGCGGGAGAAAATGCAAACGAATCCCATCACCCGGGGCAAAACGCAGAAAAATCTATTATAAGAGAATGGAAACATCGTTCGCACAGACCTTCGGGTCTGTCTTTTTTTCTGTGGTGGGTGATAATAGGGATTCGAATAATCTAAATGCAACGCGGACGAGCGTTGCCGCCGCCAGTTTATATGGCGGCGTACATTTATTTCCTTCCGCATATTTGCGGGAGGAAATGCAAACGAATCCCATCACCCGGGGTGAATTTAGTAAGATCTATCTTTAAGAAGAAACAAATGTTATTTAGACAGACCTTCGGGTCTGTCTTTTTTCTAGGGTGGTGGTGAGGAAACGGCACACAGGTCGTTTCCAACAAGGGAAAAGGGATTGCCGTCCCTACATTGTTTTTTTGTATAGTTTATCCAGCTTTACTGGATAAATGAGGTTTTAAAATCAGAAATTTGGCATAATTTGATATTGTTTATACTACTCAAAAGGTCTATAATATAAGTAATTTTGAAAAAAGGTGGCATTGCAATGACTTTGAAGAAAACCCGGTTGGATTACAAATGGGTGATTTTGGTAATTTGCTTCTTTATGGAATTTCTCTGTCTTGGCTTTTGCAGCAGCAATTCCGGCCTTTATACTAAGGCAGTGACTGAGGCTTTGGAAATCAAGCGCAGTGTTTATTCTCTGATGACCAGTATCCGCTATGCGGTGCAGGTGGTTACCGCCTTGTTTTTTGGCACGCTGATCGGCAAGTTTGGCGTTAAGAAAATGGCATCTGCGGGTATGCTTGCCCTGACTGGCTCTGTGCTGATCCGCGCGTTTGCTACGGAGGTTTATCAGTTTTATATCGGCGGTGTCCTTTGGGGCGCAGGCATTGTTTTCTGTGGCGGCACAATGGCTGGCACGATCATACGCCGTTGGTTCCATCAGGATGTGGGCAAATTTACCGGAATTGTGATGTCTGCCAATGGTATCGGAGGTGCTATCGCTGCCCAGATCGTTACGCCTATTATTAATAACGGCGATGCGTTTGGCTACCGGAAGGCATATCTTCTGTCGGCAGTGATCTCTGCGTTGATCACGGCACTGGTGATCTTCTTCCTGCGGGAAAACCCGGAGGACGGCCCAGCAGTACAGACCACTTCAGGCAAAAAAACACCAAAGGGTTCTGTGTGGACCGGTTTGGAATTTAAGGATATCAAAAAGAAACCCTATTTTTACGGGACGGCAGCGCTGGTATTTCTTACTGGCATCAGCATACAAAGCGTGACCAATGTGAGCGTGGTATATATGGCAGATGTGGGTCTGTCTGCCCGCTTTATTGCTATTGCGGCAACGGTATCCTCTCTGAGTTTGACCTTTGCGAAGGTGATGATCGGTTCCAGCTATGACAAGAAGGGTCTGGTCTTTGCTATGGGAATCGGTCAGTACGCGGCAGTGATATCCTTTGTGCTGACAGCGCTGATATCAAATTCGACTGCGGGTATGGTGGTTGCAATGTGCGCAACGGTACTGAAGGATGTGGCACTGCCACTGGAAACGGTGATCATTCCCTTGCTTTCCGGCGACTTGTTCGGCAGGACTTCCTATGCAAAGGTGCTGGGCATCTTTATGGCAATGAACTCCTTGGGTCTTTGCCTGGGATCTCCCCTGGCGGATCTGTATTTCGATAAGTTCGGTACATATAAGCCTTGCTTCTGGTTCTTTGCAGGAATTATGGTGCTGGTGATCATCGGCTTCCGGTTGGTGATCCGGGCAGCCTATAAAGACAAAGAGGCTATTTTACAAAGAGAAAAATAAATATAGCGGTGGGAGCTTGCTCCCGCCGTTTTTCTTTCCTCGCTGAAGAAAAAATCATCCCCCCAGGGGGCTTACACAGGGGGAAAAAGGGTGGTATAATGCCACCGTAACGAAAGATCGAATTTTGGAGAACGGGAAATTTTATGAACCTTACGAAAGAACTGGAAAAGAAGAAAAAACGAAATACCATTGTGATCATCGCAATGCTGGTGGCAGTGATTGCCGTAAGCGTTGCGTGTTTATTTGTAGGATCGTCCAATATGACAGTGGCAGAGGCACTGGATGCAATGCTGGGCGGTGGAAATGCAGCCCAGAGCCGGATCATCTGGAAGATCCGCATCCCCCGGGTGCTGGCAGCAATCATCGCAGGTGCAGGACTTTCTGTAGCGGGTCTGATGATGCAGACTACATTAAATAATGGGATGGCATCGCCCTCTACTCTGGGCGTGTCCAATGCGGCAGTGTTTGGCGCAAATCTATCTATCATTGCCTTTGCAGGCGGCTTTTTGTCTACCGGTAATAACATCCAAAGCTTCGATGCGGGCGCAAATCCCTACGCCACATCTGTGCTGGCATTTTTGTTTGCAACGGTGTCTATTTTGCTGATTTTGGGTCTTTGCACCCTGCGATCCTTTTCCCCCAATGTGGTGGTCCTTTCCGGTATGGCAATCGGCTCTGTGTGGACAGCAGCCACCACCATTTTGCAATTTTATGCCACGGATGTGGGTCTGTCCGCAGCGGTGATCTGGAGCTTTGGCGATTTGGGCAGAGCCACTTATCAAACCGATGCCATTATGGCAGCAGCGGTGCTGGTGGGTTTTGTGTTCTTTATGCTGATGTCCTGGAAGTATAACGCCCTTCTCAGCGGAGAAGCCACTGCCAAAACAATGGGTATCAACGTATCTGCACTGCGCTTTGTCACACTGCTGTTGGCGTCGGTGATCACTGCCGCCTGTGTTTCTTTCCTCGGTGTGATCGGTTTTGTGGGCATAATTTGCCCCCACATTACAAAAAAACTACTGGGTCAGGATCACCGGGTCACCATTCCGGTTTCCTGCCTGATGGGCAGCCTGCTTTTGGTGCTGGCAGATACCCTCTCCCGCAGCCTGGGAAGCGGCTCGGCACTGCCTGTGGGTGCGATCACATCTTTGCTGGGAGCTCCCTTCTTCATTGCCATTATCTTTGGAGGAAAGGAGAACCACAAATGCTGAAAATTCAAGATCTGCAATTTGAATATAGCCGCAGTACTCCGGTGCTCAGCGGTGCATCTTTAGAGCTGGAGCAAGGTCAGGTGGGCATTCTCCTGGGCAAAAACGGTTGCGGCAAGACCACCCTGTTTAAGAATATTCTGGGGATTGAGAAGCCGAAGGGTGGCACAATGGAATTTAATGGGGAAAATCTGCTGAAAATGTCCCGCCGTGAGCGGGCAAGGCGGATCGCCTATGTGCCCCAGCACATCCATTTTGGTGACTTGACGGTGTTTGATTCTGTGCTGATGGGCAGAGTATCCTATTTTGGAATGAAAGCCGGACAGGAAGATTACGAAGTGGTGGAAAAGCTGCTGAAGGATATGGAGCTTTTACCCTTTGCAAGCCGCAGCGCGGAGGCGTTGTCCGGTGGTGAAAAGCAAAAAATCGCCATTGCCCGGGCAATGGCGCAAGAGCCGAAGCTGATGGTGTTTGACGAGCCTACCGGCAATCTGGACATTGCCAATGAACAGCTGATCATTCAGGAGGCAAAGGCTCTTGCACGGGAGAAGAATATCAGCGTACTTTCCTCGCTGCACGATTTGAATCAGGCGCTTTATTTTGGCGATCGGTTCTTCTTTATGAAAGACGGTGTGGTGAAATACGCCGGCGGAAAGGAGATCGTCACCGAAGAAGTGATCAGGGACATTTTTGATATAGCAGTCAAAATCGTCCAGATAAATAATCAAAAAGTAATTTTAGGGGGTTATCACAATGAATGGTAAGAAACTGCTGGCATTGATTTTCGTCTTTGTAATGGTTCTCTCTTTGTGGGCTTGTGGCACACCGGAGGAAACAATACCGGACGAAAGCACTTCCGCAACTGCCTCGACGGAAAGCGGGAAGATCACCGTTACCGATATGATCGGAAGAAGCGTGACTGTCACCCCCGGCAGCTATAAGAAGGTCGTCTGCATCGGTGCCGGCGCACTGAGAATGTATTCCTACATCGGAGATGTAAATCTGCTTGCCGGTGTGGAGGATATTGACAACACCTCTTTAGAGGAACGCCCCATGATGTTTGATTCCGTTGCCCGTCCTTATGTGCTGGCATTCGGTGAAACCTTTAACAAGCTTCCCTCCTGCGGTGTAGGTGGCCCTATGGCACAGGCTGCAGAAGCAGAAAAAATCCTGGCTTGCGAACCCGATATCGTTATTTCTGAATTTGAAGACGTGGATAAGTCCGATGCACTGCAGGAGCAGCTGGGTGTTCCGGTGATCACCTTGGCTACCGGTGCAAAGGGTGTATTTGACGATGCGTTTTTCGGTTCTATGTCTTTGCTTGGCACGATTTTTGACAGGGAAGAACGAGCAGAAACCCTGATTGAGTATGTTCAGGATGAAACGGCAGCCATCAAAGCAAAGGTGCTGCCCATTGCCCAGGAAGAGAAACCCAGCGTATATCTTTGCGGCTTGGGTAACTGGGGTACAACGAACCACCTGATGACTGCGGAGAGTTTTGCATCTTTGGAGGTTGCCGGTGTTAAGAATGTAGTCAGCGATCTGGGCATCCAGGGCATTGGCCCCATTGAGGAAGAAAAGTTTGTAGAGCTGGGCGAAAAGATGGATATTATTATTATGGACGCAGCTGCAGTCAAAAACATCAAGCCCTTGTATGCTGAGGATAAGACTCTGTTTGATCACTGCAAAGCTTGGCAAAATGGGGAAGTGTATCTGGAAATGGCATATAATGCCTATTACACCAACTACGAGATCGCACTGCTAAACACCTGGTTTATTGCCAAGACGGTCTACCCCGAGCAGTTTGCGGATATGGACTTGACTGCAAAGACCAACGAGGTTACCAAGATGTTCCTTGGTACAGAGCTGGCAGAGGAGATCTTTGCCTGCCCCGGCAGCTTCGGCGGCTACGGCAAGATCGACACCGAAACATTTTTCAATTAACAATCTGTTGTCTGTCTTATAAGAATCACTATTCAGAAAAGTGCGTTTGAGGGAGGCGTAGGGGACGGGTCCCCCGTCCCACGGGAGGCGAAACGCCTCCCCTACGAGTAATATTTGCATAAACAGATGCTGTCTCGTTCATTTTGAGACAGCATCTTCTTGCACAAAATTGCAAGCTGTGGTATGCTTAGGAAAACAATGAGAGGAAACGGATATGGAAAAGAAAGATGTGATTGCATTTTTTGATCGGTGTGCAGCCGGTTGGGATGCGGGTATGATCAAAAGCGATGCGATTATTGGAAAAATTTTAGACAATGCCGAAGTGGGCGCAGATATGGATGTTCTGGATGTTGCCTGCGGCACAGGTGTGATGTTTGATTATTATCTTGGGCGGGGCGTAGCGTCTGTTACCGGCATTGATATTTCACCGGAAATGGCAAAGATCGCGGCAGAAAAGTACAGCGCAGAAGAAAAAGTGCAGGTGATCTGTGGCGATGTGGAGGAGTACTCCTTCCAGCGGAAGTTTGACCGGATCGTGGTGTACAATGCCTTTCCCCATTTTCCCTATCCCAAAAGACTGATTAAAATTCTGGCAGGTCTGCTGAAAGAAAATGGTCGGCTGACCGTTGCCCACGGAATGAGCCGGGAGGCTATCGACAATCACCACAGCGGAGATGCCAGCAAGGTATCCAACGGCTTGATGGAGGCAGACAGCCTGAAGCGGATCTTTGATGCCCACATTCAGGTGGAGGTGGTGATCTCCAACGATTATATGTATCAGGTCAGCGGTGTGAAGCGGGATGTGCTGGCACATTCCCACGGGGGAACGACCCACAGCCACGGAGGATTGACCCATTGCCACACCCACGGGGAGGAAGATCACGATCATCTTCCCAAGGAAAATGCAACACCGCTGGAAGAGCTTTTGGTAATGATGAAATATCTTGTTAAGCATAACGATGCCCACGCACAGGAGGTGGCGGACCTTGCCGGTGAGCTGATGGCAGCGGGCAAGGATGTGGCATACGATGAAATTATGGACGCGGTTTCCGATTTCGATATGGTCAATGCCAAGCTGGCAGCCATTTTGGAAAAGCTGAGCTTTGAGGAAGATATATAAGAACACGTAGATCCATACTTTCTCTCCGGCGAGAAAGTATGCAAAGAGCCGCCGAGGACCTCCCGTATGGTCCTCGGACTCCCCAGACGGCCTAAGGGGAAAGTGGATCGGATTAACAATATCCGAGCATTTCTCCACTTCCCCCTTAGGAATCCCTTTGATAGATTGTTGATATAGCAGGCGGAACGAGAAAAACCACTACATTTAGAATGTAGTGGTTTTTTTGTTATATACCGCTGATTTTTTGCAATTTCTCAAGTACCTGCAAAAAGTATTCCGGCAGAGGTGCTACCACCATAACCGGGCGCAGATCTCTGGGGTGCTGAAAGCACAGAATGCCTGCGTGCAGACACTGACTGTCCTGCCCCAGCTCCGGCTTTTTTCGTCCGTAGACTGTATCGCCTAAAATGGGGTGACCGATGTGTGCCATATGAACGCGAATCTGGTGGGTTCTGCCGGTTTCCAGCTTGCAGCGCACATGGGTGTAACCACGATAGCGGGCAATTACTTCCCAGTGGGTCACTGCATTGCGGGAATTGCGGGCAGTGACGCACATTTTCTTCCGGTCGGAGGGGTGGCGTCCAATGGGGGCATCCACCGTGCCGCTGTTCTCTTTCAAATTGCCGCAGACAATGGCTTCATAAGTGCGCGCCATAGAGTGATCCTTTAATTGGGATGCCAGCATTGTGTGGGCAAAATCGTTTTTGGCAACTGCCAGAAGTCCGGAGGTGTCCTTGTCGATCCGATGGACAATGCCCGGACGCAGCTCACCGTTTATGCCGGAAAGCTCGTCGCCCATTGCAAAAAGCAGACCGTTTACCAATGTATCATCCTGATGTCCTGCCGCCGGGTGGACAACAAGACCCTTTGGCTTGTTCACTACCAGCACATCTTCATCCTCGTAAACAATGTCCAGAGGGATTTCTGTGGCGGTGATCTCTACGGCTTTCGGTTCGGGGAAGGTGACGGAAATCTCGTCCCCTGTATTTAATTTATCATTCTTTTTTCCTGGCTTACCCTGGCGCAGAACACAGCCGTCCTCTATAAGCTTTTGGGCAGCAGAACGGCTGAGATTTTCGCCTACCCGGGCAAGAAAGGCATCCAGTCGCTCTCCGGGGATATCTGCAATGAAAATCATTTCTTCTCTTCCTTCCAGAAGTCTTTGTTAAAAAAGATCAGGTGGACGATCAGGGCAATGCAGCCGCAGGTAATGAAGCAGTCTGCCACATTAAAAACAGGAAAATCCATAAAATCCAGATTTACCATATCCACCACAAAACCCAGCCGCACCCGGTCAATCATATTGCCAAGACCACCGGCATAAACGGACACCAAAAACCACCGCTCAAGATTTGTAAAACCCCAGCGGTTTTTGGAAAATTCCCAAATGAGAAACACAGTGAACAGCGCGAATATCAAAACAAACAGCCACCGCATTCCTTCAAAAGAGGAAAAGGCTGCACCGGTATTTTGCACATAGGTCAGGTGGAACAGACCATCGATGGCATCGGTGCGCCCGTATAGCGGAATGTTCTTGACTGTAAGAAATTTTGTAAATTGATCCAGGGCGACAATGCCACCGGCAAACAACGCCATAAGAATGTATTGCATAAAATCATCCTCCATTGCAGGTATCTTAGCATTTATGGAAAGAAAAGTCAACGAACCGAAATTTATTAGCAAAAATACCTTATGCTATACAAAACGCGTTTTTTCGTTTATAATAACCGATGGTGATAAATATGAAAATAGGTTTTTACACCTTAGGGTGCAAAGTAAATCAATATGAAACACAGGCAATGGAGCAGCTTCTGGTGGCAAAAGGTCACGAAATCGGCAGCTTTCAGGAAGCTTGTGACGGATACATTATTAATACCTGCTCAGTAACTGCGGTAGCAGACAAGAAAAACCGGGCAGTGATCCGTCGCTGTCGGCGGGAGAATCCCACCGCGGTGATCGGTGTTTGCGGCTGCTATCCCCAGCATGCTGCAAAGGCGCTGGAAAATCTGGGTATCGATGTGATCGGCGGTAGCGGCAAGCGGGAGGAATTTTTGGAGCAACTGCTCACCGCAATGACCAGTGGAAAAGCAGAAAATATCCTTGACCAGGCGTTGCGCCGCAGAACTTTTGAGATTTTGCCTGCAGGCGGCTTGTCCGGAAGAACCCGGGCAATGCTGAAGGTGCAGGATGGCTGCGTGAATTTTTGTACCTATTGTATTATTCCTTATACAAGAGGTCCGGTACGCTCCGCGACCTTGGAGCTGGCGCTTGCACAGGCGGAGGATTTGCAGCGGCAAGGCTATCGGGAGCTGGTGATCACCGGTATTGAGATCGCCTCTTGGGGCGCAGACCTGCCGGGCAAGCCAAAGCTGAGCTTACTGATCGGTGAGATCTGCCGGAAATTCCCGGATATGCGGGTGCGACTGGGTTCGCTGGAGCCACGGATCATCACGGAGGAATTTTGCAAAGAGCTGGCGGCAATGCCCAATTTATGCCCCCAGTTCCATTTGTCCATGCAGTCCGGCTGTGATACCGTCCTTGCCCGGATGGGTCGAAAATATAACACCGCCCGGTACTTGGAAAGTGTGGAGCTTTTGAAGAAAACTTTTCCCGGTTGCGCCATTACAACGGATATGATCGTGGCTTTCCCCGGGGAAACGGAAGAAGAATTTACCAAAAGTCTGGAATTTATCCGCCAATGTGCCTTTGCGGATATGCATATTTTCCCCTATTCCCGCCGTCCGGGAACGCCAGCGGATAAAATGGCAGGGCAGCTTTCCAATGCCGTCAAAGAGGAAAGAAGCCGTCGTGCCACCCAGGTTGCGGAAGAAATGGCTGCCCAATATGGGAAAAATCTGGTGGGAACCGTGCAGCAGGTTTTGTTTGAAGAAGCGGACGGGGATTACGATACCGGTCACGCACCCAATTATATAAAGGTATATGCACCTGGTGCAAATTTGCACAATCAGGTTCGGGATGTAAAGATTACCGGTCTGTTCCGGGATGGTCTTTTGGGAGAGTGTATATAGGCGGCAGATGGTGCGCCTACACATAATTCTATAAAAAATAATGACAATCTGAAAAAAGTGTGATATACTATACTGAATGATAATGCAAAAGGAGGGTTTTCCTTTGAAATATTGGCGTGGATATTTGGTAGCTGCGATCATTGCTGCCTTCTCCTGGGGACTGAAATCCTTTGCCAAAGCCCATAGTGAGCTGGTGGATATGGTCTACCCCTATGTGACCCGAATGATCCAGACCTATTTGGCGGATTGGAGCTCCGGTGTAGATTTCTGTGTGTGGCAGGTGCTTTTGCTGGTGCTGATCGTACTGGTGCTTGCCAGCGCAGTGATGATGTTTTTGTTTAAGTGGAATGCGGTTCAGTGGGGCGGCTGGGTGCTGGCACTGGTATGCACCGTCAGCTTTGCCAATACAGCCATTTACGGACTGAATGAACATTCCGGTGCGTTGATCGACGATATCCGCCTGGAAAATGCGGAATATAAATATACCGTCAGCGAACTGGAAACGGCAGCTGTTTTCTATCGGGACAAGGCAAATGCGCTTGCCGATCAGGTTAGCCGGAACGAAAACGGTGATGTGGAATATCCGGAATTTTCTGAGCTTACACTGCAGGCGGCAGATGGATTTGAAAACCTGACCTATAAGCGGTTTCATTCTGTGTTTGCCGGCTCGACCATACCGGTGAAGGAGTTGGATTGGAGCAGACGCTATACAAAAAGAGGCATTACCGGCATTATGGTACCCCTGACCGGTGAGGCTGCGGTCAATCCCCAGACACCGGCAGTGATTATGCCCTATGCAATCTGCCGGGAAATGGCAAAAAGAATGTGTATCGCTTCAGATCAGTGTGCAAACTTTGCAGCATTTCTTTCCTGTGATGCCAATGCGTCTGCAGAATTTCAATATGCAGCCTATTTAATGGCTTACCGTTATTGCCACGCAGCTATGAAGTCTGTGGCGGACAGCACCCAGGACCTCTCCTTACAAAATCTGGAAAACGGTGTTGGAACAAAGATGCAGCAGGATCTGGATACCTGTGCGCAGTTTTTCGGAAGAAAAGAGAAGCTGGATGAGTCTGTTTGCGATCTGCTGGTGATTTGGCATATTGAAAAATATGTATTGCCCCTGTTGCAGGAAGAGGAAGTGGCACCCTTTGATCCTCTGGATGAGAGCCAGGTGGATTTGACTGGTCTGGTGGGTGCATAAGGCTATGGAAAAAATGTTAGCGACACTCTCTGCAGGACTTCCCAAACTGGGTCTGTCCCTGTCAGAGCAAACCCAGCAAAATCTGTGCAGATTCGGTCAGGCAGTGGTGGAACAAAATCAGGTGATGAACCTTACTGCAATTACTGAGCCGGAACAGGTGGCAAAGCTTCATTTGCTGGACAGCATTTCCCTGCTGACACTGGAGGACCTGAAAAATAAAAAAATGATCGATGTGGGCTGCGGAGCCGGTTTCCCCGGAGTTCCTGTGAAGATCGCTTGTCCGGAGGTACAGCTGACATTGCTGGACTCTCTGGGAAAGCGAATGAACTGGCTGTCAGAAATTTTGCCTGCGCTGGGCGTGGACGCAGAATGTGTCACCGGACGGGCAGAAGAAGAGGTGGCAGGCCGCAGAGAGCAGTATGATATTGCCACCAGCCGTGCGGTTGCAAGACTGAATATCCTGCTGGAGCTGACGGCTCCTTATGTAAAGGTAGGCGGCAAGGTGCTGGCTATGAAGGGAACAGCAGCACAGGAGGAACTGGCTGAGGCAAAAAACGCCATAAAGCGTTTGGGACTGAAGCTTTTGAAGGTGGCAGATTTCCCGGTGGACGGTACGGCCCATACGGTGATCGTACTGGAGAAGATCGCCCCCACACCATCGCAGTATCCCAGAAGATACGCGAAAATAAAACAATCACCACTATAAAAAACAGGGTGTGCCGCGGCACACCCTGTTTTTTAATGCAAAATAAATGAAGGGAATGCATATATGCTTTCTCTTCAAGAGGTCGAATAACCTCGTAGGGGCGAGCATTGCTCGTCCGCTGACAATGAAAACCCTTCAATCGGGGATATATTCTGCAATATCCTCCAGCTTACAATCCAGTGCAGCGCAAAGTTTAGCCAATGTTTTGGTTTCGATGTTTTCATTGGCTTTCAGCCGGCGAATAGTTTTACTGTCGATACCACATTGCTCACGGAGCTTATATGTGGTGACACCCTTTTTCTCCATAGTTTCCCACAGTCGATCAAACTGAATCATAAATATACCCTCCTAACCTTGACATAGGTTATTATGGGGGTTATAATTTTTTTTATTAAGGGGATATAATCCCCATAACAAAGGGTTAAGGACAGGTATATATGGAATTTTCTGAGTACATCTATTTTTGCACATTGCCAAATAAAGCACTAAAAGATATGTTGCATTACATTTTAAGAGATGAGAACATTCAAGAATATTATCACGCTATCCCAGATATTATTAAGGTGATGGAGGAACGGGGAATGCTGATAGACCCTTGACAGAAAAAGGGTCGACTGATATAATCATCTCAACTTCATAGGACAGTTCGTAACCATCCTGTCTATAAACAAAACTACGGAGGTATAGATGGGCGCAATGCGCCCATTTTTTTGTAAAATGAATAAGAAAGTAAAAATTCTCACCCACGGTGCATTGATCGCCGCTATGTATGTGGCACTGACTTACTTGCAAAATTTTCTGTTGCCGAATTCTGCCTCAATGGCAATCCAGTTCCGGGCAGCTGAGGCACTTTGTGTGCTGGCATTTTTTACACCTGCGGCGATCCCCGGGTTGACCATTGGCTGTTTTTTATTTAACATCAGTTTTTCCGGAGCGTTGCCTTTGGATTTTCTGGTGGGCAGCCTTGCTTCTTTGCTGGCAGCGGGAGGAATGTATCTGACCCGTCGGGTCACGATAAAAGGGTATCCCTTGATGGGTATGTTACTGCCTGCCCTTTTTAATGCACTGCTGGTGGGGTGGGAGTTGTCTGTCTATATCGGTGGTGGCTTCTGGATCAATGCCTTATATGTTGCCATTGGTGAGGTAGCAGTGCTGCTGACATTAGGTAGCCTTTTGTACTATGCGATGAAAAGCCGGGGGATTGCCCGGACACTTGATTTGTAAGCCTTTTGCGGCTATAATAAAAGAAAACCCAGAAACGAGGGAATTCTATGGACAAGAGAAATTACCCCGCAAATTATATGGAAATCTCCATCCAGGCACTACGGGACAATGCCCAAACTGTGGTGCAGACGGTGGGTGTGCCGGTGATCGGCGTGGTGAAATTTGACGGCTACGGTGTTTCTTTGGAAGAGGCGGCAAAGGCATGGCAAAGTGCAGGCGCAACGATGTTTGCTGTGTCGGAAAGCTGGGAGGCGCTATCCCTTCGTCAGGCAGGCTTTACAGAGGATATTTTGCTGCTGGCACCTGTGGCAGATCCTCAAATGCTGGCGGAGCTTTTAGAAAAAGAAATTATGTTAACCGTTTCCGATGCAGAAAATGCAAAATTCTATTTAATGAATAAGGGAACACAGCCTTTGCGTGTCCATGTAAAGGTGGATACGGGAATGGGACGCTTTGGCGTCCGCTGGACGGATAACCGGCAGCTTCAGGAAATTTATGCACTGGAAGGTTTGCAGATTCAGGGAATTTTCTCCCACTTCGCAAAGTCCTTTGAAAAGGAATATAAGTTGACAAAGCTGCAGCTTGATCGCTTTTTACACGCAGTACAGGCGGTGGAAAAGGCTGGCTTTGCACCCGGTATGCGCCATATTGCCAACAGCTGTGCTGCCCTTTGTTTTCCGGAAACCCGATTAGATGCGGTGCGGGCAGGTTCTGCACTGGTAGGTGCGCTGATCGCACCGGTTCCTGTGAAATTAAAACCGGTCCATACCTGCAAGGCACAGGTGGTCTCCCTGAAAGAATTGCAGAAAGGGGATACCATGGGTTATGCCGCCCGATGCACAGTGAAAAGGAATACAACAGCTGCGGTGGTTGCCATCGGCCAGAGCCACGGCTTTGGATTGATGGGAAAACCGGATCCCTATCCGCTACTGGATCTGATCGTCTACTTGCGGGATCTGCTTACAGGCTATAAAAAACAGCCGGTTGCCAAGAAGGGGATCCAAAGACTTCCCCTCATAGGCAGAGTGGGCAGTCAGTACACCTTGTTTGATGCAACCGGTACGGATGTAAAACCCGGTGACTATGTGGATGTCCCTGTTCCTCTGCTCCGTTACAATGGAAAAAGAGAATATATATAATATGTAGGGTGGGGGCTTGCTCCCACCACTAAATCCGCCAATCTTTTTTGGATTGGCGGTATATTTTTGCAAAAACCGGTCCATACTCCAATCAAGAAAGGAGTGGCATATATGAAATTGCGGGATGTAATGACTTCTCCTGCCATAACCATCAGTGCGGAGGAATCGGTAGAGGTGGCAGCCAGACATTTTGCACATTATAATATAGGTGCAATGCCGGTGCGGGACAAAAGGGGAAACCTGTGCGGTGTGATCACTGACCGGGATCTGGTAACAAGATGCCTGGCGGCAAACCGGATACCGGAAGAAACCACGGTTCGTCAAATAATGACCGGACAGGTAATTACAGCGGATACAGAGATGGATGTGTCGGTGGCGGCACACTTGATGGGACGCAAGCAGGTGCGCCGTTTGCCTGTGACAGAACAGGGGCAGGTGTGCGGTATGGTGAGCCTGAGAGACCTTGCAATTCGGGAGGAAAGCGCCCCGGATGCAGCCGATGCACTGACCGATATTTCGGATAATTTTACCACCGATTAAGGCACTGAAAAAATTTTTGAAAAATTTTGAAAAAAGTTCTTGACAATCGCTTTTAGGTGTGGTAACATAGGCAAGCTGTCCGATGAACGGCCTGCGCCGGGAGGTCAGCAAAAACTGTACCTTGTAAATTGAATAACGCAAAGACGAACTATAACACCTTGGACAATTTAAATTAAATGAATTGTTTAAGATATTCGTGTACGAATAAATAACAGCCAACGAAAATTCTTGAGTAAAATTTGCTAGACAAATTATTCAAAAACGATTTTAAGCTCTTCGGAGTTTGAGATACAATTTTTTGAGAGTTTGATCCTGGCTCAGGACGAACGCTGGCGGCGTGCCTAACACATGCAAGTCGAACGG
>JAZOSD010000039.1:0-38322 GCA_045656945.1 Faecousia sp.
GAACTTGCACTCGATGGTGCCTTCAGCAGCGGTGTTGGGGGAGACCTTCTCTTCAAGAGACAGATTGGTTACATCATCAACGATACCAACGGTGAACTCGTGCTTGGGAGCGTCCTTAGCCAGCTCTTCGTAAACTGCAAAGACGGAAGCGGGGTGGGTATCCTTAGAACCCAGACCGTAACGGCCGCCGATAACGGTGATGTCGTTCTTGCCGGCCTTTGCCAGAGCCATAACCACATCCTGGTACAGAGGCTCGCCCTGAGAACCGGGCTCCTTGGTACGGTCCAGAACGGCGATCTTCTTTGCAGAAGCGGGAATAGCAGCCAGCAGCTTCTCAGCGCAGAAGGGACGGAACAGGCGAACCTTCACCAGACCGACCTTTTCACCGTGTGCATTCAGGTAGTCGATGACTTCCTCTGCAACGTCGCAGAAGGAACCCATACAAACGATGACGCGGTCAGCATCCTCAGCACCGTAGTAGTTGAACAGCTGATAGTTAGTGCCCAGCTTCTCGTTAACCTTAGCCATATACTTCTCAACAACTGCGGGCAGTGCATCGTAGTACTTGTTGCAAGCCTCGCGGTGCTGGAAGAAGATGTCGTCATTTTCGTGAGAGCCACGCATTGCGGGACGCTCGGGGTTCAGAGAATGCTTGCGGAATGCCTCCACAGCCTCCATATTGGTCATTTCCTTCAGATCCTCGTAATCCCAGATAGCGATCTTCTGGATCTCGTGGGAAGTACGGAAACCATCGAAGAAGTTGATGAAGGGAACGCGGCCTTCAATGGAAGCCAGATGTGCAACAGCACCCAGGTCCATAACTTCCTGCACATTGGATTCAGCCAGCATAGCAAAACCAGTCTGACGGCAAGCATACACGTCGGAGTGGTCACCGAAGATGTTCAGTGCCTGAGCAGCGACAGTACGAGCAGAAACGTGGAACACAGAGGGAAGCAGCTCGCCGGCGATCTTATACATATTGGGGATCATCAGCAGCAGACCCTGGGAAGCGGTGTAGGTGGTAGTCAAAGCACCGGCGGCCAAAGAGCCGTGGACAGTACCTGCAGCACCTGCTTCGGACTGCATCTCAACGACCTTAACGGTGTCGCCGAAGATGTTCTTACGGCCTGCAGCGGACCACTGGTCAACATAGTCGGCCATGGGGCTGGAGGGAGTAATGGGATAAATGCCAGCTACTTCAGTAAAGGCGTAGCTGACGTGGGCGGCAGCGGTATTGCCGTCCATGGTCTTGAATTTTCTTGCCAAGATAAAATACCTCCTAAAGTATTCAAATTTCGTCCCGTATATCATAGCACTTTCTAATCCATTTGTAAAGTCGTTATCCGCCAATATACGCGAAAAAATATATGAATTGACAAAAATTACTATAGGTAGCTGGAAAAAAGAATTGTCTTTTGTTAAAAAATGGAGTATATTATTGAAAGTGAACGATGTAAGGAGTTGATTTTGTGATTTGTAGTGTACATACAATGGGAATACAGGGAATTCTGGGAAGTCACGTTGTAGTGGAGTGCTACATTACAAACGGTCTTCCAAACTTTGACATTGTCGGTCTTCCGGATGCAGCTGTGAAAGAAGCGCGCGAGCGTGTGCGTGCAGCTGCGAAAACCAGCGGTTTACGTTTTCCCACCGGGCGTATCACTGTAAACCTTGCACCTGCAAACCTAAAAAAGGCCGGCACACATTATGATCTGCCTATTTTGTTGAGTATCCTTTGTGCAAGCGGCGCAATTCGTCGCCCAAGCTCTACCAGTGCATTCTTTGGCGAAGTTAGCCTTGACGGACAAATTCGTCCTGTTTCCGGTATGCTGCCAATGGCGATTGCAGCTCGTCGATCAGGCTTTGAAACATTGTATGTTCCTGCAGAAAACGCACCGGAGGCAACACTTGCTCGTGGTCCGGCGATCATACCTGTTCGAAATCTTAAGGAACTTGCACAAGCATTGAATGGAGAAACCGAATTAGAAGAAGAACCAATTTGGGTTCCTGAGGAACCAATGCAAGAACTTCCGGATTTTAAGGATGTTTTAGGTCAGGAATCGGTTAAACGGGCAATGGAAATTGCTGCGGCTGGCAGTCATAATGTCTTGCTCATTGGTCCTCCAGGTTCCGGAAAAAGTATGCTCAGTAAGCGGCTACCATCAATTTTACCGGATATGACTTGGGAGGAATCGCTGGAAGTTACACAGATATATTCGGTTATGGGATTGTTGACTTCGAAAGAACCGATGATCCGTCGCAGGCCTTTCCGTTCACCCCATCATACGATTTCCAATGCCGGCCTTGCAGGCGGTGGCACAAATCCAAAACCAGGCGAGATTTCTATGTCACATAAAGGCGTACTGTTTTTAGACGAACTGCCTGAGTTTAAGAAGGACACATTGGATCTGATGCGGCAGCCACTGGAAGATGGACAAGTAACGATTTCTCGTGTTTCCGGTTCTGTGACATATCCGTCAGAATTTATGATGGTTTGTGCAATGAATCCCTGTAAATGCGGTTGGTATGGAGATCCTTCCGGCAGATGTACTTGTTCAGAAACCGCTGTACAAAACTATCGCAATCGGATATCCGGACCAATGCTGGATCGAATAGATATTATTGTAGAAGTACCCAGTGTGAATTTTGAAGACCTGCGAAGCAGAAAAGAGGCGGAATCTTCCGAGGAAGTTAAAAAACGTGTAAATATGGCACGGAAACGCCAGCATCGCCGTTTTGGGATTACAAGCGGTATGTGTAATGCGCGTATGGGCCCTACCGAATTGCGGTATCATTGTATATTAGATGCTGAAAGTGCCCAGCTTATGAAGGATGCATTTGAGACTTTTGGCTTAACAGCCAGAAGTTATGATCGAATCTTAAAAGTGGCACGAACAATAGCAGACCTGGATGGTTCAGATCAAATCACAGCTGACCATATTGCAGAAGCAATTCAGTATCGAACTGTAGAATTATGAAATATGAGGGAATAACATTGAACGAGATTTTTTTGTTAAAATTAGGCGAAATTGTTCTTAAAGGTGCAAATAGAAGACAGTTTGAAGATAAGCTGCGCCAAAATATCCGCCGTCGTATGAAGGCATATGGTAACTTTGATGTGTATATTATGCAGTCTACCGTTTATGTAGAACCAATGGATGAAATGGCAGATGTGGAAGGTGCTTGGGAAGCTTGTCATAGTATTTTTGGATTGGTAAGCTTGTGCCGCTGCCGGGCTTGCGAAAAGACAATGGACAGTATTTTCAATACTGTGGAAGAATATCTTGGCGACGAATTGGATTGCGCTGAGTCTTTTAAGGTGGAGTCTAAGCGTTCAGATAAAGCTTTTCCTATGACATCCATTGCTATTTCCCAGGAAATCGGCGGCAGATTAGCAGAAGCACATCCTGGTTGTCGGGTGGATGTCCATCATCCTGCATATACCGTTTATGTTGAAGTGCGTGATCTGGCTGCCTATGTGCACGGTCCTGCAGAGGCTGGTGCAGGCGGTCTGCCCACCGGAGTGGGCGGTCGTGCTATGTGCTTGCTTTCCGGCGGTATCGATTCTCCTGTTGCAGCCTATATGATGGCAAAGCGTGGCGTAGAAGTGGAGTGTGTCCATTTCTTCTCCTATCCTTATACTTCACAGCTTGCAAGAGATAAGGTAATGGAGCTGGCACGTCTTGTTACACGTTATTGTGGCAGAATGACCGTGAATATTGTCAGTTTCACCCAGATTCAGGAGGCAATCCGGGATAATTGTCCTGAGGAGTTCTTCACACTGATTATGCGCCGGTTTATGATGGAAATTTCCCAGAGGATTGCAAAAGATGATGGCTGTGGTGCGCTGATCACCGGTGAAAATCTGGGACAGGTTGCAAGCCAGACTATGCAAGCAATGACAGTGACCGGTGCAGTTGTGGATATTCCAATTTTTATGCCGCTGGTTGGTATGGATAAGGAAGAAATTGTTACCATTGCAAGAAAAATCGGGACCTTGGAAACCTCTGTGTTACCCTATGAAGATTGCTGTACAGTTTTTACACCCAAACATCCCAAAACCAAGCCTACATTAGGTCAGGTTCTCCATGCAGAAAGAAAGCTGGACCGTGAGAGTCTGATTCAGCAAGCACTGGAAAGCGTGGAAAAGGTTACAGTAAAATATACAGATGATCCATTTATGTAAAAAACAAGCGGCGCTACTGCGCCGCTTGTTTTTCACTTACGAATAAATATAACACCTAATGTTCCAGGACCGCAATGGCAGGAAACAGTACATCCTGCTTCGTTCCAGTATGTGTTTTCAAAGTTGTTATATTCTTTAACTGCATCCGAAACAGCTTGCATACAATCATCCGAAATAGGAGTTCTTGTCACAAAGAGTGTGCCGTTGTCCAAATCATCCCGACCGGAAAGACGGTCCTTTACATAGGAAGCCAGACATTTTCCATAACTGCCGCGGTATTTTTTAACTACACTCATTTTTCCGTTCTTGACTTCAATGCAAGGTTTCAGATTCAGCAGGTTAGCACCAAGAGCAGCGACAGCAGAGCATCGACCACCCTTAACCATATACTTTAGCTGGTCAAGAAGGAAGCTAGCCTCCACCTTGGGTGTGAATTCATTAAGCTTATTTTGCAGTTCCTCCAAGCTTTCACAGGTTTTAGCCAGTTCACAGGCTTTCAAAACGACAAGACCCTGACCGGTGGAAAGATTTCTGGAATCTACAACGCGAATATTGTCAAATTCCTCAGCTGCCAAGCAAGCGTTTTGATAGCTGGAAGAAAATTCAGAGCTGATATTTATGTGCAAAACACCATCATACTTTTCAGCATATTTGGCAAACACATCCTGATATTGACCGACTCCAAGGGCAGCAGTTGAACAAAGATCTCCGCCTGCGGCAACATGGGCAAAAATATCTTCAGGAACAATGTCCACGCCATCTGAATAAGACTGACCGTCTTTTACAACAATCAGAGGAACAATACCAATGTTATATGCTTCTACAAGCTCCTTTGGAAGATCGCAGGTGCTGTCAGATGTGATCTTAATATTCATAAATCATTCTCCGTTTTTCTTTTAGTTTGATTTGCGCGGATGATTTTATGCAGGAAAGCACGAATGCATACTTGCATTTTTAATATCATTTGGTAAAATATTAGCACAGATAATAAATTGTGTCAAGAAGCGTGATGCTTTGATAGGTGATAGATATGATACTTAAATTTAATGTGACTGGTATGACTTGTGCGGCCTGTTCTGCTCGTGTGGAGAAGGTTGCGGGACAGATTGCTGGCGTAACGAAAGCAGAAGTGAATTTGTTGGCGGGAAAGCTGACAGTGGTTGCAGAAAGTGCTGTAATTTCTGATGCAATCATTGCTGCGGTAAATAATGCAGGATACAGTGCATACCCAGAAGGCGGGAGTAAAACGGAACAAAAAGTTAAATCCAACACCCAAATTAAACAGCTTAAGTATCGCATTATTTTCTCGTTTGCCTTCTTGATCCTATTGATGTACTTTACAATGGGACATATGTTTGGATTACCGGTTCCTAAATGGTATCACGGAGCGGAAAACAGTGTTGTGGCTGCTTTGGTGCAATTATTCCTTACGCTTCCTGTAATTTATATGAATCGTTCCTACTATTCAAAGGGTATTAAGGCATTGCTTCATCGTGCGCCTAATATGGATTCGCTTATTGCAGTTGGATCAGGTGCAGCGCTTGGATATGGTGTAGTATCCCTTTTTGCGATGGCATACGCAATGGGACAAGGAGATTGGGAAACAGTTGCAAGGCATAGCAATGATCTGTATTTTGAATCAGCAGCAATGATTTTGACCCTAATTACCCTGGGAAAATTTTTGGAAAGCAGAGCAAAAGGAAAAACAGGTGATGCGATTCGTCAGCTTATGGATCTGAGTCCTAAGACTGCACAGGTTCTTCGTGACGGTGTGGAAGTGACTGTGGATATTGATGATGTTCGGATTGGCGATGTGGTAGTTGTGCGTTCCGGTGGGAGTATTCCTGTAGATGGTACAGTTCTTTCCGGTAGGGCAGCTGTTGACCAAAGCACATTGACAGGAGAAAGCATCCCTGTGGAGAAAAGTCCTGGCGATACAGTAGCAGTTGCAACGATAAACACAGAAGGTTATCTGGAAATCAGGACTGATAAAATTGGAGCAGATACCACACTTTCCAAAATCATTCGTATGGTTGAGGAGGCAGGTGGATCAAAAGCACCTATAGCCCGGCTTGCAGATAAAGTAGCGGGAATCTTTGTGCCTGTGGTTATGTCTATTGCAGTGATTACTTTTGCAGTATGGATGATCGTCGGTGAAGATATTGGCGCAGCTTTGACAAATGCCATTTCTGTGCTTGTGATTTCTTGCCCCTGTGCGTTAGGCCTTGCAACCCCTGTTGCAATTATGGTAGGAACTGGCCGGGGTGCTTCTATGGGCGTGCTTTTTAAGAATGCGGAAGCACTGGAAAATCTACACCTTGTAGACACAGTTGTTTTGGATAAAACAGGCACATTAACAAAGGGTAAACCAGCAGTTACAGATGTGATATCAGCTGAAGTGGGTGATGATCATTTGCTGCAGATCGCAGCTTCATTAGAGGCAAAATCAGAGCACCCCTTCGCAATAGCAATCATAGAAAAAGCTGGTGCTGTACAGCTACTGGAAGTAACAGATTTTGAAAGCTTACCGGGACGTGGCGTAACTGGTATAATTGATGGTATTCGCTATTGGGGTGGTAATAAGGCGCTAATGCAGGAACAGGGAGTGCAAGTCCCCACAATGCAGGCATTGGCACAAGTTGGTAAAACGCCTTTGTATTTTGCCTGTGAAGATAAGCGATATCTGGGTGCGATCGCTGCTGCAGATGTGCTAAAGGACGCCTCAGCTGATGCAGTGGATAAGATGCAAAGATTGGGCCTTAATGTGGTTATGCTTACGGGAGATAATGATCAGACTGCACGAGCAATCGCAGAGAAAGCCGGTATTACGCAAGTGATTGCAGATGTTTTGCCTGGTGACAAAGCATCTGTTGTTAAAAATCTTAAAAAACAAAAGCACAAGGTCCTGATGGTGGGGGATGGCATCAATGATGCACCTGCACTTGTTACCGCTGATGTTGGTATGGCAATTGGGGCTGGCACGGATATTGCGATTGAATCTGCTGATGTGGTCCTTATGGATCACTCTTTAGTAGGGGTATCCCGGGCAATTGCGTTAAGCAAAGCAACGATCCGTAATATTCGTCAAAACCTGTTTTGGGCATTCTTTTATAATTGCCTTGGTATTCCAATTGCAGCTGGTGTACTGTATCCCCAATTTGGAATTCGGCTTAGCCCGATGCTTGCTGCTGCAGCAATGAGTTTTAGTTCTGTTTTTGTAGTGACAAATGCTCTTAGACTTCGCTTTTTCGGAGGAAAAGAGAAAAAGCAAATGAATGCAAATAAGGAGGATAATAAGATGACAGTAATAAAGGTAAACGGAATGATGTGCACCCATTGTAAGGCAAGGGTAGAGAACGTGTGCAGAGAAGTGCCAGGTACCGTGGAAGCAGTGGTAGATCTGGAGAAAAAGCAGGTTTCTGTTACTGGAACCGCCAGCTTGGATGCGCTAAAAAAAGCAATTACAGATGCTGGTTATGAAGTTGTCGAATAAGTACGGAATATTGGACTGAAAGACGTGTAAACTGTAAGCATAACAATCCAGGAGGTAAAGGTTATGTTTACAATGAGGTATGTATTTGGACACTTTCAGGTATATGATTATAGAGGTAATTTCCTGTTTTCTGCGGATACAGAAAGGGAAGCTAGAGAGGAATTAATACACTATGAGGAATGTGCGGCTTGATATATGTTATGATGGCTCACGCTATCGTGGCTGGCAACGCTTGTCGTCTACAGATAATACGATCCAGCAAAAATTGGAGACAGCGCTCAGCCGCATCTTGGATGAACCGATTGAACTGACAGCTAGTGGAAGAACAGATGCAGGAACGCACGCAATCGGTCAGGTGGCTAATTTTCATTGCAACAACGGGATGACATGCGATGAAATTTTGTCCCAGCTTCGCAGGTATTTGCCTGAAGATATTGGCATATACTCTTGCAGAAATGTTTCTGAAAGATTTCACGCCAGATTAAATGCAAAGACAAAAACCTACCGATATCGCGTATGGAACACCGAAAAACCCTGTGTGTTTGAACGCAAGTATGTGTATGTGGATCCCCGTGCAGTTGATATTTCAAAAATTAGACAGGCGGCTGAGTTATTTTTAGGTCAACACGATTTCTCTGCCTTTTGTGCCAATAAAAATATGAAAAAATCCACAGTTCGCTATATACATTGTTTGAATATTGAGAAATCCGGTGATGAACTTGTTTTTACAGTCACTGGCAACGGTTTTTTGCATCATATGGTACGGATTATAGTTGGTACATTGCTTGAAGTTGGCAGGGGTGAACGTACGGCAGATAGTATACAAGACCTGTTTGGCGGAAAACGTTCTGAAGCTGGGGAGTTGATACCAGCCTGCGGTCTGTGTCTTATGGAGGTAATCTATTGAATATTCAAATTTTTGGTAAAAATAAATGCTTCGACACAAAGAAGGCGGAGCGGTACTTCAAGGAACGACGTGTAAAATATCAAATGGTAGATTTATTGCGATTTGGTTTATCCGGTAAGGAATTTGATGCAGTTTTGCGTGGTCTTGGTGGAATCGATAATCTGATAGATTGGAATTCTAAAGATCCGGATATTACGCTAATGAAGTATATGGATGATGGACTTGCCAAGGAAGACAAGGTGTTTGATAATCCGAAGCTGATGCGCACACCAATCGTTCGAAATGGCAAAGAGGTCACTGTAGGCTATTGCCCGAAAATTTGGTCTAAATGGGAATAATACAAAAGCAGTTTCTCTGTGGAGAAACTGCTTTGTATATGCAAGGAGAGTGTGTATATACAATGGTGGAAATTTTAGAAAAAATAAATCATTTTGTATGGGGTATCCCGGCTTTAATACTGATTTTAGGGGTAGGTTTTTATTTAAGCATTCGTACAGGGTTTGCACAGATCACACTACTCCCCAAAGCGTTTTATTCCTTTTTCGCTCGATTGTTTCACAGAAATCAAAACAACGGTGGAGTTAGTTCTTTTCAAGCACTTTGTACAGCTTTGGCAGCAACCGTTGGGACAGGAAATATTGTTGGAGTAGCTGGTGCAATTGCAATCGGCGGTCCAGGTTCGATCTTTTGGATGTGGATATGCGGCATACTTGGGATGATAACCAAGTATGCGGAAGCCACGCTTGCAGTTAATTTTCAAGTAAGAAACTCGAAGGGTGAGAATGTTGGCGGACCAATGTATATCATTTCTCAAGGTATGCCTAAACGCTGGCATTGGTTGTCAGGTCTGTATAGTTTTTTTGGTGTTGTGGCTGCATTTGGAGTGGGAAATGCTACGCAGATCAATGCTGTGACAAACAGTGTAAATAGTGTTTTCGTTGCATTTGGCGGCACTGAAACAATGATTGGAAATTTGGGGATTGGTATTATTCTTTCTGGATTGATCACCATACTGCTGTTGGGTGGGGCGAAGAAAATAGGGGAAGTGGCTGAAAGGCTTGTTCCATTTGCTGCTGTTTTGTATCTGCTTCTGGGAATCGGTGTGTTGTGGATTAGACGATTTTTCATATGGGATGCATTCGTGGCAATAATCGAGGGTGCATTTTCCCCCAAAGCTGTAACCGGCGGAGCGTTGGGCTCTGGCTTTGTTGCACTGCGGATCGGCGCGTCAAGAGGTGTATTTACAAATGAAGCAGGAATGGGCACTGCAGCCATTGCACACGGCGCTGCGAAGGCTGATCATCCGGCGTGTCAAGGTCTCATGGGGATTATGGAAGTATTTTTGGACACGATCGTGATCTGCACAATGACTGCTTTAGTAATCCTTTCTAGCGGCATACCAATTCCATATGGTACTGATGCGGGTGGAGCGCTCACTTCTCAGGCGTTTTCAACAGTGTTGGGGGATTGGGTATGTGTTCCTATTGCAATTGCAATGTGTTGTTTTGCAGTGGCAACTGTGTTGGGCTGGGGACTATATGGTGCGCGTTGTGCACAATATTTATTTGGAGAAGATGTGTGGAAGAAATTTGTGCTTTTACAAGCTGTAACGGTAATAGCAGGTGCGGTTTTGAACACAGGAACAGTGTGGTTGTTGTCAGAAACTGTCAATGGACTTATGGCAGTTCCAAACCTGTTTATGCTTGCTTGGTTAAGTCCTGTTGTAATTAAATTAACTAAGGAATATAAAAATCGGGAATATAGTGATAAAATTGTTGACAATTTTGATGATTGTGATAAAATAAATAAAAAGCAAATGCGATGCGGAAACGAGAAAGATATTTTACACTGAAGCGAGAGGGGTATGGTGAGAGCCCTTGTGTGCGTATCTTTCAGCCACTTCCAAGCGGACCGGGATGACCGGTACGGGTGCTCCCGTTACAGAGTAGCTAAGATACTGGCTTATTGCCGGTGAATTAGGGTGGTACCGCGAGTTGACTCGCCCCTATGCCAGGGGTGAGGATTTTTTTGTTTTTATATGAATTTTACTAGATTGAACATTAGAGTTTGGAGGTATTTATGAAGATTTCTATCAATGCAAACCGCTGTGAGCCTTCACCTATGCGTAAATTCCATCCACTTGCAGTAAAAGCTAAAGAGAATGGCAAAAAAATCTATCACTTAAACATTGGTCAGCCTGATTTGGAAACACCGGATGTATATTATCAGGCTATTCGCCAGTTTGATCAGACAACACTGGCCTATGAAGCATCCCCAGGTATGCCATTGCTGGTTGAAGCGATCCGTAATTACTATGGTAAACTGGGTGTGGATCTGGAACCAGATGATATTCTCATTACTACCGGTGGCAGTGAAGCACTGCTTTTGACCTGTCTTTCCATTTTGGATCCTTATACTGAAGTGATTATCCCAGAACCTTATTATCCCAACTATACTACCTTCGTACATGCTGCTGGTGGTGTTATCCGTGCTTTGCATACCGGTCCTGAGGAAGGATATCACTATGCAAACAAAAAACGGATCGAGAAATTGATCACAAAAAATACACGTGCGATTATGATTACGAATCCTGGCAATCCTACAGGTGTTGTGTTGGACGAGAATGAAATGCGAATGATTGCAGATATTGCCAAGGCAAACGATCTGTTTTTGATTTGCGATGAGGTATACCGGGAATTTTGTTATGATGATGCTTATGGCGTACCTACGATGGGTCGTTTTAAGGATATTGATGATAACCTAGTCATTATCGATTCGGTTTCCAAGCGTTTTTCTGCTTGCGGTGCCCGTGTAGGCTGTGTAATTACAAAAAATAAGGAACTGCAGCAGGCGCTTTTGAAATTCTGCCAGTCTCGTCTTGCGGTTGCTACGATTGATCAGCTTGGTGCAGCTTCTTTGTATCAAGTGGATCAGGAATTTTATCAGCGCAGTAAAGAGGAATATCGCCGTCGCAGAGATGTGGTTGTTGATCGTTTGCGTAAAATCCCTGGAGTGGTTGTTGAAGAGCCTATGGGCGCTTTTTATGTGATGGCTAGCTTACCGGTGGATGACTCAGATAAGTTCCAACGTTGGCTTTTAGAGGAATTTGATGACGCTGGAGAAACGGTAATGTTTGCACCTGGTGCACCTTTCTATGAAACTCCCGGTAGTGGTATTAGTGAAGTCCGTATTGCATACGTTCTTAAGAAGGAAGACTTGGAACGTGCTATGGATCTTCTGGCTAAGGGTATTGCGCGATATCGACTGGAACAAATGAAGGAAGATTAAGAAACAGTGGTGATGCTTATGCATCACCACTGTTTCTTAGTAATAAAATTTATTGAGAGATTAACTGTATGTTATTAACAGCCAGATTAAAATATTGATATACTGTTTTTGTGCCATTAAAGTAACTTAAACGAAGGGCGGTCAATTCATCCGATTGCACCATAATTGCATCGCCTGGTGAAAGCGTAGCAGAGAATAATGCGGTATATACAGGCACAAAATCGGTATGAGAAGCATTCCAGGCACCATATTCCAACCTAACATCCCGGACAATACTGTCCGTATGCAAAAACACCATTTGACCATCTGTATGGAGTGTTAATTCTGCAATCTGTGTAAAAGCTTCGATGTCTGTATTTTTGTCAGTGCTTGCTTGAATGCTACCTGTTAGTGCATCTCGTTCTGCAGGAAAATAGCCATCGTAGATAAGTCCTGCTAATTCATCATAAGGGATTTCTGCGATAATAACGCCGGATGAATAGGGGGCGATATCATAGGGTACAAAATAGAAACACAAACCATTTGTTGAAAAATACCAATCCTGATCTTGACTTTCGTCTTTAGAAAAACGCTGCTTAACAGTGTTTTCGTATCCATCATAAAGATATTTGTCTTCTTTGGCCGCATCCAGCTTCTCGAGTACTAATTTACAGAAATCCGCTGTAGTCGCCTGAGCGGACATAATGCTGCCTAATGTCAGGACATCTCCGGAAACCAAATCGTAGTTTGCAGCCATACATAGGCGCTCCGGATGAGAGGCACCACTATATGTTACACAATTTCCGAATAAACTAAGAACGCCTTGGTCCATTCTTGTAGGACTGTAGGTGAGATTATAAAGATATGGAGTCCAATCGGCAGAGCCGTTATAGTTAGTTCTTGCGGATGCAAGAATCGAATCGGCAAAAGAAGCGCTGTCATCAATTCTAGACAGGAAATCTATGATGATTTTATCTGCAACATCCGGGTCGGGTAGCGTAAGCATCATACTCTGCTGCGTATAGGAGAAGATAACGGTTCCGTCATCTGCATAGGTATTTTCTGAAACTGTAGGAACAGAAACGGCATACATAGCTTCCTGTTGGGGAATAACAATAGGGGGATTTGTAATAGAGTTTTCCGTTGTTGCATTTTCTGCGGTTGCAGATGTAGTTACTTTTGATTCATTTGAGATTGACGTTGCACAGCCTGACAAAAGCAAAGCAAGACTAATGATAAAGCATAGCGTGTTTTTCATATTTATCACCTCAAAGATATTATAGCACAGAATTTTACTGCAAGCAATGATAATGTCATTACATTGGGAAAGGTCAGCCTTGACAAGCTTTTGGATGGATGGTAAAATATTTACAAGTAAATATCGCTGTGAACGGAAATAGTAACAGTGCCAATCCATCAGAGAGTCTAGGTCATCGGCTGTAAACCTGGGCGGTGTCGGTACTGCGAATGTGCGTCCGGGAGCGAATTATGTTATGAGTAAAAAATGAGAGTGGAACCGCGAGTTTATATGACCCGCCTCTTGTGTGTATTGCACAAGAGGCGTTTTTATTTATTGAGGAGGAATTTTCTATGTATCTTTATAATTCATTAACTCACAAAAAGGAATTGTTTACACCCAACAATCCGGACTTGGTAAAAATGTATACCTGTGGACCAACAGTGTATCACTATGCCCATATTGGTAATCTGCGGACATACATTATGGAGGATGTGCTGGAAAAATCCCTGCGCTATCTGGGATATAATGTTTTGCGTGTAATGAACATCACAGATGTAGGTCATTTGGCATCTGATGCAGATACCGGTGAGGATAAGATGCTTAAGGGTGCAAAGCGGGAAAATAAGTCTGTTATGGAGATCGCGCAATACTATACAGATGCTTTCTTTGCAGATTGCAAGAAACTGAACATCAAGATTCCGGAAGTTGTACAGCCTGCAACCGGCTGTATAGCAGAGTTTATCGAGATCGTTCAGGGCCTTTTGGATAAAGGTTTTGCCTATATTGCAGGAGGCAATGTTTACTTTGACACTTCTAAGCTGGAAAAGTACTATGTTTTCAATGATCACGATGAAGAGGATTTGGCAATCGGTGTTCGTGAGGGTGTTGAAGAGGATACAAATAAGCGTAATAAAAACGATTTCGTACTGTGGTTTACAAAGAGTAAATTTGAGGATCAGGCGTTAAAATGGGAGTCTCCCTGGGGCGTTGGCTATCCTGGATGGCACATTGAATGCTCCGGTATTTCTATGAAATACCTTGGTGAAGATTTGGATATTCACGCCGGTGGCATTGACAATGCTTTCCCGCACCACACCAATGAGATCGCCCAGTCCGAAAGCTATTTGGGACATAAGTGGTGCAATTACTGGTTCCATGTACACCACCTAAATACGGACACAGGTAAAATGAGCAAATCCAAGGGTGAGTTCCTGACAGTTAGTTTGTTGGAGAATAAAGGCTATGATCCTATGGCTTACCGGCTGTTTTGCCTGCAGAGTCACTATCGCAGAAATCTTGTATTTTCTTGGGAAAACTTGGATAATGCGGTAGTTGCTTATGAAAAGCTGATTGCAAAGATTGCAGCACTTAAGCAAGATGGGGATGTAGATACTGCTGTATTTGATGCACTAAAGGAGCGGTTTGTCAATGCGCTCAATGGCGATTTGAATACTTCTGTTGCAGTCACCGCGGTTTATGATGTATTGAAAGCTAAAACTAATGACGCTACAAAGTTGGCCGCACTGGCTGATTTCGATCGGGTGCTGAGCTTGAATTTGATTTCTGCAGCAGAAGCGTTTCGTAAGAAGGAAGCGGACAAGGCAGCCGCCTCTGCTGATCCTGAGATCGATGCGTTGGTCCAGGCTCGCACAGATGCCAAGAAAGCAAAAAATTATGCTGAAGCCGACCGAATTCGTGACGAATTAAAAGCACGCGGCATTGAAATTATCGATACCCCACAGGGCACAAAATGGAGAAAAGTATGAAACTGCTGATTCTTGACGGAAACAGTGTTATAAACAGAGCCTTTTATGGTGTGAAATTGCTGACAACCAGAGATGGTCAGTTTACCAATGCAATATATGGATTTCTGAACATTCTTGAACGAATGGAGAAGGAAGAACAGCCGGATGCAGTCTGCGTTGCCTTTGATCTTCACGGACCGACTTTCCGCCATCTGCAATATGATGGTTATAAAGCAACCCGTCATCCAATGCCTGAGGAATTGGTTCAGCAGATGCCGATTATGAAGCAGGTTTTGCAGGCTATGAATATTCCAATCTATGAGTGTCAAGGCTGGGAAGCAGACGATGTGATCGGTACTGTTGGTAAAATTTGCGGAAACAACGATTGGGAATGTGTGATTGTTACCGGTGATCGTGATAGTCTGCAACTTATAGATGAGAACGTTCGGGTTAAATTGGTTATTTCAAAGCCTGGTCAGACCACTGCTACGCTTTATGATGCCCAGAAATTTGTTGATGAATATGGCTTTGAACCACCTAAAATGGTTGACTTGAAGGCACTGATGGGTGATTCTTCCGATAATATTCCCGGTGTCGCGGGCGTTGGTCCAAAAACAGCTACTGAATTACTGACAAAATTTGGCTCATTAGATGGCGTTTATGAAAATCTTAACGATCCTTCTATCCGTCCAAAGCTTCGGGAAAAATTGGAAGCAAGTAAGGATAATGCCTATCTTTCTTATGATTTAGCGACCATCCGCACAAACGCACCTATCGATTTTGAACCCACGGATGCAGTCATTCGCCCATATAATAAGCCGGAGCTTTATCAGCTGTTTACACAGCTGGAGTTTGTGCGCTTGATTGATAAATATGGTTTGCGCGGAGCAGAAATGCCTGTGGAATACGTTGCAAAAAAAGGTGTTAAGCTAGAAAGAACGAATGAAATCCCGGATTGCTGCGACTTGTATGCGCTGTACATTGCACCGGATGGCAGTATAGGTTTTGCTTGGCAGAGTGGCGTCTGTACGGTTACTCCGTTGGAAACCTATTCTCTGATGCCAATTTTGCTCAGTGATACACCTGCAATTTGCCACGATATTAAATCAACGCGTCACACGCTGGATGAAATGGGGCTTCCCAGTGGAAACTTTGTGTTTGATTCAGCCCTTGCCGCCTATAATCTCAATCCTTCCCAAAGCGATTATGCCGTTTCTAAGCTGGCAACTTCCTATTTGGCAGCTACAGCAGATGACGGAGATGCTGCCGCTTGCGCGGAAGCACTTTGGAATTTGAAGGATGTTCTGGAGGCTGAACTTCAGAATAAGGAAATGCTGTCTCTTTACCGGGAAATAGAACTGCCTTTATGTGGCGTTCTGTACCGTATGGAGAAAGAGGGCGTTGCTATTGATAAAGTTCAGCTTGAACAGTTTGGAGAAATGTTATCTACACGGATCAGCGACTGTGAAAAGCTGATTTATTCCTACGCTGATAGTCCGTTTAATATCAACTCCACACGACAACTGGGAGAATTGCTTTTTGAAAAGCTGAATCTACCTCCGGTTAAGAAAACCAAAACGGGATATTCAACCAATGTTGATGTTCTGGAGAAACTGAAGGATAAGCATCCAATCATCCCTGCAATTATGGACTATCGGATGCTTACGAAGCTGAAATCTACCTATGCAGAAGGTTTGATGAAAGTGATTGGCGACGATGGTCGCATCCGCACAACTTTCCAGAATCTTGTGACCGCTACCGGACGGCTTTCTTCCACAGAACCCAATCTGCAAAACATTCCTGTTCGTACGGATCTGGGTGCAGAGATCCGTAAGATGTTTATTCCCAGGGATGGCCATGTTTTGGTGGATGCGGATTATAGCCAGATTGAACTGCGAGTTCTTGCGCATATTGCTGAAGATCCCGTTATGCAGGAGGCGTTTCGCTCTGGAATGGATATTCATACGGTCACTGCATCTCAAGTGTTTGATGTTCCTGCGGAGAATGTAACAAGTCTCCAGCGCCGCCATGCGAAAGCCGTAAACTTTGGTATTGTATATGGTATTTCTGAGTTTTCCCTTGCAGATGATATTGGCGTTAGCCGCTATGAAGCAAAAGCATATATTGATAGTTACCTTTCCAACTATCCGGGTGTTCGCACTTATATGAAGCAGGTTGTTGAAAATGCCCGTAACAGTGGTTATACCACAACAATGTATGGTCGTCGGCGTTATATTCCGGACTTAAAGAACAGTAACTACAATGTCCGTCAGGGTGCAGAGCGGATTGCTTTGAATACACCCATTCAAGGTACTGCGGCAGATCTTATTAAGCTTGCAATGATCCGGGTTGATAATGCACTTCGCAAGACTTATCCTCAAGCAAAACTGCTGTTGCAGGTTCACGATGAATTGATTGTGGAATGTCCGGAGGAAATTGCAGAGCAGGTTGCTGAGCTTGTCAGCAGAGAGATGGAACAGGTAGCTTTCTTAGATGTACCACTGATAGCGGACGCTAAGTGGGGCAAAAGCTGGTATGAGGCAAAATGATGGAATATTGTTTGATGACTTCCGCACATATTGAGCAGATTGCAGAACTTGAAAAGTTGTGTTTTTCTGATCCATGGAGTGTAAAATCCATTTCCACAGAGCTTTCCAACCCTCTGTCGCTGTGGATCGTTGCTATGGACGGGGAAAACCTTGCCGGATATGTTGGTTCTCAATCTGTTATGGGTTGGGCGGATATGATGAATCTTGCTGTACATCCGGATTACCGTCGTATGGGTGTTGGAGAAAATTTGATTGCATATCTTGTGTCAGGACTGAAAGAAAAGGATGTAACTTGCCTGACTCTGGAAGTCCGGGCGTCCAATGAACCAGCGATCCGTTTGTACACGAAATTAGGATTTACAGAGGTTGGACGCAGACCCGGTTATTATCATAATCCTAAAGAAGATGCACTTATATTACGAAAGGAGTGGTCAGTTTGAATATTCTTGCAGTGGAGTCCTCGTGCGATGAAACAGCAGTTGCAATCGTAAAAGACGGAAGATATGTTTTAACAGACTGTATCGCTTCCCAGGTAGAGCTGCATAGAGTTTATGGCGGTGTTGTTCCGGAAATTGCGTCCCGTAAACACATTGAAGCCATTTATGCACTGGCTGGTCAAGCTCTTGAAAATGCAAAATTGACTCGTAACGAAATTGATGCTATTGCAGTAACTTATGCTCCAGGACTGATCGGAGCTGTATTAGTTGGCGTGAATTTTGCGAAGGCTGCGGCTCTTGCGATGAATAAGCCATTGATCCCTGTACACCATATTCGGGGTCATATTGCTGCTAATTATCTTGCATATCCGGAACTGGAACCTCCGTTTTTGTGCCTTATGGTCTCAGGTGGTCACACAATGATTGTGGATGTTCAGGATTATACAAAAATGGAAATTCTGGGATCAACGCTGGATGATGCAGCAGGAGAGAGTTTTGATAAGGTTGCCCGTGTCCTGGGAATGCCTTATCCCGGCGGTGCTGCGCTAGATAAAGCTGCTAAGTTGGGCGATGAAAGCAAGTATGTTCTTCCTCGTTCAAAACCTGGACAGAATCCACTGGATATGAGCTTTTCTGGTCTAAAAACTGCAACCTTGAATTTGATTCACCACGCCGATCAGGTAGGGGAGGAGCTAGATATTAACAGCCTTTGTGTAGCCTTTTCTTCTGCAGTATCCGATACCCTTATTCCTAGAGTGGTACAGGCATTAGAAAGCACGGGACGAAATAAGCTTGCTGTAGCCGGTGGCGTTGCTGCCAATTCAAGAATTCGCGCAGATGTATTAGCTGCGGCAGATAAGCTTGGTGTCCAGGTGTTTATGCCTCCGCTATCTTTGTGTGGTGATAATGCAGCTATGATCGGTGCACAGGCATATTATGAGTATCTATCTGGAAATATTGCTGATATGAGTCTGAACGCCTATGCAACAAAGTCTATTTTAGGAGAAGCATTGTAATAGTTGTAATTGATACATTCTGTGTGGAAATATGCATTGACCCAAATGCTTGATTTCTCTATAATAAGTAGAAAACAATAAAAATGGAGGAACTGGTGATGGGAATTTATTTACCGGAACAGTCTCAAAATTTGCAGGAAGTTTTGAATGCCTATGATTTTCCTGCAACACTTTTAGGTGCATCCCGCTATGGTCAAGGTCATATTAATGACACCTATTGTGTCGTGTGCCAGCCTCAGGATGGTGATGCAATTCGTTTCATCCTACAAGGACTTTCTTTAACAGCATTTCCACGTCCCGATGAATTGATGGCAAACTTTATCGGAATTACATCGTATCTTCGTGAAAAGATCGTCGCTGCTGGCGGTGATCCCGCTCGCGAGACTCTGAGCTTGGTTAAGACGAAAGATGGAAAAGATTATTATACAGACAAAACAGGCCGTGTGTGGCGTCTGATGCCCTATGTAGAGAACACAGATTGCTTGCAGCGTGCTACGCCTGAGCTGTTTGAGGCTTCTGCAAGAGCCTTTGGCCGTTTTCAGAAGCAGCTGCAGGATTTTCCTGCTCATACACTTCGCGAAACCATTGTTAACTTCCATAATACTGAGGATCGATTTGCTAAGTTTTTACAGGCATTGGAAGCTGACAAGATCGGCAGAGCTGCCAAGGTTCAAAATGAAATTGATTTTGCGCTTGCAAGAAAGTCAGATTGTTCTGTTGTTCTTCAGGCATATCGTGATGGTAAGCTTCCTTTGCGGGTGACCCATAACGATACAAAGCTCAATAACATTCTTATTGACCGCGCTACAGGGGAGGGCATCTGTGTTATTGACTTGGATACCACTATGCCTGGCTTCTCTGTGAATGATTTCGGTGATTCTATCCGTTTTGGCGCAAACCGCAGCGATGAAAGCGAAAAAGACTTGGGTAAAGTTAATTTTGATATTGATCTTTATGAAGCATATACCCGTGGATTTCTTGAGGGAACAGATGGTTGCTTGACAGACGCTGAGTTGGAATATCTGCCCTGGGGTGCTCGTTTGATGACCTTAGAGTGCGGCATTCGCTTCTTGACCGACTACTTAGACGGTGACAATTACTTCCGTGTTAGCTATCCGGAACAAAACCTGGATCGTTGTCGCACACAGTTTAAGCTGGTTCGGGATATGGAAGAAGCATTCCCGGAGATGCTCCGTGTTGTTAAAAAATACGCAAAGTAATTTATATGCTTAAAATCATTCGGTCGCTATCTGAGGTAGACTTTCAGCGTCTAGCAGAAGTTTATTCGCAAAGCTGCAGTGAGAAGGGCGCGTTGTATTATTCAAATTATCCAGCGGAACAGCAGATTTTCCTTGCGGAGCAGGATCTATATGTTGAAGTTAAATGCTTTTTTCAGGATAAAAGTGCTTTTTATGCTGTATGGGAGCTGGATCACCGGTATTCATCGGTTCTTCGTATGGAACCTTATCTGGACGGATTTTTATTAGAGGGTCTGGAAACTGCAAAAGAGGAACGAGGAAAGGGATATGCAACCAAGTTGGTATGCTCAGTTCTTTCCATGCTATCACAGCAAGAAAAAATGACAGTCTATTCCCATATAGATAAGAAAAATTATCCATCCATTGCTGTTCATCTTGCCGCTGGCTTTGAGAAAATACGGGATTGTGCTGTATTTGCAGACGGGTCTGTTTCCCAAAATGCTTTCACGATGAGAAAAATAATATAAAGAATCGGCAGTATTCCAAAATGGAATACTGCCGATTATCAATTATTCGATCCAACCAAGGCGTCTAAACCAGTTGATGAGTAATCCAGACCATTGTGCAGTGTGTGGGTGGTTAGGTGCCAGACCTAAGCCATGTCCACCGTCGGGGAATATGTGCATTTCAACTGGAATGTTTTTTCTGCGAAGTGCAGCAGCATAAACATAACTGTTGATAACAGAAACACCGGGATCTTCGTTGGTGTGGAAGAAAAACGCCTCGGGTGTTGTATCACAGACGTTATTCACAGGATTAATTTCTGTTTCTAATTCCGGATTTCGTTCACCGATCAAATTCATATAGGATACATTATGAGTGTAACCGTCATCGCTGGGTTGATCGGTTACAGGATAACAAAGGATCTGTAAATTAGGCATATAATCTTCCCGGTCAATTTCATCCAGACCCTCAAAGTCAATAGACTTCTTGTAAGTGGAAAGCAAAGCGGTTAAATGACCTCCAGCAGAGGAACCCATTGCTGCAACTTTATTTTTGTCAATGCCAAATTTGTCAGCATTTGCACGAATAAAGCGCATACAACGGCGAGCATCCAGCAGGGGAAGGGGGAAATAGTGTGGCTTAACACGGTAACCGGCAATAAATGCAGTAATTCCGTGAGCATTAAGGAATTTGGCATAGTTTTCCCGCTCGTGATCGGCACGACGAATATAACCACCGCCGGGGAAAATCAGAACAGCAGCATCGGATTTTTTGTTTTCGGGAATATAAATGTCGATATATGGAATTTCTTCACACATACCAGGGGCTTTATCCCACAAATAAACTCTCTCCAAAATGGACACTCCTTTATTTACTAAAATTTTCTATTAAGTATACTATAGCCTGTCTGTATCCGTCAAGACCTTTTCCTTTAATTGTTTTCACACAGGCAAGACCGGCATATGAAACCTGGCGGAAGGGTTCTCTGGAATCTACATCTGAAATATGCACCTCAATGGAAGGCAACCCTACAGCTTTTAATGCGTCCAGTATAGCTATAGAGGTATGTGTATAAGCTGCGGGATTGATTATAATACTGTCAAAGTGACCATAAGCCGACTGAATTTTATCCACAAGGTCGCCTTCGTGATTGGACTGATATTGTTCAATTTCAACACTGTATTCAGCCGCCCATTTCTTAAGAAGATCCAGAAGGTCGCAAAAGGTTTGTTTCCCGTAAATTCCTGGCTCACGAATACCCAGCATATTCAGATTTGGTCCGTTAATTACCAGTATTTTCATATGTTATCCTCCCACTTGAGAATTTGACGAACTGTTTCATCAGGTGTACTGTCATTATTAATTATTACATCTGCAAAGTGTTCATACAACGGTTTACGAGTATGGTACATATCCGGAAGCGTAATTCTTTTAGAAAGGGGTCTTCCATCGGTGGGAAGAAGTTCAAGTTCTCGTTGCAAGCAAACGATCTGTCCATTTTGATGTAAGTGATGGTAATTTTTTTCTTTTGTCACACAGCCGCCACCGGTGGCAATTACAAGACCGGATTTTTTTCCAAGATCACTCAAAACAGATGATTCAAGCTTACGAAATCCTTCCTCACTGTGCTTCGTAAATATCTCCGGTATAGACATTCCTGCTCGCTCTACAATAACTGCATCTGCATCGACAAAGATTTTACCAAGCTTTTCTGCTAGTAATTTACCAATCGTTGTTTTTCCACTGCCAGGCATACCGATTAAAATAATATTTTCCGTTTGTTTGCGAATTTTTTGATAAATGTCGGAAATGTTAGAATCAGCTATGTCTTTTCCTGTGAACCATTGAGCACTTTCTTTAGCTTGAGCAACAAGCATCCATAAGCCGTTTTGGGCAATCAACCCACGTTTTTCTGCGTCCATAAGGAGTTTTGTACGAGTGGGATTATAGATCAAATCTAAAACGCCTTCCAGTTGCGGGAATATATCAAGATCAACGGGACTGACATCTGTATGTGGATACATCCCTACCGGAGTGGTGTTTACAATCACAGAGGCATCCGAATGCTTGCAAATGTTTTGATAGTTCTCAGGACCGGATCGGGAGATTACAACAGCATTAGCACCCAATTCCTGTAAAACAGCTACAACAGTTACAGAAGCTCCGCCACTGCCCAGTATAAGAACCTTCTTGTTAAGAACAGACAGACCGCTTCGCTTGACCATAGAAAGGAAGCCAAAATAATCGGTATTGTGACCAATTAGTGTGTTGTCTGCAGCGCGAACTATGGTGTTGACTGCACCTAACTGTTTGGCTCGATCAGACAATTTATCGCAATAGGGGATGACTGCCTTTTTATAGGGAATTGTTACATTTAGTCCTACAAAATTGCTGTTTTTCAAAAATGAACAGACATCTTCTGATTCTTTTTCATATAGTTCGTAGGAATAGTCTGCCAAATAGCTATGAATTTGAGGGGAGTAGCTGTGTTGCAACTTTCTTCCCAACAATCCGCATTGCATTATACCACCTCGGTGTAGCTTCCTAAATATTTAAATTCCTCGCAAAGATCATCCAGTTCACACATAAGCTGGACAAATTCCTCAGAGTAGATGGAAGTTTCCAAATCAAAATAGAACATAAATTCAAAATCACGATCCGGAATGGGACGGGATTCCAGTTTTATCACATTGATCCCTAGTGTGTACATTCTGGCAAGCACCTTATATAGAGCACCGGGCTTATGCGAAAGGATCATCATAATACTGGTCTTATCAGAGCCGGGATAGATCTCAAGATTCTTGCTGATACAAATAAAGCGGGTACGATTATTTCCCTTGTCCTGCACAGAATTTGCAAGACAAACCAATCCATACAGATTCTCACATGCGTGGCTGCAAAGTGCTGCCACATCCATACGGCCGGATTGTGCTACCATATTCGCCGCAACAGCGGTATTTTCCACAGTTGTAACTTTAATATCCGGGTGACTTTCAAGGAATTCGCCGCATTGACTGATTGCCTGTTCGTGGGAATAGATTTCTTTGATATCTGAAAGCTTTGCATTTTTATTCGCAAGAAGATTATGATCAACCTTAAGTCGGAATGTGCGCACAATGGAAAAATTATGCCGGATCATCAGGTCATATACTTTCTTAACAGATCCTGCAGTTGAGTTTTCTATAGGAAGAATTCCGTATTGACACAGCCCCTGATCGATCGCATTGAATATGCCTTCAAAGTTCTTAAAGTACATAATCATCGGTGCTTTGAAAATCTTTTCACAAGCGATTTGCGAATATGCGCCTTCAACGCCCTGACAGGCTACCATTGGCGCTTGCGGGAAAAGCTTAGGTGTATTTTCAATTGAATCAGTAATCTGCTGATAAAGGGGTGTGGAGTTTGTGGTTTGTTTACTTTGATAACTGCGGCTTAACTCAAAAAGCAGGGAATATAAAACACGGGCGTAATTGGACATAGCTGGTCCGGCTTTTTGCGCAACTTCCTGTAGGATTTCCCGTTCCCGGGCAGGAACATAGATCGGCATATTGTTAGCCTTCTTATAATCAGCGACCTGCGCAGAAAGTCCCATACGTTCTACAAATAATTTTACAAGCTGATCATCTACCTGATCAATTTGTTTTCTAATTTCCTGAATGTCCATAATAAAACCTCCTGATTCCTAACGAGACAGATATGCATCGTAGATCGCAATTGCTGCAGCTGCTTCGACCACAGGAACGGCACGGGGAGCTATGCAAGGATCATGCCGTCCTTTTACTTCAAGATCTACGGTTTCCAGTTTACTGAAAGATGCAGATTGCTGTACCTTCGCAATGGACGGAGTAGGCTTGATAGCCACTTGAAAATATAAAGGCATTCCTGTAGTGATGCCGCCTAAAATACCGCCTGCACGGTTTGTCAGAGGGCGTACAGTGCCGTTTTCTACTGTATATGCGTCATTATGTTCACTTCCGAACATATAGCCTGCAGCATATCCTGCGCCAAATTCTACAGCTTTCACAGCAGGAATTCCATAAACAAGTTGGGCAATGCGGCTTTCCATTCCGTGAAATATTGGGTCACCCAGTCCTGCAGGAAGTCCGGTGACAGCACATTCAATAATTCCCCCTACACTGTCACCGTCGTTATGGGCTTTTGAAATAAGCTCTCGCATTCTGGCACCGGCAGCATTGGAAATTACCGGGAAGTCAGACTGGATTTGATCCAACTGTGGTTTGATGGGATCAAAGGGATCGTCTGTAGCACCACCCACACACACCAAATGTGCGCCAATTTGTATGCCTTCTTTTTCCAGCCACTGCTTACACAGACCACCAGCAACGCATAAAGGAGCGGTCAAACGTCCGGAGAAATGTCCACCGCCGGCAACATCCTGATATCCGCCATATTTAATTTGTGCGGTATAATCCGCGTGTCCTGGGCGAGGGCAATCCTTAAGATCGCTGTAATCTCTGGATCTGGTATTTGTATTTTGAATAATCGCAGCAATAGGTGCTCCGCAAGTATACCCATCAACAATTCCGGATAAGAACTGGGGTTTGTCCTCTTCTTTGCGTGGGGTAGAATATTCGTTTTGACCGGGAGCACGGCGATTTAGAAAGGCTTGAAGCTTTTCTAAATCCACCCCTTGACCTGCAGGGATTCCGTCCAGAGTCATACCTATGGAAGGACCGTGTGACTGTCCAAAAATGGATAGCTTTAATCTGTCACCGTATGTACTGCTCATAATTTCCTCCTAATCTTCGATATTCCTCCCAAAATGAGGGATATGATTTGTCAACACATTCTGCACCGAGGATCGTTACAGGCTCTTTTGCAACTGTTGCAGCAATGGCTGCTGCCATCGCGATTCTGTGGTCGTTAGCTGCATCTACAATTCCACCTTGTATTTTTCCAGGGTGCACAGTGAGTGTATCTTCGGTTGCTTCAGCTTGAATACCCAATGCATTAAGCATTGAGATTACAGTAGCAACACGATCAGATTCTTTCAGTCTAAGTCTTTGTATATTTGTGAAGGTTGCACCGGATTTGACTGCAGCGGCAACTGACAGAATTGGAACAAGATCCGGAATATCAGCTGCTGAAATGGTGATGTTTTCAGATAGTGCTTTAAGAATTGAAACAACCGCTCGGTCACCTTGTGCAGAGTCATTATTCAATCCTAGTAGCGTTAAGTTACTACCGATTGCATCAGCAGTAAGGAAGAACGCGGCATTGCTCCAATCACCTTCTACTGTAATTACTCCAGGTGAATGGAAGGGAAGGGATCCAATGACCTGATATTCCTCAACAGTAATTCCAAAACTGGATAAAGCCTGATGTGTCATTTGAATATATGGAGCAGATTCTACTTTACCAGTGACAGTCAATGTGTTTTTGCCAGGTAAAATTGCCATAGCAAATAAGAGCCCTGTAATAAATTGGCTGGACACATCACCATCAACACAGTAATTTCCTGATTTTAATTTACCGGAACAGGTGATAATATCGGATCCGGGGCGGGATAATGTGCAACCCATTCGCACCATTTCCTCCCACAGTGGAGATAAAGGGCGGCTGCTGAGTCTGCCTTCTAAATGGAAGGTTGCGTCAACACCAAGTGCACCGGCAATGGGAAGCATAAATCGCAAGGTTGAACCACTTTCCCGGCAGTTTAGATGGGCAGACTTGGGAAGCTTGCTCACAGGTGTGATATGATACCCATCATCTGTCCTGAGAATATCCGCCCCAAGTGCACGCAAACAATCAGCAGTTGCTTCGATATCCTGATTGATTTGAGGGCAGATAAGGTCCGTTTGATTATCTGCGAAGGCGGAGCATATCAAAAGCCGATGTGCCTGAGATTTAGAGGGAATCGCCCGGATGACTCCGTTGAGCGTTCCCGGATAAATTGTAATGTCCATTATAAGCCTTCTTCAATGATGAATTGGAGTTCGGAAACATCTGCAGGATAAATCGTGCAAGAACCAATTTCCCGTGGAAGGATCAAGTTGATTTTTGCGCCGGTTCGCTTTTTATCAGATAATGCTGCAGATGCAAGCTGAAATGCATTGAAATCTGTAGTGTTTGGGAGTGCAAATCGGTCTAAAATAGCCTGGATTTGCTTGAGCGTGTCCTCTGAACAAATTTTATGTTTCCAAGCTGTTTTTGCTGCCATTTTCATTCCGATGGCCACTGCTTGTCCGTGGGTGATCGAAAAGTTACTTAATTTTTCGATTGCGTGACCAAATGTATGACCTAAATTTAATTTTTGCCGGTTACCGGTATCAAATTCATCTTCTGAAACCACGGCAGCTTTCAAGGAAATGCAGGAAGAAATAACGCCTATTCGCTTAAAATTCGGGCCTTCATCCATAAGTTGGTTAAAAAGGTCTTTATCATATAGAATTGCGTATTTAATCACTTCTGCACAACCGTCACGGAAGGTTTCCACAGGTAGTGAATTTAATACAGATGTATCGCACACTACCAGACTGGGCTGATAGAATGCACCTACAAGATTTTTTCCGGCAGGCAGATCTATGGCTGTTTTCCCACCCACAGAGGAGTCTACCATGGCAAGAAGGGTAGTGGGTACTTGGATGTACGGAATGCCCCGTAAATATGTAGCTGCAGCAAACCCGGTAATATCGCCGACTACGCCACCGCCCAAAGCAACCAGTATATCTGACCGTGTAATTTGATTTTTTGCTAAAAAGTTAAGAATGCTTAAATAGGTTTCGGCGTTTTTGCTATTTTCGCCTGCAGGAAAGCAGTGGTGTACTGTTTCAAAGCCGGCTTTATGCAAACTTTCTTCTGCAACCTTGCCATAGACAGGCCAAACGTTACTGTCACTGATAATTGCAGCTTTTCCTGATGTATGCTTTTTTGCTATATGGCAACCGAGGTCACTAAGAATATTTTCCCCTACAATCACCGGATATTCGTTTGTGGCCGTCTTGACGATAACTACATTCATCCGTCTACTTCCTCTTTTCGTTTTCGACCTTCGTCCAAAAGGGCAATTAAGGTTACGTCATCTTCATTTTCGATAGCGGTTCGATATTTATGCAGTGCATTGATATATTGATCCAGTTCCACCAGCATATTTTCCCGATTTGACAGAATTAACTCTGACCACATTTGAGGATTAAGCCAAGCAACTCTAGTCAGGTCCTTATAACTGCCAGCTGAAAAACCTTTATGATTCAGTGCTGTTGGGGACTTTATAAATGCATTGCTGATCAGGTGCGGCATTTGTGATGTAAAAGCTATCATTTTGTCGTGCTCCTGTGCAGTTGTTACTGAAAATGAACCAAAACGGCAGGGCGCAAGTGCATCTTTACATCTCTGCAGAAGTTCCGCATCGTCATATTTGGGTGGTACTAAAACCATAGGCGCGCCTTGAAATAAATTTGATCGACTATATTTGAAACCGGAATGATGGGAGCCAGCCATTGGATGGCCACCAACAAAGGTAAATCCGTATTTTTGAGCGATAGGAAAACAACGATTACAGATTTCTGTTTTAATGCCGCAGCAGTCAATTACAAGTGCGTTTGCAGATACATATTTCCCGTTCTCTTCCAGCCAATCCGCAGAACCACCTGCATAGACGGAAAGAAGGATCAAATCACACGAACCGATGGTGTTTGCATCTAAAACGCCATGGCATACATCGGCCAGTTGGGAAAACATCAGTATGGAATCATCCTTTTCACAGGCAAGAACTGTATGCCCTGATTTTGCAAATGCTCTAGCCAAAGAACCGCCGATCAGACCAAGACCTAAGATGCCTACGGTCATAAAATCGCCTCCCGGACTTTATTTACCCGGATATTTAGTTCTGCAAACTGAGCTGGCGTCAGGGACTGTGCGCCGTCGCAAAGTGCACAAGCTGGGTTGTTATGAACTTCCACCATAATGCCGTCAGCACCGGCAGCAGCCGCTGCAACAGCCATAGAGGGGACAAGTGCTGCTTTTCCTGTAGCATGGCTGGGGTCTACGACAACAGGCAAATGAGTCAGTTCGTGTAATACAGGCACAGCAGACAGATCTAATGTGTTGCGGGTATATGTTTCGTAAGTTCGGATACCCCGCTCACAAAGGATAATATTTTCGTTTCCTTCACTCATAATGTATTCTGCACTCATAAGCAGTTCCTGAAGAGTATTAGCCAGTCCGCGTTTTAATAGAATTGGCTTTTTTGTCTTGCCCAATTCCTGAAGGAGATCGAAATTTTGCATATTTCTGGCTCCCACCTGAATAATATCAACATCTTCAAATAGATCCAGCGTTCTAATGTTCATAATTTCAGTAATGATCGGAAGACCGGTTGCTTTTTTTGCTTCAACCAGCAGGCGAATACCTTCATCTTTCATACCCTGGAAGGCGTAAGGGGAAGTACGCGGCTTAAATGCCCCACCTCGCAAGATGTTTGCTCCGGCTTCTTTTACCAAAGAAGCTACGTTGATAATCTGATCCTGGCTTTCCACTGAACAAGGTCCTGCAATCATAGAGAAATGTCCATTGCCAATTTTGGCTTCACCTACGGAAATAACGGTGTTGTTGGGATGGAATTTTCTGTTGACTTGCTTGTAGGATTCAGAAACCCGCTTAACAGACTCCACGATTTCAAGACTGCCTAATAATTCCATATCGATGCGACTGGTATCACCAATCAGTCCTAAAACAGTAAATTCTTGACCTTCTGATATATGTACATCCAGATTCATACGTTTTAACCAGTTTACAAGATGTTCTGTTTGCTCCTGGGTAGTACCATTTTTCAATACAGCAATCATAGAATATCAACTCCCAAATAAAAATAAAGCGCTGCACAGATGCGATCTTGTGCAGCGCTAAAAAGATGAATTATAGAAAAAACATTGCAGCACAAAACGCTATTACTTTTTGTAGGTAAAAAAGTAATAGTTGTTAAAATAAAACTGTGCAGCAATGTTCAGCATGACCGATATGGCCTCCTAAATAAAACTTTACACTATTATAACACAAAAAATCCTATTTGCAAGAAAAAATATTTTATAGTTTTTTGCAAGCTATTTTATACTTCTTTGTAAAATTGTACAACCAGATTTTCTTCTGAAAATGATGGATAGAGCAATGGCTTGTACCAGTAAAGTGGCTGTCCAGGAGATTGGGTAAGACAAAAATAGAGATTGCGGAGTTTGATACTCAGGAACTTGGAATATTGTGAAGATCCAACCCAGACGAATACCGCACACTCCAAGAACACTAATGAGCATTGGTGTAAGGGAAGCACCAAAACCTCGTAGTGCACCGGTAAATACATCCATAATTCCGCATATACAATAGGGCAGGCAGACATACGAAAATCTGATCATACCGTACGCAATAGCTTCCCGAGAATCTACAATGTAAATTCCGAGCAACTGTTTGCCGAAAATATAGGTGAGTATGCTGAGCGTAAACCCAATAACTGTTGTATAAATTAAGCAAATACCGATAGATTTACGGATGCGGTCATATTGGTGGGCACCTAAATTTTGACCGGTATAATTTACTGCAGATTGGTGGAAAGCATTCATTGTAACATAAATAAAACCTTCAATGTTTCCGGCAGCACCGTTACCGGACATTAAAGCCTCAGAATTAAAGGCGTTAATTGAAGACTGAATAATTACATTTGATATGGAAAATAAGCACCCCTGTATTCCGGCGGGAACACCAATTCGAAGAATTTTTAACAGTGGCTCTTTATAAAAACGCAGCTGCTTTAGATATAATTTGCAACTGTCTGTTCGCTTCATTAATGCTCGAACAGTAAGAACGGCAGAAATGCCGAAAGAAATTGTTGTTGCCAAAGCAACACCAGCTACGTTCATGTGAAAAACAGTAACAAAAATGATATTTAGAACAACATTAGCGATGCCGGAAATTATAAGAAATATTAATGGACTTTTTGTATCGCCGGCTGCACGCAGGATTGCAGCACAGAAATTATAAACCATGGAAAAGACGATTCCACCAAAATAAATCTTCATATAGATTGTAGATAGCGGTAGAACACTCTTTGGTGTTTTCATCATAATCAGAAAATCTTCTGCAAAGACAACACCTATTATTGTCAGGATTACACCACTTATGATCGCAATGGGAAGTGCTGTATGCACTGTGCGATGTACTTCCTCTGTACGATTACCACCAAGGCCGTGTGCAACACCAACACCTGCGCCGACAGACAGTCCAATAAATAGATTTATGATCAAGTGCGTAATGGAACCCGTTACGCTGACTGCAGCAACGGAAATACTACCACAATAACGACCAACGATCACGAGGTCAGCAGCATTGAAGAATAATTGTAAAAGACTGGTAAGTATAATTGGAATCGTATATAAAATAATACCGGAGAACAATGGTCCGCTTGTCATACTCCGATTAATTCGTTTCATTCTAAGCTCCTTTCAGGTCGGTGGAACAATTACTTTTTTTACCATTGCAGATCTAGCAATTTGCAGGCGTTTTTGTATAGAATACAATTCTTCTCCTCTTTGGAGAGCGGAAGCTTCATAAACGCATCTACGGATTCCTTCTGACTAGTCCAGGGGGTGTCCGATCCAAAGAGAATACGCTGTGACCCAAACTGTTGAATAAGAGATATTAATTCTTCCTCCTTCATAAGAAAAAATTCTTCATTGGTAGAAGATCTTTTCAATGGAGCAAGAACACAACTGGCATCCAGATATACGTTGGTGTCCAGTAAGTTTTCAGCAACACGATCCCAGCAAAAAACGCCTCCCATATGGGCTGCCACCAAAGTAATACCATCTACTTGATTGATAACATTACGAATCATTTCCGGATCGCTCAGCTGTCGATCGGGATAAGCACCTTCGGTGCCTGCATGAGCAACGACAAACAGCCCGATTTTTGCTGCATATTCCAAAATCCGAAGATATCGGATGTCATCAATAGGGGTGTTTTGGTATTGAGGATGAATCTTAAAACCTTTGATGCCGGATGCTTTCAGTCTGTCCAATTCTTCCTTGTAGTTTTCTGTGTCCGGATGCATACCGCCTAGGTAGATCAAACTGTTTTTTCCACTGCTTGCAATGGAAATATCATTAATTGCTTTTGTTTTTGCTGCATTGGTAACTACCGGTAAAACAACACTGTAATCAATATCAGCCTTTTTTGCAGAGGATACCAAATCAGCAACTGTACCGTCAGTATAGAATGAACAATGGGCCAAAGAACCCATATGATTCAGTGCAACAGGTGCAACAGCATCCGGATATGCATGGGTATGAAAATCTATTATCATAATTTTGTTACTTCTTTCACAAATAATGTTGAATCTTTTACATTAAATCGAATATTAAATCCGGCAAAAGACAAGCCATAAACACGATCTGGCGTGCGCTGATAGGATGGTCGGGGATCATGTGACAATATCCCAAGTAGAGCATTTTGCTTTTCAAGTGGTACAGCCGCAAGAAGATGTTCGGGGAAGTCTACATCTAGTAGAAAATCGTCAGCATAATCTGTAAAACCTCCAACAGCATCTGCTTGGCAGTCGCTATAGGGAATATAAGGCTTAATATCAAAGATCGGTGTGCCATCCATTAGATCTGCACCGGACACGTGAATGACAGTGCCTTTATCTGGTGTCTGCTCAATTCCTATGAGCTTTACACAGGACATTCCCAATGAATTGGGACGAAATGGAGATCTGGTAGCAAAAACACCCAAGCGGGAATTTCCACCTAATCTGGGGGGACGAACAGTTGGCGACCAATCTTCCCGTATTGCTTCGGAAAATTGCCAGATGATCCACAGGTGTGAGAATTCTTCGATTCCCCGCAATGCATCCGAGTTTCTGTACTCCGGTTCAAAAATGATTGTGGAATGAAGATCTTCTACCAGGCCACTTTGGCGGGGGATTCCAAACTTTGTAGGAAAATCACTTTTCATTCGCGCAATAACTTGTATGCTAATACCATCCATTTTACTTAAAAACCTTTCTCAGGCAGAATGTAAGGGTGAAAATCAAGGCCAGAATAAGAGATATTGCAGCACCAGCAGACGTACCAAAAAAATAGGAAATACACAGACCGGAAATACCGGCAATGAACGCAAACAACACTGAAAATAGGCTGTATTGCTTTAGATTTTTTGAAATGTTTCTGGAAGACGCACCGGGGAGAACTAGAAGAGAGTTCAAGATCAGCAGACCAACCCAGGAAATCGCCAAAGTAACAATAACTGCAATGCTGGCGGTGAAAATAGTTTGCGCCAACCCGGTAGGAATTCCTCTGGAAGATGCAAGTTGCGGATGAATGGCCGTGAGCGTCAGTCGATTTGCGCCAAACGTCCAGAAAAGAATCACCGCAAACAATACAAGTGCCAACATAGCAATATGAGAAGGTGTTACAGATAAAATATCACCAATGAGATACTTGTTGTATTTTGTGAAGCTGCCGCCATCCAGTGTGGCAATAAATATACCCAGTGCAACCGCAGTACTTGAGAATACACCGATTAGCGTATCGGCAGCCTGATTGCTTTTGCTGCGAACATAGGAAAATAGCAACGCAAACATAAGGGAAAAGATAACAGCTACCCAAGTTGGTCCTGTTACGCCGCATATGCAACCGATTGCAATGCCGGTAAATGCGGAGTGTCCCAAAGCGTCTGAGAAAAAGCTCATTCGCCCTGTAACGATCATTGTGGAGCATAAACCAAACAGAGGTGCCATTAATATAACTGTCAGAAATGCATTTTTCATAAAGTCCCATTGCAGCATTTCAATGGGAAGAAAATCACAGATTGCATACCATAGATCCATTACAGGATACCTCCTTTACGGTTAAATACCTTCCGGAAGGCATCTGAGCCGAGAACTTCAACAGGTGCACCTACACTGACCAAGGAATGATCAATAAGAGCAACTTGATCTGCATATCTGGGAAGGGTAGCAAAATCATGCGTTGTCATCAATATGGAAAGATCATAGGTGTTTCGAATGTCATCGAGCATATCCATCAGCGTTTCAATTCCGTCAACATCCACTCCAGATAAAGGCTCGTCCAATATCAAAATATTTGGGATTGGCTCCAACGCCAATGCCAACAATACACGCTGTAATTCTCCACCAGATAATGTACCAACCCGTTTATCGATTAAATCCTCGCCGGAAACCCGTTCCAGACAAACCAGGATTTTATCGCGCATAGCTTTGGAGATGCCAAGAAAGGCAGGGCGTCTGCTCATACAACAGGCAAACAAATCTGCAACTGTAACAGGATCTCCTGGGTCAAAGGTGGGGCTTTGCGGCACATAACCAATTTTCGGTGTGCGGTTTCGCTGACCGGGAACGGCGAATGAAATCACGCCATCAAAATCCTGATGCCCTAAAATTGTTTTCAAAAGTGTACTCTTGCCAGCACCATTGGGGCCAATTAATGCTACAAGTTCGCCGCAGTGTACGTGCAGATCAATACCCTTCAATATTTCTTCGCTGCCAATTTTCACATTCAAATTTTGAACTCGCAGACAACAGGAATGTCCGCACGCTCCACCGTGGGAAGGTCTGTTCATCCCAATGCCTCCTTTATGGTGTCAATATTGTGGTACATAGATTCAAAGTAGCTATTACCGGACATAGCCATATCCAGGCAATAAAGCTGTATATCGGTTTCTGCGCATATTGTCTTAGCGGAAGAATTGCTACCGTTTGTTTCTGTAAAGATTGCAGGAAGATTGTGGTCCTTAATCATTTTGATTATTTCCTTTAGTTCAGAAGCAGATGCCTCACTTCCGGATTCTTCCTCAACAGCTTTTATGATAGTCAAATCAAAAGCTTCCGCAAAATAGGAAAATCCATCGTGGAAAGTGATTAACTCCCTGCATGTCAAGTTGGAAAGATTTTCACTTCCGTAAGCATCCAATGTGTTCAGTTCTTCCGTAAGAGATTGCAGATTGTTTGAAAATATAGCACTATATTGGGGATATTCAATGGATAACGCATTGCAGATATTTTCTGCCATTATTTTTGCGTTTTTGGGGGAAAGCCAAATATGCGGATCTTCGTGATGACTATGCGAATGGGAATGATCGTGTTCATCGCCACACAAAAGATCTATATTAACAGAAGCATCGATCACGTTGCCTTTTGAAGTTAAAGCATCCTGAAGAAAGGATTCCAACCCGACACCCGAAACGATAATAGTATCCGCTCCTTCAATCATACGCATTTGAGAAGATTGAAGGGTATAGTCGTGCAGACAAGAAACATTTTGTGTTACCAACTGACCTACTTTAAGATTTGTTCCCGTACAAAGATGGGATGTAAATTCGTAAACCGGTAAAGTAGTAGTAGCAATCTGACAATCTGTTTTGTTTTCTTGACAGGCTGTTAGTAAAAAAAGGATAGAAATGATGAACAAAAATAAAAAATGTTTTTTCATAAAAAACTCACACATTCTATAAAATATCTTACCTTATAGAATACCACATTTGTCAAGAAAAAGAAAGCCATAGCAAAGGAAAAACCAATGCTACGGCAAATAAAAATTTTAATGGGTTTCTATCCAATCATTTATCCTGGTTTTTGCAATTCGAATAATATCTTCCTCAGGATATATGGACAGGTGACCACCGTTTACATAAAGAAAGTATAGTCCTGAAGGTGTCTGATAGAGTACTTCCTCATAACCTTTGGGATCACCAAAACAGCCAAATGTGTATTTTTTGATAAAACTGGCTGTTTGCGTATCGTATTCCTTCTTACAGATGATCTTTTTCACGGATAGAACCTCCTTTCTCGGATTTTCATTGATTATTATAGGTCCTGATAGCGCGAAATCAAGTGATAATCTGTTTGTTTACAAATTGTCAATGAATCCTATATGGACGCAATAGGCTATTTATGTTATAATCTGGAAAAAGGGGAGATAATATGAAGGATTTTCCGTTTTTCAATACAGAAAGTGGAGTCGCAAGTTTGACATTAAAGGAGATTCCTTATACAAAAGCGGCATATATTAAAATTCTTGACGCATCCGAACCGGAAAAACTGCTTGAAGAATGTGTGGCGTTTTGTAAAATGGCTGGTGCTGAACAAATATTTGGAGCAAATCACCAAATGCTAGAAAAATATCCGTTGCATACAAAGATTTTACAAATGTCTGCGCAAAGAGAAGGATTAGAGGATACTGATGCAGCATTATTTCCCGCAACAGAACAGACAATTGATTTGTGGTGTGATATCTACAATAAAAGAATGCGTGAGATATCTAATTTTTCTTATATGTCTGACAAAGACGGAAAAGCGCTATTAGAGAAGGGGAATGGTTATTTCATTCACAGAGAAGCGTCTTTGCTTGGAATTGGAATTGCTTCCGGCAATAGAATTGATGGGATTGTAGCCGTTGAACCAGGCGCAGGTAAAGATGTATTGCTGGCACTTAATCATGCCCTTAGCGGTGACAGTGTAATACTGGAGGTTGCAAGTACAAACTTAAAAGCAATGCGTCTTTATAGTCGTTTAGGCTTTATCATAAATTGCGAAATCAGTAGCTGGTATCGACTTTTATAAAATTTTTTCAAGTGTAACGGAAAAATACTTGACAGCAGCGATCTGTGATGTTATAATACCGCAGGTATCAAGTGTTGAACCTTGACAGGAGGCTCCTGATGGACAGTACAGAACTGATTTTACTGTATGATTATTATGGTGCGTTGCTTACCGAGCGTCAGCAGCTTTGCTTTGAAATGCGTTATCATCAGGATCTTTCTCTTGGAGAAATTGGTCAGGAGCTTGGAATCAGCCGTCAAGGTGTTCACGATAACATAAGCCGCACTGAAGCATTATTGCGAAAAATGGAAGAAAAGACCGGCTGTGTTCACCGGGATCTTTCTTGCCGAAAGGCGTCCAAAAAGATATTGCAGACAGCGTTGTGTTTAGCACAGCATAATGATCCGGATGTTTCTGCTTTGGCTGGGGAAATCGTTTCTGCGGCTGAAGCTTTAGGAGAATAATATGGCATTTGAAGGACTGACTGAAAAGATTGCTGCAACCTTCAAAAAGCTTAGGGGCAAGGGTCGCCTGAAGGAATCCGATGTGAAGGAAGCTATGCGTGAGATTCGTATGGCACTTCTGGAAGCGGATGTAAGCTATAAGGTCGTTAAGGACTTTACAAAATCTGTAACAGAGCGGTGTGTAGGCACAGATGTGTTGGAAGCACTAAGCCCTGCACAGATGATTGTAAAAATTGTCAATGAAGAATTGACTGCTTTAATGGGCAGCGATACAAAACATATTACCATAAACCCCAATGGACCTACTGTTGTTATGTTGGTTGGTTTACAGGGTGCAGGTAAGACTACCAATGGCAGCAAACTTGCTGGACTTATGAAACGGCAGGGAAAAAATCCATTGCTGGTTGCCTGTGATATATACCGGCCAGCCGCAATTACGCAGCTGAAGGTTTGTGGTGAAAAACTGGGAATTCCTGTTTTTGAAAAAGGTCAGGAAAACCCGGTGCAGATCGCAAAAGAAGCGGTACAATATGCCCGTCAGCACGGCCACGATATGGTGTTTTTAGATACGGCAGGTCGCTTGCATGTTGATGAAGCGCTTATGGACGAGCTTAAGAACATCAAAGCAACCGTTAAGCCTGATGAAATTATGTTGGTTGTGGATGCAATGACCGGTCAGGATGCAGTTAATGCGGCACAAAGCTTTAACGAGTGGCTGGACATTGATTCCGTGATGCTTAGTAAGCTTGATGGCGATGCCAGAGGCGGCGCAGCTTTGTCTGTGCGGGCAATCACTGGAAAGCCTATTAAATTTGCCGGTATTGGCGAAAAGCTTGAAAATATTGAACCATTCCATCCGGACCGTATGGCATCCCGGATTTTGGGTATGGGTGACGTTCTTAGCTTGATTGAAAAAGCAGAAGAGGCTTTTGATGCTAAGAAGGCTGCCGAAATGGAAGAAAAGCTTAAATCCAACAAATTTACATTGCAGGATTTTTACGATCAGATGGTTCAGCTGAAATCTATGGGATCCATGCAGGATATTCTGGCGCAGATGCCTGGTGGTGCAGGTCTTAAGAATATACAGTTGGATGAAAAAGCAATGGGTCGGACAGAGGCGATTATTCTTTCGATGACCCCGAAGGAACGGGAAAATCCTAATATTATTGGTGCAAGCCGCAAAAAACGGATTGCTGCAGGTGCTGGTGTTAAAGTTGAGGATGTAAACCGTCTCCTTAAGTCATTCGATCAAATGAGAGCTATGATTAAGCAATTCTCCGGTCCTGGTGCCGGAAAGAAAATGAAGCGCATGAGAGGCTTTGGCGGCCTCGGCGGCTTCCCGGGCTTTTGAGCCTGTAAAATCGTTCGCTGAAAGCAAATACAGCTTTGCGATATAAAGACATAAATTTACTTGGAGGTGAAACTCATGGTTAAAATCAGACTGAGAAGAATGGGTGCAAAGAAGGCTCCTTTCTACCGGATTGTTGTTGCTGACTCCCGCAGCCCCCGTGACGGCCGCTGCATCGAGGAAATCGGCACCTACAACCCCCTGACCAACCCCGCCACCCTGACTGTGGACGCTGAGAAGGCTCAGACCTGGATCAAGAACGGCGCTCAGCCCACCGACACTGTCCGTGCTCTGCTGAAGAACGCTGGTGTACTGTAATTCTCCAAAGGAGTGGCGCAATGAAAGAACTTTTGCTGTATATGGCAAAGAATCTGGTTGACGATCCCGAGGCAGTTACAGTGA
>JAZOSD010000040.1:0-6813 GCA_045656945.1 Faecousia sp.
AGATATATTCATTTCTATAACCACGAGCGCATCCAGAATAAAACTGGAGTGGCGCCGCTGACGCTGCGCCACTCCGCTTAAAACTTAATATTCCTACATAGGGGCATTTTTGTACTGTCCGCACAAACCGGGGCAGTTCACTGTAGCAAAGGGGGATATCTTTATTATTCAAATGCGTACCACTTATCAGGTGCGAATTCAGCCTGTTTCTGATTATCTACCGGGAAGGCACAACCAAAACCAGGAACATTCCATTTCGAAGAATCATAATTGTGGCTCATGTAGTGCAATTCACCGTCAGGATCTTCTATATCTTCATAAGCAACATAGGTATAGAAGTCATCCTTGCCCAGCTTAGTATATTTACATTCAATATCGGAATAACGGAACATCATTCGCATCATACGAATGTTGTTTCTTGCCTCAGAAGTTGTTGCTGCTGCAAGTGCCTTTTCAAAGTTTGCATAGCAGGCTTCCTTATCGATGTTTTCCATCAGGAACAGGCCTGCCTTCTTAATAGTAACCTGACCATCCAGGCAAGCTTCACCCATGCGGATAATCTCCGCAATGTAGCAAGCACCCTCACCAAAAATCTTTGAAAATGCAGCCAGATTATCATCCAAGGAAAGGGTTGTGTCATAACCGGTTCTTGCAAAGGAATAGAAATTGAAAATATTATTCCAGAAATTCCAATATTCGATCTGTGTACCTGCACCGGTAATTCCAACTTCCATAAACCGCTTCCAATAAGCCTGGAATTCATCTGCACAAGGCATCCAGCGGTGACGGCAGGAATGGGTGCCCATAAAGTACTCATAATACACAACAGACGCACCGGACTTTTTCCACTTAAGCAGATTTTCCTCATAGAGTGTTCCCGTCAAGCAACTGCCATCCGGCTTACCAACAGAACGAATGCCCAATTCAGCGCAAGTAACGGCTTCATCGATAAACAGGTTAGGTTCCAATTCCAGTCCATCAGGACAGTGGAACAAACCGGCATAAGCAAGCATATCAATTTTGATATGGGGATACTTCTTGCCGATGATCTTAGCAACAGCATTTTGTGCGTGAACATAGTTCTCTACATCGGAATACTTACTGCACTCAGGACAGCAACACATAGGCCGCTTACCGTCCATAGGCCACAAAGCAATGGTATCAACTGTAGGATTCTGTTCGATCCACTCCATCACATTGTTGGCAAGCACCTGATGTACCGCTTCATTCTGACTGCACAGACACCACGCGCCAAAATGCCATCTTTCCTCACTGTAAAAGCGAGTACCATCTTCCATCAGCTTATAATATTCCGGATGGGTCTGGTAATACTTTTCCGGGAAGAAATCATTTCCGTCACGGGGTAGGAATGTGGGAATTGCATCGTGGTGTCCAACAGACAGTACAAGACCGCGTTTTTCAATCTCGTTAACAAGTCCCAGTTCCTTAAGCTTCTCATAGGATCGTACCCAAAGAAGCATACGGTTGTAGCGGTTCTTAGCCAGCCAATCGATAAAGTAAGAATTAAGAACATTTTCATGGCTTCTGCCGTGATATTCCGTAATCGCAGTTCTGTAGGAATTATCAGCAGCTGCCTTTATGTACTCCACTCCGGAAAGATCTTTTTCTTCCAAAGCAGGTATATATTCTCCACCGACAATTTCAGGGTTTACATAGGCACCAAAGCTACATCCTAGGAAGTGCTCCAGCAGTTCATATACCGCGTAAAGAGTGCCACGCTCATTCTCATTGACATTCTTGCTGCTGCCTGCCAGAATCAACGTATCTTCACCGTACGCCTTAATAAGCATACCTTCCGGACCGGGAACGATTGCGTCAAAATCAGCCTCAGAAATATATTCTGCTGTTGCCTTGTTCCTTTCAGGACCGCCAATGAGAACCTTGTCACCTTCATAGTCATCTGCGTCCGAGAGAATCGTTATGCAAATGCCAGGAAAAATTTGCGCAAGATATTTTTCCAATTCCTCAGCTGCAAATGTTTCACGGGATGTTGCATTCTCCGGCACAACAATATAAATACTACTTTTAGCGGTTAAAATCATGTTTCCACCTCGTTAATTTATGATAATTTTATTGTAGCAAATTTACTGAAATAATAGTTTCATAATTGTGCCAATAAAACACATTTACACTTCTTACTTAATCTGTTACTTTTCAAAGGCGTACCAATGATCCGGCACAAAATCAGCAAGTTTTGTTTCATCCACAGGAATCATAATTCCATAACCGGGATCCGCCCATTTGCTGGAATCATAATTTTGACTCATATAGTACAATTCGCCTTCCGGGTCACAGCAGGTTTCGTAAGGGGTGTAAACCTGGCCTTCCTGACCCCGCTGCTTTGTATATTTACATTCCACATCGGAATAACGGAATACCATACGCATCATTCGAATGTTATTTCTGGCGGCAGCTGTTGTTGATGCTGCAAAAGCTTTATCAAACAAAGTGTAACAAGCTTCCTTATCGATGTGTTCCATCAAATACAAGCCGCCCAGTTTAATGGGTACTTGTCCGTCCAGACACGCTTCTGCAATACGGATCACCTCGGCGATATAGGGCGCACCTTCTCCGAAAATCCGTGTGAATGCTTGCAAATTCTTTTCAAGTGATAATTCCGTATCATATCCGGTTCTTGCAAAACAGTAGAAATTGAAAATATGGTTCCAGAAATTACAGTACTCAATCTGCGTGCCGCTGCCACTGATACCAACTTCAACAAACCGCTTCCACATACTTTGCATCTCGTCTGCTGCAGGCATGTAGCGCTGGCGGGCAGACTGAACGCCCATAAAGTAGTCATAGTAAACTACCGGTGTACCAGCCTTATGCCACTTAAGCAGGTCTTCTTCAAAGAATGTACCAGCCAGACAGCTACCGTCAGGCTTGCCGATAGTACGCAATCCTGTGTGATGCCAAACTGCCTCATCAATGACCAAATTTGGTTCAAGAACTGCACCCTCAGGATACTCCCAAAGATCTACATAGGTTAGCATATCGATCTTTATATGGGGATAAACCAAACCAATCTGCTTCGCAACAGAATTAAGTACATGAGTATAGTTCTCTACTTTGGAATACTTGCTGCATTCCGGGCAGAGACATTGCGGGCTTTTTCCGTCCATAGGCCAAAAAGCTATGGTATCCACATTGGGATTCATTTCGATCCAACGAATGATATTATCTGCAATCACCTTCGGCAATTCCGGGTTTCGACTACAAAGAATCCACGATCCAAAGGTCGGTCCTCGCTCTGGGGTAACACCAATCTCAAAACGAGAGCCATCCTCCATCAGCTTATAAAACTCAGGATGGGTCTTGTGATATTCCTCAGCAAAATACTGATTGCCGTGAGGTGGCAGGAATGTGGGGATCGCATCATGATGACCCACTGTAAACAGGAGTCCTCTGCGCTCTGCCTCGGCAACAATTCCGCACGCTTTCATTTGTTCGTAAGCATAAGTCCATGTCAGAATGCGATTGTACCGATTCTTAGCCAACCAATCAACAAAAGCCCAATTGAGCGGGTGATCAACCTTTCGTCTGTGAATTTCCTCAATAGCCGTTCTATAGATATTGTCTGCCGCTGCTTTAATGTAGGAAATGCCAGTCAGGTCAATTTCCTGCATTACAGGAATGTGTTCGCCACCAGCAATTTCCGGGTTTACATAGGCAGAGAAGCTGCAACCGAAATACCTCTCTAACAGTTCATACACAGCATAAAGCGTGCCTCTTTCATTCTCATTTACATTCTTACTACTACCAGCCACGATCAGCGTATCACTGCCGAAAGCTTTGATATAAATACCTTCCGGACCGGGAACGATGGCATCAAAATCAGCCTCAGAAATATAGACAGCTGTGAGCTTATTGCGTTCCGGACCACCAATGAGAATCTTGTCGTCAATGATTTCATCCTCATCATTGCAAATACAGGTATGTAAACCGGGAAAAATCATTTTCAGATATTTCTTTAGTTCTTCAGCTGCAAAAATCTCGCGGGGTGTTGCACACTTTGGGGTTACAATTGCAATTGCGCTACTGCTATTAATCTTCATAGACTTTCCTCCTGTAATTCAGTTATACTTATTTTAGCACAAAAAGAAGAAATATGCTATTGCAGAATGTGATTAAAAGCATTGCAAAATGCCATATTTTGAAAATAGATATAATTTTACATCTTTTAAGAATGCGAAAATGTGCACCTCATAAGAGATGCACATTTTTGCTAAAACATTAATATACTTTTCTTTCAAATTGATACCAGTGATCCGGAACATAATCGGGACGCTCATCACAATCCAGCGGGAAATAAACACCAAAACCAGGATTATTTTGATGGCCACTGTCATAATTCTTCCACATATAGTACAGCTCTCCAGTGGGATCCACAGGCTTTTCAAATGCAGGATAGATCATACCATGCTGTCCGGTAATCTCTGTATGCTCGCATTCCAGATCGGAATAACGGAATGCCATACGGAACATACGAACATTATTCCGGGCTGCAGGTGTCTCTGCCTCAGAAATTGCCTTTTCAAACAATTCATAACAAGTTTTCTTGTCGATATTCTGCATCACATACAGGCCAGCTCTCTTATGATTTTCCTGACCCTCCAGGGTTGCCTCTGCAATGCGAATAATCTCAGCGATATACGCACCACCCTTGCCGAAGATCTTGGAAAATGCCTGGAGGTTGTCTTCCATTGACAAATCGCTATTATAGCCGGTACGAGCAAGCGCATAGAAATTGAAAACATTATTCCAGAAGTTGTAGTACTCCATCTGGGAACCGATACCCTTTGCACCGATTCGCATACACATTTTCCAGTAAGCCTGAATCTCATCTGCCATCGGCAAATAACGCTGACGAGCGGAGTGGACACCCATATAATAATCAGAAAAACCAGTTGTTGCTCCAGCTGCGATCCATTTTTTCAAATCTTCTTCATAGAATGTGCCAACAATACAACTACCATCCGCCTTACCAACATTTCTAAGACCGGTATGATGCCATACACACATAAATACATTGAGATTTTCCACCAGTTCCAAGCCTTCCGGATACTCCCATTGATCCACATACAGTGCCATTCCAACCGTAATATCCGGACGCGTCTTTCTGATTTCTCGTGCGACTGCATTTACAAGTCGTGTGTAATTCTCTATTTTACTGTACTTACTGCATTCCTCACAGCAACACTGGGGGCGTTTTCCATCCATAGGAGAAAGACCAACTCTGGTAATTCCCGGATTCTTTTCCAGCCAATAAAGCAAGTGATTCGCCAAAACACCGGGAAGCTCAGGATTTGTATTACAAAACGGCAGTCCACCAAATTGCGGTCTTTCAGGATCCGGCTGGAAGCGAGTCCCGTCCTCCTGCAGTTTATAGTACTCCGGATGAGTTTGATAGTAGTGCTCCGGAAAATATTCATTACCTTCCCAAGGAAGTAAGGTGGGCATCATATCGTGAGAGCCTACACTAATCTGAATGCCGCGTTTCATAACTTCATCCAGTAGCCCGTATTTTTTATATCTCTCATAACCGTTCATCCACAGAGAAATGTGCGTATATCGATTTTTGCACAGCCAATCAATGTAGGCAAGATTTAATACTTGATTTACTCTGCGTGAAAAATATTCAACACCGGCAGAACGGATAATATTATCAGAAGCTGCTTTTATGTATTCTACACCGGAAAGATCGTACTCCTCCATTTGAGGAATATACTCGCCGCCGGCAATGGTGGGATTTACAAACGCGCCGAAACAGCAACCAAGATAACGCTCCAGCAGTTCGTACACTGAATAAACTGTTCCTCTTTCAAACTCATTGATATTCTTACTGCTGCCAGCAAGAATCAAAGTATCCTCACCATATGCCTTGATGAATATGCCCTCAGGACCGGGAGCGACCTTGTAAAATTCTTCCTCAGAAATATAGTTTGCGGTTAATTTGTTATGCTCTGGACCACCAATGAGAATTTTCTCATCAACGATATTATCCTCATCTGAGCGAATATAGGCATACAAACCGGGAAAAATCATTCCCAGGTATTTTTTCAATTCCTCAGCTGCAAACGTTTCACGGGATGTTGGGATTTTAGGTATTACAATCGCAATAGAACTATTAGTGCTTAGCTTCATAAAGTCTCCTCCAATATTTCTTCCTTATCAAAATACTTTTTTCTCAAATTGATACCAGTGATCCGGAACATAATCCGGACGCTCATCGCAATCCAGCGGGAAATAAACGCCAAAACCAGGATTTTGCTGGTAACCACTGTCGTAATTGCGCCACATATAATAAAGTTCACCGGTGGGGTCTACAGGTTTCTCAAACTTCGGATAGACCATTCCGTGCTGACCAATAATTTCCGTATGCTCACATTCCAGATCGGAATAACGGAATGCCATACGGAACATACGAACATTGTTCCGTGCTGCCGGTGTTTCAGCTTCAGAGATAGCCTTTTCAAACAATTCGTTGCAGGTTTTCTTGTCGATATTCTGCATCACATACAGACCGCCTCTTTTATGACTTTCCTGGCCCTCAAGCGTAGCCTCAGCCATCCGGATGATTTCAGCAATATATGGACCACCCTTACCAAAAATCCGGGTAAAACTCTTAAGGTTATCTTCCATAGTCAAATTGCTATCATAGCCGGTACGGCAAAATGCGTAGAAATTGAAAACATTATTCCAGAAGTTGTAGTACTCCATCTGGGAACCGATACCCTTTGCACCGATTCGCATACACAATTTCCAATACGCTTGAATTTCATCTGCCAT
>JAZOSD010000041.1:0-2411 GCA_045656945.1 Faecousia sp.
GAATAATATAATAGCAACAGACAAAGCCTTCTCCTGGAGGAGAAGGTGGCAAAAATCTATTGATTTTTGACGGATGAGGTGGAAAAATGCTTGCTTTGCAAGATGTTTTGACTTACTGCGCATCTCGCCCTCTACCGTATCGGTATACGCCGACGAGTGCGAGATGCTTGTCTTTGAAGCTTCTTTGACCTCTGCCAGTCTGTCAAAAACTACTTTTTTGACAGACTGAACAGCAGGAGGTCACGCCTTCTGCTGTTTTTCAAATTTCCGTTTGTCGGTGTACCCCTGTAGGGGAGGGGCAATGCCCCTCCCGTCGCCGCAGGCGAATAATACGGCAAAATGCGCCCATCGAGGCCGCATTTTGCCGACGGGCGGCGCACTGCACCGCCCCTACATTAACGGTGCGTCAAACAGAAATTGTTCGCTATAAAAGGAGCTGTTGCAAAAAAGCAACAGCTCCTTGTTTTTTTATTGGGTTTCTTCCAGTTCAAAAGGAGGGATCGTGACTTCCCTCTCGGTCAGCATCTCATAGGTAACTTCTTCCCCTTTGATCATTGCCTTTGCCAAAAGCACGCCATCGGCATCAAAGTAGAAGCTTCCGTCCTGGAAGGTATTCCAGTCTGTGGCGACACAGCCATCGGAAAAGAAGAAATAGGTCTTATCCTCAATGGTCTGCCAACCGCCGGTCATCATCACACCGTTTTCACCGAAGTAATACTGCTGACCCTCAACGGTCCGCCAACCACTTGCCTTCTGTCCGTTTTTCAGCAAATACCAGGAGCCTTCTTCTGTATGCAGCCAGCCGGTACACATTGCGCCGTTGGAAGTAAAAAACCGGTCTTTTCCGTTAATTTCCGCCCAACCGGTTGTAATAGAGCCGTCCTCCTGCAGGTAATAGTCCACGCCCTCGTAGCAGAACCATCCGGTCCGGGGCTTACTGTGTTCATAGTAGCACCATTTGCCATTTAGCAATGACCAGCCATCGGCCACAAAGCCGGGTGCCAATCTGCCCTGCTGGGGCAGACGAACATCCTTACCAACCGCAAAGGTAGCCTTGCAAACATCAATCCTTTCCAGATTGGTTCCAATTTCCCCTACAATCAGACAGTCACTTAAAACATCTGCTGTGATGGTATATGTATAAAGACCCTCTTCCAAAATACCGAAATCGATTACCTTATTAAAAGTATCCTTGGAAAGATCGTAGGCACCGCTTCTTTTTGCCCGGGAATGGGTGAGTAAGATCTCGCCCTCCTGATCTGTCACAGTCATTGTTATGCCGCCAATCAGATTGTGCTGGGCAAAAATCTTTCCGGCCAATGTGAAATCCTTTCCAGGCTCTATAACCTCAGGGATTTCCATATCCGATACGATTACATCTTCCGTATTAAACCACATCGGCATTGCACTGTTTGCATCTATATAGCAAACCGTTTCATTTTCCTGAACCCGATAATAAAATTCGCCCAGGTTGTTTTCATAAAGGGCTGTTACCCACAGATACTCACCTTTTCTTGCTGTGCGAACAAAGTAACTTTCTGTTTCTCCGCTATCGGGCGTGCAGGGCTGCGTGTACAGGGGTTCTTCCCGCTCCAGCTGCACATACATATTGGTATAATTCCGGTTGCAATTATCCAGATATCCCTTTTGACCAAACAGGATCACACCCTCCAGCTCGGTCCATTCCTTATAATAATTTGCAAACTGAGAGATGGTACAAACCGCGGGCGTACCCTCTTCTTTTACAAAGGATGTGCCAAAGCTCTCCGTAAAATACACCATACCGTCTATAATGGCATAGATCACCACTGCGTGACCGTATAAAGAACCGGCTGCTGTGGTGGTAGAATGGAAGCCGACCAAAATGTTATAGGCATTCCAGGTGCCGCCGTGGGTAATGGCATTTAAGGCTTCCTCCAGCGTATAATCCGTTGCCGGATAACGCTTGATCTTATAGCCGTTATCCGTGTAGTTCTTTTCAAGATAGTAATCATACTGATCGTTGCCGTTTAAGGTAACCGAATAGGAATTGATTCCTAACAGATAAAGCTGATAGCCGGCAAGGGCGCCGCAAAGTCCGTTTAAGGATTCACTGCCATTGAGTTCCAAAGCTTTTTCGTAATGCTCTGAAATGCGCTGGCGAATCATACGGTCCTCTGTTTCCTCTGCAGAAACGCCCACAGGAAGCACAGCTGCAAGCATCAGCAGGCTCAGCATCAGGGCAATGATTCTCTTATACATCTGCACTTCCTCCTTTCAAAATTTGCGCCAAATTAGAAGTATTATATCATAACCGGAAAGAAAAATCAACCCAAGTCTAACAACAGTCAAATTTCTATTTATCGATGTGCTCTTGTAGGGGAGGGGCAATGCCCCTCCCGTCGCCGCAGGCGAATAATACGACAAAATGC
>JAZOSD010000042.1:0-131943 GCA_045656945.1 Faecousia sp.
AGCTCTGGTGGAAGCCGGTGTGGCTACCCAGGAAGAGATCGATGCGATCCTGAAGGAAACCTCCGACCGCATGACCATGATCTGCAAGGCCGCTGCCGATCCCGAGATCAGCCCCTACTGCGATTTCAAGAAAGATCCTGCTGTTGTGGAGCGTCTGATGTTCTCCAACCAGGTTGCTGAGAAGCTGGATGATCGTGAGCCCGAGTTCACTGTTCCCAAAGAAGAGGCTGAGGGTTACAAGAAGATCAAGGCCAAGGAGCGCAGCCCCATCGGCGCAGACGGCAAGCCTGTCTCCAAGATGAAGCTGTATAACCTCCGTGATGGTCTGTCTGAGGTTATTTGGGATCGTTTCTACGAAGATCCTACCATGATCGCTTACGGCGAAGACTGCCGTGACTGGGGTGGCGCATTCGCGGTTTACCGCGGTATGATGGACGCTCTGCCCCATAGCCGCCTGTTCAACTCCAACCTGGCTGAAGCTGCTATCGTTGGTACAGCCGTTGGCTATGCCCTGTCCGGTGGCCGTGCGCTGGTTGAATTGATGTATGCTGACTTTATCGGCTGTGCCGGTGACGAGATCTTTAACCAGATGTCCAAGTGGCAGTCTATGTCCGCTGGTATTCTGAAGATGCCTCTGGTGCTGCGTGTTTCCGTTGGTTCTAAGTACGGCGCACAGCACTCCCAGGACTGGACCGCACTGTGTGCCCACATCCCCGGCCTGAAGGTTTGCTTCCCTGCAACACCTTGGGAAGCTAAGGGCCTGATGGAATCTGCCCTGAAGGGTACTGACCCTGTTGTGTTCTTCGAAAGCCAGAGAATTTACGACGTGGGCGAGCAGTTCCACGAGGGCGGTGTTCCCGCTGAGCGTTACGAGATCGAGTTTGGCGATACCAACAAGGTCCGCGACGGTAAGGATGTTACCATCCTGACTCTGGGTGCAGTGCTGTACCGTGCAATGGATGCTGCTAAGGAGCTGAGCGAGAAGTACGGTATGGAGGCTGATGTGATCAACCTGCATTCTATGGTGCCTCTGGACTACACCAAGATCATCGAGTCTGTTAAGAAGACCGGCCGTGTGGTTCTGGTTTCCGATGCTTGCGCCCGTGGCTGCTTTATGAACGATGTGGCTCGCAACATCACCGAGCTGTGCTTCGACGATCTGGATGCACCTCCTGTTGTGATCGGTGCTAAGAACTGGATCACACCTCCCTTCGAGTTTGACGAATTCTTCTTCCCCCAGGCAAGCTGGATCCTGGATGCAATCCACGAGAAGCTGGTTCCCCTGAACGGTTACACCGTACAGAACGGTTGCTCTGTGGAAGAGACCATCCGTCGGGCAAAGGAAGGCGTGTAATCCATCTATGGAAATCAAAAGAACAGGGGCATCAGGTGTACTGCTGACTCTGGATGGCTTAAATTTGTTAATGGACGGTGTCAGCCGGGAGGTAAAACCCTACCCGGCGACCCCGGATGATTTGCGGGAAGCGTTAAAGCAAACAAAACTGGATGCAGTGCTCATTACCCACTATCACAAGGACCATTATGACGCCTCTTTTGTTTCCGAATATGTGCAAAAAACCGCAGGTCCTGTGTTAGGACCTGCGGATATTCAAATCACAACACTGGGATCATTGAAGATCCAACCTGTGATAAGCCGCCATATCGGAAAAGTTGAGGACATAGCACACCGGAGCTTTATCATTCAGGGAAGCAGTTGCGTGTGGTTTACTGGGGATAGTTCCCCTTTGCAGTGGCAGGGAAGAGAAGATCTTCCAAAACCGGATGTACTGATCGCACCTTATGCCTATGCCATCGGCACAGGCTGGAAGATCACCAAAGAGCTTGCACCGAAGGTATTTATACTCCTGCACCTTCCGGAGCGTGAAAACGACACCTACGGCCTGTGGAACGCAATGGAACAGACTGTCAAGGGTGCAGATGTACCCAAAATCTTGATTCCCGATCTGGGAGAAAATATCGAAATTTATTAAACAGCGCGTTGCCATGCAACGCGCTGTTTCAGTCTGTCAAAAAGTAGTTTTTGACAGACTACAGAGGTCAAAGGAGCGCCAAAGACAAGCATCTCGCACTCGTCGGCGTATGTGGATACGGTAGAGGGCGAGATGCGCAGTAAGTCAAAACATCTTGCCAAGCTAGCACTTTTTTCAATCCCTCAGTCAAAAATCAAATAGATTTTTGCCAGCTCCCTTTATACAAGGGAGCCTTTTTTCTGCTCTATAAAATCACTTGTTTTGACGGTTTGGGGGTTCTTTGACACTCTGAAAACAGCGCGTTGCCGAGCAACGCGCTGTTTGTTATGATTTATAATAATCCGTTGTCAGCAGTAAATTACTGATTCGAATATAGGTCTGTACTTTCTCAGACATTTGGCTCAGATATTCCTCAGACAGGTCTATATCGTTCTCATTAAGAAGAACATTATATTTACCACCGGATTGTGCCTTGCAAGCGACTCCGTTGGAAATCCAGCTTCCATCCGGGAACAGGGCATAGCCTTCATAGTCGGGATCAAATGCATCCTGTCCCAGATAATTGTAAGGAGAGTTAATTCCTAGCAAATTTAACACAGTAGGAAGTACGTCGGATGTGTTGATGGTTTTTTCTACTTCCATATCCGGGCAGTCGGCAGACCATACAAAAAACGGTGTCTTTTCCAGCAGAAGATCATCCTCCACGCCGGAATGTGCATACAGCTCGTCCATATTCTTGTAGCCGTAGGTGTAGTGGTCCGTCATACCGATAATGACCGTGTTTTTCAACTGCCCCTTTGCTTCCAGCTCCTGCAATAGCCGCGCAAATATATCGTCCACCAGCTTTGCCTTCACTCGGGCGCAATCCTCTTCCTCGCTGCCATACATACCCCGATATTCCGGATACTGTTTTAGAGCGCGGTAGCTTAGTACTTCGTTATACTTGTAGCTTAAATGGGCAGAGCGGGTAATGATGGTATTAAAGGTTCGACCTTCCCGGAAGAAAATATCAGATATTTGCGGAATATCAAAGAGCAGACATTCATTATAAAGGTCTTCTTTATCATTGGTATAATCTCCGTAATATACATAGGAGTTATAGCCCAGTGCCGGCTCAATTACGCCACGGCTGTAGAAAGAAGGATCGTTATAATGAAACACTTCGGCACTGTAGCCGTTTTGTGTCATTTGTGAAGCAATCGACTGGTTAAAATCGTTTGTTACATAGTTGAAAAGATATTGACCGGTGGTGGGCATATAAACACCGGTATTCATACAAAACTCAGAATTCAAAGTCCGGGTCGCACCATAACCGGGGGTATACATATTGGTAAAATTGATGCCCTCGTTCATAAGTCTTGAAAGTGTGGGGGTATCTTTCGGAGTGATCATCCAGTCGTCCATAGACTCCATCAGCACAAGAACTACATTCTTGTCCTTGAAAATTCCGGTCATATCATTTTCTTCAGTTTCATCCCGCTGGGCAAAATAGGAATCGATCTTAGCTTTGTCTGCTTTCTGTGCAGAACGGTAGGCAGGGGTCAGGGGATAGAGCTGATTTTTCCAAATGTCACGCATTAGCAGCTGATATATGCCAGAAAAATCATAGACTTTTTTAGCATCGTACATCACATCGTATGCTGCACGGAGGGAAGAGGACTGTCCGTAGTCAGAGTGAGTACCCCAAACATCATTATCCTGTAAAAAAACGGACTCTGGCAATAAGGATAGACCAACAATTGCTGCGACTATAATAATCAAATAGGGTAATCGACCGTAAAATTTTGGCTGCTTTTTCGGGAAAAACCAGATCAGCAGAATGCCGGTTAGCAGCAAAGCAACAAGGCTGATCCAAAAAACGACTGGGAAGTCTTTAAGTATATCACCCAGATAACCTGCGCCTTCTCCGGCAAAGAATACAGTGGAAACAAACATCAGCTTGCCAAACACCAGATAATAACCGCATTGGCCTATAGTCCAGCCGGCAAGAATAAAGTACACAATTCCAAATACGATCCGTCCGGCTTTTCTAGGGAGCAAAAGAATCAAAGATGCAATCAGAAATGCCCAAATAGCGCTAAAAGCAAATACTATATTTTCGGATGGTTTTAATAAAAGACTGCCGTAAAGCTCGATCAAGAAGAAGGGGATAGCCGTTATCATTAGATTATAAGATAACTGCCCTATAGATACCCAGAATGTAGATTCTTTACGGACAGGAGCGATGGCTTTTTTCAAAAGGAAGAGCCTCCAATCAGCAAAACTTTGTTGTGATTTTATCATAAAGAAGGTGAAAAAACAATGTGCAGTTACGAAATATTTATATGTTAAATAAAAACAAAAGCCCAAACACCTGGTAAAAATGGATGTTTGGGCATATTGATCTAGTTATTTACGCAATACCACTTTTGCGGGATCGGTTCTTCTCCTGCAAGGGGATCGATACCCCCGCTGTTTTGATAGATCAGCGCAATGGTTTCCTTCATTTTTCGTGCATCACACAGCTGGGTTGGGGCATTTCCTATAAATCCGTCTGTTATGCAGCGATAGTAGCGAAAAGCAGTTTCATATTTCACAAATCGGTAGGAAATGTCCTCTGTATAGTCGGTGTAAAACAGATGCATTTTTCTTTCCACGATCTGTCCGTCTTTTCTTTGAACAGCTACTGAGAGGGGAGTGGGATTCATTCTGTTTGGGATGCCAAGCATCTCGTCTACGGTATGCAGGCAAGTGTTCCGATTGTGAGCAACGCCAGCCAGAAGAACATATCCACCCATATCAAAAATCTTGCCGTAGCAGCTGCTTGGAGCGGTAGGGGAAGGAACCCAAAGCTCGTCCAGGACAAATGCCGCAGCCTTTTCCGGATCACCAAAAACCACCATAGAATGGCTGGGATTTTCTGAACGGATACCCCGCCGGTGGCGGATGGCAATGCGGGCAAACGCACCCAGACAGCTTTCATCGCTGCCCATATCTAAAGTGATTTCCTTTCCCAGATTGTGCCAGGTGTGGGCAGGTACGCAAAATAGACCGCCATCCTGAGTAAAATATTCAATCAGGATATCCAAAAGAGCTTCTGCACCACCGTCAACCGGACCAATTGCCCGAAGAGAAGTGTGCATAAGCACAACTGTGCCTTTTGGAATGTGGAACTGGTCTAATTGCTTAAATAGTTCTTCTTTTGTGTATGTATGATTTAAGTTTAACATAGTGAAAGTTTACCTCGAAAGAAATTAATCCTTATGGGATAAGATGTTTAGCGTTTTCATAATCCTTCCTATGGACATAAATTTTATATTCATAGGAAACGGTTTGATTCATTCCAAAACTTCCGGTTCTGGCTCTGCTGCTGTCCAGTATAGCCGCACTTTGCAAATTGGTTACTTTTACTTTGTAGGCAATACCGTTAGCGGCTAAAAGATCCCGGACATTTGCCTGAACCTTCATATCGAGCGTAATCAGCAATTCTTTTCGGTTAAAAATGGTTATCATCTTTTGCCCTCCCAAAAGCTCTCATTTGCTATTTTCCTTTGCTTTAACCGTATTTACTGATGAAATCAGCATTACACGAATACTTGCGCCGATAGGTGTGCCACTTCTTCCAATTTGGTTGGAGATAATATTCTCTTTTTTTAGTTTAAGTTCTTTAACGAGATCTATTATGGCTACGGCAAAGTCTAATGACATATTACGCAGTTTGCTTTCGGACATTTGCATTATACTATAGTTTTTAGTGAAGCGCAAGGCTTTGCCTTGCGTGAAGTTATGGCTTACGCCATTGTGAAGTTTTGCGCTACGCACAAAATGAAGTTAAGTGTTTCGCTTCCTAATTGTGCCGTAGGCACACTTCACATCCAAAGGACGCTTCACGCCGCAGGCACTTATCGTTTCGCTTGCGAAACACTTAGTTCCACCAAAACAAAAAAACCGACCTATTGGTCGGTTTTTTTGTTTTGGTGGGGGATGGTGGATTCGAACCACCGAAGGCATAGCCAGCAGATTTACAGTCTGTCCCCTTTGGCCACTCGGGAAATCCCCCATATGAAATTACTACCGTCTGCTTGGAGCCGGTAGACGGACTCGAACCCCCGACCTACTGATTACAAATCAGTTGCTCTACCAACTGAGCTATACCGGCGGCTCAAAACAGAACACGCTTATTATAGCGACCGAATATGGATTTGTCAAGCATTTTTTTTGCTTTTTTTGAATATATTATTGTTTCGTATTGGTCGCTTGCTTTGGCTTATCAAATATCCGAATTTTGGTTGAAATTGTGGTGTCAAAACGATATAATAAACGAGAAATTTACATAAGGAATGATTATTATGAAGCCTATAGAACTGATTGCGCAAATCATCGGCATTATTGCTATGATGTTCAATATCCTATCTTACCAATGTAAAAAGCAGAAAACGGTCATAGCATTGCAGCTATTTGGCGGCGCATTGTTTTCAATCAATTATCTGCTCCTTGGAGCAGCGGTTGGAGGCATCCTGAACATTCTTGCAACCGTCCGTGCGATCGTGTTTTTATTTAAGGATAAGCTGAAGGCGGATAAGCTTCCATGGTTTGTAGCGTTTGTTGCTTGCTATGTGGGTGTGTATGTTCTGAACTTTACCTTGTTCGGTAAGGAATTGACACCTTTCAATCTGATCGTTGAAATCCTGCCGGTTATCGGTATGGTAGCGCTTAATGTAGGCTTCCGGCTAAAGGATGCGGCAGCCGTGAGAAAGTGCGGACTGATCAGTTCTCCTGCCTGGCTGATCTACAACATTATTGTAGGCTCATGGGGCGCAATTATTTGTGAAGTTCTTACACTCGCTTCTATCTTTATCGGAATGTTCCGTCACGATAAAAAGGCATAAATGAAATTGCAGGAAATCTATGTGACTTCCTGCAATTTTTTATGATGTTTTCATGCTGTTTTGCTTGCGGAATTGGCTTGGTGTGATCCAAAACCGCTTTTTGAAGGACTGGGAGAAATAGAACTGATCACAAAAACCTAAAATGGCACTGATTTGGGAAATTTTAAGACTTGAGCTGGAAAGGAGCTCTTTGGCTTTTGCAAAAACTAGTTCATCAATATATTTGCCGATTGGCAAACCCATTTCCTTTCGGAATGCATTTCGAATATGACTTTCAGAGACGTGATAATGCTCCGCTATATCAGAGGCCCGGAGCGTACTTTTCAGATTTATCTGAATATAGACCAGTATGTTTTTTACAAGATCTGAACGCTGTCTGATGTTTGCAGGGGGCAGAGGATATGTGTCGTAAAGACGAACCAATATGGATAAAATACACATTTTAAGCTTGATCTTATCATAGTAGCTGTCGGACATTAAAAGTCTGTAAAGCGTTTCATATTCATCCTCCAAACAAGGCAGTGCGTAGATTCTGTCCAGCTTTCCCAAAAGATCGTAAGCCTCTTGGGTTGGAACGGATATATGAAAATATACTTTTTCAAAATAATTCGTTTCAAGAGTGTGTTCGATTTCAGCAGGTAAAATGTAGATATTGCCGCCGACAAAGGGGAACACCTGATCCTTGCAGCGCAACGTACCCTGGCCTTCTTTTACTACATAAATTCTAGTAAAAGGGGAGGACTCGGCGTTGTGCCGTTTCCGATCAATGATTGCATGTCTTGCCATATGCACCGTAACATTTATATTGTTAAAGCGAACAGCGGAATAAATATCCATAACAAAAACCTCATATTTGCCGAATAAATTTAATATGGAAAAAACGAATCTAATATGTTAAAATTCGAATATAAATATTAGTATATTTACCTTAGCACAAATATGTGTTTTTTTCAAGGGTCAATAAAACAGTTAATATTTCAGAAAAATGGAGGAGACGATATGAGAAACTTCATAAAGCGATTGACCGCGACTATACTCCTGATGTGCACACTGGTGTCTTTTGCTGTGCCGGCTACCTATGCAGATACTCTGGCAAATGGTACTACGGTGTATGATTTTGATTTGGCGAACAGCACAGATCCCAAAATCAGTGCCTATAGCTGGGCAATTTGGGAAGATGGACAGTTCAAAGGTGTTAAACTAAATAAAGCTATTTCCCAAGTTAATGGTGCTACAAATACCAAAACCGGTTGGCAGATCCTTAGCGATCTTTATGATGAAGGCAGCCTGAACTGGAAAAGCGAGGCTTACAGCGAAACTGTAGACCAGAGTAAGTTTGACAAAGACAAGGGTGGACTGTTTACTTATGTAGCACCTGCTCAGAACACCGGCTATCTGGCGCTGCGATTGGCTGCACCCAAAGGTGGTGCTGGTAAATATACTGTTTCTTTGACATCCGTAGATGCAAGAAATACCTTTGATGTATATCTTGTGGATGCAGCAGACTATACCACTGTAGAAAACGCAATATCCGCTGAGAACAAAATTCTTTCGGGTATTATCACAAATGCAACGCACACTACAGCAGCTCCTGTTTCTGTTTCCGGTGGAGAAATGATCCTTGTGCTGCATATGGTGACGATCCACGCAACTAAGTCCAGACATATCATTTCTAACCTTACCTTTACAAAAGTAGAATCCCAGGAAGAAACCACTATTGAAACAACATTGGCAGCTACAGGGGAATCCACTCCTCGGGAATCCTATTCCTACGATCTAGAAGTGTTTAACGATGCCCGTTATGCACCACTGTTCAATAATGCTGACAAAAGTTATAGATCCATTATGACCGATCTGATCAATGCCTATGATAGAGGCGATTTGAATTGGAAGGTCGAGGCTGTTGGCGGCGGTATTGAGGAAGACAATCTTACTTTCCGTGCCAGCACGAAAGATGGCGTTCGTATACAGAAGCCTGCGAATGTGGATGATTCCGGTTGGGTAGCAATTCGTCTGCGTGTTCCTGCAGCAGGCAAATATGACCTAAACTTGACAATGGAGCAATCTTGGTATAACCACGATGTGTATTTCTTTGCTGCAGATGAAGGCGAACTGCTGAGCAATATGACGGAAGAAAACGAGATCGGTTCTCAAAATTACGTTTCTAACTATACACCTGACAATCCCTACACAGCTACATATGAGGATATTGACCTTGCTAATGCAGGTGAGTATATCCTTGTTATGAGAATGAAGCAGGATTCCGGAAAGCGGACTATGTATCTGTCTAATATTGTGATGACACCTGTGGTTACAGATACTACCCCAACGGAGGGAACAACAGAGGCAACAACTGAGAATACAACTGAGAACACAACGGAGAATACAACTGAGCCAGAAAGTACTTCCGGCACTCCTGCTGAAAAGCTCTATCAAGACGGTATTTATGATTTAGAGATTTATAACTACGATCGCTATGATCCCATGATGGACAACGGTAAGGATACCTATGCGCTTTCCGCTGGTGCAGAGAAGAAGCTGGAAGGTGTGTACAAATCCGGTGACAAGAGTAAGGACATTCTGGAAGCGGACTATCCCGCTGTTCTTAACTGGAAGGTGGAAGCGGTTGCTGACTGTATGGCTTATAGCAATTTAACGCTTTACAAGACAAAAAATGCCGGTGTGCGTATTCAAAAGCCTGCAACGGATGCGGCAAAGAGCGGTTGGGTCGCATTTCGTATCACCGTTCCCCAGAGTGGTAAATTCGATTTAAATGTCGTCAATGAGGATTCCTGGGTTGCCCACAGTGTCTATATGTTCCCGGCAGACTCCGGCAATTCTCTGGAAGCGGAGATGAAGGCTGAGAATCTGATTGGTTCACCCAAGGCAACAGCTCTGAATACGGCAGAGAATCCACACACCGAAACTTATTATAACATTGAACTTACTGCCGGTGAATATATCATCGCATTTAAAATGCCGGCAACCGTTTCCAAGTCCACAATTTACCTTTCCAAATTGGAGTTAGTTCCTGCCAGCGGTCAGGAAGCTCCCACTGAGCCTTCCACCCAGCCTACCGAGCCGGTAGAGCTGATCCCCGGCGGCCCGAAGAAGGATAACTACTTCGATCTGGAGCTGTATCGTTACGATCTCTTTAAGAATATGGCTGGCAGCGATGTGAGCTATACCAAAAACTATAATGCGACAAAAACCGTTGCCCAGTATATGGATGCCAACTATCCTGAAAATATGAACTGGAACATTGAAGGGATTGCTCAGGATGGCGTTGTGATGTTCCAGGGTAATAAAAACTATGGTATGCGTGCGGAGATCGGTGCAAACAACTACATTGCCCTCCGTGTTAATATCAGCAAGGCAGCCACATACAGTATTGTTTTCAAGAGCACCTATACCCTCTATGAGTATAATGCAACGGCTTACCTGGTGCCTGCACCGGAAAGCAAAATGACCCCGGAGCAAATTACTGCTGCCATTACAGATGCCAATAAGCTTGGCTCCTACTCCCACACCTACAAGAACCAGAGTGCAGCAATTCTGGATCAGAAGGTGGAGGCAGCCGGTGAATATGTTTTGATCCTGGTAATTGGTGAGAATGTCAGCTCCACCAAAAAAGGCCGCCTTTATTTGAGCAGCATCGAATTTAAGGAAATGGGTGTGGAAGCACCTAAGGCAGAGCAGGATAAGGTTATTTATGACTTTAATCTGCTGGCAAAGGACCCGGATATCCGCCAGAATACTTTGACCAGCTGGGATAACGACGAGCATACCATTAGAGTTTCCGATCGAATTGCGCAGTGGTATCAGAACGGTGAGCTTCAGTGGATGTACGAAGGTAAGAGCGAAAACTCCATTGCCGAAGCCGTCCGTGAAAAATACCTGCGCTTTAAGGCAACGGAAGATATGCTCACAGTGGAAGATGCCTGGACTGCATTCCGTTTAAGAGCCCCCGGCACAGGCAAATATGATGTGCGCTTGACCGGCATCGAAAAGAATGTTATGGTGGTCAATATCTACCTGATCCCTGCTGTAACCGGTGTGACCATGTCTACCCAGCAGATCAAGGAAAGAATGACCAAGGAAAATCTGCTGATCGAAAAGGCTCGCATCAGCGGTGAGGATACCTTCTATCTGGGTGAGTACACCTTTGGCGTAGAACTGGAGTACCTGCTAGTTCTGGAATTTGTCAGAGGCACCCGACTGAACCTTGTCAGTATGGAAATGACGAAGGATGGCTTGGTCGCGGACGGCACATTGCCTGTTGGTAAGGAAGTGCCCGGTGTTGTTTATGACTTCGACCTGTGCGATCCCTTTGAAGGTCCCTTCTATGAAGAAAAGAGCTACTATATGGCAGATGTTCTAGACAGAATGCAGTCTCGCTGGAATAGTGGCGCTTCTAACTGGATGTGGATCAATGCCAGCAACACATTGGTTGGCTCTGACAGTAAGGGCAATACCGTCCCCGGTAAATATCTGCGCTTCTACAGAGAAGGCGGTATGTACATTTACGGTGAGCAGGATGCCTGGATCGCATTTAAGATCAAGAGCCCCGGAAACGGTGACTTTACCGTGTCTATGAACCATGCCATCTGCCCTGACAGCGGCACGATTGCAATGTACATTCTCCCTGCTGATACAGACCCCGACAAGCTGTGGGAGGCTACCGATCCTGCCAACCGTGTGGGTATGGTGACACTGACCAACGATACCGGTCTTGCAGGAAAAGAGGACGGCTTTACCTCCTTTGTTGGCTACTATAACTTTGAAGCTGGTAAGGAATATATCCTGCTTTTGGAAGGCTATGCAGCATCCCGTTACAATACAGCCCGCGCCAATATGAACATTTCCCAGATCTTTATGGAAAAGGGGATCAAGAATTACGAAAAGCCGGAAGAAAAGAAAGTAGTCAATCCCATTACCGTTGCAAAGAGTATTGTAAGCGTTGCTGACTCCGGTGCCGGTAACTTTGCAATGTTCGAAATGAACGGTATGGACTATTATCTTGTCCAGCTTGAGGGTGGTGCAATCTACCTTTACAATTTGTCTACCGGTGAATTAGAGGATGAGCAGTTTGTGCAAGGCTCCCGTCCCCGTCACATGCAGGTGGCTGCAGACGGTACGATTTGGCTTACAAACGCCTGGAAGTTCTTGGTTCGCTATGACCCTGTGAACAAGACCATCGAGAAGACAAGAACCTACCTACCCAGCGAATTTAAGCACAATGGCTTTAGCTATATGACCCTGGATGAGAATGGCATTATTTACTCTGCCCTGAATAATATTGGTCATGTGGTCAAGTATGATCCTTATAAGGAGATTTATACAGACCTGGGCGTGATCAGAGGTGTGACAGATACCATTGGTGCAGTTCTCTATAAGGATGGTTATCTGTACATCCAGTGTGTGCAGAGTGGTCAGTATAACTGTGTTGTAAAGTTCAATCTTGCAACAGGCAAGACAGAGGAAATTTGCGAGTTCCATGATCTTGCTGGTGATGTACAGGCATACGGCATTGGTATGTTAGGCGAAGATATTCTGGCAGTGGGTATTACAACCACAGATAATGACTGCGCCATCACCATTGACATCAACACAATGGAGCTGGTAGATCTGGGTCTGCCCGGACCGATCAACTACTGTGTGTCTGAGGAAATCGAAGGCAAGCAGTATATGGTTTGCGGCTCCTACGGCTTGTATGAGTACGATGTGGCAACCGGTGCTACTGCCAAGGTTCCTGGATTCACATCTATGTCCGCATCCGGCTTCCGTTCCGGTGCAATGGCTGGCGGTCACGGCAAGTCTTGGGCAACCATTGACGGTGACTTCTGCTTAATTTCCAACCTGGCGAAGGAATACTGCAGCCCCCGTGTGATCAATATGACCAAGAAGGAATACTACGAGTGGCGTGAACTAGTTAAAGATGCAACCGGTGGCGGTTCTGAAATTATCAGTCTTACAACCGGTGCAGAGGGCGCAAACGAAGTCATTGCCGGCTTCTGGAATGCCCACTATGCGGCTACCTATAATACAGAAACCGGTACTGTCACCAACATTACAGAAACTGCCGGTCAGACCGATACCATCGGTTTCTACAAGGGTATCCTGTATGCCGGCTGTTACAGTGCAACCGTTCTGGTTGAGCTGGAACGCGATCGTAACGAGTACATCCAGCGCTTTAAGCTGGATCACGACATCACCAAACAGAAGCGTCTGTTCTCCATTGAATTTGGTGACGATAAGGTGTTCGTTGGTTCCATTCCGGATACCAACCATAACGGCGGCTCCCTGACTGTGTACGATACCCTTACAGGTCAGTGGTATTCCGAGCGTAACCTGATCCCGGATCAGTCTATCATTGACGAAGCCTACTGGAATAAGGTGGTATTTATCACCAGTTCCCGTGCCGGTGGAAGTAACACCCAGGCTATGGGTGGCGATGCAGTGATCCTGGCGTACGATTACGAGAACCGTAAGACCCTAGCAACCCTGGATATTACCAAGTATATCCCCAATCTTCCCAGACCGGTTGAATTTATGTACGGTCTGACCGCAGATCCTAATGCTGAGGAGAACGGAAGAATTTGGGCGGTGGTTGCAGATACTCTGTTCTGCTTCACCTTCGATAAGCAAACCAATACCTTTGATGTGCAAACTGTGCTGTCCTTTGAAAGAAGTGCCTACAACACCTCCGGCGGAATTGGCAGACAGCAAAGTAAGCTGCAGTTCATTAAGGAAAAGAACCAGCTTTATGTTGTGTTCAAGGATAGCGGTACTTATTGCCTGACTCTGGAAGACTGGGATGCGCCTATTGGCAAAGTGAAGATCACTTCCAAGGAACGCATTATGTCCCACAAGCCGGAAGATTACATTATTGCAGAAGATGGCAATATGTACTTTGGCGATAAGGGTGATTTGCTGATGCTGCCGCTGAATGTAACACAGGAAGATTGGGCAATTGCTCAGCAGGTGGACGGTTTGATTGCGTCCATCGGAGATGAGATTACGATGGAAAGTGAAACAGCCATCAAGACTGCCCGCTCTGCATTCGAGAACCTGACCTGGTATTATAAGGCATTGGTTCAGAAACTGAATATTCTGGAAGAAGCTGAAGTGGATCTGCTGGAGTGCAAGATCGCTGCCTGGGAAAGCAAAGAAATTACTGCCGATGATGTTCCTGCGCTGCAGGAGTTGATGGATGCCTATAAGCCGCTCAACAACCGGCAGAAACGGTATGTGAAGAATTATCTGCTGCTGAGAACCTCCTATGAGCAGGCGGACAAGTTGAACGATCAGCGTATCGCTGCAGCAATGCAGAAAAAGGTAGATGCCCTTAAGGATATAATGCCCATCGAAACACTGGAGAAAGAACCCCAGGTGGTGGCAGTTCGTACTGAACTGGATTCCCTCACAGGTTCCCAGCAGTATCTGGTGGATACTACCATCCTGAAGGAAGCAGAAGCACAGGTTGCAGAACTTCGTGCAGAGTTTGTCAAGCAGGTAGAAGAACTGATTCAGGCGATTCCTGCCGAGATCACACTGGAAGCAGAACCTGCCATTGTAGCAGCCCGTGAAGGTGCGGATAAGTTGTATACCTTGGAGCGTAAGCAGGTATCCTACTCTAAGCTGGAAACTGCAGAGTCAAAGCTTAGAAACCTGAAAAACGCCCTTGCAAAGGCAGAGCAATTTGATGTACTGATGAAAGCAATAGGCATTGTCACCTTGGGTGACGAGGCTCGTATTGCTGAGGCAAGACAGTACTATAATTCACTCAATGAAACTGCCCGCGCCTTCTGTAAGAAGGCAGGAAAACTCCAAAGAGCTGAGTTCATCCTGAAGGCATTGCAGACTTGGGGAATCCCCGTAATTGTTTTTGCCGATCTTGGTATTGCCTTTACAGTGGTGTGGTTTGTTCCCAGCCTGCACAAAAAGGTCTTTAAGACCAAGAAAAAAGAGGAAATAGATAGTTAAAGCTTGCTGTAGGGCAGATCTGCCCACGATGAATGATTTTGCTTGTCTCCATCCTAAATAACGAAACCCCGGCGGAGAAATCCGTCGGGGTTTCGTGCATTTATTCTTCTCTGCGGTACATTTCCCGATAAGCCTTCGGGGAAAGGGAATAGATCCGCTTGAACATTTTGGAAAACAAGGGAAGGTCATCAATTCCAACCTGATACATAATATCGGAAATCCGGGTATCTGTTTCCGTCAGTAGGGATTGCGCTTTGGACATCCTGAGAAGTGTAATGTATTTAGCGGGTGTATGTCCGGTAACCTTCTTGAAATACCGGATGAAATTGCGCACATCCATGTGCATATAGGCAGCAAGGGTAGAATTAGAAAGATCATCTTGTAAATGCCGCTGAATATAACGCAAAATATGGTAGCTCTGGGCATCCTTTTGATAGAATGCACTTGCAGTGATATCTCCGGACAGGCGGATATATTCAGATAGAAGATTAAACATCACACCGGATAGCTGTAACTTATCAGAAAGCATTTCGCTGGTTCGACATCTTGCTCCGTTTTTGAATAGTTGGAGCAAAGTATCGCTCTTGGGTACATCCACATAGTGGGGTAGATCTAAAGAAGAGAGAAAATCTGCGTTACTGTGGATCAGGTCAAAGTGTACGAAATATTCTGAAAAGGGTTTTGTGGAATCACTCAGATAACCACAGGGGACGCCGGCAGGGACATAGAACCACCGTCCGGGGATGCCTACATAAGATTTGCCAGCAATACGAATCGTGCATTTGCCATTTAGTATGTAGTAGAAACGGTGCTGCGGAAAGGTACTGTCTGCATTTTCCCACACCCAACCCGGATAAAAGGTAACGTAACCAAAATCTGTTGGGATGATATTCAAATTGATAAACTGAAAATCATTTGGCTGCATAAAAAACACCCCCATGATTGGGAAAAGTTGGTTTTCTGTTTGTTACAAATCGACAAATAAAAGTTACTTTTTGCCCTGTTCAACAAGTATAACAGAGGTATAATTAAACTGTCAAGAGATATTGCGTGCAAGAGGAGCAATAAAATGAGAACAGAAAATTCTTATGAATTTAAAAAACGGTATTGCCGTGTACATAATACAATTCGCAATTGGAAGGAAAAGACACCGGATGCAGACGAACTGGTGATTGGAAAGGAAGTAACAATTTGCTTGAATTGTGACAGTCCGGTTGCTAAGACCGCAGCTAAGGACTTTTCCGCCTTCTTAAAAACAGCCTTTGGCTATTCTACAAAGAGTGTAACAGAAAACGGGGATATTCAACTTTCTATTGACCCGGCAATGACAGACTATATGTCCCGAAAGATTACAGTAGGGGACAAGGGAATTGTGATTACTGCTGCCGATGATCGCGGCATTGCCCAGGCGCTCTATGATCTGGAAAACCGGATGACAGACCGGAAAGCGCCTTTCCTGAAAAAAGGCATTACAGAGAAGAAAGCGTTGTTTTCTCCCCGTATGGTCCATTCCGGTTACGGACTGGATGAATTTCCCGATGAATACTTAAATGCTTGCGCGCACCACGGATTTGATGCCATTACGGTGTATGTGGCAGCACCTAGGAAATCCAGACCGCATTTTACAGAAGAATATGACTTTTCTGACCTGATCGCCCGTGCGGCAAAATACGGCATTGATGTGTATGCCTATTGTTATGCCAAAAACTTTGTCCATCCGGAAGAGGAAGGGGCAAAGGAAAAGTACGATGCTGTCTACGGAGAAATTTTCCGTGCCCATCCATTTAAGGGTATGGTGTTCGTGGGAGAAAGCGTGGAATTTCCCAGCAAAGATACCCGTTCAACAGGCGCACCCCATAGAATCACACCACCGGATGGCATTCCCATTGACAAGCAAAGTCCCGGATGGTTTCCCTGTTATGATTACGCCCAGTGGATTTCACTGGTCCGTGACACCATCCGCAATGTAAAACCGGATGCAGATATTGTGTTCTGGACCTATAACTGGGGCTGGGCACCGGAAGAAGACCGCCTGGCATTGATAGATTCTTTGCCTACGGATATTTCCCTGATGGTTACCTTTGAAATGTTCCAGCAGTATCAAATCGGAAATAGCAAGGGAAGAGTGTCTGATTACAGTATTTATTTACCCGGACCGGGCGATTATTTTGCCAGTGAGGCAAAAAGAGCCAAGGAGAGAGGAATTCGCCTGTATACCCAGTCAAATTCTTCCGGTCGTTCCTGGGACTTTGGTGCTGCACCCTATGAACCTTTTCCCGGTCGCTGGAATATGCGAAATCAGGCGCTGCTGAAGGCACAGGAGGACTGGGGACTTTCCGGTTTGATGGAAAGCCACCACATGGGTTTCACCCCATCGTTTATTACAAAGCTCAGCAGAGAAACCTTTTCTACTGGCAGTGAAGCCTATGCGCTTAGACTGGAGAAATTGGCAAGAAGCCTTTCGGAAACCGATTATCAAAAGGTTTTGGATGCTTTTTCTGAATTGGATGCCTCTGTAGATGGAATCGTACCCAGTGTGGAAAATCAGTATGGTCCTTACCGAATTGGACCGGCATACCCCTTCTGTATTTTAAAAGCGTTAAAAATGCCAAACCGACCCGGCGCAGTATTTGGAAATGCCATTTACAATGTCAGAGATCAATTCCGGGACAGTGTGTTTGTCAGCCCTTACAGTGTCCGAATCTATGATGAAATAGAGAAAGCAAAGCTGGCACTCCGGCATACAAAAAATGCAGTCAAAATTCTTAAAACGATCCCCAATAAAACAGAAGAACTGAAACGACTTCTGAATTTAATACAGTTCCTGGCTTGCTGTCATCAAACAGCGATCCATTTCCAGAAATTCTATCTGCTGCGAGGCAAGCTCCTGACAGCAGGAAAAATAGAAGATGTCAAAAAGTATGCAAAAGCGATCCAACAACTTGCTGAAGCGGAACGAAAAAATGTTAAAACAGCGATCCCAATGGTTTGCAAGGATTCTTCTTTAGGTTACGAACCTTCTATGGACTATGTTTGTGATAAAGAAGCACTTCTTTGGAAACTGAAACAACTGGATTATATGGTAAATGCAGAATTGAAGCCATACAAATAAATGGGAGGGATTATTATGAGGAATATGGTAAAAAGACTCACGGCAATGGTGCTTTTGTTGTGCCTGCTGGCATCTTTTGTTGTACCTGCCAACTTTACCGTAAGCGCAGAGGGTACACAGGAGTTGGTTGCAGAGTATAACATTACACTCTACAATGCTGCACAGGATCAAGGCTATAACAGCTGGTTTAATAAGACAAAGGCAATTTCTTTACTAAAAACCAATCTGGACAATGCCTACAATGCCGGTAACCTGAACTGGACATGGGTGGACCATAAGGACGGTGCAGAGATTACCTACCGTAGTGGCAATGCCTATACTTTGCGCACACAAGGCGGCAGTAACTGGAATGCATTAAAGATCCGCGTTCCGGAAGCAGGTAACTATAGCCTTACATATTCTGTAAATCCTGCAAAAGCTATCCATTCAGCAAATGTGACTGCCTATGTTTTTAAGGCAGACCTGCTGCCTGAGGCTTCCGACAGCACTGTTACGGCATTGATGACGGAGCAGAACTGTGTAGGCACAAAAGCTATGAGCGCAAGTGCTACCAGTGTTTCCTTTGATGCTATGAATTTTGAAGCCGGTGAGTATATCGTCATCTATGTGGGTTCCGGTATGATCTATCTGGATAAGCTGGCACTGGTTGGCGAAAAGGCAGCAGATTTACCCACAGAAACAACTGTGGATAACAGCGCCACTACCATCGACGAGTACAATATCCGTCTGTACAACGAGCAGGATCTTGGCTATAACAGCTGGTTTGCCAAATCAGAAGATATTCCTGCATTGAGAACAAAAATCAATACCGCATACGATCAGGGAACTTTGAACTGGGCCTATGTAAATGCAACCGATGAGGCAGAAACTACTTATCGGGCAGACAAAGCCTATTTCTTGCGAATTAAGAATAAAGACAACTGGGTGGCACTGAAGCTGCGTGTACCTGCACCCGGTGATTTTACCCTGACCCATACCCTGGACCAGACAAAGGCGGCTACAAGCGCAAGCTTTACTGCCTACACATTCCCGGCAGCAGACCTGACAGAAAATACCATAGATGCCATTTCTGCAAAGATGATTCCGGAAAATTCCCTGGGAACAAAGTCAATGGCGGGTGTAAACACTGTTGCTTTTGCAGAAAAGACCTATACAGCAGGGGAATATATCGTAGTACTTAAGAACAGCGCCCTGGCGTTTGTGGGTATGCTGGCATTGGTGGAGGGTTTGGAAACAGAAGAAACAACCGCACCTACAGAAACAACCCAGACAACTACGCAGACAACTACCGAGGTAACTACCGAGGCAACTACCGAAGCAACGGAAGAAACCACATTGCCGATCATCCCGGATACGCCCACAGAATCGGTTGTGTACGATTTTGAGTTGTACAAGAATACGAACTTCCAGTCCGATGCCACTGCCTACTCTGTCGATGCAACAACCGGACGGATCCTGGCAGATTTCCAGGCACATCGTGTATATGACGGAACAAATACAATTGCGTCCTGGTTCTTCGACAACTATGGTACGAAAATAAATTGGGGCATTGAAAGCGGAAAAGGAAGCGACAGCAATCCCCAAAAGATTTATATGTTCCGTGGCACAAATGATCAGGGTATGCGTTTGCGCCTGTCTGCTGCATCGCAATATGCGGCAATCCGTATCCATGTGCCTGTGAGCGGTGAATACGCGCTGGTGCTGGAAGCCGGCTCCAATGCCAACACGGTGGATATTTTCACATTCAAAGCACCCAAAGCCTATAGTAGCAGCACCCTTACCTCCGCAGCTGCCATTGAAGGGGCAATGAGTGACGAGAATATGATTCAGGCAGATCTGAAACTGAAAGCCAACGCAAAGCACAACCTTGGTAAATATACCTTCCTTACTAAGGGCGATTATATTGTGGCATTCAAGGTTAAAGAGTCTCTTTCCGACGGTGTTAGCCTCCGTAGCCTGACATTGGCCGTTCCCGGCTCCAATGAGGATTATCAAGAACCTACCACAGATCCCAATGCTCCCACCGAACCGGAAAAACCGGATGTGGCAGTGGCAGATGGATTCTTCGATTTTGAGGTTTATAACTACAAAGCCTTCTCTGGTATTACCACCACCATGAGCTATATTAAAAAGTATGGCAACGGTAATACGGTTGGCGAGCAAATGGCGGTTTCCTATCCGGATAAAGTCAACTGGAAGGTAGAAGCCTATTCCTCCAATATTAAAGATGAGAACATCATTGTGCGTGGTGGCAGCTATAAGCAGGGTCTGCGTGTAGACACCACCGCTGGTGACTGGATCGCGTTCCGATTGAATGTGACGAAATCCGGCGCTTATGATCTGGTGTTCAACACCAACACAGATGTATATGCAACTGTGGCAAAGCCTTATATTTTCCCGGCAACCGGTGAAGCAATGACAGCGGCGCAAATTGAAAGCGCAATGGTGGATGCTAATAAGCTGGCAACCGTTAGTCTGAACGGACAGCGCCGTACCAGCAATGCAGGCCTTTACACCTTTACTTCTGGTGAGTATATTGTAGTCCTGAAAACAAGTTCTACCCGTATCTGCCTGAGCAGCATTGCAATCGTAGACCATGTGGAAGTTGCACCCAAAGTACCGGCAGAAAAAATGATCTATAATTTCCACCTGGTGAGCATTGATCCCAACTTCCCCCAAAACTCCATTTCCAAGTATACGGATAGCACAAGAGCGGAGCGCATCTACACTAAGATCGCAAAGATGTACGCGGATAATGTGATCGACTGGAAGTATGAAGCAGCAAATATCAGTATTCCCAGTATCCGGGCAACCTATATGCGCTTTAAGTCCACTGTGGACTTTATGGATGTGGACAATGCCTGGAGTGCTTTCCGCATTGAAGCACCTGGCGCAGCTACTTACGATGTAAGATTAAACTGTGTGGATTCCAACACTGCCGTTGCAAATGTTTACCTGATTCCTGCAGAAACAGGCGTGCCTATGTCTGCAGCAGCAATTCAGGCGGCTATGACACAGGAAAATCTGCTGATTTCCAAAGCTCGGCTCAGCGGCAAGGGTACATTCTATTTAGGTGAATATACCTTCGGTACGAACGAGGAATATGTGCTTGTATTCCAGTTTGTCCGCGGTAAGCGCCTGAACCTTATCAATGTGGAAGTAACCAAGGACGGCTTGGTTGCAGACGGCAAGCTGCCGATTGGTAAGACCCATCCCGGTGTTGTGTATGATCTTGACCTAGGTGACTCCTTTGAGGGTATCTTAAAACCCTACGGTGAATACCGTTATGATATGCCCACACCCAAGGCAGACGGCTATGCATCTCCCTTTGAACAGGCAAATGCCGCCTGGAAAAGTGGATACCTGAACTGGAAGTGGGAAATGTCCAGCGACGGACTTGTGGAAAAGAACACAAAAGGCGAATATGTTCCCACAGATATGATGCGTTTTTACAGTGGCACAGGTATGCGCCTTTACGCTGCAAGAGATGCCTGGGTGGCACTGCGTATCAAGAGTCCCGGCAGCGGTGATTTCACGATCTCCTTAAACCACGCAACCTGCCCCAATAGCGGTACGATTGCTATGTATATCTTGCCTGGTGATACAGCTAAGGAAGATATCTGGGCATTGACCGATCCTGAAAACCGGGTAGGCAAGGTGGTTCTGACCAACGAATTTGGTACAGAAGCAGTGGTTGACGGTGCAAACTCCTTTGTGGGTTACTGGAATTTTGAAGCAGGCAAGGAATACATCCTTGTGCTGGAATGCTATGAAAACTCCACCTTCTCTGCCTCCTCCTGCCAGATGAATATTTCCCAGATCCTGATGCAAAAGGGTATTCTGGAAACGAAACAGGAAACAGAAAAGAAGGTCAATCCCATCACGGTGGCGGATAATGTTGTCCGCGTTGTAGATGCAGGTATGTTTACCGCTGTTACAGAAGTGAACGGTCACGATTATTACTTCGTAAAGCTGGAAGGCGGTGCACTGCTTGTTTATGACCTGGATACCAATGAATTGCTGGATGAAACAAACATTGGTGGTACCCGCGGCAGAAATATGGCAGTGGCTCCGGATGGAAAGGTTTGGATCGGTGATACCAAATATCTGGTTTGCTACGATCCCGTGACCTTGACCTGGAAAAAGACGGATACCTTCCCCAGCCAAGTGGGCTTTAACTGTACCGGCATTCAGAATATTACCATTGATCCCGATGGCATTATTTATATGACAATGGTTGGCAACAATAATGTCCTCAAATACGATCCTGAAACCGAGCGTTTTACAAAACTGTTTGCATATCCGGAGTCTGTTACATACGCAACTGCAATTATTTATCATGAAGGTTATCTGTATGCAACCTTCCAGTATGATAAGAAATTCAATTGCGTGGTCAAGTATAACATCGCTACAGCACAGATAGAAGGCAGCATCGATATTATGGAGCTTACCGGCACAACAGTGGATACCCGTATCCGTTGCTTGAGTGTTTTGGGTGATAATATGCTGGCTGTTGGTGTTGTTACGGAGTACAAAGACCGTGCCATTGTGATCAATATGGACACAATGGAATTGGTGGACGTCCCGGAATTGCCCGGTACTTTCAGCTGGGGTGTTACCAGTCCCATTGAAGGAAAGCAGTATGCAGTCATTGCCGGTTATGGTCTTTACGAGTATGATGTTGCTACAGGTGTGTTCTCTAAGTGTGTAGGCTATGGAAGTGGCGGTGTAGGTTTCCGCAGCGGTGACCACAACTCCTTTGGTAGCTCCACTGTTACACTGGATGGTGACCTGTGCCTGATCAGCCATAGTACAACCGGTGGTCATCCCAGAATCTGGAATCTTACAACAAAGGATTATTACGAGTGGCAGAATGTTGTTTACGGTGTTGGCGGTGGCTCTGAGATCATCAGTTTCTCCAACGGTGAGCCCGGTTCCGGTCTGATCTATGCCGGTACCTGGAATACAGACTATGCAGTTTCCTATAATATCAATACCGGAAAGCAGGAGTTGACCTTCAAAACAGCCGGTCAGTCCGACTCCATACTTTGGTATAATAATAAACTGTATGCAGCCTGCTATAGTGCAACTGTACTGGTGGAATGCTATCCGGAAACTGACGAGGTTGTTCAGCGTTTCAAACTGGATCACGAGATCACCGGACAGAAGCGTCTGCCTGCGATCACATCAGGTGACGGATATGTGTTCGTTGGCACGATTCCTGATTCCGGTTTGAACGGTGGCGCTGTTACCAGCTATAATACAACCACCGGTGAATACCATTGGAAGCGGCACATTGTGCAGGATCAGTCACCCATCTCTCTTGCCTATCATGACGGAATTGTCTATTGCGGTATGTCCCGTAGTGGCGGTGACGGCGCTCAGCTTGTTGCAGGCTCTGCATTGATCGCCGCTTATGACCATCAGAATGACGAAGTTCTGGCAACACTGGATGTGCGTGAGCATATCAAGGGGCTTGCAAGTCCCGTGGGTTATATCTATGGCGTAACCGCAGACCCCAATGTATCGGAAAACGGCAGAATTTGGGCAATTGTTTCCGAAACACTCCTCTGCTTTACCTTCGATAAGGAAACAAAGAAGTTTGATGTGCAGGAAGTGATTTCCTTTAATAAGAGCCTGTATTCTACCACCAGTGGCGTGAACCGACAGGCAAAGACCCTGTATTTCGATACAGAAAACAATTATATTTATGCATCCTTCTATCCCACCGGTGGCGGTATGCAGCGCATTCAGCTTGCAGACTGGAATGCACCGATCGGTAAAGTGAAGGTAGCAGAAAATCAGCGGATTATGGGCTATACACCGGAAGACTGGTTGATGGCAGAAGATGGTAATATCTACTTCGGTAACGGCGGTGATATTATGATGCTGCCCCTGAATGTAACCGATGAGGACTGGGCTATTGCAGAGAAAGTGGATGAGATGTTCCGGGAAATCCACTCCGGTGAAATTACGGTGGAAACCGAGAGCGCCATTCGTACTGCCCGTTCTGCTTATGAAAACTTAAGCTGGTATTATAAGGCACTGATTCAGGATCTGGAGCTGCTGTATGAGGCAGAATCGGATGTGCTGGAGTGCAAGATCGCAGCAACCCTTACAGGCCTTACTGTTGATGCAGATGCATATCCTGTTCTGCAACCGCTGGTAGATGAGTATAAGACCCTCAATAAGCGCCAGCAGCGGTATGTGAAGAACTACAAGGAAATGAAGGAAGCATACGATTTGGCATCTAGCTTAAATGACACGCGTATTGCTGAGGCAATGCAGAAGAAGGTTAATGCCCTTAAAGACTTGTTCCCCATTGATTCTTTGGATAAAGAGCCTGCTGTGGTTGCAGTTCGCACCGAATTTGAAACCCTGACCGGTAGCCAGAAAATACTGGTGGATACCAGCATTTTGAAGGATGCGGAAGAACAGGTGGCCGTCCTGAGAGCAGAATTTGTGAAGTATGTGGAAAGTCTGATTCAGGCAATCCCTGCCCAGATCACGCTGGAAGCCGAGCCTGCCATTACAGAAGCAAGAACGGCTATGGATAAGCTTTATTCTGATGAGCGTGCTCAAGTCTCCTTTGCAAAACTGGAACAGGCGGAAATGAAACTCAGAACACTGAAGAACGCAAAGTCTGCGGCAGAAAATGTGGACCTGATGATCAAAAAGATCGGTATTGTCACCCTGGGTGATAAGACACGAATTGCCGAGGCAAGAAAGGCCTATAACGCACTAAATGAATTAGGCAGGACTTTCTGCACAAAGGGAAATAAATTAAAGCGTGCTGAGTTTATACTGGAAGCCTTGCAGACTTGGGGTATCCCCGCAATAGTAGTTGCCGATGCCGGCATTGCCTTTGCAGTTCTTTGGTTTGTACCCAGTCTGCACCAAAAGGTGTTTAAGACCAAGAAAAAAGAAGAAACCGTTGATAATTGATTGCATTGTGACAATCTTTAGTTGAACTGTGTGGGGCGGGGCTCGCCCCCGCCACTACAAACATAAACCAATATGAAAAGAGGTTTCATTATGCTTAAGAAAATTTTAGCAGGTGTTCTGGCACTTATGTGTTGTATGACCTTACTGGCTGGCTGCGGCGGTGACAGTGAGGAAGTGACCTTCAATGGCGACAATGTCGCTTTGGAAAACTATCAAGCACCGGACTTAACCGGAAAAACTGTTAATCTGTATGCATTCTCCAACTCCGACTGGGATCATGAGACATCCTGGCTGCTGCCTAAGATCGAGGAAGCTTTGAGTGTTGACCTGAACTATGTGGAGCTGGATAGCTTCTCTCAGCAAATTGCAACGATGATCGCTGAGCGGGATGTTCCGGATCTGACCTTTTCTAACACCTATAGCGACCAATGGGAGAGCTATGGTGACGACGGCGCGTACATCAATGTGTATAACTACCTGGATATGATGCCCAACTTGAAGCGTTTCCTGGAAGATCCCAAGAATAAAAGTAATGTGACCCGTTATACAACTGCGGATGGCGCACTTTATGCAGTCCCGCTTTACACTCCGGAAACCAGCGATCCTTATGTATTCCTGTATCGCAAGGACATTTTTGAAGCCAACAATCTGACATTCCCCACCAATCAGGAAGAGTTTGTGGCAACCTTGCGGAAACTGAAGGAACTGTATCCGAAGTCCTATCCCTTTGTGATGCGTTCCATTAACGGCAATATGCAGGGCATACAGGCATACAGCCACCTGTGGGGCGGCACCCATGTTTTGCAGGGTAACTACAACACTATTTTTACCCTGGATGAAAACGGCGAATATTATATGGCACAGATCAGCAATGCCTATAAGGAAATGGGTATGTTCTTAAATGAACTTACCAAGGAAGGCCTGATGCATCCTTCCTGCGCCACAATGGATACCGCTTCCTGGTACGAGGCATTTGCAAGTAATACTTCTTTCATTACCTTCGATAAGACCGACCGTCTGCCTATGATGAATCGTTCCGGCAAGGCATTGCGGGAGGAATTCCAGGTAATTGCGGCTGCTCCTTTTAATTTTGGCAGCTATGCGAAGGAAACGGATGTGGTTACCACCAGCTTTGCAGCAGGTATTGGCTCTGGCTCCGGTTTCTGGTATGCTATTGGTTACAACGATAACCTGCAGACATCGCTTGCCTATATTGACTGGCTGTATTCTGACGAGGGAATGCTCCTGACCAACTGGGGTATCGAAGGCGAAACATTCGAAGTGGACGAGAACGGCAACCGGAAATATATTCAAAGCTTCTTGGACACCTACGGTGGACTGATGGGCTCCGGCCTGTATCAGCCTGGTTTTGTAGGCAGACGTATGGAAGGCGCATATCGTGCTTCCCTGAATGAATTTGATTCCGCTTCTCTGGAACTTGGCTTGCAGTTCAGAGGCAAAGATCCTGCCCAGCATATGATTCGCTACAATGACGAGGAGCAGAATGTCTATGATACCTATGCACTGGCACTGTTTAACTATGCGCAAACGCAGTGGCAGAAGATGTATATGGGTCAGCGGAGCTTTGATGAATGGGATCAGATCCTTGGCGAAATGCAGGAGAAATACCACTATAATGAACTGATGGAAGTTCATAATTCTGCACTCAAGCGGATTTTGGAAGAAAACGGAATGTCCTGATAAATTGATTTGTCTCTTCCCTAAATAGCGAGACCCCGGCGGATTCGTCCGTCGGGGTCTTGCTATTGATGCTTAAAACTGGCTATATATTTATAATGCAAAATGGCACTTGTGTTATAACCAGATTTTGCTAAAATGAGTGTATCTTAAGAAAAGAGGCGTTTATAATGGTATATCCTAAAATATTGACAGTTCAGGACATTTCCTGCGTAGGTCAGTGCTCTTTGACAGTTGCACTTCCTATTATCTCTGCTTGCGGTGTGGAGACCTGCGTCCTGCCTTCTGCAGTTCTTTCTACCCATACAGCCGGCTTCAGCGGCTATACCTTCCGTGACCTTACGGAGGATATGCCTGCAATCAAGGATCATTGGAAAAAAGAAAATATTTCTTTCGATGCTATTTATACAGGCTATCTGGGTAGCACAAAGCAAATCGACTATGTTGCTGATCTCTTTAATGAAGTGGCTGCTGAAGGCTGTCTGAAGATCGTAGACCCGGCAATGGCAGACAACGGCAATTTGTACCCCGGCTTTGATAACGCCTTTGTAGAGGCAATGAAGGGGCTTTGCAGCAAGGCTGATTTTGTGATCCCTAACCTGACAGAAGCCTGCTTGTTGACTGATACAGAATATAACCCTGATTATGACCGTGCCTATATCGATAATATTCTTTCCAAGTTGGCAGCAATGGGCTGCAAGAATGTGATTTTTACCGGTGTTTCCTATGCTCCCGGTAAGACCGGTGTTGTGGTGCTGGAAAATGGAAATTATGCCTACTATGAGCACGATAAGCTTCCCAACAGCTGCCATGGCACAGGTGATATTTATGCCTCTGCTTTTGTGGGTGCGCTGGTTCGTGGCAAGACTGCTTATGATGCTGCAAAAATCGCCGCAGATTATACAGTAGAGTGCATTAAAGCTACAGCAAAAGTGGATAAACACTGGTACGGTGCAACTTTTGAACCGGTTCTGGGCAAGCTGATCGATATGCTTGCTGGATGATCTGAATATAAAAACGCCATTGGGTTTCCAATGGCGTTTTTTATGTGATAATCTGTATGATTTCCTGCGGGAGAGGAGCTTCTGAGATGATTTCATCGATTTCCCACACATAACAAAGGGTGTTGAGAAATGTGCGTCCGATTTTGCTGCTGTCACAAAGGAGTACATTGCGTTTGGCTTGCTGCATCATTGCTTTCCTGAGAATGTTTTCTTCAATAGACTTATCGGTTAGGCGACCATCCAGCGAAAGCCCGCGGCAGGAGAAAAAAGCAATATCGGCATTATAGCTGCGTACCGTATGGGCAGCGTCATCACCAATAAAAGCAAAGCTATGGGTAATCATTCGTCCACCGGTGCAGATTGTCTGAATACCCATTTGCCCCAACAGAACAGCTGCTTTTGCAGAGCTGGTAATTACAATCAGATCGTTCAATTCCCCCAGGTAGGGGATCACACTGTATGCACTGGTGCTGGCATCCAGCATAATAATATCCCCATCCTTAACAAGGGAAGCTGCCTTTCTGCCAATAATATCCTTAGCACTGTTTTGTTCCTGTTCCCGCAATACAATAGGGATTTGCTTATCAGCCGGACTCTTACGCAGACGCGCGCCACCGTGCGTTCGGATAACTTTGCCCAAAGACTCCAATTTTGCCAGATCTCTCCTGAGTGTAGGCACACTGATATACAGCTTATCTGCAAGCTCCTGAACACGCACTGTTTCTTTTTCCAAAAGGGCATTTAAGATTCGTTCTTCCCGCTCATAGAAAGGCATAAAGAATCACCTCAAATTAACAAAACAATCAATAAAACGCTCAAATACTGTCTGAAAAATGCGATAAAAAGGCTGTATATTGACAATTTTTGATCGAATTTATATGATAGTACCATATTTTGGCTCGAAATGCAACAAAGTATTTTGAAGAGAGGGAGCGCTTTATATGTATGATGTTTTAATAGTCGGTGCAGGTGTTGTAGGTGGAATGTTAGCAAGGGAATTGTCTAAATATCGCTTACGAGTCTGTTTGCTGGAAAAGGAAAACGATGTGGCAATGGGTGCATCCCGGGCAAACAGCGGTATCATCCACGGCGGTTATGATCCCATCCCAGGCACACTGAAAGCTAAGCTTAACGCAGAGGGTGTGGACCTGCTGTACCGCGCGGCAGAGGAGTTGTCTGTACCCCATATACATAACGGCTCAATGGTGTGCGCATTTTCGGAGGAAGAGAACAAGACCTTGGATATGCTTCTTGCCAGAGGCCACGAAAATGGCATTTACGATCTTAAAATACTGTCAGGCGATCAGGCAAGAGCTATCGAACCGGAACTTTCTTCGGCAGTCACCGGCGTGTTGCAGATCACGAATGCAGGTATTATCTGCCCCTATGAACTGACCATTGCAGCCATCGGAAATGCAATGGATAATGGGGTGGAATTAAAACGCAATTTCTGTGTACAAAAAATCACGAAGGAAAAAGATGTATTTACTGTCAATGCAGCTTCTGGAGAAACTGTTCGGGGTAGATATCTTGTAAATTGCGCCGGTGCTTATTCTGATAAAGTGGCACAAATGGCAGGCGATGGATTTTTCACCATCAATCCCCGGGCGGGTGAATATATGCTGCTGGATAAAAAGGAAGGCAAGCGTGTCAAGCATACCATTTTCCAAGTGCCTTCCAAAGACGGAAAGGGAATCTTGGTATCTCCCACAGCTGACGGCAATCTCTTGGTTGGACCTACGGCAGTTCCGGTGGAAACTCCGGAAAACCGGGAAACCACACCGGAAGGTCTTGCTATGGTTGGGAAGCTGGCAGCTAAGAGTGTACCAGGCGTAGATCTGCGCCAGGTTATCACATCCTTTACCGGTGTCCGCGCATCGGAGCATAGCGACGATTTTATTATCCAGCCATCGGATAAGGTGGAAGGCCTTGTTCACGCGGCAGCCATCGATTCTCCGGGCCTGACAGCTTGTGTGGCGATTGCTCAATATGTTGTGGAAATACTGTCGTCCATTGGCTTGTCCCTTGACAAAAAAGAAAATTGGAATGGACACCGGGAAGATCCCTTTGCCTTTCGGAAAATGACCGATGAAGAAAAGGATGGGTATATCCGGAATAATCCTGACTACGGCAAAATTGTATGCCGCTGCGAAACGGTTAGTGAGGGGGAAATTCTGGAGGCAATCCGAACCAATCCCAAAGCGGTGGATATTGATGGTGTAAAGCGTCGTACACGATCCGGTATGGGTCGGTGTCAGGGCGGCTTCTGTGCACCTTATGTTATGAAGCTGATTGCCCGGGAACAGGGAATCCCTATGGAAAGTGTGACAAAATCCGGCAGCGGATCTCAGATGCTGATCGGCAAGCTCTAATGAGGTAGAAAAATGAAACAGTATGATATTGTGGTGGTAGGCGGTGGTCCTGCCGGAATGGCTGCAGCGATTGCGGCTTTTGATGCCGGTGTGCGTGATGTGGTGATTTTGGACCGGGAAGAGGATATTGGAGGCATTTTGCGCCAATGCATCCACAGCGGATTCGGTTTGCACAAGCTGGGCAGAGAGCTGACAGGACCGGAGTATGCAGATGTATATAAACAGCAGGTGATCGCCCGGGGAATTCCTGTATTTTACGAAACTACCGTCACAAAGGTCAGTCCCGATAAAATTGTTACTGCTCAAAACCGAAGTGGCATTTTGAAGCTGCAGGCAAAGGCTGTGATTTTGGCTATGGGATGCCGGGAGCGGAGTCGTGGTGTGCTGAATATCAGCGGAACTCGTCCTGCAGGTGTTTACAGTGCCGGTACAGCACAGAAGCTGATTAACTGTGATGGCTATATGGTTGGCAAGCGGGTAGTTATTCTTGGCTCCGGTGACATTGGACTGATTATGGCACGGCGTCTTTCTCTGGAAGGTGCAAAGGTAGAGGCAGTGTGTGAATTGCTTCCTTACTCCGGCGGCTTGACAAGAAATATTGTACAGTGCTTGGAGGATTTTGACATCCCTCTATACTTAAGCACGACTGTCTGTGAAGTACACGGCAAGCAGAGAGTGGAGGGTGTAACGATTGCACAGGTGGATGAAAACCGGAAACCCATTGATGAAACCAAGCGATTTGTTCCTTGTGATACATTACTGCTGTCCGTTGGACTGATTCCGGAAAATGAGCTGACCCGTGAGGCGGAAATTGCCATTGATCCGGTAACCGGCGGTGCAGTTGTGGACGAAAACTGCCAGACGAATACGGAGGGTATTTTTGCTTGCGGTAATGTTTTGCAGGTACATGATTTGGTAGACTATGTTTCTGAGGAAGCAGAGCGTGCCGGCATTGGTGCTGCTGCCTATGTTCAGGGTGCAGAAATGAAGGGCAGTTATCTTATCACAAAACCTGGTTCCGGTGTGCGGTATGTGCTCCCTCAGCGTATCTCCAAGGAAGCAGATCAGAATGTATCCGTGTTCTTCCGCGTAACAAAGCCCTTTAGTAATGTGAAACTGTTTGTAAAATGTGGAGATACTGTGCTTGCAACAGCAAAGCGGCTAAGGGTTGCTCCCGGTGAAATGGAAAAGCTAACGATTACAGCGGATATGCTGAGAACTGCTGCCGGGGAGATTACCGTTTCGGTGGAGGAGTCAAAATGAAAAAAGAAATTACGTGTATTGTTTGCCCAAAAGGCTGTCAGTTGACGCTCCGAGAAGAAAATGGTAAAATGGAAGTCACAGGCAACGCATGTCCCCGGGGTGAGAAACATGCCATCGATGAATATACCAACCCGGTCCGTTCCTTAACGGCTACAGTTCGCATTGCCAACCGGTCGGATACTATGGTCAGCGTAAAAACAGCAGCACCGATCCCAAAAGGAAAAATGCTGGAGGCAATGGCACAAATTCGGCAGATCAAAGTAGATGCGCCTGTGAAAATCGGTGCTGTGTTGATGGAAAACATATTTGGAACACAGCTCGTTGCAACAAAGGAGATCCAATAATGGATAAAAACCAAGTCATTCGCAATATTAAGCTTTTTCTCTTTGATCAGGACGGAACACTGTATTTAGGCAATCAGCTCTATCCCTTCACTGTGCCGATGCTGGAAAAAATTAAAGCCACCGGTAGACGCTATATGTTTATGACCAATAACTCTTCAAAGAGCGTGACTGATTATATTCAGAAGCTGGAGAAAATGGGCATTTCTGCAACCCGTGAGGATTTTATCACATCCTCACAGGCTACCGCATATTATCTGAAAAAGCACCATCCGGGAAAGACCCTCTATGTCTGCGGCACAAGATCCTTGATCGCAGAACTGGAGTCGGAGGGTTTTCAGACTACCACCGATCTGGATCAGGTCGAATGCGTTGTGATGGGCTTTGATACAGAGCTGACCTTCAAGAAACTGGAGGATGTAAGCAAGCTCCTGCTGACCCGTAAGGATATTCCTTATATTGCTACCAATCCGGATTTGGTCTGTCCCACAGAGTATGGCAGCGTCCCCGATTGCGGAAGTGTTTGCGAAATGATCTTCAATGCTACCGGACGGCGTCCAGTGGTGATCGGTAAACCAAGCAGCCTGATGCCGGAACTGGCAATGGAACATACCGGCTATCAAAAAGAAGAAACGGCGGTTATAGGAGATCGGATCTACACGGATATAAAATCCGGCTTGAATGCGGGAATAACCGGAATTTTAGTTCTCAGTGGCGAAACAACACCGGAAATTTTGGAAGCATCAGAAGAAAAACCCCATTTGGTATTGCAGGACTGCAGTGAGATTTTGTCCGCACTGTGAAGAAAACCGTCCGCCCATACTTGACAAAGTAAGTTATCTGTGCTACAATTTTCAAAACCGTTGAGGAAGAGTGAGTAAGCATTCATTTCCTTCTTTCAGAGAGCTGCGGATGGTGGAAACGCGGCAGAAGAATGGGTGCCCAATGGACTTCCGAGGGCAATCAGAACCGGGATATCCGCAGTATGTGCGCCGGAGATGGCACTCCGTAACAAAATGCCGGCGTATGTCAGTACGCGTTGAGTGGGCGCAGCCTTGCGCCAAGCCGGGTGGCACCGCAGGAATTATTTATCCTGTCCCAGCTTCTGTAACTGGGACAGGATTTTTGTATGTCCCAAAAACCGAAAAGGGGAATGTATTATGGAAAAGAAAATACCTTATAAAATTTATCTGGAAGAGAGCGAGATGCCCAAAGCGTGGTATAACCTGCGGGCGGATATGGTCAATAAGCCTGCACCGCTGCTCAATCCTGATACGCGTAAGCCTATGACAGCTGAGGATCTTGCAGGTGTGTTCTGTGATGAATTGATCCGTCAGGAGCTGGATGATACAACACCTTACATCGAGATTCCGGAACCCATCCGCAATTTCTATAAAATGTATCGGCCTGCGCCCCTTGTGCGGGCATACTGCCTGGAAGAAAAGCTGCAGACACCTGCAAAGATCTATTATAAATTTGAAGGCAACAACACAAGCGGCAGCCATAAACTGAACTCTGCCATTGCCCAGGCATATTATGCCAAGCAGCAGGGGTTGAAGGGCGTTACCACCGAAACCGGTGCCGGTCAATGGGGTACTGCCTTGAGTATGGCTTGCTCCTACTTTGGACTGGATTGCCGGGTATATATGGTAAAAGGCTCTTATGAGCTCAAGCCTTTCCGCCGGGAGGTGATGCGCACCTACGGTGCATCGGTCACACCTTCTCCGTCTATGGAAACGGAAGTGGGCAGAAAGATCCTCCAGGAGCATCCCGGCACTACCGGCAGCTTAGGCTGTGCCATTTCCGAAGCAGTGGAGACTGCCACCAGCCTGGAAGGTTATCGTTATGTATTGGGTAGTGTTCTCAATCAGGTAATGCTGCACCAGTCCATCATTGGTCTTGAAACCATTGCAGCAATGGAAAAGTATGATATTCAGCCGGATATTATTATCGGTTGTGCCGGTGGCGGGTCAAACCTTGGTGGTTTGATCGCACCCTTTATGGGTAAAAAGATCAAAGGGGAACTGGATTGCCGTTTTATCGCAGTAGAACCGGAATCCTGCCCCACACTGACAAGAGGTAAGTATGCCTATGACTATTGCGACACCGGTATGGTCTGCCCTCTGTCTAAGATGTATACCTTGGGTAGCGGTTTTATCCCCGCGGCGAACCACGCAGGCGGTCTGCGTTACCACGGTATGTGCCCCACACTGTCTCAGCTGTATGATGATGGCTTAATGGAGGCAGTTTCCGTACCCCAGACAGCCGTATTCGCGGCTGCAGAATCCTTTGCCAGAGTGGAAGGTATCCTGCCTGCCCCGGAAAGCAGCCACGCAATTAAGGTAGCTATAGATGAAGCCATCCGCTGTAAGGAAACAGGGGAGGAGAAGACCATTCTCTTTGGCCTCACCGGCACCGGCTACTTCGATATGATGTCCTATGAAAAATTCCACGATGGCAAGATGACTGACTATGTTCCTTCTGACGAAGAACTGGAAGCCAGCTTTGCAAAACTTCCTACCGTTGAATAAAGATGCACCCTCCGGTTACACCGGAGGGTTTTCTGCATTTTAATAAATATTTACTGTTTCTTTACCTCGAAATGTAGTATAATGAAGTAAAGTTAAATGAAGAAGGTGAAATGGTGGAAAATTTTCGCAAGCGCGCGAAGAATATTGCAATTACAGTTCTTTCTCTGGTGGGTGCATTTGGACTTAGTTTGCTGTTTCAATACATATTCGATGTGCAGGAGCATATTACAACAGTTTTTGTATTCGCTGTGTTTCTGGTGTCCCTGCTGACAGAAGGATATCTATATGGTGTTGTGGCAGCCTTTGTTGGAACAGTGGCGGTTAACTATGCCTTCACATTTCCGTACTTTGCCCTCAATTTTACAATTCCCGTCAATATGATTTCCGGGATTGTTATGATTGCGATCGCTATCTTTACAAGTGCCCTAACCACAAAACTGAAACAACACGAGGCAACCAAAGCAGAAAGCGAAAAAGAGCGTATGCGTGCAAACCTGCTTCGTGCGGTATCCCACGATCTGAGAACACCGCTGACAACGATCTATGGTTCCAGCACTACACTTTTGGAAAACAGTGATAAGATGACAGAAGAACAAAAAACAAAGATACTGACCGGTATCAAGGAGGATTCCCAGTGGCTTGTCCGTATGGTGGAAAATCTTCTGTCAGTCACCCGAATCGACAGCGGACAGGTGAAAATCATTAAAACACCCACAGTCCTTGAGGAATTGATCGATGCAGTGATTCTGAAATTCAAGAAGCGGTATCCTGACCAAAAGGTTGTGCTTGATCTTCCGGATGACGTGGTTATGATTCCTATGGACGCCATTTTGATCGAGCAAGTCCTGGTGAATATTCTGGAAAATGCGGTACAGCATGCACAGGGAATGACACTTTTGACTTTGCGGGTATTTACCCTTGGAAATAAGGCTATTTTTGAAATTCAAGATAATGGATGCGGGATCCATCCCAAGTATTTGGAGATGCTGTTTACCGGATACTATACTTCAGACTATGAAAATGCTGACAGCCAGAAGAAAAACGCAGGTATCGGTCTGTCGGTGTGTGCAACGATCATCAAAGCCCACGGCGGCAGTATCAAAGCAGAAAATGCAAAAACAGGAGGTGCGATATTCCGTTTCGCCTTGAACACGGAAACAATACGCAATGAAGCAGAATAAATATAAAATCTTGCTTGTGGAAGATGAAACCAATATCCGCAATCTAATCGCCACAATGCTGGATACAGCCGGTTATCAAACAATTTTGGCAGACGCCTGTTCTAGTGCAAAAACAATGTATGCATCCCATATTCCGGACCTTATTATTTTGGATCTGGGACTTCCGGATATGGATGGAATGCACCTACTTAATTTTGTGCGAAAGGATTCCCTGACGCCGGTCATTGTCTTATCAGCCAGAACGAATGAAACAGATAAGATCACGGCATTGGATGCAGGCGCAAACGATTACATCACCAAGCCTTTCGGCCCCGGAGAACTGCTGGCGCGGGTACGAGCTGCATTAAGGAACAACCGCTTTCGAGCAGAGGAAGGCCGGCTGCCAGGGGGAAGATTTGTGCTCAAGGATTTGGAAATCGATTATGACGCCCGACAGGTGTTTATCAAGAATGAAACCATAAAGCTTACCCAAACAGAATATAATATCGTTGCTCTTCTTTCTGAAAATTCAGGAAAGATGATGACCTATGCTGCAATTATAAAAGCAATTTGGGGAGAATATGCCCAAGAGGGAAGTATTAAAAAGCTGCAGGTGAATATGGCGAATATTCGAAGAAAGCTGGGAGATAAACCGGGAGAGCAAAACTACATTGCAAACGAGCTTGGTGTAGGTTACAGATTAAATGAATAATAAAAGTGCATTGCGTTATCTTTTAGCGCAATGCATTTTTATTATTTACCGTCTCTTAACCGGATAAATGCTATAATTAAATAAAATGGGTTGAAATGGTTTTTGATATAGGAAAGGAGAAAATATGCGATTAACAGTAGATGTAATGCAGCTTATACAAAGCCTTATTTGGCTGCTTGCAGGCGTAGGTGTTTTTATTGTTGGTATGAACTTTATGAGCGAAGCGCTTGAGAAAAGTGCCGGCGATGGAATGAAGAAAATGCTAAGCCGTATTAGCAATAACCGTTTCTCAGGTGTTGGAATTGGTGCCGGTGTTACAGCAATCATTCAAAGCTCATCGGCAACATCTGTTATGGTGATAGGCTTAGTCAATGCAGGCGTAATGACCCTTATGCAGGCTGTGCCTATTATTATGGGTGCAAACATCGGTACTACGATCACAGGTGTTTTGGTTGCACTAAAAAATGATTATTTTAATATGCTGATGTATCTGCTGGCATTTGCCGGTGTAATGATGGGTTTTTTCAAAAAAGAAAAGATAAAGATTGTCGGTCTGTTATGCAGTGGCTTAGGACTGATTTTTGTAGGATTGAATGTAATGAGCAGCCAGCAGGCATTCGGAAATCCCTTGGTAGAATCTATGTTTCAGGGTATCTTTAGCGTGATTGATTTCCCGTTGCTGCTGATTTTGTTGGGTGTTGTATTCACTGCACTGATTCAAAGCTCTTCGGCAGCTACCGGCGTTGTGATCACAATGGTAGGCACAGGCGTTTTGCCTCTGGACCTTGCACTTTTTATCGTTTTGGGTGCGAATATTGGAACTTGTGTTACCGCCCTTCTGGCTTCTGTAGGCGCAAATGCCAATGCAAAGCGGGTCGCACTTATTCACTTTACCTTTAATGTAATTGGCACAGTATTCTTTACAGCCATTGTATGGATTTTCAAAGAACCAATGATCCATCTTTTGATGTCCATATTTCCCGGTAATGATCCTATGTCCCTGCAAATGAGAGTGTCCATATTCCATGTGATCTTCAATGTGGTAACAACCTGTCTGCTTCTTCCGTTTGTGAAACAACTGGTGCAGTATTCCTGTCGTGTAATTAAAGATAAGAAAAAGATAGAGGCAGTGCATACTTTGAAATATATCGATGATCGGTTGCTTGCGATGCCTTCAGTTGCGCTTATGCAAGTGAAAAAAGAAATGGATTATATGTTCTGCTTAGTAGAGGATAATATAACCTGTTCTTTCTCTGCGATGGTAGATGATCAAATCCTATGTGGAGAACGCATTACTGAAAATGAAGCGGTGATCGATTTTACCAATGGCGCCCTTACAAAGTTTCTTATTAAGCTGTCTACCTCTGTGGAACAAAGTGATGAACTTGTGATTGGCTCTTATTTCCACGTGCTCAACGACTTGGAGCGGATCGGTGACCACGCAGAGAATTTTTATGAAATTGCAGCGGAAATGGCGGGGAAGAAGATCGCTTTTTCTCAGCAAGCAAAGGAAGATATTCAGAAAATGTGCGAAGGCGTTACCCAAATGATTTCCATTGCAAAGGATGCCTTTGACAATCTGAATAAAACAAACCTACCCAAGCTGGCATTGCTGGAAGAGAAAATCGATACAATGAAAAAGGAACTTACGGCCAGCCATTTTTCCCGGCTTGCGGAAGGTAATTGCAGTATGGAAGTGAGTCCTTATTATTCATCTGCTGTTGCTGGTCTTGAGCGTGTTGCAGATCATCTTGTGAATGTTGGTTACAGTGTCTGCAATCCTGTAGGTGATGACAAAGAATATGAAGAATTGTAAAGGAGTTTTGTTCTAAAATGATGTATGCCGCACTTGCTGTTTTTGCTGTTACTTATGTATTGATGCTGGTGTTTAGCAAATATAGACCCTACATTGCATTGGCTTCTGCAGCAGTCTTTGTTGTAACAGGTATGCTGCCCTTAGATAGAATTTTTGGGGCGATTGATTTTAATGTACTGCTTATGATCGCTGGTACAATGGGCATTGTTGCACTGTTTATTGAAAGCAAAATGCCTGAATTACTTGCGGATCTAATTATGGAGAAAGTCCCCAATGTAAAGTGGGCAGCGGTTGCAATGGCATTGTTTGCCGGCGTGATTTCCGCATTTGTAGACAATGTGGCAACGGTGTTGATGATTGCACCTGTGGCTTTGGAGATTTGCAAGAAGCTAAAAACCAATCCTGTTCCTTTTATTATTGCCATTGCTGTCTCTTCAAATCTGCAGGGAGCTGCAACCCTGGTAGGTGACACCACAGCTATTATGCTAGGCTCTGCGCTGAATATGAGTTTTATGGACTTTTTCTGGTATCAGGGAAAACCCGGTATGTTCTTTGCAGTGGAGCTTGGTGCAGTTCTTTCAGCCATCATTCTTGCATTTCTTTTCCGGAAGGAAAAAACACCTATTCCCAAGACCGGTAACCGTACAAAGGTTACAGATTTTGTGCCGTCTGCCTTGCTGCTGGGAACGATCGTTTTACTGATCCTTGCATCCTTTATTCCCAACAAACCGGATATTACCAATGGTCTGATTTGCTGTACACTGCTGGTTATTGGACTTGTTTATAACTTTGCGAAAAAGAGAAATATATCAGCGATCACTTCTCCGCTAAAGGAAATTGATTTTGAAACGATAGGCCTTTTGCTTGGATTGTTTTTGATGATCGGAGGTATTTCGGAGCAGGGAGTCATAGATGCTGCAGCAAACCTTCTTGCCAAAGCCGGTGGCGGCAATCTGTTCTTCCTTTATACCGTTATCGTGTGGGCATCGGTGCTGATTTCTGCTTTTATCGATAATATTCCTTATGTTGCCACGATGATCCCCGTGATCGCAGGGTTGGCAACGGCACTGAATGTAGATCCCACTGTGCTGTATTTTGGACTTTTATCCGGTGCTACCCTTGGCGGAAACTGCACGCCTATTGGTGCTTCTGCCAACATTACCGGAATTGGTATTCTGCGCAAGGAAGGATATACTGTTAAAAACAGTGATTTTTTCAAAATCGGCATTCCTTTTACAATGGCTGCCATTATCCCTGCATATATCTACTTGTGGCTTATGTTTGGTGTATAACCCCCGAAAGGAGAAAATATTATGTTGATACTTACTGCAGTTCAAAACACCCAGCCTGACTATGTGGCACTGGCAATGGTTGCAACCCTTGCAATTGTTGTTTCGGTTATGGCAATTCGCAAGCATCTTTCTCTTAAAAAGAAAGTGGCTGCACCTTCCACTGTTCGAATTCCTGCGGAAGAACCTCAAAAGGTGGTTGCTCCCGGCACTGCCGGTCAGCTGAAACTTCACAGTGTGCCACCGAAAACAGCGGCAATGCTGATGGCGATTGTAGCAGATAAAACAGGGAAACCCCTAAATGAATTGCGTTTTATTTCTATCAAGGAGGTACAGTAATATGAAATATCAGTTGACCTTAAATGGCCGCACCTACGAGGTGGAGGTTGAAATTACAGAGCCTATGTCGACCCAGGAATTCCAAACCTATGTGCCTGCTCCAGAAGCGCCCGCAACACCTGTTTTAGAAACTGTACCTAGTGCTGCACCCACTGTACCTGTGATTACAGGAGAGGGAACACCGGTGGATGCACCTATGCCCGGCACAATTCTTAAAGTCAATGTGTCCCAGGGACAGGCAGTCAAAGAAGGAGATGTGCTGTTAGTTCTGGAAGCTATGAAGATGGAAAATGAAATTATGGCACCTAAGAGTGGCACAGTCAAGCAGGTGCTTGTCAGTAAGGGGTCTACCGTAGAAACTGGCGCACCGCTGGTGCGCATTGGTTAAGGAGGTCTAATATGGAAATTTTATATCAAAACCTGCTGGCTTTCGGTTGGCAAGATCTGGTTATGATTTTCATCGGCTGTCTGCTGGTCTATCTGGCAATCGCCAAAGAAATGGAACCTTCTTTGCTGCTTCCCATGGGCTTTGGAACCATTCTTGTGAATATTCCTTTTTCTGATGCGCTTGTTGGCCCGATCCAGGAATTGTATAATGCTGGTATCGCCAATGAACTGTTTCCGCTGTTGCTGTTTATCGGTATCGGTGCAATGATCGACTTTGGACCGCTTCTATCCAACCCTAAGCTGATGCTTTTTGGCGCAGCTGCCCAATTTGGAATTTTCTTTACATTGTGTATGGCAAGTATGTTCTTCCCGGATTTTCGTGATTACTTTTCCATTGCCATCATCGGCGCAGCAGATGGTCCTACCTCTATTGCAGTTGCCAATAAGCTTGGATCTTCCTATGTAGGTGCAATTACAGTGGCTGCCTATTCCTATATGGCGTTGGTTCCGGTCATTCAACCACCGGTCATTAAGCTGCTTACTACCAGAAAGGAACGCCTGATCCGGATGCCTTACGAGCAGAAGTCTGTTTCCAAGCTGACAAGAATTTTGTTCCCCATTATCATTACAGTGGTTGCATCTGCAATTATTCCCCAGGCAACTGCCTTGATTGGTTTTTTGATGTTCGGCAATCTGATCCGGGAATGCGGCGTGCTCAATTCTCTGTCGGATACGGCACAAAATGTGCTGGCAAATCTCATTACCATTTTCCTTGGAATTTCTGTGGCGTTTAATATGACTGCAGATAAATTCCTGCAGCTGGATACCTTGCTGATTATGGGTCTTGGCTTGATTGCTTTTATCGTAGACACCGCAGGCGGTGTGCTGTTTGCCAAGTTTTTGAATTTGTTTATGAAGAAAAAGATCAATCCGATGATCGGTGCGGCAGGGATCTCCGCATTTCCAATGTCCGGTCGTATCGTCCATAAAATGGCGCAGGAGGAAGATCCCCAGAATTTCCTGCTGATGCATTCTATTGGTGTCAATGTATCCGGACAGATCGCATCGGTGATTGCCGGCGGTATCATTTTGAACATTGCAGCAAAGCTGATGGGAGGTTGACGATATGCATATTTTGACAGTTGGTCTTAAGTTTAATCCAATGGCTTTTTTGGAAAATTTGAAGTATATGGGCGTTGGTATGCTGGTTATTTTTGCCATTATCGGCATCATTATCCTGGCAACCAAGCTGGTTAATTTCCTGTTCTCGGAATGAATTAGAACCCCACCGAAATCCGGTGGGGTTCTATGTTAGTCTATAGTAATATGAATATCTCCGGTAGAGGTGGTGATCTCACATATACCGCCTGCTACAGATTTAGGAACATCGATATCTCCTGTGTCTGTCTGGATCGCAAATACCTTTTCGCTTTGTAAACTTCCAGTGACATCACCGGTGTTTGTTTTGATAAACAGTTCTGCTCCATCGCATCCTTTTAGTTGTACATCGCCGGTGGTCCGTTCAATAGATATTGCTTGATCGGCTATTACATTTTCAAAGGAAATATCGCCGGTATCTCCGGATGTAATAAGCTTGTTACACACCACGTTCTTTAAGATGGTATCTCCTGTGGTGACAGAGATGCTTATGGTATCGGCAGATATGTTTTCTGTATCAATATCACCGGTAGTGGTTTTAATGCGGATGTCAGATGCTGATGCGTAATTTTTAACATCTCCGGTGCTTAAGGTAATATCTATCTTATTAAATGCAAATTCTTTAGAAATCTCAATATCACCGGTGTTTTCCTGAATGGTGAGGGCGTCATATTGCTGTTGGGGAAGGAATATTTTGATTTCCGGATCGTGCATAATAATGCCGATATTGTCAAACCAATTTCGTTTCTCAAGTTGTTGAATGATTAGTGTGCCGTTTTCTACAAAAACGGAGTGATTAAGCTCTGCATCCTCGAAGCAAACTACAGATGGTTTCTTGTCTTGTGTGGATACGAAAATAATATCGGTGGTGTCGCTTTTTATGGAAATACTTTGAAAGTCCTCTTGAATATCATAGTAGTTTCTTTCATAGTTTACCGTTGATAGTCTTAAAAAGTCCCACTTTAATGCAAATAGCACACCAATAAATAGTATTGCTCCAATCAAAATGAGGGCAACTGCCGCAATCAGCCATTTTTTTGTTTTCATCGTTGATGTTCCTCCTTTTGAGCGGATTGTTTCTGAAAAGGCAGCTTCGTCAACCAGACAGCAGCCTTGCTTGCGTACTTACATCCGTAAAACAGGAAAATAGAAAGCCCTGCACAGACAAGACTGGCAGCTATCAAAGCGATTCCCACTGCCGGGAAACCGCCCAGTGCCAAGCAACAGCCACCCACTATAGTCCCAAAGGCACTGACCACAAGACTGCCAAACACTGCCCACAGGGAAATAATTACTGCCCACAGGGAAACATACACAGAAAGGATCACAGAACATGCCGCAATCAGCAGGGAAATCCAAATAGGGGAGCCTAGAATGATCATAACAATCTCCCACGCCTTAAGCCGCCGTTGCGGCTTTTCTTTTTTTGTTACTGGAGAAATCTCTGCAATGATTTGCGCGGAAATCTCGTCTAAAGATCCTACTGCAGCAACCGCTTCGTCTTCCGAAAGACCTTCCTCAATCCGATCATCGATCGTTTCTAAATAAAAGTTCAAACGCTCATCAACTTCTTTTTTCGGTAAAGCAGATAAATGTTTGTGTAAGGCTGAAATGAAATCAAGCTTTGTCATTGCTATTATCCTCCTTTGTCACAAATTGGTAAATGGACTGGATCTCTTTCCATTCTTTCTTAAAATCTTCGATTCGTCCAAGTCCTGCCTGGGTAATGCAGTAATATTTCCGAAGTCTGCCGCCGTGCTCAGCAGTGCGTACTGTGAGCATATTGGCACCTTCCAATCGCTTCAAAATAGTATATAAGGTGGACTCAGAAAGCTCCATATGCGGCTTCATATCCTTGATGATCTTGTATCCGTAGGACTCTTCATTCTTGATTGCTGCCAATACGCAAACATCCAAAAGTCCCCGTTTTAACTGAATATCCATACCATACCTCCTTATATACTATACATCGTATCACGAAGTGTTATTATTGTCAATAAAAAAGCACGGCTTTTGCCGTGCTTTTTGGCACTCCAGAAGGAATTCGAATCCCCGACCTTCCGCTTAGGAGAAAGCACTGGGCGAATCCACAGGGTGCAAATTATTCCAAATAGTTCGGAATAGTACCACAAAATACAAAGTTCCGAGAACTATTTCATACAAGTCGTGTTGACCAATATCAGCCAATCCTGCTAATACAATACAGTCCCATTAGCAAAATATTAGCAAAACACAAAATCCTCAACCGTCGCCATAAGCATATCAGCGACACTATCAAGCAGCTCCTGTTAACCACAGGAGCTGCTATTTTTGTATAAAGAAAACCACGGGTTAGACGCGTGGTTCAATAAAGCCTATGGCGGTGAGTAAAAATCCCTGTTAAGATTATAGGTGCGGTCCGCCAACTGCACAAATAATCAAAACAGGGAGGCACTCATGTGAATATGAATGACATCACAATTATACTGCTACCTATAATAGAAAGCAAATACAAATGTAAAAGATAGGTAGATGTCATTTTACGCGAGAGATAGCACTCGGAATAAGAACAATGCTCGTATCGAAAGGATAAGCTGGTGCTGATAACTGCCCTTTTCGCAGTTGGTAGAATAGAATTACGCGTTCACGTGTTACGCGAGGAACAGAGGGCTATGCCCGCATATGAAGAACCCCCGGTTTTACCGGGGGGTTCCTTTTTATTTATTTAGCTGTAGTCTCGCGTTCTTCAACACCGTCAATAAGTGCGTCATAAGATGTGTTTAATGCTTTGCGGATGGCACGGAGCTGACTGACTTGAATGTGTTGTGTACAACGTTCAATTTTGACGAGATATTCTCTTGTCATATCACAGCCGTCGATTTGGAGCATTCTGACCAAGTCTGTTTGTCCAAGGCCTTTCATTTTTCTGATTTTGCGGATATTTTCACCAATACGATCATTCTGCTTAATCTTCTGCTCCATAAAGTCAACCCTTTCTTAGGACTGAAACTGGTCCACTTGCTCTATTTTGCAGATCTGATGAGGGATTATGATGAATTCTTGCTTCTTTATTGGACACAGGGAAGCTGATGAAAGATTGTTTCCCAGACTGGAATTGGTAATTAATCGGCTTATAACCGAAGAAAGTGTTCGTTACTTTTATGTAGGCTGATATGGCGGATTTGATCAGATTGCGGCAACAGCAGTAAAGCGTGCAAAGTAGAAGTATCCGGATATTACCCTGATGCTGGTGCTGCCATATCATCCTGCGGTGCGCCCGATTGAGAAACCACCCGGTTATGATGGGACATATTATCCGGAAGGCTTGGAGAAGACACCAAGACCCTTTGCAATCGTAAAAACAAACAGAATTATGGTAGATACTTGCGACTGGTTGATTTGCTATGTTCGACATGGTGCCAGCAATTCCAGGAACCTGCTGGAATACGCCCAGCGACGGGCAAATAAAAGGATTATCCGGATAAAGAATATTTATGAGGGTGAAGGAGCTGGAGAATAAATTGCAAGGGATATATTTTAACAGATATAGCACATTTGCAATAATGTAGGAACAATTACGATATCTCCTCTTCGTGGCATAGTTTGGATGCTCCTTTCGTGAATATATACGGGTGTGAACTGACCCCTTACCATACCACTAATATATGGGCAACATTCACAGCTATTGCCCCATATACGCCCAAATTGATAGCTAATGCATAAAATATTCAAATTCTATTCAAAAGCTGTCTCGAATTTATTGACAAATTATGTCGAAAAGTGGTATACTGACAAAGATAATGAGGCATAGTATACGCTCGTAGAATAACCTGTTCTACGCAACATTATTCAATGCTTCAAATTGTACATTGAGAGGGTTTGCTATGAAGATTAAACTGGCTATTTTGGAAAAGGATAAAAGCTATCTTTCTAGAATTGTTTCCGTGTTTGGGACTAAGTATGCGGATAAATTTGAAATTTATTCTTTTACAGATCAGGAAGTGGCATTAAGCAACCTTAATACCGCTAAAATTGATGTACTGGTTGCTGGAGATAGCTTTGATATTGATGTTACCAAACTGCCTACTCGCTGCGGTTTTGCATATTTGGTTGATTCGGTTGACATTGATATGGTCAACAACCAGAGGGCTATCTGCAAGTTCCAAAAAGCGGATTTGATTTATAAGCAGATCCTTAGTGTTTATTCAGAGAAGGCCAGCAGTATTACCGGATTCAAAATGAATAGTGATGAGGGTAAAATCATTCTGTTCTGTTCGCCCAGTGGTGGTGTTGGTTGTTCCACGGCTGCCGCCGCATGTGCTATGCATATGGCCGCAGCCGGAAAGAAGACACTCTACCTAAATTTGGAAAAGTTCGGTTCTGCAGATTTGTTCTTCACCGGCGAAGGTTTATTTGATATGAGTGACCTTATTTTCGCACTTAAGAGCAAGAAGACAAACCTGCATCTGAAATTGGAAAGTTGTGTTAAGCAAGATGCATCTGGTGTTCATTTTTATTCTCAGCCTAAAGTTGCACTGGATATGATGGAACTTAGCATCGACGAGATACTGAGACTTCTTTCTGAGATTCAGTTGATGGGTGAATATGCATACATTGTAATTGATGCAGACTTTGCTTTGGATAAAGACACATTGAAGCTATACCGAGAAGCCCGCGATATTGTTTTGGTGGGAGACGGATCCGAATTGTCCAACAGTAAGATTCGGAGGTCTTATGAGGCGTTGTCCATTATGGAACAAAACGCTGATGCACCACTTATGAACCGTATGAGTTTTATGTATAACAAGGCTAGTAGCAAAACTGGACAAACAGTTGAAGTTCAAGGGTTGCGTGAAATCGGTGGTGCACCTAAATACGAGCGAGCAACCACCGCTCAGATTTTGGCACAACTTGCACCGATGGATCTTTTTAACAAAATTCTTTAATACAAGGCGGTATCGCTATGGATTTTGAACAGGAGCAACAGTTAGTTGCAGAAATTAAGAGATATGTGTCGGAGAATCTACCTTTAAGCAAAATGTCTGACGAAGAACTGGAGGAAAAGGTCGAAGAGATCGTAACTCAAAGAATAGGGGCACGCTATTGTTCTATTGATCAAAAAATCTCCATTATTCAACAGGTATATAGTTCTATTCGTGGTTTTGGCCTTTTGGATTCCATTATTAGCGATGATACCATTACCGAAGTTATGATTAACGGGCCTGAAAACATCTTTATCGAACAAAGTGGCCGACTGTTCAAGTTGGACAAACAATTTGAAAGTCAGCGCCGTTTGGAGGATGTTATTCAGAGAATCGTAGGTTTGGCAGGTCGTGAAGTTAACCAAGCTAATCCTATTTGTGATACTCGTCTTCCCGACGGATCCCGTGTTAACGTGGTGTTACCCCCCATAGCTTTATGTGGACCGACACTAACCATCCGTAAGTTTTCCAAAACCCCAATGACTATAGAAAAGCTAATAGCTTATGGTTCTATCACGCAAGAGATTGCCGATAAATTGGAACTTCTAGTTAAAGCAAAGTACAACATTTTCATTGCTGGTGGTACTGGCTCTGGTAAGACTACATTCCTTAACGCACTATCTAACTACATCCCGAAAGACGAACGTGTTATTACAATCGAGGACTCTGCGGAACTTCAGATAACAGGTGTTGAGAACTTGGTTAGTTTGGAGACACGTAACGCAAATGCTTCTGGTGCTGGACAAATCACAATCCGTGACTTGATTAAGTCCTCTCTTCGTATGCGTCCTGAACGTATCGTGGTTGGTGAGGTTCGTGGTGGTGAAGCATTAGATATGCTACAGGCTATGAATACCGGTCACGATGGATCTCTTTCTACAGGCCACGCAAACTCCACTGAGGATATGTTAAGCCGTTTGGAAACGATGGTGCTGCAAGGTGCCGCAGGTCTGCCATTGCCTGCTATTCGCCAACAGATTGCCTCTGCAGTGGATATTATCATTCATCTTTCTCGTTTGCGCGATAAGTCGAGAAAGACAATGGAAATATGCGAGGTAGTTAGTTATGAGCCTGGTGCAGATGGAGGAAAGATTATTCTTAATCCGTTGTATAAGTTTGAAGAAGATGAAAATAGCACGCTAACAAAAGTGTCCGGAAGCTTGAAACGTACCGATAATCCAATGAAGAACGATTATAAACTGCGGCTGTCCGGCTTTAAGGATGAGATTTGAGGTGAGCCAGATGAGCTTGTTTACAAAGAATAATAAGACTGAGCAGGAACCTCAGTACTATCTGTCCGCAACGAATGTTCCTACTTATAACTATAAAGTGTACTATATGTCCAAGCTGGAGAAGGTGCTTTATTTCCTACTGGCTTTTGCTGTTGGCGCAGTAGTTGGTTATCTTTTTTATGGCGGCATCGGCAAGGATGAGTTTGGCCAGCCCACATTACTGACTTATATTTTGGACATCAGCATTTCCTGCACTGTAGGTATTGTGGCAGGCATATTCTTTTTGCCGATTCGGACAAAGCAGATTATCGACAAAAAGAAGCGAATGCTGAAGACCCAGTTTCGGGATATGCTGGAATCTTTGACTACCTCTCTGGGTGCGGGCAAAAATGTAACCGATTCGTTCAAGTCCATTTATGATGACTTGAAGATTCAGTACGAAGAGGATGCCTTCATTCTGAAAGAATTGGAGATCATTATTTCCGGTATGTCCAACAATATCGATGTGGAGGATATTCTGGAAGACTTTGGACGCAGAAGCGGTATCGGTGATATTGAGAGTTTCGCCAATGTTTTCAGAATCTGCTATCGTAAGGGCGGCAATATCAAAGATACCATCAGAAGCACCCATGAAATTCTCAGTGATAAGATGGAGATTGCAGAGGATATTGAAACTGTGGTAACAGGCAGTAAAAACGAGCAAAACATCATGGTTGTGATGCCTATCCTGCTGATAGGAATGATCAAGATGATGAGCGAAGACTTTGCAAGTAACTTTACAACTGTTACAGGTATCATTTCCACAACGCTTGCAATCGGTATATTTGTTGCTTCTTACTTCATTGGAAGAGCGGTGCTGGACATTAAGGTATAGGAGGATATACAGTGAGATTAACAATACTGGATATCACCATGATGCTGCTGGGAGTGGTTTCCTTTGTAGCATGGTTGATTCTATATTTCAGAGGAAAGAAAAACGCTGCGCTGTTTGATCCGCTGGATGAGAAGGATTTCGTACTGAAGGAAATCTACTTTGTGGGATATGCGGCTACAGAGATGTTCAACTGCCAGTACAAAACCGCCAAAGACCGTAAACTCCGTAAGGAACTGGAGATTATGTATGGCGCCAAATACGCAGAGTACTACTTGCGGGTGATTTACGCGCAGAAGTTTACAGTAGGTCTTACCCTTGTGGTGTTTTCCTTTGCGTTGTATGGTTTGGCAGATAGCATTGCAGCTTTTTTTGTGGGCTTGCTGTTTGCTTTCGCGGGCTATTATTACTTTGAAACCCTGACCGAAAAAAAGCTTATGAAGCGTTCCGAAGAGATGCTTAGTGACTTTTCCGAAGTCGTTTCTAAACTTGCGCTGCTGACCAATGCCGGCATGATTCTCAGAGAAGCCTGGCAAGAGGTGGCGTATACAGGCGAAAATTCCATATATCAGGAAATGCAGAAAACAGTTGATGAGATGAATAACGGTTATTCAGAAATTGATGCTTTTTTCAATTTTGGTACAAGATGTATTATTCCTGAGATCAAAAAATTTACTTCCACCATCGTTCAGGGTCTGGTGAAGGGCAATAGCGAGTTGACGATGATGCTGATGGACCAAAGCAAGGAAGTTTGGGCGGCCAAAAAGCAGCAAGTCAGACGCCAGGGTGAAAAAGCCGCCAGTAAGCTGATGATTCCCATTTGCATGATGTTTGTAGGTATATTAGTGATGATTTTGATTCCAATTTTTACAAATCTGGGAGCGTAATCGTTACATATATAAAAATACGAGAAAGGAGGAAATTCAAATGCGCAACAAAATCAATGAGATTGCCATCAAGGCAACCACCGCTATTCGCTTCAAGGCCAGAGAGTTCTTCACAAAAGAAAACGGTGATGTGAACATTGTTTCCATCGTTGTCTTGATCGGCATTGCAGTTATCCTGGCACTGGCGTTCAGAAAGGCTATCAGCAACGTGCTGAACTCCATGTTCAACACCATCAATAAGAACGTCAACAACGCTATGAAACCCATGTAATGAGACTGTGACTGTTGTGTACGGCACAATGCTGCCGTACACAACAGTGACCCTTCCAGCTTTATGTAAAAGAGGAAAGCATATGAATGCGAAGAAGATAAAGAGAGAAGATGGCATGCTGATTGTGGAAGCCACAATCATTTTCCCGATTATGTTTTTAGTCATTTTTTTGATGATGTATCTGGGAAATGCCTTTTTCCATAAGAGCACTGTGGACTCTATGGTTGCGCAAATGGCAAACTACGGTGCTGCGCAATGCGCTGACCCGTTGCTGCGGGAGATTACAGAGAAAAATGGCGTTCAGTCATTGAAAAACTCTAAATACAAAATTGAACCTTATCGTTACCTGTTTGGTGAAATCAGCCCTGAGGCAGGTATGTCTACAATTGAAAACAACGTTAAGAAGCAACTTAACGATAAAATAAGCAAGCTGAAAACCGGTGTGTTTAGCGGTATGAAACCCACGGCTACCGCAGTCACGGTGGAATTTAAGAATGCGTTTATTTACTCTACTTTTGTGGTAGATGTGCAGTATAAAGTGCCGCTGCCGATCCGGCTTTTCGGCATGAAAGAAAACTTTGGCGTGTATGCGTCCAGCAGAACGGAAGTACCGGTTTCCGATGTGCCGGAATTTATTCGGAATGTCAATATGGTCATTGACCTGATGGAGAATACCGAAGGCGGACAGAAAGCCTTAGAAAAGATCGGCGATGTTATGACTAAGGTCGGAGAGTTCTTGAATTAAGGAGCGGGATTATGAAAAAACGGAAATTTCAACAAGGCGCGATTTCCATATTTCTGGTGATCGTACTGGTTCCGTGTATGGTGATTTCAAGTATGTTTGTGGATATGAGCCGTGTGGTACTTGCAAAGGGTTATACTACTTCTGCTGCTGATCTGGCAATGAACTCACTGATGGCCAACTATGACCCGGATCTGAGTGAATATTATGGTATGGTTGCATCCTGCCAGGATATCGATCAGTTTTATGAGGAATCCGCCTATATGTTCCTGGAAGCTCTTTATTCTCAGGGCATTGATGCGGACGATGCAGAATCATTGCTGGGATATATTAATGCCCTGGCACTGGGTACCGACGTTCACGATTTGTACCGGTTGGATGTGCAGACAGATGCGGAGAAACTGATTACACCGGTAGAAAATGGTTCGCTGGGAGAATCTGCTGTTATCATTAAGGACAGCGTTGTGGAGTTCATGAAGTACCGCGGTCCGATTGAGATCACCAGCAAGGTGATAGATCGTCTGTCCAAGACCAACGCAGCAAGTGTTTTGAGCAACTCTTCTGCGGATGATGCGCTGGTAGAAGAAAAGAAGGACTATGCGGACAAGGAAGAAGATTTCATGGATGCGGCGTACAAAACCTATAAAAAGGTGAAGGAGTACGAACAGGCAAGAAGTGATAGTGGACTGAATGCTGAAAAAATGGGACAAATGGTGGCGGACCTGAAGGATGCCCGTGAAACCTATAGAGAAGCGGTTTCTCTAATGGTTTCCAACCTGAATGGTAACAGTCACCTGGATCCTTTTGAGCGTCCTACCAGAGAACTAAATGATTTTACCTATGAAGCAAAGGATATTGCCACCAGAGAAGAGGACGGCGTATATTATATTGATGGTGACGACCTGTTGGACGACCTGGAAAAAAGAATTAATGAGTTCAAGCAAGCCAGAGATGCTGTTTCCGACAAAGTGGTGGGTGTAAATAAAAAATTGATCACCGGCACTGTCAGTGAAAGTGGCGATGATAATTATCATCCCATCCAGTGGTGGAAAAAGATACATGAATTGATCAATTCCGGCAGCAACAGTTTGATTAGCAAGGTTGGAACAGCGGCGGACAATATGCTCAAGGCATATGCCAAGGTTTTGGCTATGGACGGCTGTACTCCGGGAAAGAATATGCCTTCCGGTTGGGAAGAGAGACGCAGCAAACTGCTGCAGTCTGTAACCGATTTGCAGGCGAGATATCTGACAGCAGATACTTTTGTAGACAAGGATAATTTATACCTGCAACTGGTAAACAAGCTGGAAGATACTTCTGAGCAATATGAATACAGTGTGCAAGTTACTAATGTAAAAATGAAAAACGGAAAAACCACAACAGAAAACCTGAAACGTATAAGCGACAAGCTTTCAGGACATGTGGATAAGCTGGATACGTGCATTGACCTGCTGAATACCATTATTTACGGTGGTGGTATTATGTTGAACAATCCTTATAAGCTGGATACGCTGGGAGACAAGGCAAAAGCATACGGCGAAGCTTTCGAGGATTGGAGTGACACAGCAGATAGTACGGATACGACTTTGGGTAAAAATGATCGTGAAGAAATTAGCGATATGCGCAACGGTAAGAACGGGGCTGCGCCTAAGATCACTAAGACTGACATCGGCAATTTCAAGACCCGGTTGTGTAACGTCAAAAGCAAGCTGGAGAGCGTCAAGAAGGCCATCACAGACATGAAGTTCGATGGCAAAAAGCTTACAGAGATTGCGAACTATACTACAGCCTACGATCGAATCAAGAATGATATTGGTGAAAACCTGACCAACAAGCAGGTTAAGAATAAGGCAACAACAGTCTTTAAGAATAACTTCACTCCTTATAATTCCAATAAGGATGCAGCAGTGGTCAGCATCGATTTTAGTGACAAGAACTACAGCCCGATGTTGAAGGAGAATGAACCCGAATTTCACAAATGGCTGTATAAAATGTTTAAGGATAAGGATGGAGAATCAAAGAAGGTAAAGGACAAGAAAAAGGAGAAAGAAAAAGAAGCGGAAAATGCGGAAAAGAAAGCAAAGGACGCTGATCGTAGCGGAAAAGCGTCTAAGATCAATTTGTATGGAAACAAAGATTATGTAAAAGCGGATTTCCCATCGGAATTGGATGGCAATCTGAAGTTTAGCCTGGCAGAAGGATTCCTGTCATCTTTGGGTAACACCGTAACGAGTTTGACCTCCGGTAGTTTCGACTCTATCCGGGATTCGCTGTATTCTACAGAATATGTGATGGATATGTTCAGCTATGTTACTTATGAAAATGAGGGTAAATACCGGCTGGGTATAGAGAACGGAACATATAAATCCGCGGCAGAGGCGGAGAAGGCTTATAAGGATAACGGCTATAAAGCTGTGACCGGAGCGAAAGACAAAAGTAAAACCTGGCTGAGTGATGATACAATTGACCGCTACAACAAGACACTGACCAACAAACTAATTAACAGCGACAACAATATACTGTATGGAGCAGAAGTGGAATATGTCCTGTATGGTAAAACCAATAAGGAAAACATCAAATCTGCTTATGCGGATATATATGCCCTACGTCTTCCGTTGAATACTATCTCCGGTTTCCAAAATTTCTGGGGGACGGATAATACAACGGGACGTACGATAAACCTCACAGCGTCTGCACTTTCCACTGCTACCAGTGGTATAGTACCGGCAGCAGCAATCAAAGTAGTAGCGATCACGTTGATGGCAGTCACAGAGACAGCGTTTGATTTAGACCGTCTGCAAAAAGGCTTCCAAGTGGAGCTGTATAAGTCAACTGATAAACAATGGGGATGTGCATTTTCAAGTTCTGGCAAGGAAGCAGATACGGACTTTTCTGCATCCATAGGTGAAGCGGAACCATGCGAAAACGGTCTGTTTTATAGCGATTATTTATACCTGTTTACCCTGCTGGGCTTCCAAAGCGACTCTGCTTCGGAAATGTATCGCCGTACGGCAGATCTGATACAGGTAAATATGCGCAAATATACCGGCGATTCCGGCTACATGATGAAAAACGCCAGGTCTTATTTCAAGCTAGATGCCACTATCCGGGTAGATCCGCTGATGCTGGCGCTGCCCATTTCCCGTACGGTTTCTAATAACCCGGCAGACAGAACCGACTGGTGTACATTTAAGATCGATGAAATTCGCGGATATTCGTAAGAATAAGGAGAAAATAATATGAAAAAACTGATTGCATTTTTGTTGGCAATGATTTTTGTACTGTCTTTGGCAGCCTGTGGCGACAAGACATCTGTAGGGAATACTGAGGAAGAACCGTTTGAGCAGAGCGAGCCGGCCGCACAGAATGAGACACAGCAGGATAAACCTGATGTGGAGTCTGTGTCAGTGGAAGCAGTAAAGGCGGCACCGGAAACGCCTGCAGATGAGTTTGAATACTGGGAAAGCGAAGGCGCAGTGACGATTTCCGGTTATAACGGTGCCGGCGGCGTAGTAGTAATTCCTGAAAAAATTGATGGCGTGGATGTCGTTGCTATCGATGATGGTGTTTTTGCCAATCACGATACTATTACTGCTGTTCGCTTGCCGGATTCTCTTCAGAAAGTTGGTGCCCATGCTTTCGAAAATTGCTACGGACTGAAAGTTTTTGTGTCCGGGGCGTCTGTTAGTGTGCTGGGTGCATATGCATTCAACTATTGTACCAGCTTGGAGGCTGTGGAACTAAATGAGGGATTGGAAGTAATTGAAGTTTGTTGCTTCTCTGAAATGCCGCTGCGAGAGTTTGAGATCCCCTCTACAGTGACAGAGTTAACCAGCGCATTCGCTGGAACAGCGGATAGTCCTATCGTTTTGATTGCAGAAGCTGGCGGTTATGTTGAGCAGTTTGTTGCAGATTTGTCCGAAGACTGGTACGTGGAGTTTAGAGCAAAGTAAAAACACTTTTTGGATACAGGTGTAGTTATGAAAAAATTAAAGGCATTCATTGAGAGAATCAAAAATGAAGAAGGTGGCGCGGTGATCGTGGAAGCGACCATCGCACTGACCACATTTGTTTTTGCGATTTACATTATTCTTTCTATTGTGGATATTTGCTATGTTCAGGCCAAAATGGGCATTGCACTCAATTCTACTGCAAAAGAAATGTCTCAGTATGCCTACATGTATGAGGTTTTTGGCGTTTCTGATATGATGGATCAGAAAGGCGGCGAGCATGCCAGTTCCAATTTGATGGAGTCTTTTAGCGGGTTTCTTGGAAAAATCAGCAACTCGACAGCCGACTTTTCGGAAAAGATTTCCGGCGTGTTCGATGGCGCCAGTAAACAGGCCGCAAGTGATGATGCAGCGGAATATCTCAGCAATACTCTGGGTATGGGGCTGGCACAGATTCTGATACAGAAGAACCTTTGTAGTTACGAGGGTGAAAGCGCCGATGCGTTTTTGCGGAAACTCCATGTGAAAGACGGCTTCTCCGGACTGAACTTTCTTAACACCACATTCCTGACAGATCCAAGCCACAGCAAGGTCAGCTTGATTGTGCATTATGAGGTGGAAATTGTCCGCTTGCTGGATACCTCCTATACATTTAAATTTATACAAAAGGCGGAAACAAAAGCTTGGACAAGCGGTGTGTCGGCAAGTTCGGGAGGTGTAACCGCTTCTCAGAAAACAACCATTTGGGACACCGGCTGGGGAACAAGAGGCAAGGCAATCGTTACCAGCGAAAAGAAGAACTATACCTACACCTCTACCGGAGATGGTTTCCATGCCTTTGATCCTAAGAAAAACGAGTTTGTTAAGATTCGCTCTATTGACACGACAACCCAAACCAATCAGACCAGTGCAGAGATTCAGAAGCAGCTGCAGCAGACATATAGGACTATGGAGGAGAGCGTGTCGAAACTGGGAGAAAACATCCCACTGCAGAAAAACGGCAAGGATACTACAGCCAAATCGGACCCCGCAACCCGCAAATATGAGGTGGTACTGGTGGTTCCGGATTCTTCGGATATGAAAGTTATTAACCAAGCGATTACAGATTTTAAGAAGGTTTATCCCGGTGTGGAAGTAACGGTAAAAACCGGATATGGCGATCCTGCGCCAAAGGAGACCCAGCCCGCGGAGACAACTCCGGAGGCAACGCAGAAAGCAGCCGCATAAGCAGCTATGAGGTGAAATTATGACACTGGAAAATTACATATTGCTGGCGGTTGTCGCAGTTTTAAATCTGATTGCATTTTATTTGCTGATAACCGACCCTGGTATGGCAGAGCTGGATGAAGCACAGAAACCATTAGTCAGCAGGCGGTTTTTGGGGATTTACGGATGTATCTTTTTCCTGATCAATCTGGCAATTGCTGTGATGTTTATCTATGTATATCCGTCCAACTCACTGGTGTTTTCCCTAAAACGGTTTTGCGTTTTATCCCTGTTGTGGCCTCTGGCACTGATAGACTGGAAAACATTTCGGATTCCCAATCGATTTGTATTGGTCGGCCTGATTCTTCGGGTAGTTTTGGTGGTGCCTGAACTGTTTTTGGACAGAGCATATGTGGCCGGAAATGTTGTGTCGGAAATCATAGCGGCTTTTGCGCTTGCTCTGGCTTGCGGCTTGTGCTGCATTTGTATTAAAAACTCAATTGGCTTCGGCGACATTAAGCTTTTTTTGATAATGGGATTGCTGTTGGGCCTTAACGGTATTTGGAGTGCCATTTTGATGTCTTTGCTTGTTGCTTTTGGGGGAGCAATCTTCCTGCTACTCACAAAGAAGAAAAGCAAAAAAGATGTGGTACCCTTCGCACCGGCAATTGCGCTGGGAACTTATCTGTCTATAATTCTGACCGGAATGTGAGGTTGTTGATAAATGAAAAACTATAAAGGTTTGGTGCCTGTTGTTCTGGCGGTATGCCTCTTGCTTTCTTTCTACATGTTGGTCACTACACGTGGTGATTTGGCGAATCAGTACAATGTGTATTTAGCGAAAGCAAGAGAATATGGCGAGCAGGGTATCGTTGTGGATGCTGTCAACAACTACAATGCAGCGATGGCGATTGAGAATTCTCTGGAATTACATCTTGAAGTAGGCGACCTCTATGTGAAGATGGAAGAGCTGGATATGGCCATCGGCTGGGGCCAAAATATGATCGAAGTGTTTCCCACAGAAGTGGCTGCCTATGAGTTCTTGCTGACCAGATATCGTGAAAACAGTGATTTTCACAGGTGCTATGCACTGTATGATGTGATCCAAAAAAGAGAGCTTTCTTCTGTAAAAATTACTGAAATCATGAAGGATATTCAGTATATGTTCTATTTTGGCGAATCTTATGACGATGTGGGTCCCTATAGTGATGGTTACTACAGCATTAACCGAGAAGGCAAGTGGGGTCTGGCATGGGCAGATGGAAGCCGTGTTGTGTATAACAGATATGCGTCCGTTGGCGCATTTGTAAATGGTTTGGCTCCTGTAAAGACCTTTGACGATGAAGTTTATTTCATCGATGCAGATGGCAATAAGAAAAAGACGGTTGTTGCGGCCGGCAATCTTACAGAATTGCAACCTCTGGTTGGTGAGATTTATGCCGGATTTGACGGTACTACATGGGGATTCTACGATGCAACCGATAAGAAGGTCAATGGCGATTATTCTGAAGTAAGCTTGTTAGCCAACGGTGTTGCTGCTGTGCAGAAAGATGGCGTGTGGCAGATTGTTGATATGAATTTTAACAATATCGGTACTGACACCTATACAGATGTGAAGCATGATGACCGCGGTGTGGTCTGCCGGAATAATATCATTTTTGTTAACAGCGGCAATGGTTACTATATGATCGACTCCGGCGGCAAGCGTGTTTGTGATAAGGTGTTTGAGGATGTCCGGTTGTTTGGCGACCAAACCTATGCGGCAGTAAAAACCAACCAGGGATGGACATTTATTGATGGTACTGGCGCGTTTGCTTTTAAAGATCGTTACTTTGACGATGCACGTAGCTTTGTGAACGGCTTTGCGGCTGTTTGCGATGACGGCCTGTGGGGTTATATTGATCAGCAGGGCAATGAGGTGATTGGCTTCCAGTTTGCTGATGCAAAGGACTTTAACCCTTATGGCAACGCATTTGTAAAGACTGAAAATGCCTGGGTTATGATCCGGCTGTACAGCAAAAACTATGAAACTTAAGGAATTGGCAAAGCAGTTTGTCCGGTATGTGCTTGTTGGCGGTATTGCTTTTTTAGCAGATTTTCTAACGCTGTCGATTGTTCACAGACTGCTATTACCTAAGGGGTCGCAAGGACTCTATGCCGGTGTTGCAGCGGGCTTTCTTGTGGGTTCCGTAGTAAATTACTTGCTTTCTCACAAATTTGTTTTCAGCGGAATGAACAGCAAGGCACAAAACAATCTCAGCGAGTTTTTCCAATATGTTCTCATTGGTTTATGTGGTTTGGGAATATCAGAGCTGGGTATGTATATCGGTACAGAACTTTTGAAGCTGTATTTTGGAATAGTGAAGGTTTTTGTGGCAGGAATTGTGTTGGTGTGGAATTTTGCCGCCAGACGGTTTCTGTTGTATAAGTGAGGTGTAAACGGTTTGAAAACAGTTGTGATTGTGGGTGCGGGACCTGCGGGATTGACGGCAGCGTATCAGCTGTTATTACAGGATAAGAACTGCAGGGTCATCATTTTGGAGCAGGATGTGCTTGTAGGCGGCATCTCCAAAACCGCGGAGCATAACGGCAACCGGATGGACCTGGGTGGACATCGATTTTTTACCAAGAGCAAAGAGGTTCGGAAAATATGGGAGGATCTATTGACAGTTCAGGGCGTTCCCATTGCGGAATCTATTGAATACCAGCAAAAGTCCCGGTATCCTGGAACAGGGGATCCCAATATCTGCGATGATGTGATGCTGTTGCGTCGACGAATTTCCCGGATCTACTATAACGAATGCTTTTTCGATTATCCCGTGACAGTCAGCTGGGAGACGCTGAAAAAGCTGGGCTTTTTTAAAAGCTTCAAATGTGCTGCAGGTTATTTGGTAGCCTGCATCCGGAAACGAAAGGGCGATTCTTTAGAAGATTTTTACATAAACCGGTTTGGAAAGCCGTTGTACGAACTGTTCTTTAAGGATTATACTACAAAACTTTGGGGGGTATCACCAGCGGAACTGGATTCCAGCTGGGGTGCGCAACGGGTGAAAAAGCTGTCACTGTCCAAAGTGCTTTTGGATTTTGCGGCAAGAACCTTTCATAAGAACTATCAAACGAAGGACACTTCGTTGATCGAGGAGTTTTATTATCCAAAATTCGGTCCCGGACAGATGTGGCAGACCATGTCCCGACGGATCGAGGCGATGGGCGGAGAGATTCGACTGAATACTGTGTGCCAGGGAGTGCTTTGCCGTGACAAGCAAGTATATGCAGTCAAAGTTACCACTGCTGACGGTCGCCAGGAGCAGATAGACTGTGATTATGTGATCTCATCCATGCCGGTTAAGGAGTTGGTGGAAAAGTTGGATGCACCGGTTCCGGAGGCGGTTTCCGCGATAGCCCAGGCTCTTCCCTACAGAGACTTTGTAACGGTGGGTATCCTGGTTGACAGACTGGCACTGAAGAATGGAACAGAATTGCCCACGCTGCAGAATATCCCTCCGGACTGTTGGATCTATGTTCAGGACAGCTCTGTGAAAATGGGAAGGATCCAATTGTTTAATAACTGGTCACCTTTTTTGCTGGCGGACCCCGGAAAGACGGTATGGTTAGGTCTAGAGTATTTCTGCCACGAATCGGATGCATTTTGGAATATGCCCGATGAAGAAATCAGGAATCTGGCAGTGGAAGAGCTGCGGAAAATGAAGCTTTTATCCGATGGACAGGTGATACAAAGTGTCGTCCTGCGGCAGAAAAAGGCATATCCTGCTTATTTCGGAGCGTATCAAAGCTTTGATATGGTCAAAAATTATCTGTTATCCTTCCCCAATCTGCTCTGTGTGGGAAGAAACGGCCAGCATAGATATAACAATATGGACCACTCTATGATTACCGGTATCCGTGCGGCACAGTGTGTTTGTGATCAGGTAGCTGCCGGTGCTTTGTGGGATGTGAATACAGAGCAGGAGTACCACGAGGAGGAATAAGCACTATGGGCGTAAAGCAGAAAGCACTTTATTATGAAAAAGTAGTGTTACTCGCGTTGATGTTTCTGCCGGTGCTTACGATCTCTTTAAACTACGATAATGATTTTTGGTTTTTGCTGAATCACGGCAGATATGTGGTGGAAAAAGGTTTCCCCGTGATTGAACCCTTTACAATCCATGCAAACCTACAATTTCTTGTACAACAGTGGCTGTTTGATGTGATCTTGTACTATTTACACGGGGCGCTGGGGAAATTTGGTGTTTTGGCACTTGTGTATCTTTGCTCCTTTGCCATTTTGTTGCTGACCTACAAGCTGTGCATGCTGATGTCGGAAGGAAAATTCATTCTGTCCGCATTGCTGTCTGCGCTGTGTTATTTGATTATGTGTCTGTGGTATATGGTTTCCAGACCCCAGATCATAACATATATCTTGTTACTGTTTGAACTGTACACATTGGAGCACTATGGGAAAACCGGAAGGTGGAAACGGTTGCTGGTACTTCCGCTGATTTCGGTGCTGTTGATCAACGTCCACTGCGCAATGTGGTGGATGGGATTTGCTTTTTTAGCGCCTTACGTTGTGGAAGCCCTTTTGTGCAGGCGGGAGCCCCGGATACTGCGATGGGGTCCGCTTTGTCTGGGGGCTGCGGCTATGGTTGCTGCGGGCTTTATAAATCCCTACGGTGCAGGTTCCTTGGGGTATGTGTTCAGCGCTTTTGCGGATAATTCCATCAGCTCCAGCATTATGGAAATGTGCGCACCGGATATCAAAAGTCTTAATGGTGTGTGCTTTTACGGCTTACTGCTTCTAGTGGTTGGATGCTATATTTGCAACCGGCAGGGAAAGTCGAGGCCGCGTTACATATTGCTGTCCTTGGGAACGACAGTGATGGCGCTTATGGCCATTAAGAGCATTGCATACTTTGCCATGGGCACCTTGATCCCTTTGTCGTATTACCTTAAAAATGTAGCCGATAAGCTTGTGTTTTCACCGGGAGCGAACCGTTTTCAAACCAAATTGGCGGCAATATTTCTTGCAGCGATCATGGTAGCCTCCGGCTGGATGATCGCGGACGGTTATGATCCCGCAAACGATTATCCTCCTGCAAAGGATGCCTTGGAATATTTACAGCAGAATGCAGAGCCATCGGATGTAGTGCTTTACACAGGCTTTTACGATGGGGGCTATGCAGAGTATCTTGGATTTCGGACCTACATAGATCCCCGGGCAGAGGTGTTCGTCAAAGCAAACAATCAGCAAAAAGACATTTTTCAGGAATATCTGTCACTGCAAAGTGGGCAGTTGCATTACCGTGAATTTTTGGACAGGTATCCCTTTACCCACATTTTAACGACGGAAGATGACATCTTGGGAGTTTATCTCTCTCGTGATGTTGAATATGTTGTTTATTACGAAGATCAAAACTGCAAGATTTTTACATTAAGAATGGATTAGGAGAGAAGAAATATGGATTTTTCATTCGAAAACTTGGGAACCAATACCTACTTGGTCTATCAAATGAAGGATTCGGATACGATAGACTCTATGAGCCTTGGTATGTTGACCAATAACAGCATTCCTGGTTTTGCGGTAGCTTCCTTTATGCAGATGGATACGGAAAAGTACATTAAGTACAACGTATCTGCCAAGGTATCTGTCAAGCAGCTGTTCAGTGGTCCTGTGAATAAAAAGCGTCTGTTGGGTGTGTTCACCGGTGTGATCGATGCGATGCTTTCTGCTGAGGATTATATGCTAGATCCTGCATCCATTCTACTGGATTCGGACTATATCTTTGCGGATGTCACAACCTGTGAGACAGAGCTGATATGTATGCCGGTTATGAATCTGAAGCACGCGAATCAGGATCTGACCATGTTCTTTAAGAATATCCTGTTTACTACCCAGTTCGATCAAACAGAAAACTGCGACCATGTGGCCCAACTGATCAATTACTTAAACACAAATCCTGTGCTAGTGTTGGCGGACTTTAAAGAACTGCTGCGTGCGATTTCCGGTGCGCGACCCCAGGCAAAGGTAGAGCCGGCCCCACAGCCTACCGTACAGCCGACCCCCGCACCTGTGCAGCAGGTTGCAGAGCCTGCTACCGCGCCTGCACCTGCTCCGGTTCCGCCGGTACAGAAGTCCGCGTCTGTGGTGACACCTGCGCTGGTGCCCAACGTCCCGGCGCAGAAGCCCGTGGCAAAAAATATTCCCACCCCGCCTCCTACGGTATCGCAACCCCAGAAGAAGGACGTGCCGGCAGCCAACGGTGAGAAGCCTATGAGCTGGTTTTATTTGATGCAGCATTATAATGCAGAGAATGCGGCGATTTACAAAGCACAGCAGGAAGCCAAGAAGAATAAAACAGGCGTAGTCTCTGCCGCCCCCGCAAAGCCTGTTGCTCCGCCGACGGCAAAGCCCCAGGCAGCACCTCAGTTTGCGGTTCCCGGTCAGACTGCCCCCGGTTTTGCCGTGCCCGGGCAGGCACCTGCGAAGCCTGCAGCGACACCCCAGCCTGCACCGCAGCCTGTTGCCAAGCCCCAACCCGTACCCCAGCCGGTCCAACAGCCTGCATTTCAGACACAGCCCAGCGGTATGCCTCTGAATTTTGGAGAAACGACTGTGCTGAGTGCTGCCATAGGTGAGACGACTGTCCTGGGTGGCGCTACTATGGAGCCGGCGAAAGCTGATCCCCACTTGATTCGCTCCAAGAATAATGAGAAAATTCCTCTCAACAAACCCGTTTTTAGAATTGGTAAAGAGCGCAGCTATGTTGATTACTTTATCAGTGACAATACTGCAATTAGCAGAGGTCACGCAAATATCGTAGACCACAATGGAGAGTTCTTTGTTGTCGATACCAATTCTACAAACCACACATATTTAAATGGCACCATGATTCAATCTGGTGTAGAGACGAAATTGGCTCATGGCGATAAGGTTCGCTTGGCCAATGAGGACTTTGAGTTTAGAATGTATTGATTCCGATGGGGGGGTAACTGTATGATACGCCTTGCACCGAAACAAAAGATGTTTGTGATCATTCTTATAGGAATGATCGCGCTGCACATGGTACTGAGCTTTTTCGGATGCATGGAAGTGACTTATGTTTCTCGGTTTGACGACTTCATTGACGAATCGGTGGATTATGAGAGTCTTCTTCCATGGGCAGTCCTGATCAGCGCGGGTCTGCGGATCGCGTTGATCTTTAGCCCCAGCAAGGTGTGTCAGGTGTTATCCTGCTTGACCAGTTTGGCGGTATCTGTCCTGACATCTTCCTGGCCCTTCCTGATGGAAGCGTACCAGTTGGTCGGCGGACTGGCCTGGACCAACTATTGTTTGTCACCCTTTGGCATATTTGTCGTGGCATTTTCTTGGGCAATTACGATTTTTAATGTGGTGCTTACGGGCATCGGATGTCGCAACCCTGAAAAAAAGTCTATGCGTGGCGGATCTGCCGTTCTTGTGATCGCACTGACTGTGCTGATCGTTCTTGCGCTGATCCTATTTCGAAATGTATTGATCGATAGGATCAGGCAGCTGATCATTTATTAAAACGCAAAAGATCAAAAGTTCTGAAAGAAAAGGGAACGATTATGAACTTTATTATTTCAGCCAACACGGATGTTGGCATATCCAAAGATACAAACCAAGATAGTTTAACTTCCATGGTTATTAACACTACGCAGGGCAGAATGGCTTTTTGCGTACTCTGCGATGGCATGGGCGGTCTTGATAAAGGAGAAGTTGCAAGCGCTTCTGTTATTACTGCTTTCCGAAACTGGGCTCTAAATGATCTTCCTCAGCTGTGCGAGCAACCTCTGGAAGATGCAACAATCCGTAGTCAGTGGGAAACAATCGTAGATCAGCAGAATAATGCAATTAAAGCCTATGGTGCTCGCCAGGGTGTTCGACTGGGTACAACGGTAGTTGCTATGTTGTTAACTCAGACCCGATACTACATTCTGAATGTGGGCGACTCCAGAGCCTACGAGATCACAACCGGTATCCGGCAGATCACTAACGATCAGACATTTGTTGCTCGCGAGGTTGCACAGGGACATATGACTCCGGAGGAGGCTGAAACGGACTCCCGACGCAGTGTGCTTTTGCAGTGCGTTGGTGCTTCTGACGAAGTATATCCCGATATGTTCTTCGGGGATGTTGCTCACAACGCCATTTATATGCTGTGCTCTGATGGCTTCCGTCATGAGATCACTGCAGAAGAGATCTACGAAAAACTGCAGCCCGGTGTTCTTTTTGATGATTACACAATGCAGCAGAATACTATCAGCTTGATCGAGCTGAACAAGCAGCGCCAGGAACGGGATAATATCTCTGTTTCATTGGTCAGAACATTCTAAGGAGAACGGGCTATGCTTGAAATTGGATCACTTGTAGACGGCAAGTATAAAATACTGAACAAGGTTGGCCAAGGCGGTATGAGCGTTGTTTATCTCGCCATGAACGAAAAGGCCAACAAGCAATGGGCAGTTAAGGAAGTTCGTAAAGACGGTGTCCGGGACTTCGAAGTTGTTAAACAGGGCCTTGTGGCAGAAACAGATATTCTGAAGAAACTCAGCCACCCCAACTTGCCCAGTATCATTGATGTTATTGATACCGATGAATCTTTCATCATTATCATGGACTACATTCAGGGCAACTCCCTGAATAAGGCGCTGGAGGAATTTGGTGCCCAACCGCAGGAGAATGTCATCATTTGGGCTAAGCAGCTCTGTGATGTTTTGAACTACCTGCATACAAGAACACCGGCGATTATCTACCGAGATATGAAACCGGCGAACATTATGCTGAAGCCTGACGGCAATGTAACGCTGATCGACTTCGGTACGGCTCGTGAATACAAAGAAAAGAATCTGGCAGATACTACATGCTTGGGTACTGTTGGCTACGCTGCCCCGGAACAGTTCGGTGGTATGGGTCAGACGGATGCTAGAACAGATATTTACTGCTTGGGTGCTACCCTTTACCACTTGGTAACCGGCATGAACCCCTGCGAGCCTCCCTATGAAATCAAACCCATTCGGGATATTAACCCCAGCCTCTCTGCTGGTCTTGAAAAGATTATCTTAAAGTGCTGCCAGCGAGATCCCAATGACCGCTATCAATCTGCTGCAGAACTGATGTTCGCATTGGAACATTACCTGGAGGAAGATGAAGACTTCAAAAAGAAGCAGAAGAAAAAGCTTACTACCTTCATTGTAATGCTGGCTCTGTCTTTGGTCTTCGGCATAACTTCTATTTGGGGCTATCTCTCCGCTGAGCAGAAGAAGGGCGAAAACTACGATCAGATCCTTTTGGAGGCTGAGTCTGTAGAAGACTACTACGAAGCAATTATGACCGACCCCACTCGTACCGAGGCTTACTTGCAGCTCAATGAGTTCCTGACTTCTGACTATGTGCTGACAAAAGAAGAAGGTAAGCAGATTCAAAAACTGCTTGCAGGTTTCGATCAGGCAGGCACTGGTGGCTTCATCCAGACGATTGATGCTATGGCTGAGCTGAAAGAAGCCGATCCTGCTGGTTATGATGAAGTCTGCTTTAATATTGGCTGGAGTCTTCTGTCCTACTACGATACTGGAATCGACAGAGACAGATATGCAAATGCAGCTAAGTGGTTCCAGTATATGCGGGATAATGGTACGGAAAATGGTAGTATCGCTGCCATCTTCTGCGATATTTCCCAGTGTACTACTAAGATCAACGAACTGCACGGTAGCAAGGTTATTCAGACCCAAGCACTGAAAGAGCAGCGTGAGAATCTTTGGAATATGCTCCAAAGCTTGAAAACAAAGGCTGAGGGCTATGACACTGACTACAAGCTGCAGGTTTGGATTGAAATTGATGCGTTGGTAGACGGTAATATCAGCGACTTCCTTGAAGTTACCGATCCTGCTACGCTGATTGCGCTCCTGCAAGAAATTCAAAATGGTGCTGGCGCAATTGATAATTCCAGTCCGGACATTCAGAATCTGGTCAAGCAGCTGCAGGCATCTACTGCTGAAACAATCAGCAGAGTGCAGACCGCACAGTAAGGAGGGATACATATGTCGTATGAAATGTACCGATACATATTCCTTGGTGCTTTGACCGCTTGTGGTGTTTTCTTTGTGATCGCGGTTATTCTGTTCTTTACCCTAAAAATCCCAAAGGTAATTAGTGACTTGACCGGTAGAACAGCTAGAAAAGCCATTGAAAACATCCGGATGCAAAACGAACAGTCTGGCGATAAAACCTATCAGTCCAGCGTGGTCAACCTGGAGCGTGGTAAGCTTACAGATAAGATTTCCCAATCCGGCCGCTTGATGCCCAGAGATGCAACACCGTTTGGCACTGGCGTTATCACCGAAAAGATCTCCACTATGGAGCTTGAACAGCCTGCTGGCGAAACCGATGTGCTGAGTGTGGCAGAGGAAACTTCAGTGCTAAGCAACCTTGCTGGTGAGACCGAAGTGCTTGCGCCTATTGCTGGTGAAACTGAGGTTCTTGCTCCCGTAGAGCAGCCCGTACAGGCCTTTACTGTTGAATATGAGATTACCTTCATTCACACTAGTGAAGTGATCGCATAGGAGGCAGCCCCGTGAAACAAAGCAAAACGGATCGTGTGTTTTTAAGCCTATCAATGGGTGGATTCTTGCTCATGTCTGTCAGCTTTCTGCTTATGCCGATAGATAATTTGAGCATATTACCCGGCCTGCTCTTTTGGGGTGGGTTAATTACAGGTGTTGCTTTTCAAATTATTTTAGAAGAACGCCGCAGAGCATTCTTTGCAAAATACAATGTAAAACGCGAAAAGATGCAGAAACCTAGAAACGGCTTTCTTACTTTTGGTTCAAATCAGATTGCATTGATCGCTGACTATATATTTATAGCCGGTGTGATTGCAACAATCATTGCATTTATCTTTACAAAAGGTTCAGGATACTTGTGCTATGTGTGTATAGCCATAATGCTGTTTTCCTTTTGCTTACATTGTATTTTTAATGGAAGAAACTACTTCCATGCGAATAATCAAAAGAAGGTCCGGCAGGTGCTGGAACAAAAAAAAGCGACTACTATAGACAAAGGAGAGGGAGATAATGATAAAAAGTAATTCTCTCGGGAATCGGCTGATTGCCCTTATGCTAAGTATCATAATGGTACTTGGTATGCTTCCGGCGAATGTTTTCGCACTGGATTCAGCGGAGGTGGCCCAAATTGGCGATATCACTTATGATACACTTGCAAATGCGATTGCCGCTGTGCCGTCAGGTACAGACCAGGTAACTACGATTAAGCTGCTGCAAAATACAGAAGATGCTTTTGATGTAGGAATATCCACCGGTTCTACTACAAAGAATCTGAAGTTGGATCTTAATGGCAAAACGCTAACTCTGTCTCCCAGTGTCGGTTCTGTTGGAACAAAATCCAGCGGTATCCGTGTGCTGGCATATAGCAAGCTGGAGATTACAAACGGTACACTTGTCTGTTCCAGCACCCAAGAGGATAATGTGAGGGTCGGCATTGCCAACTACGGCACCCTGACACTGACCGATGTGGAGATTAAAAAAGGCGAGCTGACCCAATATACCATCAACAACCGTGGTGCGTTGACTTTGAACGGCAAGACTACCATCGAGAGCGGTTCTATTTGCGCCATTACGAATGACCCGTATGATCTGTACTACACCACGAATGTGAATGCTTCTGTTACTTGTAACAGCAGTGAAGTTGAAGTGGAAAGTATGTTGGTTGAGCGTTACGAGCGTAATAGTGACAACAAGGGCGGTGTCGAGCTGAACATCTCTGCCGGTTACTTTGGAAAGATCGTGGAAGATGGCCATTCTGCAGTTTCTGCGGACTACAGTGTTACCGGTGGCACGATCGGTGTATCTACCGCTGAAGAGCTGGCATTTGCCCTGAATATTGCAAATGCCGGAGCAGAATACGACTGCCCCCAGCAACCTGTTACCATTAAGTTGCTGAAAGACATGGCTGGCAGCTTCGATGTAGGCATCAGCACCGGCAAGGCACCCAAGAATATTCGTCTGGACCTGAATGGAAAAACCCTGACTTTGAAGCCTGGCATTGGCTCTGATGGAACAAAGGTCAACGGTATTCGCGTGCTGGCATACAGCAAGCTGGAGATCGCAAATGGCATGATCGTATGCTCTGATCTGGAGGAAGATAAGGTCAAAGTAGGCATCGCCAACTACAGCAAGCTGATCCTGGATAGTGTCGAGCTGCTGGCAGGCGCACAGACTCTTTATACCGTTAACAACCGTGGCGAACTGATTCTGAAGGGTAAAACTAAGGTTAAAGAGGGTGCCGTCTGCGCCATCACGAATGACCCCTATGATCTTTACTACACAACAAATGTGGATGCTTCCCTCACCTGTGACAGCAGCGATGTTTCTGTAGACAGCGTTTTGCTGGAGCGCTATGAACGCAACAGTGAAAACAAGGGCGGCCTTAAGGTCAATATTACTGCAGGTTACTTTGGTAGCGTGTTGGAGGACGATGGTGATTCTGTCTCCATTGACTACAACATCAAGGGCGGTAGCTTCGGTTCCGATATGACCGATTTTGTACCGGATTCCTTTGCATGTGTAGAGGGTGAAAACGGCAACTATGTGGTAAAGGCTAAGCAGGATAATTTTGGATTTGTGCAGGAAAAATACACTGTTACCTTTGGCGCAAACGGAAACAAGTTCACCTTAGCTGCTCAGAATGCAACCGGTGAAGTTACTTACTCATTTGTTAATGCAACCGATGTTGCTCAAATCAATGCACAGACTGGTGAACTGACCATTCTGAAGGCTGGCACTGTTCAGGTTAAGGCTGTGGCTGCTGGCAACGCAGAGTATGTTGAAGCAGAAGATCTCTATACTTTGGTGATCAAGCCTGCTTATGCTGAAGTACATTCCTTCTCCGGTGGAACAGTTACCAGAAGTGGCTCTGCTGATACTGTTGTATCTATCGACAACGCAAGTCTTGAGTGGGTTGCGAAGGATGAATCCATCGGACGGACTCAGGACGGCTGGTGGGTCGGCATTAAGATCGTTGCACCTGACGGCGTAGACCTGAGCAAGGCTGTCTATCAGCGCAGATCCGGTGGTAGCTATGATGGTGCTGAGGTTAAACCCTTTGTGCCCGAAAGCGACCGTTATCTGGGTATGTGGGGACTGATTACAGCTGATTATCTGGAAAGCTTCAGCAAAGATGGCAAGAAGCTGAATTATGTATGGCGGTTTAGCTGGGATGGCGACGACGTCTACGAGCAGACCATTGCCATTACAATCGATCCCAACGGTATTACCCTGAAGCAATCCGGCTTTGCCTTTGGTATTGACGAAGAGACCATCACCTATGGCGAGAGCTATACTGTCAGAGAACCCAGCGGTGGACAGGCAAGCAAGGTTTCTTACAGCGTAGAGAATGTAAGTGAATCCGATACAGCCATCGCCGAGATCGATCCTGAGACCGGCGTGCTGACTGTCAACAAGGCTGGTACAGTAAAGATTACTGCAACATTGAGCGGCGACCATTATGAGAATATTAGCGACAGCTATATTCTGGTTATCAAAAAAGCCGATCAGACAGGATTTGCTTTTGAAAATGCTCCTTCCGAGTTGACCTGGCAGAAAGAAACTATGGATGCATTTGCTCTTATTAACGGCAAGGGCGAAGGTGCTGTTACCTGGTCAATTATCAACGGTACAGATGTTGCTACCGTTTCTGCTGATGGAAAGATCACTCTGCTGAAGGCAGGTACCTTTACTATCCAAGCACAGAAGGCAGAAGATGATTGCTATAATGCGTCTGAGATCATTACTGCTATCATTACTGTGAATCCTGCTGCACAGAAGGACTTCGGTTTTGGTGAAACTGAAAAGGTTACTGTTACCTACAATGATAACGGCAACAAGTACACCTTGGCAGCAACAGGCGGTCAGTCCAGCAAAGACATTGTCTATACTGTTATTAGTGGTGATGCAGCAACCGTAGACGAAACTAGCGGAGTTGTTTCCATTGCTAAGGCTGGCACCGTCATCATTCAGGCCACCAAGCCTGCAGATGATCAGTACAAGGAGATTACTGATACCTACGAGTTGACCATCGAAAAAGATGAGCAGCGGTACACACTGACCGAGACTGGCACTGTAGCACTTAAGTATGGCACGACTTCTTATACGAATATAGCAAAGGCTGACACACTGGTCAGCAAAAAGAACAAGCCTGTTTATACCATTTCTCAGAATGCTATTGGAGCAAGCGTGAATGGTACTACCGGCGAAGTTACATTTGCAGATTCCGAAGGCAAGATCGGTAAGGCAACCATTACCGTTACTGTCGCGGAAGATGATTGCTACAAGCAGTTTACTGCAAGCTATGAGATTGATGTATCTTATCTGACAACTGATGCCAAGCCCACAACTGACGGTGAAACAAAGAACACCTCTGGTTGGTACACGGATAAGGTAGTCATTAAGGCCCCCGCAGGATACTCCGTTGCTTACGATAATAAGCTCAGCACCGAATGGAAGCCTGAGATCCCATACACAGCAGAAGGAATCAACGATGCAACAGTGTTCCTGAAGGATGCCAATGGCTATATTACTGATAAGATCGCCGTAGCCGATATTATGCTGGATACCGGTGATCCTGATGAGCAGGCTATCGCTATTGAGTACGATACTCCCACTTGGGAGAAGATTCTGGAAAAAATCGGTATCTACAAGGCTGAAACCTTACTGGTAAAGATTTCTGCAAAGGATACAAATTCCGGTATTGCAAGCCTGACCTACAATATCGGTGGCGAAGACATTGTTATTAACTTCAACGGCGAGGGTGCGGTAAGCCATTCCTTCACCATTAACGCACAGTACCGCAATAAGATCACACTGAAAGCAACTGATGTTGCCGGCAGAGAGGTCAGTAAGGACAGCAAGCACACTTTGGTTCTGGATACAAAGGTACCTGAGCTTGATACTGAGTATGAGTATGCGTCCAATCAGCACAGAGAAGAAAATGATATTTTCTATACTCAGGGCGATGTAACGGTCTACTTTACTATTAAGGAAACCAACTTTGATCTTTCCAATAAGCCTGTTGTTACTGTCGATGGTGTGGAAAAGTCCGTAACCTGGACGCGTGTTGAGAATACCGACGAGTGGAAGTCTGACCTGACCTTGACAGGAAATGGCGATTATGTGGTAAAGGTTACCTTTACTGACATTGCCACCAATGAAATGGTCACTTATGAGCAGGAAATCCGTATTGATGAAAAGACTCCTGAGCTGGTGGTAGACTTTGATAACGACTCTGCCAAGAATGTGAATAACTACAAGGCAGACCGCAATGCAACCATCACCATTACTGAGCATAATTTCAAGGCTGAAGAAGTTGTTGTTTCTGTAACAGCAAAGAATATTCTGGATCAGAATGTCGATGTGATGGATTACGCGGCTTACGCCAAGAATCCTGCTAACTGGGACTCTGACGGCGATGTTCATACTTTGGTGCTGCCGTTCACTGTCGATGCAATTTATAGCTTTACTGTTGATTACACCGATCTGTCCGGACGAGCTGCTACCGGTTATGCAGCTGACTTTGTAATTGACCACACCCCTGCAACAGATATCGAGATTACCTACAACACTCCCATCATTGAAAAGGTGTGGCAGTTCCTGACCTTTGGTATCTATAAGGCTAAGGCAGAAGTTACAATCACCGCCAAGGATATGACCTCCGGTGTTGACTACTTTGTTCTGACTTATACCAAGGCTGCAGAGGCTAGTTCTATCAACAAGGAAACCTTTACTACTGATCCGCTGCCCGCTGTTAAGAGTAGCGCAGATGCAAGCGTATTCACCGCTACTTACACACTGGAACACGAAGCTGACGGTACATTCAGTGTTGTCCTGTTCGATAAGGCAGATAACAAGAGCGAAGATCTTGATGAGAAGCGTATCGTCGTCGATATGAAGAATCCTCTGATAGATGTTGATTACGAGTTTGCTTCCGGCAAACATAACTACGAGAACAACATCTACTACACCCAGGGCAATACAGCGGTTAAGTTCTCTATCAACGAGGCAAACTTCCATCTGGCTGATAAGCCTGTGCTCACTGTAAACGGTGTAGAAAAGGCTGTGGAGTGGGTTAAGACCCAAGCTGAAGATGTATGGCAGGGAGTGTATAACCTCGTTGGTGATGGTGACTACAAGCTCCAGCTGACATTTACCGATGCGTCCACCAACGCTATGGAGACCTATCAGCAGGAGATCCGTATTGACTCCGTCAAGCCCGTGATTGAGTTCTCTTATGATAACAACACTTATCTGAATGAGAATTGTTATAAGGGCGACAGAACAGCTACCATCAAGGTAACTGAACACAATTTCAAGCCTCAGAATGTTGACTTGAAGGTTGTTGCGGAAGATATCTTTGGTGATCCTGTCTCCGTTATGGACTATCTTGCCTATGCTCAGAATCCTGCTAACTGGGACTCTGACGGAGATGTTCATACGCTGGAAGTTCCGTTCACTACGGATGCTGTCTACAATGTAACTGTGGATTGCGAAGATCTGGCTGGCAACAGCAAAACAAATGTCCAGCCTGAATTTGTGATCGACCACACTCCCGTAGAAAACATCCAGATTTCCTACAGCAGTCCCGTCTTGCAAACCATTATTGAGAAGCTGACCTTCGGATTCTACAAGGCTGAAGTTGTTGTTACTGTTACTGCAGAGGATTTGACCTCTGGTGTTGATTACTTTGAACTGACTTACACCAGAGATCCTAAGGCTACTGATGCGCATGCAGCAACCGAAACCTGGACACTGCAGGCTCAGCCCGGCGAAAATGCCAAGACTTTCACTGCAAGCAAGACCGTGCCTGCTCAGGCTCGTGGTAACTTCAGCGTTGTCGTGTACGACAAGGCAGGTAATCCCGAAGATGCAAACGATAACAGCTCGATGATTGTTACGGACACCGTAAATTCTCAGATCAAGGTCGAGTTTACTGAGCTTGAGTACGAGAAGGGCTTCCGTGATGCTGATAACAACATCGTGGCACCTGGTGAGGCAGCTAAGTTCTACTACAACAAGGATGTTACCGCAAAGATCACCATTGAAGAAGCAAACTTCTTCGAGGGCAAGAAAGCTGGCGCGAACGATGAAGGTATTGTTCACCAGGTAGTCTTGAAGGTTACAAAGACCGATGATAATGGCGTTGTTACAGTCAAGGAATACCTGTGTGCCGGTGCTGAGCAACTGGTAACCGGTGCCCAGAAGGAAATCATTGAATGGACTACCATTGGTGATGTTCATACCACAAGCATTACCTTTGCTGATGATGGCGACTATGTCCTGGAGCTGACCTATCAGGACTTCTCTGGAAATGATGCAACCATCAATGGTACTGACGGTAATTCCGGAAATGTAAACTACACTTCCAGAATTATCACCGTTGATAAGACCAAGCCTGTAATTGATGTTAGCTATGATAACAACACGGCGCTGAACGGTAATTGCTATAAGGATAGCCGTACAGCCACAATTACAGTGACTGAGCACAACTTTAAGGCCGAAGAGTTTGTTGTTGATGTAGACACCGAGAATCTTCTGGGTGACATTACAGTAGCAGATTACGCTGCATACGCAAAGAATCCTGATAATTGGAAGCACGACGGAAATGTGCATACTTTGGAGTTGCTGTTTAAGGAAGATGCAACTTATACATTCGATCTCTCTTACACAGATATGGCAGGAAATGCTGCAGATGACTTCGCTGCACAGACCTTTGTTGTTGATCATACCACCGCAGATAACATCCAGATTACCTACACAACTCCTGTATTCAGCAAGATTATCGAGGCTTTGAGCTTTGGCTTCTACAAGGCTGAAGTGGTGGTTACTGTTACTGCAGAGGATATTACCTCTGGTGTCGATTACTTTGAACTGACCTACACCAGAGATGAAGACGCTACCGACGCTCATACTGACGACTTTATGCAGAAGCTGATGGCACAGCCCGGTGCCGATGCAAAGACCTTTACTGCAAGCTACACCGTTCCTGCACAGGCTCGTGGCAGCTATAGCGTTAAGGTATATGACAGAGCCGGCAATCCCTCTGAGGCTGATGATCATGAGAGCGTTATTGTAACTGACACTATCTCCCCCGAGATCAAGGTTGATTTCACTGCCAAGGATTCTAATACTAAGGTTCATTTCGTAGATGCCAACACCAAGAATGTTGACACATTTGCAGAATCTACCAATGCTTTCTTTGGCGGCGATGTGGTTGCAACCGTTACTGTTGACGAAGCCAACTTCTTCGAGGGCAAGAAGGCTGGTGCTAACAATGAAGAGATCGTCCATGAGATCATCATTAAGGTCACCAAGACCGATGATAACGGTGTTAAGACTGTTAAGGAATACCTGTGTGCTGGTGCAGAGCAGCTGGTAACTGGAGCTCAAAAGGAGATCATTGAGTGGACCACCAACGGCGATATCCACACCACAAGCATTACCTTCGCTGATGATGGCGACTATGTTCTGGAGATCACCTATAGCGACTTCTCCGAGAACGATTCCAAGCTCAATGGTAATGACGGCGTAACTGCAACAAAGACCTATACCTCTAAGATCATTACTGTTGACGAAACTGCCCCTGTAATTGATGTTACCTACGGCAATACCGAGGTTATCAACACCATCGAGAACATTAAGTATTTCAACAAGACTCAGAGTGCTGTTATCAAGGTCACCGAGCATAACTTCCGTGCTGAAGACATTGTAGCTATTGTTACTGCTAAGAATGTTGTAGATGCTGATGTTAATGTTGCTAACTTTGCCGCACAGCTGGCAAACGAGGCAAACTGGAAACACGATGGTAATGTTCATACTGCTGAGGTGCAGTACATAGTTGATGCAAACTACACCTTTGATATCGACTTCGTTGACCTGGCACTGAACGCCAGCGCAGATTACACCAAGGACTTGTTCACTGTTGATACCACTGCTCCCAAGAACCTAACTGTTGATTACAGCACCAGTGTCTTTGAGCAGATCAAGGAATCTATTACCTTTGGTTACTACAACGCTATGATGACTGTGACGATCACTGCAGAGGACGACACCTCCGGCATCTATCACTTCGCTTATAGCTACATCAAGGGTAAGGATGTCAGCGGAGTCAATGCCGAACTGCTGGATCAGGCGATCAAGGAAGCAGAAATCAAGTATGAGGGCAACAAGGCTACTGCTACCTTCAACATTCCTAAGATGGTGCTTGGAGCAGATAACCAGTTCAACGGTACTGTTGAGTTCACCGCATTTGACCGCAGTGAAATCACTACAGAACTGAAGGACAGCACTGTTATCGTCGTGGATAACATTACTCCCACCTCCAAGATTACTTACAATGCACCGGTCCAGACTGCTAACGGTATTTCCTACTACGATGGAGATATTAACGCTACTATCGTTGTTACCGAAGCCAACTTCGATGCGAAGGATGTCGTGGTTACCGTTACTAAGGACGGCGAGAACTTCCCGGTCAATGTTTCCTGGAAGGATGATAGTGTAGATACCCACATCGGCATGTTCACTCTGACCCAGGATGGCGACTATATCGTTTCCGTACAGTACAAGGATAAGTCCGGCAACCAGATGACTTCCTACAAGTCCAACGAGCTGACTTTGGATGCTACCAATCCCACCATTAAGGTTTCCAACATCAAGGCCAACTCTGCAAACAAGGATGAGAAGTACAGCTTTGTTATCACCGTCAATGACACCAATCTGGATGCTTCTTCTCTCATGCCTGTTCTGAAGGCTGTTGTGCAGAAGAAAGAGGGCGTTTATGCGACAGTGGACATTGACCTGGGTGACGCAAAAACGGTTGTTAATGGCCAGACCTACACCTATACAGTGGAAGATCTGCCCGATGATGGTCTCTACACGCTGACCTGTTCCATAAAGGATATGTCTTCCAACGGAATGTCTCAGATCGTCCTTGATGATAGTGAGAGCTACGATCAGGTGCAGTTCTCCATCAACCGCAACGGCTCGGCCTTCGGTTATGGCAATAAGTTCAGTGAAGAACTGGTTGGCCAGTACTACATCTACAGCGTAGATGAAGATGTAGTTATCGTGGAAGTCAATGTCGATCCCATTGAAGAGTACAAGGTTACTCTGAACGGCAAAGAACTTACCGAGGGTACCGATTACACTACTGTACAGACCTCTGAGGGTGGCGAGTGGAGCAAGCGTACCTACACCATTAAGAAGGCTATGTTCGAGGCTGAGGGCGAATACAGCATTATTGTGTCCTCTACCGACAAGGCTGACACCACCGTATTTAGCGACGTCAAGAACCTGTCTTTGGCATTTGTGGTTGACCAGACCAAGCCTGTCCTGACCATTACCGGTCTGGAAGCTGGTGGCCGTTACCAGACAGATGCACAGAATGTCACCTTGATCCCCACTGATGAGGGCGGCAGACTGAACAGCTTGACTGTCCTGGTTCTGGATTCCAACGGCAATCCGCTGAAGGACGATAGCGGCGCTGATATCAGTGTTCGTTTCGAGATGTCCGGCGAGGAGCTGTTAAAGCATCTGGAAGACAATGATGGCAAGGTTACCTTCACTATTCCTGAAGGTCTGAACAATCAGGTTAAGATTATCTGCAATGACTGTGCAGTTAACGCAGAGGATCTGACAAATGAGTATAACGAACTATTCGAGAGAGTAACAGTTTCTCAGAACCAATTCGTTATCTTCTACGCCAACACACCTTTGTTCGTTGGCACCATCGCTGGTGTTCTGGCGCTCATCGCATTGATCATCTTCCTGATTAAGCGTAAGAACAACAAGAAAAACAAGACTGCAGCGAAAGCGTAAACCTAATTGCCCACCCACCTGATTAGGCGGGTGGGCATGTTTTTCGTTAAGAACAGTAGCCCCCGGAATTCTAATTCCGGGGGCTACTGTTTGGTACACATTGAGGGACTTGACTCACGATGACACAACGGACTGGAAACATCAATATAGCAAAAGACAACGGAGCAGAGCAAAATTTTTGCCACGGTTCTGTGTTTTTCGGGGAGCCTAATAGTTATACTTTCACATACCTTTGGTTTCTGCTGTTGATTAGATTCAATTCGATTGCTGGGTACAGATAATTTCGGCGGAAACTTTCCTTGGACTTAAGACTTGGTTTCTCTGTCAATGCCGTGTAGGAGTAAGGTGTGTCATGCTCCATAACATCCAACATCTGTTTAACTTATTCAGAAAACTGCTCGTTATACTCAGATATCTGAACGGGAATGATGTAGTTTCTGTGCACCTTGAAAATTGAAAAATATTTTAAAAATCATCTCCCAGGCTCATTTTGGAAAGGGAGTGGAATTGAATTTATCGAACATCTGTGCTATAATTATTACAAAGGCAAGATCAAGCACCCAGGCTACCGTCTCGGTGGAAGTGCGCCCACCGTTTGACACTGTCGGGTGACAGTGGAACGGTACGGACCAGCGAAGGAGAAAGTAGCGGTCCTTAATCGGTGAAGGTCTTCGAATCGATTGCCGGGAGAACCGGCTGCGCCAAAGTGATGTTTGCAGACGTGCAGACAAAGCTTGCAGCTGATCTCCCGGTCCTTGTTTTTAGTGAAAACATTTTGGCACAACTGCGTAAATGCATTGGCAGGTTGTTGCCGATAAGCCTAAGACCGAATCCAGTATCCGTAAGGTGTGGATTCCGGCAACCCTTGCCAAGTTGCTTCGTGGCTGGAAGGAGAGCCAGGAGAAGGCAAAGGCGTACTTAGGAGATTCCTACTACGATTATAATCTCGTCCTCACCCTTGATAATGGACGGCCTTGCGAGGATCGTGTCATCGGAAATGCGTTCAATCGGCTAAAGAAGAACGCGGACCTTCCGGATGTGGTTTTTCACTCTCTCAGGCACTCCAGCACGACTTATAAGCTGAAGCTGAATCACGGAGACATCAAAGCAACACAGGGCGATACGGGCCACGCACAGCCTGACATGGTAACTGAGGTCTATGCCCATATCCTGGATGAGGACCGCAAGGTCAATGCTCAGCGCTTTGAGGCAGGCTTCTATGCAAGAGCCGATCTGCGTGGGTTGGAGCAGTCATTCCGTACGCAAACCGTGCAGCAGCCTGGTATGGACATCGTGCAGCTGCTTGTTCAGCTGCAGCAAAATCCGGCACTGTTGACCCTCCTTAACGGGCTTGCGAATGCAAATGTGTCCGGATAATTCCAAACCGTTCAAAACCGTCTGTTAGCAAAAATGCGATTTTGTTAGCAAAAATCTTAAAAAGTGTTCGAATCCATTTGGCAGCTCGTAAGAGCTGGGGCTGCCAAATGGACAAGAGATAACAATTTAATAATGGGACCAATAGTTATGAAAACACCGTGATTTGCGGTGAAATCACGGTGTTTGGCACCCCCGGCGAGACTCGGACTCACTACCTCGCGCTTAGGAGGCGCGCGCTCTATCCAGGTGAGCTACGGGGGCATATCTATGAAATTGACCGAAATGGAATAACCTCTTCTGATTCTTAGGAGGCGGACGCTCTATCCAGCTGAGCTACTGGAGCATATTTTGTTCTGCTACATTGTACCCAATAATCACCTCAGTGTCAAGGTTGTTTGGGAATATTTGGCCTGTTCTCAAAACCCGTTTTTTGTGTTATACTTTGCCCCGCATATATGCAAAAACCTAACAATGAGGTGACGAATGAAACGAATATTAACTTTCCTATTGGCAGCTGTTTTGGCTTTCGGTGCGTTGGCACTACCGACCCGGGCTGCAAATGCCGACTCAAAAGCAGGTGTTGTTAAGGCAAATGGCGGCTTGAATGTACGCCTTGAGCCTACTACAGGCAGTAAAGTGTTGACAACCCTTCGTAATGGTAGCTATATCACCCTGATGTCCAAATCTGGAAATTGGTGGCGTGTGGAATACAGCGGTGGCAGCTATGGTTATTGCCACGGAGACTACATCACATCTGTTTCCGGCACTACGGCAACTGTAAATACAGATCCTTCCGGACTGAATGTACGCAGTGGTCCGGGCACATCCTATAGCCGCATTGGCGGTCTTTCCCGCGGAACGATGGTGATCACACTGTCCCAATCGAATGGATGGGCGAGAATTCTTTATAATGGGATAAAGACAGGCTATGTGAGCGCACAGTATTTGAAAAACGGCGCATTTCAACCATCAACACCCCCGCAGCAGTCGACACCCTCCGGTAACCAAGCAGTAAATCTGACTGTACCCAGCTTTAAGCAATATGACAGCCGTTGGGCATCAGTGACTCTTGGCACTTCCGGTAAAACGATGGAAAAGATCGGTTGTGCAACGACAGCAATCGCTATGATGGAATCCTATCGTACCGGTACAACGATCTATCCGGATGCAATGTCGAAAAAGCTTAATTACACACCTACCGGCAGTGTCTACTGGCCAACTTACTATACCACGATAACTACTAGTGGGGATTACCTGAATAAGATCTACAGCCAATTAAAGCAGGGCAAACCTGTTCTGTTTGGTGCAAAGAATTCCTATGGTACGCAGCATTGGGTAGTGATTACCGGTTTTACAGGTGGAAATTTGGCTACTGGCAGCTTTACAATCAACGATCCGGGAACCACCTCCCGCACCAATCTGCAGCAATTTTTAAGTGCATATCCTACTTTTTATAAGTATTTTTATTATTAAAAGCTGCATTGACAAATAGTACCAATAGCATTACAATAAAACCATCAGTTTTACTTTTGAGGTGACACCTATGGAAAATCAACTTCGCACAGAAACCCTGTGTATTCAAGCAGGTTATAGTCCTGCCAGCGGCGAGCCCCGGCAGATCCCCATTATCCAGAGTACCACATTTAAGTATGCTACTTCTGAGGATATGGGCAAGCTTTTTGATCTGGAGGCTTCCGGTTATTTCTACTCCCGTTTACAGAATCCTACCTGTGATATGGTAGCTGCAAAAATCGCGGCACTGGAAGGCGGCACAGCCGCTATGCTGACAGGTTCCGGACAGGCTGCCAACTTCTATGCGATGTTTAATATTGCCTCCTGTGGCGATCATATCGTTTCTAGCACAGCTATATATGGCGGAACATTTAATTTAATGGCTGTCACTATGAAGCGGATGGGTATCGAGGTTACTTTTATCGACCCCGATTGCTCCGAGGAAGAGTTGAACGCAGCTTTCCGGGATAACACCAAGCTGGTGTTCGGCGAGACCATTGCAAATCCTGCCCTGAATGTGCTGGATATTGAGAAGTTTGCTAAGGCAGCTCACAGCCACGGTGTACCTCTGATTGTTGATAACACTTTCCCCACACCGGTCAATTGCCGTCCCATCCAGTGGGGTGCAGATATCGTAACCCATTCTACAACCAAGTATATGGACGGACACGGTGTTGCTGTTGGCGGTTGTATTGTGGATAGCGGTAAGTTTGACTGGACAAAGTATCCGGATAAGTTCCCCGGACTTTGCACTCCTGATGACAGCTACCACGGTGTCACCTATACAGAGCGTTTTGGACTGGAAGGTGCATTTATTACCAAGTGTACCGCACAGCTGATGCGTGACCTTGGTTCTATCCAGTCTCCCCAAAGTGCATTCTACCTGAATCTTGGTCTGGAAAGCCTGCCTTTCCGGATGAAGCAGCATTGCAGTAATGCGCAGGCAATTGCTGAATTCCTGCAGGCAAACCCCAAGGTTGCATGGGTCAAGTATTGTGGATTGAAGGGTGACAAGTACTATGATTTGGCACAGAAGTACTTGCCCAACGGTTCCTGCGGTGTTATCTCCTTTGGCTTGAAGGGCGGACGGAAAGCTGCAGAGGTGTTTATGAAGAATATGAAACTGGGCGCCATTGAGACCCATGTTGCAGATTCCCGTACCTGCTGTCTGCATCCGGCAAGTGCAACCCACCGGCAGATGACCGATGAGCAATTAGAAGCAGCCGGCGTAGGCGCAGACCTGATTCGCTTAAGCTGTGGTCTGGAAAATGCAGAGGACCTGATTGCTGACCTGAAACAGGCAATTGATAAAGTATGATAATAGGGCAGGGCGTGCTGCAAATTGCAGCACGCCCTGATTTTATGTGTCGTTTCTTATAAAACCTTCATATTAGCAGTTATGTTGTTTATTTGATATTATTAAAAATATCCTGTATGTCTACTTTGTTAGTTGACTCGCCGTCGAAATAGATGCAGATATCACCGTTAAAAACAACATCCATTGTAAAGCCGAAATCTACAAGGTTTATTTTGTTGTTTTCCAATGCTTCTTTGTAAGCATCAGAGGAGGTGTCGAAAAGATATACTTCCACAGATGTTCCATCGGCAAATGAATAGCCATAACCCTCCTGAGCTCCGACCATAGCAGCTACTTTCTGAGTGATTTCAAACTGAATGTTTTTGTCAGTTAAACCCTTTTCAAATTGTTCGAATTTGCTTAGTTTTACGGTTTCCTCAGTTTGTTTCGTTTCTTCGGGTTGTTTGCTATCTTCGGTGGCTTGCGTGTTGTCAGTGATGTTTTCACTTGTTTGTGTTTGATCGTTGGAAGTGGTGTCTGTAGAAGCGTTATTACTTCCGCAGGCTACAAGAGCTACTAACATACAAAGAACCAAAGAGAGTGCTAATAATTTTTTCATTTTTATCCTCCTAAAATATAATGAATTGTTATGTATTACAGCAACCGGATGCCAGCCTTTTCACAGGCATCCACTGTAGCCTGATCCCACACGCTGGACTGGACTTCGCCAATATGAGCACAACCCATCATCAGTAGGCACAGTCGGCTTTGACCGATACCGCCGCCGATGGTTAGGGGCAACTCATCGTTAAGAAGCATTTTGTGGAAGGGAAGTGTGCGTCTGTCATCACAGCCTGAAGCAGTCAGCTGGCGGTCCAGTGCCGCAGCATCCACACGGATACCCATAGAGGAGATCTCCAAAGCTCTGCCCAGCACATCGTCCCAGAAGAAAATATCGCAGTTAAGCTGCCAGTCATCATAGTCCGGTGCTCTGCCATCGTGAGGCTTACCGGAGCGAAGCTTGCCACCAATCTGCATAATGCAGGTGGTAGGATGTTCCTTCACAAATGCTTTTTCTCGCTCAGAGCCGGTCATATCCGGATATAGATCTTCCAGCTCCTGTGTGGTAATAAAAGTTACATCCCGGCTCAGGTTTACCCGCAGCTGAGGAAAACGCACGTGCAGCCGGTCGTTGGTGTCACAGATTGCCCGGACAATAGCACGGACGATCAGTTTCAAATAATCCAAATTCCGGTTTTCACGGGTGATAATTTTTTCCCAGTCCCACTGGTCCACATAAATAGAATGGATGTTATCCAAGTCCTCATCCCGACGGATCGCGTTCATATCCGTGTAAAGACCACCGCCTACACCGAAATTATACCGCTTCAGGGCAAGCCGCTTCCATTTTGCCAGAGAATGTACTACCTGAGCATCGGCTCCTACTGCAGGAATATCAAAGGAAACAGGACGCTCAGTGCCACTTAGGTTGTCGTTCAAGCCGGAGCTTTCCGTAACAAATAAAGGCGCAGATACGCGTTTTAAGTTCAGTGCGCTGGAGAATTCATCCTGAAAACTTTGCTTAATATAAGCAATTGCCCGTTGGGTATCATATTCATCCAGAACAGGCTGATAGCCTTCCGGAATATAGATCTTATTCATAGGGATCATTCCTTTCCGTAGATAAACTCTATTGTACTTATTTTCCCAGTAAAATCAAGTGTTTTTGAAAGAAAAATACCTTCCGGACAACTTTTGCCCGGAAGGTATTCATAAAAGACAAATCAGAAACCCGGGAACAAACCGCCCCAGGGGAAGGGGGTGTTGTTTTGTTCCGTAGAAGAAGGCTCACTTTCCAGTGCGGATTGAATTTGTTCGCCGACTGTCAGGGTTACATCTATATATGCATTTTGGCGGTATACCTTCAGCTGAAGTTTATCACCAACTTGTGCTTTTCCTACAGTGGAAACCAAGTCACTGCTCCCAGCTATGGCAACGCCATTTACTTCGGTGATAATATCATTGATTACAAGACCGGCATCGGCGGCAGGACTGTTTTCTACAATGCTTGCTACAGCTGCACCCTTGGGCAGTCCGTACCGTTGTGCATCCGCACTTACATCTGTAACAGAAACGCCGATATAAGGCTTGGCGATATAGCCTTTTTCAATAATGGATGTTGCAATCTTTCGGGCAAGATTGATGGGAATGGCAAAGCCAATATTGTCGATAGATGCCTCGCTGGAAGAAGAGGTAGAGTACTTTGCATTGGTGATGCCAATCACTTCACCGTACATATTGAACAGAGCACCACCGGAGTTTCCGGAGTTGATAGCACAGTCCGTTTGCATTAAGTTCATAGTTGCACCGGTGGACATAGTAACCTGCCGATCCATAGCACTGATAGCACCTGCGGTTAAAGAGAAGGTAAGTTCTCCTAAAGGATTGCCAATAGCAACCACACTGTCACCAACATTCATATTATCAGAGTCGCCTAAGATCACAGGAGTGAGACCCGCTGCCTCGACTTTCAGCACGGCAATATCATTGCTTTGATCATAGCCAATCAATTCAGCAGCATAGCTATCACCGTTATAAAGAGAAACTGTAATGGAGTCAGAACCCTCTACAACGTGATGATTTGTGAGAATATAGCCATCATCAGACAGGATGAAACCGGAACCGGAGGCGGCAGAGGTGGTTTGATAACCCCAGAAATTGGTAGTAATAGCAGTGGTGATACCAACCGTGGAATTAACATTTTTAGCATAGACCTCAGCGGCAGTCATCACTTTGTCAGCATCGATTTTTGTGATGTCTATCTCTGTGTTTTCCCGCTGACCTTCCAGCATATTGGAAGAGCCAGACTGGAAGGAAATATTTTCATCTTTTAACAGGCGAGAGCCTAAAAGCACACCGCCAGCACCTAAAATACCACCGATCAAACCAAAACAAACAGCCAGAGCAATCACTTTGGCACCGACACGTTCCTTCTTTTTCTTCGGGGGGATATAGGGCGCATCATAATCCCAGGGTAAAGAGGGTGCGTCACCGCTGATGGGGGTGTTGTTTTCCTCCTCAGAAGGTTGGGAATAAGAAAAATTGTTATCAGAGTCTTGATACATAGTCAGATTCTCCTTGTTTGTTCTATAATAAAAACAATTCTACAATTATTTGTCAAGAATTTCCTTAAAATTAACTAAACAAAATGTTAAGAAATTGAAAAGACTGAATTCCGCCCTGTGATATTATTCCTTGTTTTAGTTGCTTTTAAGCATCATTTCGTCTATAATAATAGAAAGAAAAGGAAGTGTTATAGGAATGAAACCGTTACAGCATTTTATTACAATCACAAAGCATCGTATGCTGGTTTTGGAAGGTTGTTTTCGTGTAGGTCTTTATTGGCAAGGACTTACCCACGATCTGTCAAAATATTCTTTTGTTGAGTTTTGGAACGGTGCCCGGTATTATCAGGGCACACGCAGTCCCAACACCGCGGAGCGTGAAAGCAAGGGTTACAGCGAAGCCTGGATGCACCACAAGGGATGTAATCGTCATCATTATGAATACTGGACAGATATGAACCGCCAGACGAAGAATTATGAATCTATTCCGATGCCCCGTAAATACTTGGTGGAAATGGTGATGGACCGCCGTGCTGCTTGTATGATCTATCAGGGAAAGGACTATACACCTGCTTCCGCTTATGACTATTTTGACAAAAGCCGGGAAAAGGAACTGATGCACCCGCAAACCCGTCAGGAGCTGTATTTCCTACTGTCAATGCTCCGGGACAGGGGAGAGAAAGAAACCTTTTCTTACATCCGTCAGGAGGTCCTGAAAGGAAAACCCTTCCCTTGGGAAATGACGGAATAAGCTGTTACAACTTTGTAGGGGACGATGCCCACATCGTCCCTAAATTTTATAGATTATTGCTTAGTTGCGGGATTCGTTTGCATCTTTGCCGTTGGCAAAGATTAAGGTTCGCCGCCATCGAGCTGGCGGCGGCAATGCTCATTCGCATTGCATTTAGATTATTCGAATCCCCTTTATCACTGCCAATAAAAAAAACACCCTGTTGGGTGGTTTTTTTATTGGCAGAGGATGAGGGATTCGAACCCCCGCAAACGGAGTCAGAGTCCGGTGTGCTACCGTTACACTAATCCTCTATCACACGGACGAAGTTTATTATACGCAAATTCCAGAAAAAGTCAAGCATTATTTTACTAAAAATACAATTTTTTCTGACTGCAATGGTAGGATAACCAAAGGACAACAAATTATCCATTATAAAGTGTAGCGAAATGTAAAAAATGCTGACTTTATGAATATTTTACTTGCTATTTTATATCTAAAGGAGTATAATGAACGCAATATGCGGATATTTGTCCTTGACATATGGAGCGTAAGAGTAAGTGAGGTAACGAAAATGAACTACACAGAATTATTTGTTTTTTTGGCTTATCTGATTTTTATGTTAGGCATTGGTCTGCTCTTTTTCTTTAAGAGTAAGTCTGGCGGTGAAAAGAGTTACTTTTTAGGTGGCCGTCAAATGGGACCTTGGGTGTCGGCTCTTTCTGCCGGTGCATCCGATATGAGCGCCTGGGTGCTGATGGGACTGCCTGCATCCATCTATGCTGCCGGTATGGGACAGACCTGGATCGCCATTGGTCTTGGCTTGGGTTATGCACTTAGCTGGATCATTGAAGCACCTCGTCTGCGTCGCTTTTCCATTGCGGCTAACGACTCTATTACCATTCCCCAGTACTTAACAAACCGCTTTTTATCCAAAAGTAAGCTTTTGCAGATCCTCTGCGCAGTGATCTTCCTGGTTGCTTATACCGTCTATGCGGCTTCCAGTATCAAGGCCTGCGGTACATTGTTCAACACGGTTATGAACATTGATGCCAATGTGGCTATGTATATTGCAGCCTTTGTTATTATTTCCTATACCTTCCTTGGCGGTTTCTCTGCTGTTTGCTGGACAGACTTTTTCCAGGGCCTGTTGATGCTGGGTGCGTTGTTGATTGCTCCTATTTTTGCACTTACATTGGTAAAATCCGGAAATGCATCCGTTCAAACAGCTATGCCTGATGGCTATTTCAATTTTATGACCTCTTGGCAGGATATCCTGTCCGGTCTTGGCTGGGGTCTGGGATATTTCGGTATGCCTCACATCATTATTCGCTTTATGTCTCTGCGCTCCGAAAAGGATTTGAAGAAATCCAGTGTGATCGGCATTTCCTGGACTACGATCATTCTTGTGATGTCTGTTCTTTCTGGTGTGGTGGGAAGAATGTTCCTGGGTGAAATTACGGATTCTTCCGTAGTGTTTATTACTATGGTCCGCAAGATCTTCCCGGCACTGATCTCCGGTATTTTGCTCTCTGCAATTTTGTCTGCTGCTATGTCCACCGCTGACAGCCAGCTTTTGGCATCTGCCTCTGCATTTGCCAGCGATGTCTATAAGCCTGTGTTCCGGAAAAATGCTTCCGATAAGGAAATGCTGTGGGCAGGCCGCATTGTGGTAGCAATAATTGCAGTTGTGGCGTTGATCATTGCATCCAATCCCAATTCCGGCACCATTATGGGACTGGTGGAAAATGCCTGGGGTGTCTTTGGCGCAGCTTTCGGACCGGTTATTATGCTCAGCCTGTTCTGGAAGCGGTTTAATTTCGAAGGCGCAGTAGCCGGCATTCTTACTGGCGCATTGGTGGATATTCTTTGGCTGGCGTTCTTGTCCGCTACCGGTATCTACGAGATCATTCCCGGTTTTGCAGCTGGTTTGATTGTGTCTGTAATCGTTACACTCTGCACAAAGGCTCCCGGTGAGGATGTAGAAGCACTGTTTGAAAAAGCCTCTAAACCTGAGGCTTAAGATAAATGAGGTTGGAGGCCAATCGGCTTTCAACCTCTTCTTTCACGATTTTAATGTTAAGAACTGGTATTAAATGTGTTAAATATAACAAAACAATCAAAAGTTAACGAAAAACATAACATTTTTTTCACATAACAGTTGATTTTCCTTGTAAAATCATTATAATATAATTGAAGAACGATGGGCAGTATCTATCGTTAATACTGCAAAAAGGAGAATACATAAATGATTATTACGCAGAAGAAACCCATTGATGAAGTTATGGCAATGGTTAAAGATGCAAAGACCGTTGCAATCGTAGGCTGCGGAAGCTGTGCTACAGCTTGCCAAACCGGTGGTGAGCCTCAAATTCAGGAATTGACCCAAATTCTGGAACAGGCAGGTAAGAAGGTCGTTGCGACAACGATTGCAGATTACTGCTGTATGAACCTGGGTGTTAAGTCCAAAATGAAGGCAATCAATGCTGCTGAACCGGACTGCGTTATTTGTATGTCCTGTGGCGACGGTGTTCAGTGTGTTGCCAAGAATGCAAACAATAAGCCTGTATACCCCTCCAATGACACAATGTATCTGGGCGAGGCTGTTCGTTTTGGCGTTTGGGAAGAGGCTTGCCGTTTCTGCGGTCAGTGCGTGCTGGGTAAGACCGGTGCGATCTGCCCCATTACTCAGTGCGCTAAGAGCCTTGTAAACGGTCCTTGCGGTGGCCAGAAGAACGGCAAGTGTGAAGTGAACCCGGAAAATGACTGTGCCTGGATCAAGATCTATGAGCGCCTGCAGGCAACCGGTCAGCTGGAGAAGCTGATGGAGACCCGGGAAGACAAGGGCTATGCAAAATATGCTTATCCCAGAACAATCAGCTTAAGGGGGAAATAAGAAATGAGTATTTTGAAAGACGCACTGGAATCCGGCAAGTTTGGCGTTACTGCCGAAATGGCACCTCCTAAGGGTTGTGATTTTACAGAACAGATGGAAGCTGCGGAGCTTCTTCGTGGCAAAGTTCACGGTGTGAATGTTACCGATATGCAGTCTGCAAGCCTGAAGGCTACCGGTCTTGGTCTTTGCATCAAGCTGAAGCAGGCAGGCGTTGAGCCGATTCTGCAGATGACTGGCCGTGACCGCAACCGTATGGCACTGATGGGCGATGCACTGGCAGCAGCTGCTTTTGGCATCGACACGATGCTGGCACTGACTGGCGACCATCCCGTGGTCGGTGACTGTAAGGATAGTAAGCCTGTTTACGATCTTGACTCTGTTGGCATCCTGAAAATGCTGAGCAAAATGGAAGAAACCGGTCGTGATTGCGGCGGCAATCCTCTTGCAGGCAATACCGTTGATAAAGAAACCGGTGAGATCACCGATATGTCCGGTACTCCCAAGTTCTACAAAGGTGCATCCGTAACACCTGTTTATGAGCCTGTATTTCTGCAGATCAACAAGCTTCGTCAGAAGGTTGAGGCTGGTGCTATGTATATCCAGACTCAGGGTATTTTTGACCTGGACACCTTTAAGCGTTTCCTGGAAATGGTGGATAAGGCTGGTATTAAGACCCATATTATGGCTGGTATCATCCCCCTGAAGGCTGCCGGTATGGCGAAGTATATGAACGAGAATGTTCCCGGCATTGCTGTTCCTCAGGATATGATCGATCGCTTGGCAGCAGCTGCAGCTGAAGGCAAGGAAAAGGGCGTCAAGGGTCTGCCTTCCAAGCTGGGTATTGAGATGGCAGCAGAAATGATCGCAAAGATCAAGGACGAAAAGCTGTGCGATGGCGTTCACATTATGGCAATCGGTGCAGAGAAGAATGTGCCGACCATTCTGGAAAAAGCCGGTATTTCTATTTAATGAAAAACGGGGTGGATTTCCACCCCGTTTTTTTGTATAATCAAAGAAAACAACATAAGGAGTTGATTATATGGAATATAAAGTATTGGGCAAAACTGGGCTTAAAATATCAAAAATAGGCTTCGGTGGTATTCCCATCCAAAGGATCGATGCTGAAGGAACGAAAAAATTGATCTATCGGCTAAAAAAGGAAGGGATCAACTATATTGATACTGCCCGGGGATATACTGTCAGCGAAGAATATTTAGGTTATGCCTTGGATGGGATTCGGGAACATTTTGTGCTGGCGACCAAAAGTATGTCCCGCACAAAAGAAGAAATGGCGAAAGATATTGATATCAGCCTTAAAAATTTGCGCACGGATTTTATTGAATTGTATCAGATTCACAATCCCACAAAAGTGGACTTAGAAAAGGTACAGGCTCCAGGCGGCGCATTGGAAGCCTTGAAGGAAGCAAAGGAAGCAGGCAAAATAGGTCATATAGGCGTTACACTTCATTCTGCTGACCTGTTTGCTCTTGCAGTAGAGTACGACTGGGTAGAAACAATAATGTTCCCTTACAACATTGTGGAGACCCAGGGTGAAGACTTGATCCGCATTTGTGGAGAGAAGAACATTGGCTTTATTGCAATGAAGCCACTGGCAGGCGGCGCACTGGATGATGCAACGCTGGCAATGCGCTTTATCACCCAAAATCCGGATGTGTCTGTGGTAATTCCCGGTATGGCAGAGGAGCGGGAGATCGAACAAAATCTTGCAGCGGTGAATGACACATCTCCCTTGTCTGCCCAGGAACAAGATAAGCTGCAGCTGATTCGGGATAGTCTTGGCACACAGTTTTGCCGCCGCTGCAGATATTGCGAGCCTTGCACAGCGGGTATTTCCATCTATACAATGTTTTTGCTGGAGGGATATTACAGTCGATATAACCTGAAAGATTGGTCCCAAATGCGTTATAATAATGCAGAAAAGAAAGCATCCGATTGTGTTGACTGTGGCGCCTGCGAAACCCGCTGTCCCTATAATCTGCCCATTCGGCAAATGCTGAAAAAGGTGGAAGGTATCTTTGAAAAGTAAGAAGCTGGAATACCCCTTTTTCCATAGAGAATGTTTGGAGGTTGCCAAAGATCTGGTAGGGAAGATACTTGTGCATAAGACACCGGAAGGCATTATGCGCCTGCGCATTTTGGAAACAGAGGCTTATTGCGGCGAAGAAGATACCGCCTGTCATGCCCATAAGGGCAGAACGAACCGAACAGAAGTTCTTTATGCTAAGGCAGGAACGGTTTATGTGTATCTTTGCTACGGAATGCACTGGTTACTCAACATTGTCACCGGGGAGGAAGAAGACCCACAGGCAGTGCTGATCCGCGCCTGTGTGGATGCAACTGGTCCCGGTAAGCTAACCAAAAAGCTGCAAATTACCGGCACACTGAATAAAACCAGTGTTTGCGGTGAAACAGAGCTGTGGATCGAGGACGACGGCTTTGCCTGTGATGTCAAAACAGATAAACGGGTCGGCATCGGCTACGCATCTCAGGAAGACCAAGACCGCCTGTGGCGATTTGTAATGGTTAAGAGATAACGATTTATAAAATAGAATTTCGGCGGGAGCTTGCTCCCGCCGATTGGTTGTAACATACAAAAACGGTTAATAAATTATATTATATATGCCATATTGTGCAGGTGACGATATAATTATATAATAAATATGAAGGAGATATATCGATTACAGAAAAGGGGTGTTCGTATGCTTAGAAAAATTGCTTTTCTAATTACACTTGTTATGCTGCTTTGCATAGTAACAGGCTGTGGTAAGGTAGACGAACGGACACTGTCTTTGTTTAAATTAGAATTCTCAGATGAAGCTGTGGCAGAACTTGAAGTAGCATATAAGAACCGATTGATCGAGGATTCCTCCTTTGATATTCCTGATGCTACTGTGGAAAAATATTGGAAAGGTTTGAATCCAAATGGCGGCGTTGGTTTTAAATACTATGGCACATTTGATGACTGCGTTGTCTGGGTTATGCAGGGACAAACGGAAGCAATTGTGGATTTTGAACTGGCTGGGTCAAGATTTTATAACAGAAACGGAATCAGCTTTTTTGTGTGCAGAGAAGGCAAGCTGATAATGCTGGAGGAAGCCTATGAACAAGGGCTTATTTCGGCAGAGGATATCGCCATTGTGGCAGACCGCCATTGGGAATACAATGAAGCGGAAGGTGTAGTTGCTCAGTGAATGCATAGCACAGTGGACGGTTCTTTGTCTTGCAAGTCGGAGGTGCGTGTATGGACTTAAAAAATATTGAGAAGCCAAATGAACATATCACTCACTTTGTGCATGGATTGATTGCAGTATTGCTGGGCTTATTATTGGCTGTACTATTTGGCTTTGTTATTAAAGCATTACAACCACCGGATTCGTCGCTTCGACCTGATTATTGGCAAAAATTTCTTAGTGATGAAACAAATTATAAAAGAGCGTTGATACAAATAGAAGGATCAAGTGAAGTATATTATGAATTAGAAGAAGTGAATGAAGAATTTGTTTCGCTCCTTACTATTGAGCGGTGGAGCAGGCAATTTAGGAATCCTTCAGGTGAGGAAATGCTGGTGTTTTGCAGCGGAGGAACACCGCATTGGGTATTTTACAGCGATGGGTGTGTAGGTGCTTATGCACGCACCATTTGTGCAAGGAAAGACCATATATATTATAAAATTCCTGGCGATGTCGCAGACAGGCTGATCGATTATGTAGAAACCAAAGGTACTGTGCGAGAATACGGGCATTTTACGGACGATACAACCTACTTTGATTACGATATTAGATCTGATTGGTCAATATTTTAGCAATCAAAGGGGAGACAAGGGGGCTATATTATGAAGAATAAAAAAATGATTGCATTGTTATTGGTGTTGGTTCTGATGATGTCCGGATGTGCCCAGGGAATAGCGGATGAAACCACTGCGCCGGATCCGGTCAAGCAGACGGAAACGACAGCACCTCAGGCAGAAACCACCGAGCCGGAGGCAGAATTGGTCATTTTCCCGGATGCACCGGAGCAGTCAGTGGTAAAGCCGCTTCCGGAGAAGTCCGGGCTGGTAACTGCCTATTGGGCACAGGGCTTGCATTTCGGGGATGAAAACACAGCCTTTAGTTACTATATATCCATTCCGGAAATTTATCCCTTTAGCACGGATGCGGTTGCCTGTCAGAAGGAGATCTACGAGCTGTATAAGAACCGACTTTACGAGGATCTGACTGCCTTGGAAACACAGCATAAGGGAAATATCCAGCAGCTGGAAGTGCCGGAAGGTTTATTCCTGGACGATACGGTCAAAAGAACATATGCCTACACTGCAGGCGTTTATGCAGATGTGCTTTCCATCGCAATTCGCTTTGATGTAGAAGAGACAGAAAATTCCAATTACTATGTGTATTATCTGGATCTGACCACCGGAAAGCGGCTGACAGAGCTGCAGGCACAGGAGAAGTGTTCCCGTAACATCACGGATATTAAAAATGCTGTGGCAGACTTCTATCGAAACCTGTATAATGCCTTCTCACAAACACACGACTGGTATCAGGCGCAAATGGATAAAACCTTGAGCGATGATAACATCAAAGACTGTCAGGTGTTCTGCACAGAAGAAGGAAAATTGATGCTTGTTGCCCGCATTTATACCGCAGGCAGTGTGGAGACAGTGGAAAAACTGATTTCGTTGCCGCAATAAACCGGGGAAATGTATTAAAATGGACGCGATGCAAAATGTAGGGGCGGTTATTAACCGCCCGCGGGCGGCAGATTGCCGCCCCTACATCTACCATAGAAAGATTATATAAAAAGGGTCTGTTGCAAAATGTAAGATTTTGCAACAGACCTTTTGTAACATTATCAGAATTCAATATCCATCTTGGAAATGACGGTAGCGCAACGGGGGCAAAGACCCTCGGTGTTTGCATTTTCGCTGTGCATCCAGCAGCGGGGACACTTTTCGCCCTTTGCCTCGCTGACACCAATGGTCATGGCAGGGAAGTTGACACCGTTGGCAGTTTCTGCACCTTCCTCAGGAGCAGCCCAGTCACAGGCGGAAACAATGCAGATTTCTGCAAGATTCAGTCCTTCACAGGCAATCTTCAATTCTGCGTCTTCAGAAGCCAGAGTCACGTGGGCCTCCAGAGCCTTGCCGATGCGCTTGTTTGCACGGGCCACTTCCAAAACGCCGTTTACATCCTGGCGGAGCTTCATAACGGTGTCCCACTTATTCATAGCATCATCGCTGAGCTTGTAGGCATCGAAATTCTCAGGCATCTGGTTCAGAAGCACATTGCGTGCATCATCACTGTCGCGGTGGGGCATAGACTGCCAGATTTCATCGCAGGTAAATGCCAAAATCGGTGCAAACAGCTTTGCCATTGCATCCAGAATCAGGAACAGGGCACTTTGTGCACTTCTGCGGCGCAGGCCGTCCTTTTCTTCACAATACAGACGGTCCTTCAAAATGTCCAGATAGAAGGAACTAAGCTCTACAACGCAGAAATCATTGATTGCATGGGAAATAACATGGAATTCATAGTTGTCATAAGCCTTCCGAACTGCCTTAACCAGCGCGTCCAGCTTTGTCAGTGCCCACTTATCCAGCTCTTCCATCTCCTGTGCGGGAACCAGATTGTTGGGATCAAATTCATTGAGGTTACCCAAGCAGTAACGGGCAGTATTACGGAACTTCAGGTAGTTCTGTGCGATCTGCTTAAAGATTTCCTTAGAGCAGCGCACATCTGCGTGGTAATCGGAGGAAGCTGCCCACAGACGGACGATATCTGCGCCAAAATCCTTGATCAGGTCGGCAGGATCAACGCCGTTACCCAGACTCTTGTGCATTGCACGACCCTGACCGTCAACTACCCAACCGTGGGTCAAAACCTGACGGAAGGGAGCACCCTGATCCAGAGCACCAACAGAAGTTAAGAGACTGGACTGGAACCAACCGCGGTACTGGTCAGCGCCTTCCAGATAAACATCAGCAGGCCACAGATCAGGAGTCCGATGCATTAGGGATGCATAGTGGGTAGAGCCGGAATCAAACCAGCAGTCCAGGGTGTCAGTTTCCTTTGTAAATTCCTTGCCACCGCAGTGAGGGCAGGCAAATCCATCGGGAACAAGCTCCATAGCTTCCTTCTCAAACCAGACATTGGAGCCGTGCTCATCAAACAGGGCAGAAATCTTTGCAATAGAATCCGGATTTGAAACAGGCTTACCGCAATCGGTGCAGTAGAACACAGGGATGGGCAGACCCCAGCGGCGCTGACGGCTGATACACCAGTCGGCACGCTCACGGATCATACTGGTCATCCGGTCCTCGCCCCAAGAGGGGTACCACTTTACATTTTCAATGGCCTTAACTGCCTGATCCTTAAAGGACTCCACAGAGCAGAACCACTGAGGTGTTGCGCGGAAAATAACAGGCTTCTTGCAACGGTCGTGGTGAGGATAGGAGTGGATAATATCCTCGGAAGCAAACAGCATTCCGCTTTCCTTCATATCTGCCAGAATGATGGGATTGGATTCTTCGGTCTTCAGACCCTGATACTTGCCGGCGTATTCGGTGTGTCTGCCGTAGTCATCCACCGGAACAACCAGATCCATGCCATAGCGCATACAAGTCTGGTAGTCGTCTGCACCAAAGCCGGGTGCAGTGTGGACACAGCCGGTACCGGAGTCCATAGTAACATATTCAGCCCAAACCAGACGGCTGGTCTTATCCAGGAAGGGATGCTTTGCCAGCATATTCTCGAAGAACACACCGGGATAGGTGGCAAGAACTTCGTAGTTTTCAAAGCCACCCAGCTTCATAGTCTTTTCCATCAGGGCTTCTGCCATAATATAGGTTTCGCCATTGTCAGCCTTTACCAGCACATAGCTGTCACGGGGATGAAGGCAGATTGCCATATTGCCGGGCAGTGTCCAGATCGTAGTGGTCCAAATAACGAAATAGGTGTTCTTCAGATCAAATCCGGAGAGTTTACCCAGATCGTCGTGCATGGGGAATTTCACAAATACAGAAGTACAGGGATCGTCCTTATACTCAATATCTGCTTCAGCAACAGCGGTTGCACAGAAAGGACACCAGGTAACAGGCTTCAGACCCTTATAAATAAAGCCCTTGTCAAACATCCGTCCAAAGACTTTCACTTCCTGTGCCTCAAAATGCTTGTCCATAGTGCGGTAGGGATGTTCCCAATCGCCAACAACACCCAAGCGCTTAAATCCTGCCATCTGCTTCTGGATAAAGTCCTCGGCAAATTCTTCGCAAGCCTTACGGAACTCCGGAACAGACATATCCCGGTTGAGCTTCTTTTTGGAGTTTTCGATTGCACGCTCAATGGGCAGACCGTGGTTATCCCAGCCGGGAACATAAGGGGTGTAGAAACCCATCATTGCGTGGCTGCGGATAATAAAATCCTTAAGTGTCTTATTCAGTGCGTGACCCATATGAATATAGCCGTTGGAGAAGGGAGGGCCATCGTGAAGAACAAAAGAGGGAAGACCCTTGTTCTTTTCCAGCATCAGATTATAAAGATCCTGCTGCTGCCAACGCTCCAGCATACCCGGCTCCCGGGCAGGCAGACCGGCTTTCATAGGGAAGTCAGTCTGCGGGGTGATAATCGTATTTTTGTATTCCATTGGATTTACCTCCATTATAGTATAATAAAAAAGCCTTTGTCTCAAACAAAAGAGACAAAGGCTTTTACCTCTGCGGTACCACTCTCATTCCGGTTTCCCGGCTCTTTAAGTACGCTGTATCGGGCGTTCCCGGCGCAATCTACTGGAAAGATCGTTCGATGCGCTGCTCGGAGGGGATATGAACTAAATTTACTTACTGCCTTGCACCAACCGGCAGCTCTCTGAAAGCAGGGAGGCAGTTCACTTGTCCTCTTCAATGCGTCATATATTAATGCTTGGTGTCATAGTTCGGACCAAAACGAAGATCCGAGAACTTGCTGGCTGTAGTATCAGAAACAGGATGCTTGGGCTCTGCCTTGGGGGCAGTGTCATCAGCAGTACCTACCAGCGCTTCCAGGTTTGCAGAGATCTCCTCGGCAACAGCAACAGTCTGATCCTCAGCACCCTCAATACGATCGTAATCAAAAGCACCACTGGGGGTTTCGGTGGGTCGGTGTGCTTCCTTAATCCGGTCCAAAGCAGACAGGCAGGAACGGATCTGCTCCTGAAGCTCAGTGATCTTGGCGGCAGCTGCTTTGCGAGCATCCTCAACCCGGTCGTTTTCAGCTGCGATCAATGCGTCTGCATTCTTTGCATTTTCCAAAGCAGCGGCATTTGCATCGATAATCATCTGTGTGCATTTAGCTTCTGCTTCCTTAACCATCTTATCGCAAGTCTTCTGCGCATTGACGATGGCATCTTTCATACTGGCTTCGTTATTGCGGTATTCTTCCAGCTTGGTCACCAGCACCTTCATTTTGCTTTTCAGCAGGGCATTTTCTTTGTAAAGGGTCACATAGTCCTCCAGCAACGGCTCCAGGAATTCATCCACAGCCTGCATGTCGTAGCCACCAAAGGTAGCACGATTAAATGTGACCTGCTCAATTTGTTGTGGTGTAAACATATGAATCTGTCCTTTCTCTACCGATCAGATTAGATGTATGTTTCTGCTTCGGTCTGGAGATTTTCCAGGTCGCCAACCACATCCATATTGTGGGGGCAGAACAGATATGTGCACTGTGCAACCTTCTTAACACGGCCATCCAGAGCATAAACGCTGCCGGACAGGAAGTCAACAACACGGCGAGTCAGTGCCTTGTCTACATTTTCCATATTCAAAATGACTGCCTTTCTTCTGCGCAGTTCATCAGCGGCCTTAGCGGCATCATCAAAAGTTTTTGCATGGAACAAAACAACTTCCTGCTTGCCGGAACTCATACTTACTACCTGACCACTAAAGCCGGCAGAAGCAGAAGCTGCAGGAGCGCTATAGTCGGCAGCACTGCTTTGTGCTGCAGAAGCGAAGGGGGAGGTACGGCGCGAACGGGGAGCAGCGTCCTGCTCTTCATCCTCGTAATCAGTCATTTCCTCGTCGTAATCATCCTCGTAATCATCATCGGAATAGGGCTGAGCAAATTTCTTCACATTGTCCCAAAAACTCATCTTTCTATTTCCTCCTAAATGTCTTGAAGCAAAAAGCTTCAAATAATTATGGATAGTTCCGCTTGCCAAAGATAGCAGTGCCCACACGAATCATTGTACTTCCGCAGGCAATGGCTTCAGCATAATCATCGGACATACCCATAGACAATACATCTACACATACATTATCGTATTTTTTTGCCGTTATGTCAACAGAAAGGTTGTACATTTCTTGAAAAAATTTACGATTTTTTGTAGAATCTTCGCAAATTGGAGGGATTGCCATCAAGCCGCGTACATATGTGTGCGAAAAGTTGCCCATTTTTTCTAAAACTTCCGAAAGCTCCTCTTTGCGAAAACCGGATTTACTTTCTTCTTCACCAATATTCACTTCCAGAAGAATATCCTGACAAATCCCTTGGCGGTTTGCTTCTCGATCAATCGCTGCAAGTAAACGCTCAGAATCCACGCTTTGAATCAGGTCTACTTTTCCAACTACCTGTTTTACTTTGTTCGTCTGTAGATGACCGATAAAATGGACTGGTGCACCTGTGTAGGCATTGTCAGCAAGCTTAGCAGTTAGCTCCTGTACACGGTTTTCTCCGCAGCAATCCACACCGGCAGCAATCGCCTCACGAACTTTCGCTGTATCATTCATTTTCGTAGCAGCACAAAGGAGAATATCCTCCGGTTTGCGGCCGGCGGCAATCGCTGCTTTTGTCATTTCTTCCCGAATTCGGACAATATTTTCTGCTATTGACATTGTGATTCCTCTCTTTTTATCAAATCAAACAAAGAAGGCGGCGAAGCAGTTGCTCCGTCGCCTTTTTTGCTATGCAGTCGGTGCTGCGGCTTTCAGAGGCCGAATGGGGGCCAATGTGGAGATGGCATGCTTGTAGATCATTTGCTGTTTGCCATCCGTAACCAGTACCACTACAAAACTATCAAAGCCTGTAATAGTCCCCCGGAGCTGGAAGCCGTTCATCAGAAATAAGGTCACAGGAACTTTATCCCGCCGTACTTCATTCAAAATGGCATCCTGTAAATTAATTGGTTCTGACATATGTATTCCTTCTTTCTTCGGGATGCATATATCTTACCATATTTCATTGTCATAATTTGTTAGAACCTGTCGTGCTTTATGAAGAATTTCTTCTGTATTTTCACCCGGTTTTCGGCGTAGCCATTGGATTGATTTGTTCCGTCTGAACCAGGTTAGCTGCCGCTTTGCATAATTTCGGGAAGCCTGACGAACCTGATCGGCGGCTTCCTCCACGGTGATTTCACCTTTCAGCGCACCAAGAAACTCTTTGTAGCCAATGGCTTGCATAGCTGTGCATTTTTCAGGGATACCGCGGTCAAGGAGTGCACGGATTTCATCCATTAGTCCGATTTCCAGCATAATGCCGACTCTTCGGTCAATGCGTTCATACAGGTCCTGGCGGTTTTCATCTTCCAACGCAAACCAAACAGGGTTATACCTTGGCGGAATTAGCTGCGTTTTGCGATTGTGTTCGGTGATGGTCTCTCCTGTTTCATAATATACCTCCAGCGCCCGAATGATCCGTTTTCGATCAGCAAGGTGAAGTCTTGAGGCTGCCTCTGGGTCAACCGACCGTAAAAGGCTGAGCATAGATTCCATACCGTCTGTATCTGCCTGCGCCTCTAATTTTTCACGCATACCGGTAGAGGGGAAGGGGGCAAAGGTGTTTCCCCGGATCAGTGCATCCATATAAAGACCGGTACCACCGGCAATAATAGCAGTTTTTCCCCGGCAGAGAATGTCGTCTACAATAGCGGATGCCATTTCGCAGTAACGACTGACAGAAAAATCTTCGTCCGGATTAGCAACGGACAGCATATAGTGTGGAATGCCTTGCATTTCTTCCAAGGTTGGTTTTGCTGTTCCAATATCCATATAACGGTAAATCTGCATAGAGTCACAGGATACGACCTCGCCATCGGTAACCTTTGCAAGTTCTACAGCCAATGCTGTCTTCCCGGAGGCAGTAGGCCCGGCAATGCATATGATGTTGTCCAAAGGCATACGCCTCCTTTACACATTAAGTTCGCTTAAATTGTTTTTCCAGTTGCTTTTTACTTAAGGAAATGCAAATTGGTCTGCCATGGGGGCAGTGCTTCAGCTCCGGTGTTGCCATAACCTTTTTTACCAGTGCCATAAGCTCTGTCTCGCTGGTGCGCCAGCCGGCCTTAATAGCGGCCTTGCAGGCAACAGTATGAAGAATTTCATCCCGGACAGAGGTTTTATCCTCGCTGCGTCCATTCATAAGATTATCAGCAAGAGAGTCCACTGCATCTGCAGCATCGTCGGGGGAAAGATCCATAGGGATCTGACGGAGTAAAAGGATATTTTCGCCAAATTCGTCGATTTCAAAACCCAGTTCTTCCAGTAAAGCACGGTTTTCCAGCAAGACAGCAATGCTGCTGGGTGTAAGTTGACAGGGAATGGGGGTCAGCAGAGCCTGGGAACTGATTTTCTCCTGGTTAGCTTTTAACTTTTCAAACAAGATACGTTCGTGGGCGGCGTGCTTATCAATAAAGAATGCATCTTCCCCTTGTTCCACAAGAATATAGCTGTTGTAAAGCTCACCAACCATTCGCCAGGGGATTTCCTCCGGTATATCCATAACCTGTTGCTCAGGCTCAGAAATTACCGGTATCGAAGGCACAGGGGGGACAGTAACGACTGGTTTCTCCAGTGGCTTCGGAAGTTGAATGCTTTCTTGTATGGGTAAGCTTTTTGTTTTCTCTGTAATAGTAGAAACCACTGCAGCGGCGGATTCTTTTTTCGGTTGGGGAGCATCTTTTACTGCAGCAGAAAACTGTTTGTATTCCTGTGTGCTCATTGTGTGGAAGAAAGGTTTTGATTCTGTTCGTGCAGGGGTAGGCGTGGGAGTAGGTGGCGGCGCACTGGGGGTGTGTACCTGCGCCTTGAATTCCATTTGAGGACGGTCCGGTGCTTTATTCAGTGCACCAAGCACACCATAATGGATACAGTCAAAGACAACTTTTTCCTGCAGAAACTTGACTTCCGTTTTAGCTGGATGGACATTAACATCCACGGCGCTTGCGGGAACAGTAAGATGTAAAACACAGGCAGGGAATTTTCCTACCATAATTTGATTTCGGTATGCTTCTTCCAACGCCTTAATCAGCAGGGCAGACCGCACCGGCCGTCCGTTCACAAAGAAAACCTGCCGGCTGCGGCTAGGGCGTGCATCACTGGGTTTGCTTACAAAGCCGGAAAGACGGCAATTCTCCCAGGTGCTGTCGGTAGTTACCATCCGGCTGCTTTCACGACCGTATATACTGTAAACGGCATCCTGCAAATTCCCGGAACCAGGAGTTGATAGGACTTCTTTACCGTCCCGCAGAAAGCGGAAGGAAACTTCCGGATGGGCAAGTGCTTGCAGCTGAACCGTATCGGCAACCTTGCTGCCTTCGTAGGAATCGGTTTTCATAAATTTCATCCGGGCAGGGGTGTTAAAGAATAGATCTCGGATAATGATCGTTGTGCCGTCAGGACAGCCGGCTTCCGATTCGTCTATAATATTGCCGGCTTCCAGCATAATACTTGTACCACATACGGAACCGGGCGTTTTTGTGAGAAGATCAATGCGACTGACCGATGCAATAGCTGCCAATGCTTCACCACGGAAGCCCATAGTGGAAATAGCTGCTAAATCTTCCGCTGCACGGAGTTTAGATGTAGCGTGGCGCAAAAATGCGGTCCTGGCGTCCTCCGGTGTCATACCGCAACCGTTGTCTGTGACACGGATAAAGGTCATACCGCCGTCGCGTAATTCCACAGTTACTTGTGTTGCCCCTGCATCAACCGCGTTTTCAAGGAGTTCCTTTACAACACTGGCAGGGCGTTCCACCACCTCACCGGCAGCAATAAGGTTTGCAATATGAGGGGAGAGTTGTATGATTTTAGCCATAATATATCACCTCATAAGGGAAATGCTGATTTGATTGACTGTCATATGCATAAGGATAGGAGCCCAGATGGAATCGGCTTTTTCATATGCCCAGGCGAGGCTAAGACCTGCTGGAATATACTGCAAAAAGCATAAAAGCAGTATGGTTCCGGAAGCAGTTCCCAGGTAGCCCACAATGTGGATCAGACTGAAAACACTGGCAGATACCAGATATGCGATCAGTCGGTTTTTCCTTTGCAAACTGCGGAAAATCATTCCACGGTATAATAGTTCTTCTGTAAATGGTACAAGAAGAACTGTACATAGTGCCATAAGGGCGTAGTGATCCTGAACCAATGCAGCCAGATTCGTATCGTTTACATTGGAAAAATCTTCGGAAACAGCAGCAATCAGTAAACCTACAACAAAGCTTCCAATGTAGTACAGAACCAAACCGATTGCAGCAAAGCGCAGACACCGGAAAGGGGATTTAAGAGAAAGCCGGGCAGATGCCATAAGAAATTTCCGGAATATAATAATTGCTAAAAGAAATTCACCGGCAAACAGTATAATATTCAAATGTGCATCCGACAGAGGTGTTGGCAATAAATTGTTCAAAAGAACAGCGATGACCGGTAAGAATAACAACTGACCGGCCATAAGCAGCCAACCGAAAAGAACTTCTTTCCGGGTCATAGATATTGAAAGCTTCATAAAATCATTCCTAAAATTTATCCAAGCATTTTCTTAAGCTTGTAAAGTTCGTTCATTGCCTCAATTGGCGTCAGAGTTTCCACGTTAAGGGATTCCAGTGCCGCGCAGACCTGCTGTCCGGTCAGATCCATCATACTGATTTGATCGTCCGGTGTTTCTTCCCGGACACGAACCGGGCGGTTAGGTTCCTGATTTTCCAATTCTTTGAGAATTTGAGAGGCCCGATTGGTAACAGAAGCGGGGAGCCCCGCAAGCTTTGCCACCTCAACACCATAGCTGTCATCAGTAGCACCGGGGATGATCTTGCGCAGGAAGATCATCTTATCGCCTCGTTTTTTTACAGCAATGTTAAAATTCTTCACATTGGGAAGCTCATCCTCGATAGCACTTAGCTCGTGGTAATGGGTAGCAAATAATGTTTTAGCACCCAGTTGCTTGGGGCTCGCAGCATATTCCAGAACTGCACGGGCAATTGCCATACCGTCGTAGGTGGATGTACCTCTGCCAATCTCATCAAGAATCAAAAGACTTCTGGAAGTGGCATATTTCAAAATGGAAGCCACCTCGGACATTTCCACCATAAAGGTGGACAGACCGGATGCTAAGTCATCGCTGGCACCAATTCTGGTAAATACCCGGTCGACAATGCCAATGCGGGCACTGCGAGCCGGCACAAAGGAACCGATTTGCGCCATCAGCACGATCAGTGCCACTTGACGCATATAAGTAGATTTACCAGCCATATTCGGACCGGTGATAATGGTGACTTGATTATCCGCCATACCCAGCTGGGTATCGTTGGGAACGAATAAAGAGTCTGTGAGCATTTTTTCAACCACAGGATGACGACCATCGGAAATTTGAATTTCATTTCCCAAGGTAATCTCCGGACGGCAGTAGTTTTGCTTCACAGCAACTACAGCCAGTGAGCAGATCGCGTCTGCTTCACCAACCGCAGCGGCAGAAATCTGGACTCTGGATGCCTGAGAAGCAATCTGTTCGCGAAGTTCAACAAAAAGCTGATATTCCAGTGCAGTCAATCGATCCTTTGCAGTAAGAACCTGTTCTTCCAGCTCCTTCAACTCCGGGGTGATATAACGCTCGTTATTGGCAAGGGTTTGCTTGCGGATGTAATGGTCCGGTACTTGCCCAATGAAGGACTTGGATACTTCAATATAGTAGCCAAATACCCGATTGTAGCTAACCTTCAATGTGCGGATGCCAGTAGCTTCCCGTTCCTTTGCCTCAATGGCAAGAATCGTGCTGTGTCCGCCGTTCATAATATCCCGCAGACGGTCAACTTCTTTATTGGCACCGGGACGGATCAGTTTACCTTCCCGGATGGTCAGAGGCAGATCGTCATCGAGTGTATTTTCAATCAGATCCGCACAGTCAGTGAGGGGATCAATGGTCTGTGCCAAACGCTTTGCCATAGGGGAATCCATTTGTGCTAACAGTTGCTTTACTTCCGGTAAAGCCCGCAGACCTTGTGCAATGCCCTGCAGATCCCGTCCATTGATAGAACCGGTAACAGCTCTGGAAATCATACGCTCCAGATCCGTTACATAGCGAAGTGCTTCGTGGAGTTCCCCACGAATAATGGTTTTATCCACAAACTCAGCAACCATAGCTTGCCGTCTGCCAATTTCAGCAGCATCCAAAAGCGGCTTTTCCAGCCAGCTTCGCAGGGTGCGTCCACCCATTGCACTGCGAGTCTTATCCAGCACCCATAAAAGAGAACTCTTTTTCTCCTTGCTGCGCATAGTTTCTGTCAGTTCCAGATTGCGCCGGGCATCCAGATCCAGATCCATAAAAAGACCGGAGGTGTAGTACTGAAGCTGACGGATATGGGAAAGATCATTTTTCAGAAGAGAGAGCAGCACCTGCAGAAGACTGCCACTGGCCATAATTGCCTCAGGAAGATTTGCAAGACCAAGTTCGCTGATACTCTGTCCAAAATGCTTCTGAAGAACATCTTCTGCAAGGGATAAATCAAACTGCTCCGGTTTGCCTTCGTCCACGCAGCAGCTCAGGCGATGAAGGAGGGCATCCTGGTAAACAGAATTGCTGCAGTCCTTTCCGTAGCGCAAAACTTCAGCAGGAGAAAAACGACCCAGTTCTGAAGCGGCAGAAGCAGCATCGCTGCATACAGTGGAATAAAATGCACCGGTGGAAATGTCGCAGAAGGCAAGACCAACGTTGCCCCCATCAGCATACAGGCAAGCAATATAGTTGTTTTTTGTTTCATCCAGCATACAGCTTTCGGTGACTGTGCCGGGGGTGATGATTCTTGTTACTTCCCGTTCCACAAGACCTTTTGCCTGTGCAGGATCTTCCACCTGTTCACATACAGCTACTTTGTAACCCTTGGCAACCAGACGGGCAATATAAGAGTCAACGGAATGGAAAGGAACACCACACATAGGATTTTGTTCTTCCTTCGGCTTGCCACGGTCGCGGGTTGTGAGCGTTAGATCCAGCTCATGGGCGGCCAACTTGGCATCCTCGTCAAACATTTCGTAAAAGTCACCCAGACGGAAAAACAAAATGCAGTCCTGATTTCGTTCCTTGATTTGGTAGTATTGTCGCCGCATAGGCGTCATTTCGTTGTTGGATGTAGCCATAGGCTCAACCTCTTTCTATATTTGTAATTCTCCTGTTAAGCTCCAGGTGGTAGCACCGGTGATGGTGACAGGTGCAAATGAACCTACCAGCGATTCCGGTCCGGATAAACGAACCAGCCGACCGCCTTCCGTGCGGGCAGTAAGCATTTCTTTATCAGTTCCATCAACCAAGCATACCATAGTTTTTCCTACATAACTGCTGTGGATATCTTCGGAAATGCTGTTTTGCACTGCACAAAGTCTGTCGAAACGACGGTTTTTTTCTTCTTTGGCAGTAGGATCGTCCATAGCTGCAGCGGGAGTACCTGCTCTGGGAGAGAAGATAAAAGTAAATAAGGAATCATAGCGAACGGTTTCAATCAAAGAAATGGTTTCTTCAAACTCTTCTTCTGTTTCCCCAGGGAATCCCACGATCACATCACTGGTCAGCACCAGATCCGGCATTACAGATTTGGCGTATTGTACCTTTTCCAGATAAGTCTCCCGGTCATAGTGGCGGTTCATTGCCTTCAAAACCCGGCTGGAACCTGACTGGAAGGGAAGATGCAGTTGTTTTGCAATTTTTGGGGATGCTGCCATTGTGTCAAAAAGCTTTTTCGATGCATCCCGGGGGTGGCTGGTCATAAAACGGATGCGAAAATCTCCGGGAATATCCGAAATCATTTTCAAAAGATCCGCAAAATCGATATTTTCTTCAAGGTCCTTTCCGTAGGAGTTTACATTCTGTCCTAAAAGGGTCAGGTCCTTAACACCGCTTTCAATCAACTGGCGGCACTCTTTCATAATGTCCTCAGCTTTGCGACTGCGTTCTCTGCCACGAACGTAGGGAACGATACAGTAGGTGCAGAAATTATTGCAGCCGTACATAATCGATACCCAGGCTTTCAGCTTGCTGTCCCGCTGCTGGGGAAGGCCCTCTGCAATGGATCCGGGTTCATCCTGGGTAAAGTAGGTGCGTTTGCCGGTGAAGAGAACCCTGTGAAGAATTTCCGGGAATTGCCAAAGGTGATGGGTGGAAAATACACCATCCACATGGGGATAGCTTTTTTTGATACGCTCTACAACCTTTTCCTGACCTGCCATACAGCCGCACAGGAAAATTTTTTGCCGAATATGGCGACGTTTTGTATGAGTTAGAGCACCTAAATTGCCGAAGACACGCTGTTCGGCATGCTCCCGAATCGCGCAGGTGTTCATAACCACCACATCTGCCCCCTCGGCAGCATCTGTAATGGCATAGCCACTTTCAATGAGTAGGCCGCGGATGCGCTCGGAGTCTGCTTCGTTTTGCTGGCAACCATAGGTCTCAACATAGGCAAGGGGTGTTATGCTCTGGCTATGCCAGAAGGATTTTATTTGTTCACAGAAAGCAAATTGCTGGTGCAAAGCTTCTGGGGAAATAATAGTTGTTTTTGTGCTCATAAATTGCTCCTTGATGCATACTAATTCAATTTATTATACTACCATTTTTAATGCCTTTTTGCAATAGCTGCAGACTGGTTTTTTATAAAATATATCCCAGCTCTTGCTTTTATAATGAAATCGTGATAAACTAACGGGCGATACTACTCCTGCACAAACAGGAAGAAAGAGGCAAAGACTATGGAATGTAAATTTTGTGGTGCGCAGATCGATGAAACTCTGGGCATTTGCACAGAGTGCGGTCTGGAAGTACCGCCTGAAGAATTGAAAGTGAAGAAATCCGGTTGGAAGATACTTCTGGCAGTGATCGCCGGTGTTTTGGTATTGGCAGTGCTTGCCGGTTTTGTGCTCAATAGTCTGGGTGTTTTGGATATTAAAGAAATGCTTAACCCTGAGAAGAAAGAAAACAATGCTTTTTATAAAGACTCCTATACTGTTGATGAAAAAACTTCCAACGCAAAATCCAATGCTGTGATCGCCACAGCTGCGGATAAGAAGTTGGATAATGGAACATTCCAGTTCTACTATGCTATGGGTGTAATGGATTTTCTCAATGAGAATAGCTACTATCTGGAGGCTATGGGCCTGGATTATACCAAACCCCTTGACCAGCAGTACGCCAATGAAGAGGAAGGCATCACCTGGCAGCAAATGTTCATCGACAATGCAATCGGCGATTGGTACAACTATGCTCTGATGAATAAAATGGCGGAAGAAGAAGGCTATAAACTCAGCGAGCAAATGCAAAAATCTATCGATACCTTCGAAGAGCAGCTGCAGGAAGTAGCAACCAGCAATGGTTTTATGGATGCCCAGACAATGATCGATGCTGATTTTGGTGCAGGCTACAAGGTCGAGGATTATATTACGTATCTCACAGATCGATACAAGGCGGTCGACTATGTTTCTCACCTCTATGAAACCCTGAAGCCTACCGCTGAAGAACTGGAAACTTACTTTGCTGAAAATGAGGAGACCCTTGCAGAAAACGGTATTACAAAGGATATGGGTAACTATGGCAATGTCCGTCATATCCTAATCCAGCCGGAAGGCGGAGAAACCGATGAGGAGGGCGCTACAGTTTATTCTGAGGAATCCTGGGCAGCCTGTCAGGCAGAAGCACAGAGAATTCTTGACGAGTGGCTGGCAGGCGATGCCAATGAGGAAACCTTTGGTCAGTTGGCAAATCAGTACTCTCAGGACCCCGGCTCCAATACCACTGGCGGTATTTATACCCAGGTAAAGGAAGGGGATATGGTTGAGGAATTTGACTACTGGCTGTTCTTTGAAGAGCACAAATACGGTGATTACGGTTTGATTAAAACCTCCTATGGCTACCACATTATGTTCTTTGTGGGTCTGGACGAGATCTGGCAGGTTGAGACCGAAAACCAGATGATCAGTGCAAAGATCGAAGAAAAAGCAAAGGCTGCAGAAGAAACCTGGCCTATCGAAAAAGAATATAAAAAGATCGTTTTGAACGACCTGAAACTGAGCTGAATAACAAGGGCGCGGTCACTCGACCGCGCCCTATTTGCGTACTATTTGAGGGTTTAGGTATGAAAAATCTCCTGTGTTATTGCCTTATATTCATTAAGATCGGTGGTTTTTCGCAGGCGTTTGCCCAACTTTTCCGAGCCATCAAACCGATTGATCAGAAAACTCCAATGTTCCTTTAATCGGAACATTGCGTTTCTGGAACCGCCAAAGGCAATTAGATATTCTTCCAACAGTTCCCCATAAAATGCTTCCAATGCTTTCACATCTGTACCGCCGGGAGTCAGCATACCTGGATCTGCCAGTAAGCCTCTGCCAATCATTACAGCTTCAATCTGTGGAAATTTCTGTTGCAAAGTATCCACTTCGGAAAGAGAATGCAGATCACCGTTGTAGCACAAGGGATTTTTACTGTTTTCTACAGCATAAGTAAAAGCATCCATATCCGGTGCACCGCCATAAAACTGGCTGCGTACACGGGGATGAATGGCCAGTTCTTTTACAGGATAACGGTTGAATATTTCCAGCAGGGCAGGAAATTCCTCAGGGGATGTAAAACCAATCCGTGTTTTTATAGAGATGTCAATCGGTCTTTGTGAGAAAATCGTATCGAGAAATCCTTCCAGAAACTCCAAATCCCGAAGCATACCCGAGCCTTTTCCTTTTGCTGTAACTGTTCCGGATGGACAACCTAAATTCAGGTTGACTTCTTCATAACCCAAGTCCTTGCACTGCTGTGCCATCCAAAGAAAATCCTCCGGTACTTTTGTCAGCAGTTGGGGTATTACGCAAAAGTTTACAGAGCTTGCCGGTGGTAGCTCCCGTGCCTCCTTGGGTGTTAACGCCCGGTGAACCGTGGGGGAGAAGAAGGGTGTGTAATACCGATCCACTCCGGGAAAATATTTATGATGCAGCCGACGAAAAAAGCTGTCAGTCAGTCCTTCCAAAGGCGCAAAATAATATCGCATTTATATCTCTCCTAAGGAAAAGGGTGTGCATTGCACACCCTTTTAGCATTAAATTTCCATAATAACCGGAAGAATCATCGGATTTCGCTTGGTGGTCTTAAACAGATAGCCACTCAAATCATTTTTGATAGCAGTCTTAATGGCGGTCCAATCACGGATATGCTTGCGTTTACAACGCTCAATGGCTTCTGTAGCTACCTGACGCAGCTCTTCCATCAGTTCTTCAGATTCTTTCACATAGATAAAGCCGCGGGTAATGATATCCGGTCCGGTAACAATCATACCGTCGTAGGTGGAAATGCTGACGCACACAACGATCATACCATCCTGTGCCAGATGCTTGCGGTCACGCAACACAACAGCACCAACATCACCAACGCCTGTTCCATCAACAAATACTTTGCCGGCAGGAACGGAAGCGGCGGCGATTTTGCAGCTTCTTCCTGTCAGTTCGATCACATTGCCAATGTCTGCAATCCGTACATTTTTGGCAAGTGTACCGGTCTGGGTTGCCAGCTTGCCATGAATTTGTAAATGGCGCTGTTCACCGTGAACGGGAATGAAAAATTTTGGTTTGCAAAGGGCGTGTACGATCTTTAATTCTTCCTGACAGGCGTGACCGGAAACGTGTAGACCCTCGCTCTTTTCGTATACAACATCTGCACCTTTGCGGTACAACTCATTTATGATTTTGGAAACAGCCTTTTCATTGCCGGGGATGGCAGAAGCGGAAATGATGATCCGGTCTCCGGCAACAATGTCTACCTGTTTATGGGTAGAGAATGCCATCCGATATAAAGCGGACATATTTTCACCCTGAGAACCGGTAGAGACGATTACAATTTTATTCCTGGGCAGGCTTTTAGTGGCGGCAAGATCTACGATCGTACCGGGTTTGACCTTCAGGTAACCCAGTTCTTGTGCCACTTTTAGCATATTTTCCATACTCCTGCCGGTGACAGCAACCTTCCGTCCATATCGCTCTGCAGTAGCTAAGACCGCAGCGATGCGATGCATATTGGAGGCAAAGGTGGTTACAATGATCCGCTGATCACAATTCTTAAATTGACGGTCAAGACCCTCGGCTACAATATTTTCACTTGGCGTATAGCCAGCGCGTTCCACGTTGGTGGAGTCACAAAGAAGTGCGAGGATGCCTTTATTGCCCAATTCTCCAAAACGGGCAAGGTCGGTCATACCGTCCTTTGCAGTGGGATCGATCTTAAAGTCACCGGTCATTACCACCGTACCAACAGGGGTGTGAATTGCAAATGCAACCGCATCTGCGATGGAGTGGTTGACGTGGATGAATTCTACAGTAAAGCAACCGGCGCGAACTACATCGCCGGGTTTGTGGGTGATCAGCTTGACTTTGTCTGCAATTCGATGCTCCTCAAGCTTCAGTTTTATCAGTCCGTTTGTCATTGCAGTACCGTGGATAGGACAGGTCACTTGCTGCATACAGTAGGGAATAGAGCCTATGTGATCTTCGTGACCGTGTGTGATAAACATACCCCGCAGTTTTTTTGCATTCTGAACAAGATAGGAAAAATCTGGAATTACCAGATCGACACCCAGCATATCTTCGTCTGGGAAGCCAACACCGCAATCCACAACGATCATATCCCGGCCGTATTCAAGGACTGTGATGTTCTTACCGATCTCATTGAGACCCCCTAAGGGGATGATTTTTAATTTTTCAGCCAAATGGGAAAACTCCTTTCAAATGCGCATAACAAAATGAGCAGCCGTATGAGATCATCTCGGCCCTGTATCGCCGGACGGTTCTCAAATTCGCCTGCAAATATTTACTTTCTTTTGTAGCTGCCTCGCAGGCAGCTTTATATAGCCGGGTCTGCCTACCCGACACTTTGTCTTATAGTATAACACAATTTCATCCTGTTGTATACATTTATTTTTTCAAAAATGATAGTTGCACCTTTCCGGTTCATTTGCTATAATAAGTAACAATAGGCTTATTATGGGTTTTTGTACCCTATGAAAAGGAGGCATTGCATATGAATAAAAAGCTTGGACGGCTTTTAAGACCTGGTGCGGGAACATTTTTTGCGTTCTTAATTGGCTTTACCATTGTTACCGGAATAATGCAGCAGTATTTATTGGCAGGCATTGAACTGGGAATCACTGCAGTGCTTCTGAGTGCATATTTGATTTGGCAGGACCGTCGCAGGAAACAGCTTGAAAAATTCCTGTCGGAGGAGCTGGATGAAACAAACGGTATCGCAGAAGGAAAAGCACCATTTCCTATGCTTGTGATTCGTTTAGAAGATAACGGTATTGTTTATGCAAATGATGCATTTGTAAGACTGACAGGTTTTCAGGATACAATGCAAGAGCGTTTTCTTTCGGATGTCCTTCCCAATTTTTCACCCGGATGGCTATTGGAAGGTAAGCGAGAATGTCCCAATGATCTGGATGTTCAGAATCGTCGTTTCCGTGTCTATGGAACAATGCTCCATGCACAGACCCAGCAGGAATGCCGCTTGGGTGTATTGTATCTGGCAGATCTGACGGAACTATATCAGGTTCGGGATGAATATATTCGTTCCCGTCCTGTTGTTTCCATTATTTTGATCGATAATTATGAAGAGCTGACAAAAAATCTTACAGAGGGCGCTACCTCTGCATTGGTTGCCCGAATTAATGATGCCATCACAGACTGGACGGAACCCTATCACGGACTTTTGCGTCGGCTGGAGAGAAACCGCTTTTTGTTTGTCTTTGAAAAGCGCGACTTGAAAAAAGCCGTTGACGGAAAATTTTCTTTATTGGAGAAGGTCCACGAGATCACAAATGCCAACGGCTTGCCAGCATCTGTTTCCATTGGTCTGGGTGTTGACGGTGAAACCTTTGAAGAGGGTTACGAGTTTGCCTCCTTGTCCATTGAAATGGCACTGAGCCGTGGAGGAGATCAGGCTGTTATTAAGGACCGACTGAACTTTAATTTCTACGGAGGCAGGAAAAAGGAAGCAGAGCACCGCAATAAGGTTCGCTCCAGAGTCACAGCCAATTCTATGATGGAACTGATTGGTGGAAGCAGTCAGGTGTTTGTCATGGGACATAAGAATGCAGATATGGACTCTCTGGGTGCAGCTGTGGGTATTTGCTGTCTTTGTCGAAAAAAAGGAACAAAAGCACATATTGTTTTAGATATCGAGAATAATGTTGCGGAAAAACTGATTGAAGAATTGTGCCAGACTCCGGAGTATAAGAATATATTTATATCCGGTGATGAAGCACTGGTTCAATGTGATAATCACAGCACACTGATCGTTGTGGATACAAACCGACCCGATCAGGTAGAGAACCGCCAGCTTCTGGAAGCCGTTCACCGTGTTTGTGTTGTGGATCACCACCGTCGCGCAGCTGACTATATTACCCCTGTGGTTGTGAATCTGCACGAGCCTTACGCATCTTCAGCGGCAGAGCTTGTTACGGAGCTTTTGCAATATGCTGTAGAAAAGAAAGATGTACTCCCAATTGAGGCAAAATGCCTGATGGCAGGTATTGTCCTGGATACCAAGAGTTTTCATGTTCGCACTGGTGAACGCACCTTTGAGGCGGCTGCCTATTTGCGACAGATCGGTGCAGATACTGTGGAAGTCAAGAAACTGTTCCAAAATGATTTCCAAGACACAGTTTCTAAGTACCGTATCATTCAATCCGCACGTCTTTATCGCAATGAAATTGCTATTGCAGTATTAAATACCAGCACTTCCCGGACATTGGCGGCACAAGCAGCAGATGAACTGCTGAACATATCCGGTATATCAGCATCCTTTGTGCTGTATCCGGATGAAGAGCAGGTAATCATATCTGCCCGTTCTATTGGCTCTGCCAATGTGCAGATGATCCTGGAGCCTCTTGGCGGAGGTGGTAACACAGCAACGGCTGGTGCCCAAATACGCGGCAGCTCGATTAAAGATGTGTTGGATCAGCTTGTTTCGTCTATCAATAAATTTTACGAGGAATAAACCAGATAAGGAGAATATATTATGAAAGTCATTTTGTTGCAGGATGTTAAGGGTAAAGGCAAGAAGGGTCAGATGCTGGAGGTGTCTGACGGTTATGCCAGAAACTATATGCTTCCCAGAAAAATTGCTGTGGAGGCAACTGCTGATGCAGTAAATACAATGCGAATGAACGATAAGGCTGCTGCTGAAAAAGCAGCAAAGGAGCGGGCAGAAGCCTTGGAAATTTCCAAGAAGCTTCGTGAGATGACCTTGGTGGTTACTGCAAAGGGCGGCGGTGCAGGCCGACTCTTTGGCTCTGTTACCAATCAGGAAATTGCTGATGCCCTGAAAGCTAAAACAGGTATTGCTTTGGATAAGCGCAAGATTGTAATTAACGATGCAATTAAAAGCATCGGAACATATACCGTCCAGTGCAAGCTTGGCTATGAGATCACTGCACCCCTGACTGTTAAGATCGAAGAGGCTTAACAAAACAGAAAGAAATAGGTTAGGAAAGAGGGGAGACCCTAAATGGATGAAGAATTGATGTCCAAACAGATTCCTCAATCAGTGGAAGCTGAGCAGGCTGTGTTGGGTTCTATTTTGATCGATAGCCGTTGCTTGCCCAATGTGATCGGCTTGATCAGCCCGGATGATTTTTACTTGCAGCAAAACCGGGAAATCTACGAAACGATCTATACAATGTTCAATTTCTCCCAGACCATTGACCCGGTGACAGTGCTGGATAAAATGCGGGAGATGGGTTATTACCACGATAATTCCCGTGATTATATCCTTCAGCTTATGGAGATCACCCCTACAGCTGCCAATGCGGTTCGGTATGCAAATATCGTCCGTGAAAAGGCTATGCTGCGAGGACTTGCAGATGCATCCACAGATATTTCCCAGATGGTTTACACGCAGGTGGGTACGCCTTCAGAAATCCTGGAAAGTGCAGAAAAAAAGATCTTTGCCCTGCGAAAAGGTGAACGGGGAGACTCCCTGGAACATATCGGTGTTACGCTGCACAAGGTTTTTGACCGTCTGACAGAACTAAGTCGATCGGATTCTGCAATTCCCGGTATGTCTACAGGTATGCGGGATCTGGATAAAAAGATTAACGGATTAAATAATTCTGATCTTTTGCTGGTTGCAGCAAGACCGGCTATGGGTAAGTCTGCTTTTGCACTGAATCTGGCATTGAATGTGGCAAAAAAATACAACAAAACAGTGGCGATTTTTAACTTGGAAATGTCCAGAGAACAGCTGGCAATGCGCCTTCTGGCGATTGAAAGCTTTGTGGACGGTCAGAAGATGGCCACCGGCAAGTTGACAGAGGACGAGTGGAGCAAGCTTTGTATGGCATCTGCTTCCTTAAGTCAGACAGATATCAAAATTGATGACAATCCGTCTATCACTGTAGCAGAAATGAATGCTAAGTGCCGCAGAGAGGAAAACCTGGGCCTTGTTGTTGTGGACTATCTGCAACTGATGAGCGGTTCCGGTTACGGTAAAGGATCCGATAACCGTGTGACTATGGTAGGTGAGATTTCCAGAGCGATGAAAATTATGGCAAAGGAACTTAATGTACCTGTTATTTGTTTAAGTCAGCTGTCCCGTGGACCGGAAAGCCGCCAGGACAAGCGTCCAATGCTGTCCGATCTTCGTGAATCCGGTGCAATCGAACAGGATGCAGACGAGGTTCTGTTTTTGTACCGTGACGAATATTACAATGAGAATTCTGAGAAAAAAGGCATTGCGGAATGCATTGTATCCAAAAACCGTCATGGTGAGGTTGGAACAGTAGAACTGCAGTGGATTCCTCAGTATCAGACCTTTGCAGATCGGGAGTGGAAGCATGCTGAATAAGCTGCTGGCGTTTGTTCGCCACTATCATATGATCGAACCCGGTGATCAAGTAGTATGTGCAGTATCCGGTGGTGCAGATTCTATTGCGTTGCTATGGGCAATGTATTGCCTGAAAGACAAATTGCAGATTCAATTGTCCGCGGCACATTTTAATCACGGACTGCGTGGTGAAGAATCTGACAGAGATGAGAATTTTGTCAGGGAATTTTGCTGCCGGTATGACATTCCGTTTTTTTGTGAAAAATCCAATGTTACAGCTGGTGCAAAGGGATTGGAGGCTGCGGCTCGTGAGGCCAGATACGGATATCTGAAAACCTTTCCCGGAAAAATTGCAACTGCCCATACCGCAAATGACAACGCGGAAACGGTTTTGATGCATTTGGTTCGGGGAACTGGACTGAAGGGATTGGGTGCAATCGCTCCGGTAAAAGATCGGATTATTCGTCCTATGTTGTCTATTACCAGAGAAGAAGTGCTTGGCTTTTTAGAGGAATACCATATTTCATTCGTAACAGACAGTTCCAATGAAACAGATCTTTTTTTTCGCAATCGACTGCGCCATCGGATAATGCCTCTTCTTGAGGAGGAAAATCCACGTTTAGCAGAGGCTGTTTCAACAATGGCACTGTCACTGCGGGAGGATGAACAGGAACTAGACCGCTTTATACAGCCGGTTTCGGATGTGGAGCAGCTACGGGAAATGAGCAGTTCCCGACGTAATCGATGCCTTAAAGCGTTTTTGCTAAGATGTAATGTTCCAGAGCCGGAACGGGAGCATATAGCAATGCTGGAAAAGCTGGTGTTTTCACCCAATCCTTCCGCAAAAGCCAATCTTCCCGGTGGCGTGACGGTTACCCGAAATTATGGCAAGCTGGAACTCTTGAAGATGGAACAGGGCATACAGGAAACGGTTTTGAATTGTCCGGGCATTACAGAATTTCCCCAGCTGGGATTTCGGATTATTTGCCAGGAGGCAGAAACATTTGTTGCAGATAAAGATTGCTTTGCTGTACAACCGTGCGGAAAGATTCTCTTGCGGTCAAGACGGCAGGGAGATGAAATTCGACTTTCCGGCGGAAAGAAGTCCCTGAAAAAACTGTTTATCGATCGAAAAATACCTGCATTTCAGCGGGATCAAATTCCTGTTTTAGCAGATGATAATGGGGTTTTGAGCGTGTATGGAATTGGTCCAAATTTAGACAGATCTGTGCAGAAAGCACCTGCAATACAAATCCGGTTTGAAACATATATGTAGAAATAGAGGGAGAATATATGATACAGGATATTAAAGAAATATTGTTGACCCAGGAACAGATCCAGGAAAAAGTTAAAGAGCTGGCAAAAACTATTTGCGAAGAATATGCTGGAAAAGATCCGGTGTTTGTAGGCGTGCTGAAAGGTGTTGTCATATTCTTTGCGGATATGGTGCGTGCAATCGATATTCCTTGTCAGATCGATTTTATGTGGATTTCCTCTTATGGCAGTGGCGCAGAATCTACCGGAAAAATGAATGTAAAGCGGGATGTATCTGCAGATTTGAAGGGACGCCATGTGGTGATTTTAGAGGATATTTTTGATACCGGAAATTCTTTGGAGTTTACCTATCACCATCTTTTGAGCAAAGAACCGGCGTCTTTGAAAATTTGCACCTTGCTGGATAAGCCGGAGCGTCGCAATCCTGCGGTTACTGTCAAACCGGATTATGTTGGTTTTGTAATTCCAAATGAATTTGTAGTAGGCTATGGCCTTGATTATGACGAGTATTACCGGAATTTGCCCTATGTAGGAATTTTGAAACCGGAAGTATATACGAAGTAAGGAGAAACTATATTGAAAAATCGCAAACTAGTTACTACTGTAATATATGCTGTGGTACTCGTATTGATGTTTGCCTGGATGCTGGGATTGTTCGGCGGTGGCAACGATGATCTGACCTATTCTCAGATCGTGTCTTTGTTTCAGGATGAGCAGGTCCGTAGTTTTATCGTAGAGGGAAATTACATTCAATTAAAACTGCATAACGAATACAATGGCAAAACAACACTCACAGCGTTGATATCCGATCCGGACGGATTCCGTCAGGATATGTGGGAGCTTTTGCAGAGTCAGCACCAAGATGGAATTTTGGAAAGCTATGATTTCCTTCCCGGTGAAAGTACCAGTCCGTATGACTACATTTTACCCATTGTAATTGCAGGACTTGTGCTACTGATTGCTTGGGTTATTCTGGCAGGCAGAGCGGGCAATGCAAATCCGATGGCAAACTTTGGCAAAGCCAGAACCCATCACGGACAGGCATCCGGCAAAAAAGTTACTTTTGCAGATGTTGCCGGTGTGGATGAAGAAAAGGCGGAACTGCAGGAAGTGGTTGACTTTCTGCGCAATCCTGAAAAATTTACAGCCATTGGCGCGAAAATCCCTCATGGCATTTTACTTTCCGGCCCTCCCGGAACAGGCAAGACACTTCTTGCAAAGGCGGTTGCCGGTGAGGCAGATGTCCAGTTCCTGTCTATTTCCGGATCGGATTTTATGGAAATGTACGTAGGAGTGGGCGCAAGCCGTGTTCGCGACCTGTTTGAGCAGGCAAAGAAAATTGCCCCGGCTATTATTTTTATTGACGAGATCGATGCAGTGGGCCGTAAGCGCGGCTCCGGTATGGGTGGCGGTCATGATGAGCGAGAGCAGACTCTGAATCAGCTTTTGGTGGAGATGGACGGTTTTGACCGTACAGAAGGTGTTATTGTACTGGCTGCTACGAACCGCCCGGACATTTTGGATCCGGCACTACTTCGCCCCGGTCGTTTTGACCGGCAGATCCATGTGGGCGCTCCGGATGCAAAGGGCAGAGAAGAGATCCTGAAGGTTCACGCAAAGAATAAAAAGCTGGATGACTCTGTGAGCCTGCGTACCATCGCTTTGGCAACCTCCGGCTTTACTGGTGCAGATTTGAGCAACCTTCTCAATGAAGCAGCAATTATGGCAGCACGGGAAAACCGTCCTGTGCTGAATATGCAGGACTTGAACGATGCAATGATGAAAATTGTTGCAGGACCAGAAAAGCGTAGCCGTGTGCGACTGAAAAAGGATCTGCGTTTAACTGCAATTCACGAAGCCGGTCACGCGGTAGCTATGTATAATTTACCGGACCACGATCCGGTCCATCAAATCTCCATTATTCCCAGAGGTAATGCATTGGGATTAACCTGGACCCGTCCTATGGAGGATAGTACCCACCTGACCAGAAACGAGATGTATCACCAGATCGTTGGTCTGCTGGGTGGTCGCGTAGCAGAAGCCTTGTTCCTGCAGGATATTTCTACCGGTGCATCCAGTGATATTGACCGTGCATCCAAGCTGGCGCGGGATATGATTGGTCGCTATGGTATGTGTGAGAAGTTAGGAACTGTGTCTTATACCGGTGGCGACGAACTGTTCATTGGTCGTGATTACCAAAGCACAAAGAGCTATTCCGAAAAGGTAGCCGGCACAATGGATGATGAAGTAAAGGCTTTGATCGACAAAGCATATGCCCACTGTGAAGAGATCCTGCGCAAGGATTCGGATAAAATGAAGCAGGTGGTGGAATTCCTTCTGGAGCACGAGGTTATGACCGGTGCACAATTTGCTCAGTGTATGTCAGGAGAGGAAATTCAAACGGCTTCTGACACAGCTCTCTTTGATGCATATAAAACAGATTCAGAAGAATAGTATGAAAGCGGCATCCATAAAGGATGCCGCTTTCTTGCTTATAAAGCGTAGAAAAAGATGGATAGAAACTGAAGGATGCTTCCAAGAACTACAAAAATGTGAAATACAGCGTGAAACCAGTGCCACTTTGAACCTACGCCATATAAGACAGCGCCGATTGTATAGACAATACCGCCAGAGAGCAAATGAAGAAAACCGGGCAAGGACAAAAGCAATATTGTTTGCTTCAGAAAGAAAATAATACCCCATCCCATACATATATAACAAGCCATAGAGAAGACAGCATATTTTCTAAGATCAATAGCTGTCAGTGTGCCGGCAATAAGTGCAAGAGTCCATTCTGCACCAAACAATCCCCAGCCTAATGCCGGATAGACAGGCAAAAACACAGAAAGCAGGATTGGTGTGTATGTTCCGCAAATCAAAAAATAAATGGTGCAGTGATCGATTACCTGCATAACCTTTTTGCTTACGCCAGGGCGCAGCCCGTGATAGATACTGGAAATCGTATACAGAGCGATCATTGTTCCTCCATATATTGCCGATCCAATCACTCCAGCCGGATTCTTATTCACAGCTGCACGGATCACACACAGCGTAAGGATGATAACACCAAATCCACCACCTACTATATGGGTAACCATATTCATAATTTCTTCGCCTTTTGTGTAATTTGGCAAGATTCGGTCAGCTAATTTTGTTCGTTTTCGCATATCAAAACCTCCTTATGTTTCTGGTAAGATCATAGCATTAAATCTGGTTTTTGCACACTACTGTTGCAAAAAGGCCATCTCTCATGAGAAGAAATCCCATTCTACCGGGAAGAGAATTTCGTAAATGGACAAAATGCACAAAAACACGTGCGAAATTTCGTCATTGACACAATGTGTTTACAATAAATTTTCGTGATTATCTTGGGAAAGTATGCTATAATATTATGGGCGGCGGAAAGCCGCCTGTGTAATGTAGGAAAGGAGAGGCTATGAATAATATTTTATTCTTTCTGACACCGAAGGCAATGTGTTCCTTCGTTTATGATGATTTTACTATCCGTCAGGCTTTGGAGAAAATGGAATCTGCCGGCTATGCCGCGTTGCCTATACTTACAAAGCACGGAGAATACCGGGGTACATTAACAGAAGGTGACCTACTGTGGGCACTGAAAAACATATGCTATATGGATATGCGTCAGGCAGAGGCAAGACGAATTATGGAGATTACCAGAAGAAAAGATAATATTCCGGTCCGAGTAACGACTACTATGCAGGATCTTGTACAGCGCGCCAGCTCTCAAAACTATGTTCCGGTAGTGGACGACAAGGATACGTTTATTGGTATTGTAACCAGAGGTGCGATTATTAAGTATTGCTCCCAGCATCTCTTCCCGGAAGATTAAAAGAAATGCCGCCTATGGCTTTTACCATAGGCGGCATTTTTCTACCATTATAGCTTGAAAAAAAGACGAAGATTTGATAAAATAAATAAAACTATGTCCTGGAGGAACTATATGAATGATGAAAAGCTGAAGCATCAGCTTGGAGCAAATGTTGCATCCTACCGTAAAAGTCTGGGTTTGACACAGGTAGGACTTGCAGAAAAACTGAATTATTCTGATAAAGCTATATCAAAGTGGGAGCGGGGAGAGTCTGTGCCGGACGTACTGACATTGACACAGCTTGCGGAGCTGTTTGGTGTGACGGTGGATGATCTGCTGGCAGACCCCAATGCTTTACCGGAGACCACTTCCAGAGTGGAAAAAGCAATGGAAAAGGCAGTGGAAAAGACACTCAAGCGTAAGGCGGATAAGGGGATGATTTTGGGTCTATCCTCTGTTTTGGTATGGTTTGTTGCGTTGCTGATTTTTGTGGTAGTGTCCTCGTTGGATGTGCCTTATAGTTGGCTTTCGTTTATTTATGCCGTTCCTGCAAATGCCATTGTAATGCTAAGTCTTCGTTCTGCATGGCGGGATTTCAGATGGAATAAAACATTGGTTTCTGCTATCGTTTGGGGGAGCCTACTGAGTATTCACATTAGCCTTCTGGTATTTTTACAAGTGAATATTTGGAAAATTTACCTGCTTGGTTTACCCGGTCAAATTGCTATTTTTATGTGGTTTCGTATGTTCCGTAATGCAACCAAGGAGAAAAACAATGGATAAAACACAGTTGCGCCGACAGATTCGTGAAATGAAACGCCAAATGACAGAGAATCAGATCGAAACAGCCAGTGCACGGCTTGGTGAACTATTTGCGAAAACAGAGCAGTATCGTCAGGCAAAGACCATTTATGGTTACCTTCCTTATAATCAGGAGGTGCGTACTACGCATATGTTAGAGCGGGCACTCAGGGAAGGGAAGCGGGTAGCTGTTCCTAAGGTTTATGGGGATGAAATGAAGTTTATTTACCTGACGGATTTTTCTGATTTGGAAGAGAATTCCTGGGGCATCCCGGAACCTGTCAGTGACGGACCTGTTGCCAGTGACACAACGGCATTAGTGCTGATGCCGGGACTTGCTTTTACAAAAAATGGCGATCGGATGGGATATGGCGGCGGATTTTACGATAAGTTTCTTGCCAGTGAATCCAATCATCCCACGGTGGCTCTATGCTATGCATTTCAACTGGTAGATGAGATTCCTACAGATGATTATGACATCCCGGTAGATTTGGTGCTGTGGGCATAAGGAGATATAGAAATGGAATATGTTGTAGTTTTGCTGTTTGCAGCATTTGTATTCCTGATTTGCTTTTTGGTAGATAAAGGTTTTACAAAACTGTTTCGCAGTCAGCAGGAACATAAAAGCGGTCTGGCTATCCGATTAAATAAAAGATATGGCTCAATCGGTCTAATCGTGGCAGTTATAGGCATTGCCGCTTTGTTTGCCGGTGGCTGGTTGTTGACTGCCGGCGGTTGCGTTTTGATTCTGGTAGGATTGGGTCTGGTGGTTTACTATATGACCTTTGGTGTGTTTTACGATACCGACACCTTTATCCTGACCACCTTCGGAAAGAAAAGCACTACTTACAAATATAGTGATATTAAGGCGCAACAGCTATATAACAACTACGGAAATACAGTTATAGAGCTTTATATGACGGATGGACGTACTGTGCAGCTTCAGTCAGGTATGGAAGGTGTATACGATTTTATGGATTATGCTTTTTCTGCCTGGCTTCGTCAGACCGGCAGAAAACAAGAGGACTGTGCATTCTACGATTCGCAAAATAGCTGCTGGTTTCCCCCTGTGGAGGACTGACAATGCACATACCCAATGGAACAACTGCACAGCTGGAGTTGGTTACATTTCAGCAGGCACTGAAAGCTGCCAATACTCCAAGTGCTGATTATGATATTGAAAAATGGCTGTATGCTCCCAATTTTTATTCTGAATATCGATATATTCTTGGTACACGGGGAAAAAGACCCCTGATATGTATCGGAATTAATCCTTCTACTGCAAAACCGGATGACTTGGATAATACTCTCAAATCTGTGGAACGGATCGCATTGGGAAATGGCTTTGATAGCTTTATTATGTTCAATGTATACGCCCAGCGGGCAACGGATCCAGATGCGATGGAATGGGAGTATAACCCGCTGCTCCATAAAGAAAACTTAGAAGCATTTCGATATATTCTGTCCATATCTTCAGCGCCTGCAGTTTGGGCAGCTTGGGGAACGATTATTGAAAAGCGTCCCTATCTTCCGGATTGCGTAAGAGATATGGTTGCGGTTGGTGAAGAGCTGGGAGCAAGCTGGTATTGTGCCGGAAAGGTCAGCAAAAAGGGGCATCCCCATCATCCGTTGTATCTGCGTAAGGACGAAATGATAAAACCTTTTGATGTAACAGCATATTTGAAAGGACTGTAACCTATGATATGCAGTGAGTGTGAAACCTGCTGGAATTACGATTACGATGAAGAATATGATGAATATTATTGCCTGATGGATATGGATGAGGATGAAACCTACCGCTTGCTATCCTCTCCGAAACCACATTGCCCATATTACCGACAGGGTGATGAATACTATCTTGCAAGGAGACAGTAATATGAAAAAACTGCTTGTATTTATTCTATTATGTCTGGTTTTGACTGCTTGCGGCGGGCAGCAAGAGGCAACAGATGCTACAACTGAAGTGACTGCCCCTCCAGTTATCGGCTTGTACGATGCTGAAAATCCCATAGAAAAAGCTACCAATGGTGCTGTTAGGGCATATCTGTTGGATGGAAACGATCACACAGGACTTTTGAATATTGGCGATAAGCTGGTTTTATTTTCAGATAATAAGCTGACCCTTTTGCAAGGTGATGTGTGTGAAATTATGATGCAACGGGATGTTCCTGAATTGATCTATCCTGCCCATATTAGTGTCAGCGCAGCAGACACAGGTATGGCCTACTATGAAACGGAAAATAATCAAATCGTGCTGCTTAATCCCCATCTGCAGCAAAGTAAGGTATATGAGCTGCCTGAAAGCCTACAGGGAAAGCCGGCTATTTGCCTTTCCAGTCAGCAGGCCTACTACTGCGATGGGCAGGAATTGCGTTCTCTTGATTTACAGACCGGTATTTCCCGTTTGATACGCACCTTTACGGAAGAACGGGTGGAACTGTTTGGTATTTACTTTGAAGGAAGGGTCCTGGGCTGTGAAATATATGCGGGAGAAAGCAGTAATCGCGTATATATATCTACCGAAAATGGGAAAACACTCAGCGAGGATAAGGGGATATATAACCTGAAAACGATGGGTGACCAATATTTTACAGAACGTATTGACGGTCCTGTAAATCAGCGGATTTTTGGAACATTGAATGAAAATGCAAAAAGCTTGAATTTAGATAATGCTGTGGACTTCCTTGTGGCAGCACTTCCTATGAATGGTGTGGTTCGTTATTATTCGGATGATATAGGACTGCAGTTGTCCTTCTACAATCTGGAATCTGGACTGAAAACGTCTGCTGTAACATTGGAAGGTGTTAGTCAACCCGTGGCATTTCATTCTGATGATCGATATGTTTGGATGATCGCAATCGAAAATGAAAAACAGGTTCTCTACCGTTGGGATCCCAGCATTTCTGCAGTTGCAGATGAAACGGTATATACAGGACCTCTTTATACCTACCAAAATCCGAATACAGAGGGCTTGGCACAGCTGAAAAAGCGTGTAGAAGAAATGAACCAAAACTACGGAGTTCGCATTGCTATCTGGGAAGATGCAATGAAAACATCGGGAAACTATACCTTCAAACCGGAACACCAGGTTTCTGCAATCAGCGCAAAGCTGGATGAATTGGAAACAGTTCTGGCACAGTTTCCTAAGAAATTCCTACAAGTAACAGTAGAAGCAGGCTGGATTCGGATCTGCCTTGTTCGCAGTATTGAAAGCGGCGAGCCTTATGTTCAGTACTGGTCCGGTGGCGATTGCTATGGCGCGATCTCTATGGAAACAGATATTGTGGCTGCGTTTTTGCAATGTGCAGCCTATGGCATTGATAGCCACGTAATGGGTAACAGTCGTGATTTTGACACCTGGAGCAATCTTAATCCTGCAGGTTTTACCTACGGTTATGAAGTGAACCCGAAATATCTGGAAGGGGAGAGCCAAGCTTTTGTAGATGCACAATCAATGGAAAACCCCCATAAGGATCGCAGCGCCATTATTGCCTGCGCAATGATGGAGGGCAATGCGGAGATGTTTGCGACAACAACGATGCAAGCAAAGCTCCTGAGAGTTTGTGAGGGCATTCGCGAGGCTTATGGCTTGGAAAAGAGCACTGAAACCTATATTTGGGAGCAATATTTGAATAAATCCCTTGCCTACACGAAATAAATGCACGGAGGTGTCTTAAACCAGACACCTCCGTTTCTTTTAGACGTATAAATGATCCGGGTATCACAGCTGTGATTCCCGGATAGATATTAGTTGGAAATTATCCCTTGAGGGACTCTTCAACAGCAACAGCAACGCTAACGGTCATACCGACCATGGGGTTGTTACCTGCGCCCAGGAAGCCCATCATTTCAACGTGAGCGGGGACGGAGGAAGAACCTGCAAACTGTGCATCACCGTGCATACGGCCCATAGTATCGGTCATACCGTAGGAAGCAGGACCTGCAGCCATATTATCGGGGTGCAGAGTACGGCCTGTGCCACCGCCGGAAGCAACGGAGAAGTACTTACGACCGGTTTCCATACACTCTTTCTTGTAAGTGCCGGCAACAGGATGCTGGAAGCGAGTGGGGTTGGTGGAGTTACCGGTAATGGAAACATCAACACCCTCGTAACGCATAACAGCAACACCCTCACGGACATCGTCACAGCCGTAGCAGTTAACAGCAGCGCGCTCACCGTCAGAGTAGGGGATACGCTCAACGATCTTCAGTTCACCGGTGTAGTAGTCGAACTGAGTCTTTACGTAAGTAAAGCCGTTGATGCGGGAGATGATCTGCGCAGCGTCCTTACCCAGACCGTTCAGGATAACACGCAGGGGCTCTTTACGAGCCTTGTTGGCAGAGCGTGCGATACCGATAGCACCTTCAGCGGCAGCGAAGGACTCGTGGCCAGCCAGGAAAGCAAAGCACTTAGTCTCATCACGCAGCAACATAGCACCCAGATTGCCGTGGCCGATACCAACCTTGCGGTCCTCAGCAACAGAACCGGGAATGCAGAATGCCTGCAGACCGATACCAATAGCCTCAGCAGCCTCAGCAGCGTTCTTAACACCCTTCTTCAGTGCAATTGCAGCACCAACACAATATGCCCATGCAGCATCCTCAAATGCGATAGGCTGAATGCCCTTTACGATCTCGTAGGGATCGAAACCGGCAGCCTTACAGATCTCGCGGCAGTCCTCAACAGAGGTAAGACCGTACTGAGCCAGGACACCGTTGATCTTGTCAATTTTTCTTTCGTAACCTTCAAACAAAGCCATTTGTGTGTCCTCCTCTTATTCGTGACGGGGGTCAATGTACTTAGCAGCATCGGCAAAGCGGCCGTAGCTGCCCTTGGCCTTCTTCAGAGCTTCGTTAGCATCGTCGCCCTTTTTGATGAAGTCCATCATCTTACCCAGGTTGATAAACTCATAACCAGTGATCAGGTCGTCCTTATCCAGAGCAATGCGGGTAACATAACCCTCAGCCATTTCCAGATAACGGGGGCCCTTTGCTTTAGTAGCAAACATAGTACCAACCTGGCTGCGCAGACCCTTACCAAGGTCTTCCAGAGAAGCACCAACTGCAAGACCGCCCTCGGAGAAAGCGGACTGGCTGCGGCCGTAAACGATCTGCAGGAAAAGCTCACGCATAGCGGTGTTGATGGCGTCACACACCAAGTCGGTGTTCAGAGCCTCCAGCAGGGTCTTTCCAATCAAAATTTCGGAAGCCATAGCGGCGGAGTGGGTCATACCGGAGCAACCCAGAGTCTCCACCAGAGCCTCCTCAATGATACCGTCCTTCACGTTCAGGGTCAGCTTGCAACAACCCTGCTGAGGAGCGCACCAGCCGATGCCGTGGGTAAAACCGCTGACATCCTTAATTTCCTTGACCTGAACCCACTTGCCCTCTTCGGGAATGGGAGCGGGGCCGTGATAAGCACCCTTGGCCACGGAGCACATTTCCTGTACTTCTGCACTGTAAATCATGGCAAATTTCCTTTCTTTTCTAAAAGCCTGATGACTTTTGATATACATAGTCGGAAAACAAAATTTTCCGAAAATATTATACAGTCAAGAACTATGATTGTCAATGTTTTCATAAAGAAAAATGTATGATTTTCGGAATTTGTACCATACTACTAACATCACACAAAAAAGGAGGTACAAATTATGAATAACAATGCTAATAAGTGCATCGAATGCACCGTACAGCAGTGCGCACATCACTGTGATACTGCAAACTACTGCTCTCTGGAGCGGATTATGGTGGGAACACACGAAGCAAATCCTGCAATGGATCAGTGCACCGACTGTAAGTCCTTCCGTAAGAAGTAATATTAACTGAATTTTGCGGTGGCGACAGGTTTTATCCTTCGCCACTACTTTTTTATCTTGACGGATGACATGAATGTGGTATGATGATGAAGAAAAGAAACAAAAGGAGCAACCAATGTATATATATTATGATTATTACGAAAAGGAACAAGCAGAAATGCTTCCGGAACAGGAAAGTAAAAAAAGCTCTCCCTTTGCAGATTCGGATTATTTGACGCCCATTGATGCGGAGCGTCAGACGGACACACAAGCTCTCTTAAATAAGAAAAAGAGCAAGTTTATCGGTGTAGTTGTAAAAGCTTTCTTGTTGATTTTGGTGTGCTGTGTCATAACCGGAGTTGTGGTAGATGCTCGCTGGCAGAAACGTATGGCTTTGTCCAATCAGGTGCAAAGTAATAAAATTGCCGTTCTTCAGGAGCAAATCGATTGGCTGAGCAGAATCAATACTGAGAACAATCAGGAAGCGGCACTTGTCGGTCAACTGAATCCCGGTCAGGTATATGCACAGAATGTACCTGCTGTTGTTGCGATTGCCAGCCAGGGAACAACTACGAATATTTACGGCCAGGCATCTCAGACAGCTTCTTCCGGTTCTGGATTCTTGATTTCTGCAGACGGCTATGTCGTAACAAACTATCATGTGGTCTCAGGTGCCAGCAGTTTGTCTGTTCTTACATATGACGGAGAAGTGTATAGAGCTGAGCAAATCGGTTTTGACGAAGGAAATGATATTTGCGTTCTGAAAATTCAGGGTAAAGATTTTCCTTTTGTAACGATTGGCAGCAGCAATGCATTGGGCGTAGGCGATCAGGTGGCAGCGATCGGCAATCCTTTAGGTGAGTTGACTTCCACATTAACAGTTGGCTATATTAGTGCAAAGGATCGAGTGGTAACTACCGATGGAAATACCATCAATATGTTACAAACGGATGCTGCAATTAATTCAGGAAATTCTGGCGGACCTTTGTTTAATATGAATGGTGAAGTTGTTGGTATTACCACAGCCAAATATTCCGGCACAACTGACTCAGGTGCGGTGATTGAGGGTATTGGCTTTGCTATCCCCATTGATGATGTGCTGGATATGATACGGGATCTGAAGGAGCACGGTCACATCAGCGGTGCGTATTTGGGTGTTGCGGTAATGGATGTGTCGGAGTCGGCGCAAATGTATGGCTTGCCCGCAGGCGCTTATGTGGATGATGTAACAAGTGGATCTGCGGCAGACCAGGCAGGTATTCAAAAGCAGGATATTATTGTAAATGTTGGTGGTTATAATGTATCTTCTATGGGGGATCTGACCCGTGTTTTAAGAAAGTTTAAGGCTGGGGACACTACAACGATTTCTGTATACCGGGCGGGACAGCAGATGGATCTTTCGATTACGTTTGATGAAAAGCCGAAAAATATAAATTCTCTACAAACCAATGAGGAAAAAACTGAAGAAAATCAAAGTAATTGGTTACCTGATAAATTTTGGGAGAATATTCCCGGCGGTATTTTTGATTTCTTCTTTAACAACTAAATAAACGTGAGAACCGGGGCTGTAATGGCACCCGGTCCTCTTTTTTGCAAAAATTTATAAAAAATAAGATATAAGGACTAGATTTATTGAAAAAGATAGAATATAATGTTGAAATGCGTTAAATGGATTAATTCGGAGGCGAATTGGTTATGAGTAAAAATAAGGAACAAAAAAACAACAGGAAAAGAACAACATTGATTGTGATTTGTATTGTTTTGGCGTTGATTTTACTGTTGGTGAGTATAGGCGGTTTGTATTTGGGAAAGATGATGAATTTGATCGGCCGTGATTATGGAAATGATCAAACCACAATGTCCCCTGAAGAATACGAAGAATGGTTAAAATCCCAGCAAGATACCATCGGTGACGATTTTACAGGTGAGATTATTGATGGATCGGATATTGAATGGGGAGATAATAAAGACCAGATCGGAGAAGGCGAGCATATCGTCAATATTCTGCTGATCGGTCAGGACCGCCGGGAGGGACAAGGTCGCCAGCGTTCTGATGCAATGATCCTGTGCACTATCAATAAAGTTGAAAAAACTGTAACATTGTCTTCGTTTATGCGTGATATGTATGTCAAGATTCCGGGATATTACGCAAATCGTATCAATTCCAGCTATTCCTTAGGTGGTATGCAACTTTTAGATGCTACGTTGGAAGAGAATTTCGGTGTTAAAGTCGATGGCAATGTAGAAGTAGACTTTGATGGTTTTATTGAAGTGATCGATATGCTCGGCGGTATCGATATTGAACTGAAAAGCTATGAAGCGGGCTATCTAAATCGCAGAGGCAACTGGGATGTAGATGACAGCACTGCGGGTAAATGGAGTTTGAAAGCAGGTGTCAACCACCTTACTGGCGAGCAGGCTTTAGCATATTCCAGAATTCGCTATGTTGGCAATGGCGATTATGAACGCACTGAACGGCAAAGAACGGTGCTTAATACACTGTTTGAGGAATGTAAGGATTTAAGCGTTCTTGAATTGAATACTTTACTACAGAAATTACTGCCTCATCTGACAACGGATATGACAAATGCGGAGATTTTAAGTTATGCCGCCCAAATATTCCCAATAATGTCTGATTTGAATATTGCAACGCAACGGATTCCTGCAGATGGTACATACTCAGATGCATATATTGATGGAATGGCTGTCTTAAAGGTAAATCTTGAGAAAAATAAAGAAATTCTTGCATCCTGTATGGAAGAAACTGAGGTTGAGGAAACTCAAGGGTAATTGGTAAAAATTACCTATGTAATTTCGCAAAATGTTCCGTTAAAACCTGAAAAAAGACAAATATCCCCAGTATTTTCAAAAATAGACTTCTGCAATTTTTACAAAATGATTGACAAATTACAGAAAGGATTGTATAATAGCAACAAATATTGGGAGGGAATTGGTATGGAACTCACAAGAAGCGAAATGGAGATCATGGATGTTATGTGGGCGGCGAATGTACCATTGTCGCGCGCAGATCTTCTGGAGCAGTCTGATGAAAAATCCTGGAAGGACAGTTCTGTGCATATTCTGCTTAACGGTCTTTTGCAAAAAGGCGCAATCCGTGAGGCTGGTTTTGTGAAACGGAGCAAAACTTATGGTCGCACATTTTTACCTACGCTGTCCCGGGAAGAATATTTTGCAACTACGATCTTTTCTCATCGTCACAAGCCTGATATAATAGGCTTATTTGAAGCTCTTTTGAAGCGCAAGGATATTACACCTGAGCAGCTTTCCAAAATTGAAGAGTTGGTTACAAAGCACAAATGATAAATAGAAGATAAAGCACAGAGGATTTTAAAACCTCTGTGCTTTGCTGATACTGCTAAAAACATCCGGACTAAAGAGTCCGGATGTTTTAGGTTTTGGGTATTAACCTTGAATTATCTTATGGAAAACCACACCGGTTTTATAGGTAAGTTCCAACCAGGGGAGAATCAGCTCGGGAGAAAAGGTGCGGATCGTGGTGAAGTTGCCGCCAATTTCGAAGTTGATATCACCGCTGTAACCTACCTCCTTCAGAGCTTTGCAGATGCTTTCCCATTCTGCAGTTCCGGAGAGGGGAATGAGGTGATCGTCAGAATTGCAATTGTTATCATTCAAGTGCAGAGCCTTAATGCGATTGCCAAGAATCGGAATATATGTACGGGCATCCTTGCGGACGATGTGCATATGACCGGTATCCAGGCAAAGACCAAAGATTTCCTTGCCAGCTTTTTCGTTCAGTTCGTCAATCAACTGAGCGGTGGTATAGGGATCGGAAGCAGGACCTTCAATGAAAATATCGTTGTTGTTGGTCTTGTACTTGCGAACGTAAAGATTTTCCATACAAGCCATTACATTGTATTTCAAAAGCTCAGGAATCAAAGACTCAAACAGATGTCTGTTCAAACGGTCAATTTCCTCGGGGGGATCGACCGTGTTATCAAATTTGTAGTCAACACCATGGATAACGAGCCGGGGACAGCCGATATAGCCACAGAATTCGATGATGCGCTTGTAAATACGGATGCAGTATTCCGTAACCTCCGGATGACCTGCAACATAAGCAGGCTGAGGTGCATGACCTTGGGTTACAAATAAGCCATATTTACGGATGGCCTCGATGGTTTCGGAATAGTATTCAATAACTTCTTCAATCGACTTTTCAAAAATACATTTGCCTTCATAATCGAGAGATCTGGTGCTGGCACCACCGCCCATACCCATATCGATTGCTGTAAAGCCTGCCTTTGCCAGGGTAGCGAAACGAGTATCAGCATCCCATTCAGGAACAGCAACAGTTGCTGTATTAACACTAATATGCATAAAATGTTCCTCCGTTATTCTTGATCCCAGTTATGCCAGACGTTCTGGACATCGTCATCCTCTTCCATAATGTCAATCAGTTTTTCCATCAGCTTGATATGCTCTTCGGTTTCCAGTTTCTGATAGTTTTGAGGAACCATCTCGATCTGTGCAGAAGCGAATGTGTAGTTCTTTGCACCCATTGCTTCAGCAACTGCGTTGAAATCATCAGGATCGGTATAGATAGTGTAGCAGTCTTCTTCAGCTTCGAAATCATCTGCACCGCAGTCCATTGCATCCATCATAACAGTGTCCTCATCGTAATCGCCATCTTCGTTGTCGATCACCAGCACACCCTTCTTGTCAAAGCTCCAGGACACACAACCGGAAGCACCCAGATTGCCGCCAAACTTATCGAAATGGTGACGCATAGATCCAGCTGTACGGTTGCGGTTATCGGTCATAGTCTCTACGATCACAGCAACGCCACCGGGGCCGTAGCCTTCGTAGGTGATGGACTCATAGCTGTCACCGCTGCCGGAGCCAGCAGCCTTTTCCAAACAACGCTTAATGTTGTCATTAGGCATATTGGCGGCTTTTGCTTTTGTGATAACAGTAGCCAGACGGGAGTTGTTGGCAGGGTCGGTAATACCACCGCCTTCCTTAACAGCCACGATCAGCTCCTTGGCGATTTTTGTAAATGCGGCTGCGCGCTTTGCGTCTTGCGCACCCTTAGTCTTTTGAATATTATGCCATTTAGAATGTCCTGACATATCGATCATCCCTTCTTAATAAAAAACTGCAATATATTTTAGCATAAAATTACTGTAAAAATCAATATTTCAAACGAAGAAATTTGCACAATCAGTGTGTTTTTTGGAAATTACCACCTGGATTTCCGGAAATCTGATTTGCAACTTCTTTTGGAGAACCTGACAAATTGGATTTTCTGTGTAGAAATGGCCGGCATCGATCAGATTGACACCCAATTCCAATGCATCCCAGAATTGATTGTACTTTACATCTGCAGTCACAAATGTATCACAGCCGGCTGTTACCACAGCATCCAATTCGCTGGCGCAGGAGCCGCCGCCTACAGCGACGCTGCAAACCTGTTTTCCTGCGTTGACATACCGCAAGCCTGGGCAGTGTAAATTTTCCTTTGTGTGAGCAAGGAATTGCTCCAGAGACTGACGGGAGACAATACCTTGACGAATCAAACCTGGCTCAATTATCTGAATGTCGGTAAGTCCCAAAGTTTCAGCCAACGTATCGTTTACGCCACCTGGTGCACAGTCTAAATTCGTATGAACATTGATGGCACTGATATTATGGGAAGCAAGAAACAAAACAGAACGGCCGGGTCCTGTTTGATCAGTAACTGATTGAAGTCCGCCAAAGATTAAGGGGTGGTGGGTGACGATCAGATCTGCACCGATTTCAAAAGCTTCGTTGCATACTGATGGAAAAGGATCTAGTGCAACCAGGATCTTTCGAACTTCTTGGTCTTTGCGTCCGCAGAGCAGACCGATATTGTCCCACTCCATTTTTAAGGAAGGGGGTGCTACGGTTTCTAAGTAGGACAATATGTCTTTAACAGTAATCATTATGTTTCCTCCTTAAGCCAGGAATTTTCTGGAATATCTGCAAGTTTTTCAAGTGATTGCAGTGCGTGGATCATTTCTGAATCAGCATTATCTCCTCGGACCTTCACAGCGCGCTGCAGTCGGGCCAGTAACTGCGTATAATACGCTTTCACTTCAGGAGATTTATCTCTTAGCAGAGCGGGGGAGAGGTGATATTCCCAACTACAAAGCGGAGAATGATGCGGCTGATAAATAACTTCCATTACGGTATAAAGAAAACGCCCATCACGCAGTACAGTTTCCTTATTTATGCACCAGCCGTGCTCATCTAAGTATTGCCGTAGCGTCGGTGTCTTTGACTGACATTGTAATATCAGTCGGTAGGTCGTGCCCTTTAGCCAGGGCGCGTTTTCCAATATAGAAATCATTGTGTCAGCACCCATACCAGCACATACCATTACATCAAAATCCCGGGGGATATTCTGCACGCCATTGGACAAATGAAATGACATCCGATCCCGCACACCATACTTTTCTGCGTTATTTACAGCGCTTTGCAGCGGACCTTTGTTAATATCAGAAGCGATAACAGAGGAAGAAATACCCTTTGTGAGTAAATAAATTCCAAGATACCCGTGGTCACAGCCTACATCTGCTACCCGGTCACCTTTATAGATAAAGCTACTGCAAGAAAGCAACCGGGGAGAAAGGGAAATGCTCATAGTTGTTTCCTCCAAAGAAAAAATACAGGAGCGGATTTTGTCCGCCCCTGCATAAAGCATTAGTTCTGCTTGGAAGCCTGATCAGCTTCATAAGCCTCCAGGAAACGGTTCAGCTGAGCCAGAAAAGGCTCGCACTCAACGCCGTGTACTGCGCAGGCTTCTTCAACGGTTTCACCTCTGGAAGAGGGACAACCCAGGCAGTGCATACCGATTGCAAAGAACAAGGGTGCAGCCTGAGGTGCGATATCCAGAACATCACCGATAATCGTTTCTTTTTCAATTTTAACAGCCATTTCTATGACCTCCTATTACAATTCTTTGCATATTATAATCCTTTCGGACAGAAAAAACAAGAGGGAATTTTTAATTATTCAAGTCCCTCGGCATATAAGAAAAGCAGATATCCCGGATGGGATATCTGCTTTTCTGGTACGCTGGAAGGGACTCGTTTGCATTTTACATCCCGCAAGTGTGCGGAATGTAAAATAGAGGTTCGCCACCGTATAAACCGGCGGCGGCAACGCTCATCCGCGTTGCATTTAGATTATTCGAGTCCCAC
>JAZOSD010000043.1:0-47128 GCA_045656945.1 Faecousia sp.
GGTGTTTATTCGCGAAAACAGCGAAGGTGAATATGCAGGAAGCGGAAGCTGGTTATATCCCGGTCAACCTAATGAGGTCGTCATTCAAAATGGCGTTTTCTCAAGAAAGGGTTGTGAACGGGTCATTCGATATGCTTTTGAACTTGCGCGGAAGGAAAATAAATCTCTGACCAGCATCAGCAAAGGCAATGCGTTAAATTACTCTATGGTCTTCTGGGATCAGATTTTTGCAGAGGTGGCAAAGGATTTTCCTGATGTAAAAACCTACAGCTATCTTGTAGATGCTGCGAGTATGTTTATGGTGAAGGATCCCAAACGTTTTGAGATCGTGGTAACCTCCAATTTGTTTGGTGATATTTTGACTGATCTGGGCGCTGCCATTTCCGGCGGCATGGGTCTGGCTGCCGGTGCTAATATTAACCCTGAGCGGAACTTCCCCTCCATGTTTGAGCCCATCCACGGGTCTGCACCGGATATTGCAGGAAAGCAAATTGCCAACCCTCTGGCTACCGTTTGGTCCTGCGCCCAAATGCTGAATCATTTGGGATACCCTGAATGGGAAGATAGACTCATTGGTATTATCGAAGAAATACTGGTAGAGAAGTGTGTGCTGACTCCGGATATGAACGGCACTGCTACCACCTCGCAGGTTGGCGACGAAGTCGTTCGTAAAATAAGAGAAAAATTTTAATTAGGGTGAAAATATGAATTTACAGCATTTGCGATATTTTAGTCTTGCCTGTAAATATCTCAATATTTCAAGGGCTGCTGAAGAATGTCATATGTCCCAGTCCTCCATTTCCTCTGCCATCAAGTCCCTGGAGGAAGAATTTAATACCACACTTATCAAGCGTCAGCGCACTGGTTTTATGCTTACAAATGCCGGAGAAAAATTTTTGACGCTGTGCGAGGGACTTTTGACACAAGCCGATGCTGTCAGTGGCATTATGTCTGAATTTAACCAATCTCACAGAACAATCCGTCTGGGTGTTCCTCCTATGACAGGCGCTGTGATCCTTCCCGATCTTTTACAATATTTCCATTCAGAACACCCCAACATCAAGATTTCCATTTCCGAAGCCGGTGGCATTGAATTGTTGAAAAGGTTGTCGGATAATCTTTTGGATTTTGTTTTCATACCGGATACCCAAGCCATTGATACCCTTAAATACAATTCTAAAATATTTCGCATTTACGAGGATGTCTGCTGTGTTTCAAAAGATAATCCTCTGTCGAAAAAGGATGACCTCTGTATAGAAGATTTAAGGGATTTGCCAATTATCCTTTTCTCCAACACATTTTATCACCACGACAATATACAAAAACTATTTGAATCCTATAGCTTTACACCCAGTATTATACACCAAACAACGCAGCTATCTACTTTAGAACAGTTGATTGCAAAAAATGTTGGTTTTGGATTCCTCTTCAAAGAACGAGCAGAGCAGATTGACTCCATCCGCTGGTTTCGGCTTTCCCCCAAAGTAACGACCTCGATATCACTTGTTTGGAAAAAAGAACTCTTTCTTACGAGAGATATGCATGCGCTATTTACATATTGCGAAAAGGAGAAGATAAATGTTTGAACGCAAAAAATTTTTAAAGCACTACGAAGGCGCTGTAAAGCCGTTCCAAATTATTGGCAATGTGTACTTTGTCGGTTGTATTCCTGCCTCCTCCCACTTGATTGACACCGGAGATGGTCTAATTTTAATTGACACCGGCTATGAAGACACCCTTTTTATGTTGGTGGACTCTGTTTATCGGCTTGGTTTCCAGTTATCTGACATCAAATATATCATCCACACCCATTGGCACGGTGATCACACCGCTGCTACTGCTGGCTTAGTTGCCTTGACCGGTGCCAAAACGTTTATTGGATACAAAGACGCGGAAAAAGCAAAAGCATATTTTCTCCCCGATGAAGTGCTGCACACGGGAGATCGTATATGCTTGGGTAATACCGAGATCGACATTCTCGAAACACCCGGTCATACAGAAGGCTGTATTTCTCTCTTTTTTAATACAGAAGCAAACGGAAAAGCGTATCGTGTGGGTATGTTCGGGGGAGCCGGTGTCAATACGCTAACACCCGGGCATTATGAATATCCTGACTGTGTAGCAGACTATTTAAACTCACTAAAACAACTTCGCCAGGAAAACGTGGATATTTTTATTGGAAACCATGTTTGGAATAACGACACCTGCAAGAAAGGTGCGCTGTTGTCAAAAGGCAAAGAAAACCCCTTCATAGATAGTGATATTTGGCATACATTTTTAGATTTCTGTGAGCAGCGCGTAAAGAAAGTTAACGGCATATAAGAAAAAAGGCTTGACCGAATTGGTCAAGCCTTTTGTGTTAGAATAAGGTTGTTATCCAATAAATCAAGCCATAAACTACGGATGCTGATACACCATACACAATGACTGGTCCTGCTATTGTGAACATCTTCGCGCCAACTCCAAGTATGAATCCCTCTGCTTGTGTCAACTTAGGACCCATTACTTCGTGTTCTATTAGGACTAAATTTTTTAAATTTGGTGTCGATTTTAAGTACTTTTTGTCTTCCTGACGTTGTTTTCCTTCTAAATACAACACATATACATATTTCGTTTATAGGTTTCCATTGAAACACACATCCACTGATTTCCGGTGGATGTGTGTTTCAATATTAATAGATTACATAGCCAGTGTATCGTCTTTGATTGTTTCTGCAAGGTTCATATTGCAGATCTTTCTGCCGCCCAGGTAGTAGGCCAGTGCGACAAAACCAATCACTGCAACAAAGAGCAAAATTGCAGGAATCAGCGGCAAACGCTTAGCAATAAAGTCGGCAGCAGAAATTCCACCAGCATCCAACATCAGCGCCATCAAGGGGATGTTTACCACGATTGTCAGCAAGATAGGCCGAAGCGCAACGATAGCTGCTTCCCAAGCCAGGATCTTTGCAGCGCCCTTCGGTGTGAGGCCCACAGCAAAGTATCTTGCAAATTCACGCTTGCGCTGATGAATCTGACCCAAGGTAGAGGCAAAGATATTAGCAAGACCAATGCAGGTAAGAATACCGGCGAACAGATAAATAATCATCCGCAGACCTTGCTGAATCTGCATCTCGTCGGCAAGTTCTTGCACACGTCCTTCAAAGGCATAGTCGGGGTATGCCGCCAGCAAAACCTGCAGCCTTTCCTCAACTACATCATTTTTGCTTTCATCTGTCATCTTAACGGTGTAGACAGTTTCCTCAGCAGTCAGGTTGAAACCGAGCGTAGCATAATAGCTTTCGGACATAACAAGGGTCAGCGCATACTGAGTCAGTTCTTCTCTCAGAATAGGCATCGCATCGGCAAAAGCGGCAACAGGAATATCGGTACCATTGATGTTCAATGTGATTTCTTTGCTGCCATCCAAGAACGGCACATACTGCCGATCGGTTCTCTCGGAGTTGACGCTGTCCCAAATGATATTGACCGCAACCACCTTGGCATCATTGTTCTCGCCACGGTATGCCATAAAGCTGGCATCGTCTATGATGATGATAGGTACTTTTGTGTTATAAGCACCTGCCTCATTGGCCGCGAAACTACTATTGAGGTTGCTCAGGCCCAACTTTTGAACATCAGCGCTCAAGTAATCAGCCGGGATCTGGGTGCTGGTGTTTACAATCCGATGGACAATGCAGCCGGTTACATCTTCGGTGTTTCTGATGTCATTCAGCAAATCTTCACTGTAAGTGTCACCCTCAACGGTCACAAGGAAATCCCAGTTGTTCTTGTAGCGGTCAAAGTAGGTTCTTTGTGTACTAAGACCGGACACACCAAGCATATTCAAAATCGAGATGCACGCAAAAACAGCGAGCAGAATGGACATTGTACCAATTCTCATGGCCTTGCGTCTTGCAAACAAGGACTTCCGGGCCAGCTCGCCATAAACACCGAAAATGGCAGAAGAAATGCGATAGCGGCGCACTCTCTTAATGACAGGCTCGTTGCCATAATGGATGGCTTCCAACGGAGTCATACGGCTGAGTTTTCTTGCGGGAATCCACGCAGATACTGCAGCAGTCAGCATAGAAAAACCAAAGGAGCCAACAAATACCAAGGGGTGATAGGTAAAGGTCAAGGTATAGTCACGCAGGTTGGCAGTTGCGCTGATGATGAATGCCATAATCGCCCAGCTGAGACCGATGCCAATAAGATTACCAACAACGCTGGCAGGCAAAGACAGCACCACCACTTCGTTGACCAAGGTAGATTTGATCTGCCGGGGTGTTGCACCAACACTTTGCAGGATACCCAACTGATGAATACGGGTTGTCATAGTCGCCGCAAAAGCGTGATGAATCATCATAATCAGCGCAATGCTGGCAATAGTAAATACCGCGATATAGGCGATGACTACCGGGGTAAACTCGACTTGAGAAGATCCAGCTTGATTAACCTGATCTGCCCACAGATTATAAAACAAGCCGCTAACCATGCTGAGCATCATAGATGCCAGGAAGGAGATAACCAAAACAAACCGATTTCCGGTTTTGTTGTGCCGAAGGAAACTCCGGCTATAAGCGTTCCACATAAGAAGACCCCCTTAATGAGTTTTCTCGTCGGAAACGATCTGGCCGTCTGCGATTCGGATAATCCGGTCTGCCTGCAAGGCAATGTTCTCGTCGTGGGTAATCACGATCAGTGTCTGTCCATATTTCTTGTTGGAGTATTTCAGCAGTTCCATAATCTCCTGGCTGCTTTTGCTGTCCAGGTTACCAGTAGGCTCGTCTGCCAACACCAAAGCCGGGGCATTGATCAGCGCTCTGCCGATAGAAACACGCTGTTGCTGACCACCGGAAAGCTGGCTGGGCAGATGCTTTTTACGATCTGTCAGACCCAGAACTTCCAGCAGTTCGTTCACTCGGGTCTCGTTTACCTTCTGACCATCCAACTTCAGCGGCAGAGTCATATTCTCCACCACATTCAGAATGGGGATCAGATTGTAGAACTGGTAGATCAGGCCAACCTGACGGCGACGGAAGATTGCTAGCTGATTTTTGTTCTTCTTGTACACATCCTGGCCGTCAACAAAGATGTGACCGGAGGTAGGCTTGTCCACACCGCCAATCAAATGCAGCAGTGTAGATTTGCCGGAACCGGACTGTCCAACGATTGCGACGAACTCACCCTTTTCAACGCTGAAAGACACGTTGTTTAGGGCCTGCACTTGGTTATTTCCTTTGCCATAAACTTTGCATAGGTTCTCAACTTTTAGAATTTCCATACGAATCCTCCTTTTCTGGATAATCGCATTATAGGTCGTATGCTTATAGTTTGTAGTGACTTTTTTATTACAGAATTGTAATAAAAGGATAAGGGAGCCTATATAGCTCCCTTGTAGAATCGTATGGTAAACTGTGCGCCGCCTTCTGGCCGGTTTTGTGCCTTAATGATGCCATTCTGCTTGGTGATGATCATCCGTGCAAGATTGAGACCGATACCGGCGCTCTCTTTTTTTGCATTACTGCCACGATAGAACCGATCAAACAGATGCGGCAAATCTTCTGCTGAGAAACCGGCACCATTGTCTGCTATCACGATTTCGGTATATATCGGATTCCCTGAGGCATTGACTTCCAGCTTGCCGCCTTCGGCGCAATGTTCGATGCAATTCTTCAATATGTTACCGATCGCTTCTGCAGTCCAAAGCCGATCACCGGCAAAGGTTGCTTGTTTATCGATGTTGCAGCACAGTTCAATGCCTTTGATATCCAGCAGTATCTCCAACGGCTGCAAGGTGCTACGGAGCAAGAATTCTACCTGCACCGGTTCATTTGCAAACTGCACCGTGCCGGATTCCAACCGGGCAATTTTCAAGAGCATGGATATCAGCGACTCTGTTCGGTTCAGCAACGCATCGACTTTTCTGACATTGGCCTGCTGTGCTTCATCTTGATCGTCCGTTGCAAGACGGGGAACGATCATACGAATAGAGGTTAAGGGAGTCCGTAGCTGGTGGGAAATATCAGCAAGGGAGTCACTTAAATACTGCTTGTCTTTTTCCAGGCGATCTGCCTGGTCACGAAGACGCAACGTCATTTTGCTCAGTTCACTGCTGAGAACAGCCAGTTCGCCTTCTTCGTCCGGAATAAGATTGACATCGTATTTTCCGTGTAAAATACTGTCCACTTGGCTGCTCAGGTTAGAAATGGCACGATAGCGTTTCCAGGTAAAAAGCAGAAACAGCAGAAGACTTACCGTACAGATGGCCAATACCAGAACCACTGCGGAAAGGCTTATAAATGCTGCGATAACTGTTGCGATTGCGGTAACGATGAGATAAAGCAGCAGAAACTGTTTGACTTCTTTGTTGCGCAAAAACCTCACATCAATCACCAACCTTATATCCTAAGCCACGGACAGTCTTCAGTATGACCGGGTTGGCAGGATCTGTTTCGATCTTATCACGAAGCCGCTTGATATACACAGTTAATGTGTTGTCGTTCACATAGTCACCGGCCACATCCCAAATTTCCTGCAGAAGCTCTCTGCGGGAAAGGGTCTCGCCAAAGTGATTCAGGAAAACAAGCAGCAACCGGTATTCCAATGCAGAAAGCGTAATCTCTGCACCGGCTTTGGTGACAGAGGCCTTTGTTGCATCGATGTGTAAATCTTCGACCTGATATACAGATGGAATTTTACCACTCTTGCGCAAAGCATTCCGGACGCGACAAATCAGTTCCATCGGTTTAAACGGCTTGGTGATGTAGTCATCTGCACCAAGCTGGAAACCGGTGACGATACTAGATTCATCTGCCATTGCGGTAAGGAAAATAACGGGAGCATTTGTCTGCCGCTTCACGGCGGTACAGACAGAATAACCGTTTCCATCGGGGAGTGTAATGTCCAGCAGTACAAGATCGATGTTTTCGGCATGGAGGGTGTTTAGTGCCTGTTCCATGCTTGATGCGCAGCATATGGAATAGCCTTCATCCTGCAACAGAATTGTTAAGTTTTCTACGATATCCGAATCATCTTCGACTATCAAAACCCTGGGCATAGTAACATCCCCCTTTCCTATTCTTTAATAATAACATAAAACACATAGAATGTGTAGTAGCAGATTCTCCTTCGTTATCAATCCCCCAAAGCAAAGTAAAACGCACAGTATTGAAAATAAGTAGAAATATTGGTATAATTCATTTAGGTGGACATTGGTCCGCTATGTTGGACCGCATGGCAGGGTTTCCATGCGGTTTTTATATTATGGTGCATCCATTATCTCAAACAAAAAGATGCCTGTAGAAGGAGTGCCTCATTATGTATAAAACAATTCGAGATATTGTACCTTTAGGAGGAAAAGCATCTATTAACGGACTACAGTATTCAGCTGAGGAATCTATGCTCATAGGAACAGCAGAAAAATTGTGTTCATATATTAGATTTGCTGACAAATGCAAGGGCGATGTTGTCTACGGTGTGAACATTCAAACTAATAAACTTTTTCCGTTACAACAAGAACAAGAGAAGATATTTCACGCATGTAACGAGTTGCATAACAAACGGTTTGCTGGTGTAGATATTCCAGAAACAGTCACCTATAAATCGGATTGTTTTGTAGCGTTGCATCAAGATCTTTCTACGTTAATAACTACGTTTACCAAAGAGGAAGATTCCGTCCCCAAGCTTTCTGTTTGTGGCAAAAACTATAATGTTTTATGGTACAGTCTCAAAGGCGATCAAACCGGTGGTTCTTTAATAATTTCTATTCCCGAGGAAGATATGGTTGATGGTTTATCTGTACAGTCTTTCTATCATGATATTGAGTTTGTTGTTACACTTGCCAATGATGAACTAAAGTATCAGGGAACTGTTGTTCGGGTTGAGCAGTTATGTGGAGAATACGTGTTGTATGTTCACCCCTATCCAAAGGAAATAATGCAATCAACTAGAGCCAATCGCACTGTTTTTGAGAATATCAACCCTTTTTCTGTTATGGACTTTGTTGTTAACCATGCTGATAGCGGAGTTACAGGAGTAGTGTATCCTCATTCCGACGAAAAGCCAATCAACAATTATCTTATTGTTGGTGTGCTAAAAAATATCGATATTACTATTGACGATTGTGTTATTGGCCCTGTTCGTATAGGAAAGAAAATCGATGCCTCAAAGGAGTTTGAACGCACACTCACCTCTATCGAAGATCCCTATACTGTCGTATGGATAAATGTTGATGCAGATTCGCATTATAACGCTTTTATAGAAGGCAAGAAAGCATTATTGGCTGCAACTGAGTTCCTATCTTTGGTGCTAAAAAACGACTTGTACGCAGATTGGTACGGAACAGGTGGACTCCATAATACATCATGGGATGTACGAAGTCATTATCCTAAGCTTTACCTGGAGACAGTATTTTATATTGAAAACTGCATTACCGGAGAATCAGTCACGCTTAGAGATGAGAGTATGCGAGCGCCATCTGCAATCTGCTTGGACGAAAAGGCAGAATACTTATTGGAGTATGACTGGATCGATGCCTTCTTTAAAAAGACACAAGCAGAAAACAAAATAATTCTTCGTTTACAATATGCAATGAAATGGATTGTACAAGCTTGGTCTGCTGAAGATCCTTATGATAAGATAATATATTGCTCAACAGCTTTGGAGTTTATTGTAAACGGAGAAACAGGAACAAATATCTTGGACGAATATGCAACCAAAGCTGGCAGAGCGAAATTCACAAAAAAGGAAAGACGGCAATTAATCGATAAAATAGCAAAAACGATAAGAATAGAAGAACTTGATGGTTTTTCAGAGGATATTCTTGAAAACCTTAATGAGAGTATTAAGAAAATGATTTGTAGCAAATTGACAGAGCATAGCTTTGCGACAAAACTAGATAGTCTTATTAACAGGTTGCAAGTTCCAGTATTAGAAGAAGAAAAGGAACTTCTTAAACAAGCAAGAACTATAAGAAATGAATTAATTCATGGTATAAAGATGTCTAGCATATCGACTTCAGAGATGAAAAAGCTCTGCAGCATTACATCTCGAATCTTGATGTACAAGCTTATTGATGAACTGAAGAAGGAGTGAGAACATAATGACCGTATTAGATTATTCATTGATCCTTGGAAATCTTCTAAGGAAAACCGAAGAAGGCACAAAACTACTCAAATTAAAATCGAGTATAGAACAAAAGTATAACGAGAACAAGGCATACAGCCAGTACGAAGAATTCGCCGAAGGAAAAACATCTGAATATTACTTTTTTGCGTGGGACGCGTCATATCAGTCTTTTTTAAATGTACTTCAGGATGAAACAATGGAACATAGGGCAATCTTTTTACCTACAGCAGAACTGATATCTTCTGATGAGTCTATTAAAGAAATGGTAAATGAAGCCGTTACTTTCGGCACCATATTCGAAAACCTTGTTTCCGCAATTATTTCAGGTGGCAAATATGAAGAAATAACACCTACATCCTGGAAGTATAAAATCAGGACAGCAATTTCAGATGTAAAAGTAGCAGTTGAACGTACTTTGTTACCCAGGACAATTGCACTGTATTATCATAAAAACCACAACCTATTGGATAATGTAGCAACTAAGAGATACCTCGCTAAACGTGAGGATAAAACACTACTTCCCTTCTCACAGCGAGTAATTGAGCTGATGGCTTCAACAACAGACGTACCCGACGAAGAGAAGCTTCTATACGAAAAAATGTATCTCATAATGGAAGCAGTTAAGAAAGGGATTTTTTACGGTTTCTGGAGAATGGTAAATGAGATTACCGAAGATGAATTACTAGAATATGAGGGAATAAAAGGATCACCTCTAAAAGAAGTATCGATCGAACACCAAAACAACTATTCATCATTTATGGGAAAAGGTTGGTTATATAGAATTCAGTTGGCGAATGAACAAGTTTTTCTGATGGCACACAAAAGAACTGTGCATCTAGAAAAAGAAGGAAAGACCACAGTCTATGGTATTGTCTATCCTGCGAGTGATCGAGGGTTATTTGAGGAAAAGGATAAACCGTAGAATGATATAACCGATCTATACAGATTTGAAAAAGATTATATAAGTAAAAGCCTGGAGCGATATGTTAGTCGTCCCAGGCTTTTTTACTCTTTTTTTATTATTTTTATACTGGTGTTGGAAATTTTAGACTGCAAATGACTTACAGTTTTTCGCTCTATTCACTAATTGAATATAAAGATAATCCATACTACGCTCAGTGAATGATTACTGCCTCAAAAACATTAAAATTATATGTTACACTTGTCACATTTGTATTTTTTGATATTATTAACAAGGAAACTTGCATTTTTATACTATATACAAATTTGGAGTGATGCCTACTATGTATACAGAAATTCTTGAAACTTTCGATTTAGATTCTCGAAACCGGATCCGTTTCAGCTTGGTATCTTTAATGGAACGATGTCCTTATTCAGAAATTGTTGTTTCTGCCATTTGTCAAAAAGCAAAAGTATCACGACAAACTTACTACCGTCTTTTCAGTTCAAAAGATGATGTACTTACGCTCCATTTGAATGAGGTTATGAAAGAATATCTGCTACCAAGGATACTATTAGATAATGCATCTACAAACGAATTCCTACAGTTTTTCCTATTTTTTGCAGGATACAAGGATTTATTGAAGATACTTTACAGAAATGACAAAATGTATTTGCTGCAGCATGTACTTACCCGTTATAGCAAACTATTCATACAAGAACCTTTCTACCGCGTTGCAATCGGCTATAACTATGCAGTTGATTTTGTTGCGTCAACTTTATGTTCCTTGCTTACAGTCTGGACGCAGATGGAATTCAAGACTGGCTGTTCCACTCTCGCCTCTTTTGCTTCCAGTTTTCTTGAGGCTGTTAATTAAAACGCATCCACTGGTTTCCAGTGGATGCGTTTTTGCATATTATTTTGTATTTTCTTGCATTATAGGACTGTTGTGAGCCAATAAATGAAACCATAAACCACAGAAGCAGCCACTCCATACACAATAACAGGCCCAGCAATGATAAACATTTTGGAACCAACCCCGTTGACCCAATTCTCGGTTTTGAATTCCACTGCCGGGGCGGCGATGGAATTGGCAAAGCCGGTAATAGGCACCAGTGTGCCTGCGCCTGCGTGTTTTGCGATGTTATCATAAAGGCTCAATCCGGTCAGGAGTGCCGACAGAGCAACCAGTGTCATTGAAGTGGCTGTGCCAGCGTCTTCTTTATCCAGGTTCAGCGCCATATATCCATTCATAATCAGCTGTCCCAAAGTGCAGATCAGACCGCCGATTAAAAATGCCATCAAACAGTCTTTCCATATAGGCGATTTGGGTGCAAGGTCTGCAACCAGCTTTCCGTATTCCTTTTCCGTCATAAAAAATCCCTCCGCCCATAGCGTTTGCCGGACGGAGGGTTTTTATTCAAATTTTACATTGCGCCTTCGCACTTGAGAACGACCTTAATGGTCAGCAAGATGACCTTAATATCCGTCCACATACTGCGCTCCCGGATGTATTTCAGGTCTGATTCCACCCACTCGTCAAAATCGTGGATATTGCTGCGGCCGTAGCATTCCCGATAGCAGGAAAGACCGGTCTTTACATCCAGTCGGTGCATCTGGTAGGGTGTATATTCCTTCACTTCCCGAACCAGGGGCGGGCGAGGTCCGATAATAGACATATCGCCTTTAATAATATTGATCAGCTGGGGTAATTCATCAATACTGGTCTTGCGGATAAATTTGCCGATCTTAGTAATTCTGGGATCATCCTCCATTTTGAAGGCAGGACCTTCCATTTCGTTCTGATCCAGCAGATCATCCAGCATAGCCTCTGCATTTACACACATAGACCGGAACTTATACATTCCAAATACCTTTGCGCCTTTTGTAAGTCTGTCCTGCTTAAAAAACACCGGACCGCCATCCTGACACTTGATAGCAATGGCAACGATCAAAAACAAAGGACTCAGCACGATCAGTGCTAAAGAACACATTACAATATCAAAAATTCGTTTGCACACTTCATATCCAGGCTTCGGTGCAGGTGCAACATAAACTTTTTCTTCATTTGTCTGCATCATTCATTCACCTCAAAGAAGTTGTAAATGGTTATATGTATTATATCACCATTTGTCGAATTTGCAAGCACTTTGTTGAAATAACTATTTATTGCATAAATCGCAAAACTTTGCAAAATAAAAGAACGTCAAATTTCAGTTTGACGAACCGTTAATGTAGGGGCGGTGCAGTGCGCCGCCCGTCGGCAAAATGCGACCTCGATGGGCGCATTTTGTCGTATTATTCACCTGCGGCGACGGGAGGGGCATTGCCCCTCCCCTACAAGAGCACATCGTTAAATAGAAATTTTACGGTCCTATGTTTTGAAAAGAGCGTGTTGCAAAAGGATGCAACACGCTCTTATTTATGCTTTCTCAGGAAACAACGCTTCAATCGCTGCCCGGGCAGCATCCTGCTCTGCCCGTTTTTTGCTGGAGCCGCTGCCTTTTCCCACCACCTGATCATTGAGAGATACCGCAACACAGAATGTCTTATCGTGATCCGGTCCGGATTCGCCGGTAAGCTGATAGGTAAGCACCTGATTTTTCTTTTGCTGCACAAGCTCCTGAAGTGTTGTTTTATAGTCCGCATTCTGCAGACGGGTCACCGGGACATTGCACAGCACAAACTTCCGGATAAAGCCCTCTGCAGCTGCCATACCACCGTCCAAAAAGCTTGCTGCGATCACAGATTCCACTGCATCGGCAAGAATAGACGCTCTGGCTCTGCCGCCGCCCTGTTCCTCACCGTGACCTAACAGCAAATGCTTTCCCAACTCTATTTTCGCTGCCACTGCCGCCAGGCTGGTTTCGCAAACCATATCCGCCCGCATACGGGTCAATTCTCCCTCCGGGCGGTCCGGAAACTGCTTATAAAGATGCTCTGCCACTACCATTCCCAAAATAGAGTCGCCTAAAAATTCCAGACGCTCGTTACTTTTCAGGCTGTCGTGCCAGCGTTCATTGGCATAGGAGGAATGGGTCAGGGCATTTTGCAGCAATGTGATATTTTTGAACCGATATCCGATTGCCCCTTCCAGATCCTTAATCATCTTCATTCTCCTTGCTTGCCAGTGCCTTAAGACCCTGCTCCAATTCTTCGGAAATATCGCTGTTCGCCGCATCCATTGCCTGCTTTACCGCATTGCGGAAGGCAATTTCATCGGAAGAGCCGTGGGCTTTGATCACCGGCTTGCGGATACCCAAAAACTGAGTGCCGCCAATTTCCCGGTAGTCCAGCAGCTTCTTAAAAGCTTTGATATCCTTCATAACCAGCATTGCTGCCAGCTTGCTGAGGATGTTTTTCTTAAACATTTTGGACATCAGGCTGCCCATAAACATAGCTGTGCCTTCAATGGATTTAAGCAGCACATTGCCGGCAAAGCCGTCGCATACCACCACATCCACAGCACCCAGCGGCACATCTCTTGCCTCTACATTGCCGGTAAAGTTCAAAAGGCCGCGGTCGAATGCATCCTGCAGCATCGCATAAGCTTCCTTCTGCAAGGGTGTACCCTTAGAGTCCTCACTGCCAATGTTCAAAAGACCCACCTTGGGATTTTCCACACCTAAGTACTTTTTGGCATACAGAGAACCCACCAGACCGAACTGCAACAAAAATTCCGGAGTACATTCTGCATTGGCACCGCAGTCCAAAATTACAGTCTTTCCTCCTGCCTTATTGGGCATTGCAGGACCCATTGCCGCCCGGCGAATGCCCTTGACCCGCTTAACGATCAATGTGGCACCGGACAACAGCGCACCGGTACTGCCCGCGGAAATAAAGGCATCACCCTGATCCTCGGAAAGCATTTTCAGACCGATCACCATAGAGGAATTTTTCTTTTTACGGATCACATTTGCCGGATCGTCGTGCATATCCACCACTTCATCCGCATTGGCGATCTCGATTCCTTGGGGAATATCCTCGATACCCTGCTGACGCAGGACCTCCAGGATCTCCTCTCCCTTGCCAACCAGGGTGATCTGTGCGCCCAAGTCCTTTGCCGCGCAAACTGCACCCATCACCGGTGCGAAAGGTGCGTGATCGCCACCCATTGCGTCAATTATGATCTTCATAAGTATCCCTCTTTCTGTATATCAGATTCCCTGTTCCTTCATTTGGTCGATAATCGCCAGGGAACGCTTGGAAAGTGCCTGATTTTTTTCAGCTTTCTTGCGAATTCTCTGCTCCAGCGGTGCAATGATGCTGAAATTGATATTCATAGGCTGGAAGTTTTCGATCCGCTCATCGCTGATGTATAAGCCAAGTGCGCCAATGGCTGTTTCCTTGGGAAAAACAGGAATCTCTTTCCCCAGCACCTTTGCCGCCATAGCCACTGCCGCCAAATAACCGGAGGCAGCACTCTCCACATAGCCCTCTACACCGGTCATCTGTCCGGCAAAAGCCACCAGCGGATTTCTTCTGTCAGCATAGTACCGATCCAGCAGTTTCGGAGACTGGAGGAAGGTATTTTGGTGCATCACACCATAGCGAACAAATTCCGCGTTGCGAAGGGCGGGAATCATAGAAAACACCCGCTTTTGCTCCGGGAATTTCAAGTGGGTCTGAAAACCCACCAAATTAAATACGCTCTTTGCAGCGTTATCCTGCCGCAGCTGGACAACCGCATAAGGCTCTTTTCCTGTTTTGGGATCGGTTAGTCCCACCGGCTTCAACGGACCAAACCGCAAAGTATCCGGACCCCGACGGCCCATAACCTCCACAGGCATACAGCCTTCGAAAACATTTCTGTCCTCAAAGCCGTGTACAGGCGCTTCCTCTGCGGTGATCAATTCCTGCAAAAATGCCTCATACTGCTCTTTGTTCATTGCGCAGTTTACATAATCCGGAGTTCCCTTATCATACCGGGACTGCCACCAAGCCGCATCCATATCGATGGATTCCGCCGTAACCAGCGGTGCTGCCGCATCGAAAAAGTGCAGATATTCTGTGCCAAAATATTCTCCGATTGCCTTAGACAACCCATCGGAAGTCAGCGGGCCGGTTGCTATGATTACAGGACCTTCCGGTACTTGGGTGATTTCACCGGCAATGACCGTAATATTGGGATGGTTTCGGATCTTTTCTGTTACCAAATCGGAAAAACCCTGTCTGTCCACCGCCAAACAGCCACCGGCTTCCACACGGGTGGCGTCTGCACAGGAAAGAATCAAGCTATCCAGACGGCGCAGCTCTTCCTTCAAAAGGCCCACAGCATTTTCCAGCCGATCACTACGCAGAGAATTGGAGCAAACCAGCTCTGCAAAAGTATCTTCATGATGTGCCGGGGATTTTTTCTCCGGCTTCATCTCATACAGTTCAACCAAGATCCCCCGCTGGGCAAGCTGCCAGGCAGCCTCTGCACCGGCAAGACCTGCGCCAATGACTTTTACACTTGCCATTTTCAGGCCTCCTTACCGGTTTTCTTTGTTGTGGTTTTCTTCGTTGCCGTCTTTTTTGCGGTGGTTTTCTTGGTTTTCTTTTCTTCTGCCGGTTCTTCCTTGTCCGCAGGCTTTTTATAGTAGCCGCGCTTATCCTCCGGCAGGAAGTTTGCACAGGATTCGTTCACACAGAAGGGCTTCATTCTGCCTCTTCCGGATTTTTTGAACATCGTCTGTCCACACTTGGGGCAATCCTCTGCAGTAGGCACATCCCAGGTCATAAAGCCGCAGGCAGCACCCCGCTCACAGCCATAATAGGCAAAGCCACGCTTGGACTTGCGCTTTAAGATGGTGCTACCGCACTTGGGACAGCGACCGGGCATTTTCTCCACAATCGGTTTTGTGCTCTTGCACTCCGGGAAGCCGGGGCAAGCCAGGAATTTACCAAACCGACCGATTTTTACCACCATATTCCGTCCGCAGATATCGCAGACCTCGTCGGACACTTCATCCGGCACCTTCAGCCGTGTGCCTTCCAGTGCTGCTTCTGCATCCTGCATTTCCTGATGGAAATCCTTATAGAAATCAGAAAGAAGATCTTTCCAGTTTTCCTTACCGGTTTCCACATCATCCAGGCGGTTTTCCATATTGGCAGTAAACTGCACATCGATAATATCCTGAAAACGCTCCATCATCAGTCCGGTAACCACCTCGCCCAAAGCGGTAGGCATCAGGCGTTTATCGGTCTTATTCACATACTCCCGGTCCTGAATGGTGGAAACAATGGATGCATAGGTAGAAGGACGGCCAACGCCCTTTTCTTCCATTGCCTTAACAAGGGTTGCTTCTGTATAGCGGGCAGGCGGCTGGGTAAAATGCTGCTCCTTTTTAATATCGGAGCACAGTGCCTTATCCCCTTCCTGCAGATCCGGCAAGGGCTCACCCACTGCCTCTGCTTCCTCGTCCCGACCTTCCTCGTAAACTGCCAGGAAACCGGAGAATTTTACACTCTGGTGGCTGGAACGGAAAATATGACCGGCACATTCGGTGTCGATAGATACGGTGTCGTATACGGCATTTGCCATCTGGGTTGCCAGAAAACGGCTCCAGATCAGCTTATAGAGCCGGTACTGCTCTTTTGTCAAAGAATCCCGGATACGCTCCGGATCCAGCTCCACATGGGTGGGACGGATGGCTTCGTGGGCATCCTGTGCACCGGATTTTGTTTTGAAGGTATGGAATTTTCCATAGTAATAGGCTTTTCCGTAGCGGCTGGTAATAAAATCCGCAGCCGCTGCCATTGCATCGGTGCTTAAACGCAGAGAGTCGGTACGCATATAGGTGATCAAACCCAAAGTGCCTTCTCCTGCCACATCTACGCCTTCATACAGCTGCTGGGCAATGGCCATTGTGCGCTTCGGTGTCATATTCAGCTTCCGGGATGCCTCCTGCTGGAGGGTGGAAGTGGTAAAGGGAGGGGCAGCAGAACGCTTTTTATCTGCCTGCTTCACACTCACTACGGTAAACTCTTTGCCGGTGATATCGTCCAGAATACGCAGAACCTGTTCTTCATTTTCCAGCTCCCGCTTTTTTGTGTCGCCGTGGTAGTGGGCAGCAAAAGAGCCGGGTTTTCCGATTCGGTCCAATTTCACATCCAAAGACCAATATTCTCTGGGCTGGAAGGCACGGATCTCATTCTCCCGATCCACAACCAGACGGGTGGCAACAGATTGCACACGACCTGCAGACAGACCTCTGCGCACTTTTTTCCACAGCAGAGGAGACAGCTGATAACCCACAATCCGGTCTAAAATCCGCCGTGCCTGCTGGGCATCTACCAAGTCATAATCGATGGCTCTGGGGACAGCAATGGACTGCTGCACCACCTTCTGGGTAATTTCATTAAATGTGACGCGGAATGCCTTTTCATCCGGCAGCTCCAGCAGCTCCTTTAGATGCCAGGAGATGGCTTCGCCCTCCCGGTCCGGGTCCGTTGCCAGATAGACAGCTTCTGCCTTCTTGGCTGCCTTGCGCAGCTCGCTGATGATCTCCGCTTTATTATCCATAGGCTGATATTGGGGCACAAATCCCCGCTCAATATCCACGCCCATTGTGCTTTTGGGCAGATCCCGCAAATGGCCCATACTTGCCTTAACGATATACTCTGCTCCCAAATATTTTCCAATGGTCTTCGCCTTGGAGGGCGACTCCACAATTACCAGTTTGGATGCTTTATCCATACTTTCCTCCGAAAATGTTATTTGCGTGATATGCGTCCGCCGGGGTGATTGACTGTCAACCGTTTCAGCGACAGCTTTGTTAGAATTGACCGGACTGTGCCGGCAGGAATATCCAACTGTGCGATTACCTCGTCCACAAGAACCGGCTGGCTGGGTACATATTTCAGAACCTCCCGCTCTGTTTCTGTCAGGGCAGGATCGACGCTATCTAAAACACTATAAGTGGATTTTTGTTCCTTGTCAATGGCTTTTTTCTCGTTTGTTTCGTCGAATTCCTTGGAATTGGCAGAAAAAAGCTGCTCCTGCGCTACTTTTAAGGGCTCTTTCGGAATATATGTGGGGATGCTGTTTTTCCTTACTTTTTCCGGATAAAGGGTTTCATACTCCTTCACTACATCCCAACCGGTGAGCGCTGCCACTGCCCGATCCTGCAAAAGGGCATTGCTTCCGGCGCAGCTATCCACATCTATATTTCCCGGCACTGCATATACATCTCTTCCCTGCTCAAGGGCAAGCTTTGCCGTGATCAGCGCGCCACTCTTTTGGGGTGCTTCCACCACCAGAAGTCCATTACTCATTCCGCTGATGATTCGGTTGCGCTGGGGGAAATGCCAGGCAATACCCGCAGTCTTGGGCGGATATTCCGAGATCAGACAACCGTTTTCTATAATACGCGCAAAAAGCTTTCGGTTGGAGGTTGGGTATACCACATCCACGCCGCAACCCAGCACGCCAACCACAGGGTATCCTGCGTCCAGTGCCCCTTCCATTGCCATCGCATCAATACCGGCCGCCGCACCGGATACAACCAATGCGCCGCAAGCTGCGATCTGTCCGCCAAAACGCTTAGCCGTGTGCAAGCCATAGGTGCTTGCCTTTCTTGTACCCACAATGCCGATGACCGGAATGGTGTCCCACTCCGGTACAGTTCCTTTCACATACAACACCATTGGCGGGTCATATGTATTTTTCAGTCTGTTGGGATAATTTTCATCCCGGATGGTCAAAATTTCAATTCCCTTGTGGGCACATTCTGCAAGAATCTTCTTCGCTTCTGTCAGGTCTTTTTCTTCCAGTGCCTCCAAAACGGTTTCAGATACACCGGTGATATTCCCCTGTAAATGATAAATTTCCTCAGGGTCGTGAAATTGCTGCAAAAGCGCCAGCTTTTGGGGCAGTGTGATTCCGCTTAGCTGTGCAAACCATACCCAATAGATCAGCATATTCTCACACTCCTTTGAAAATCTTAATGAGCGGCGGGAGCAAGCCCCCGCCCTACCTTATTTTTTCATTTGCCACATAACAATGGCTGCGGCAATGGCTGCGTTAAGGGATTCGCAATGGGCCTGCATAGGAATGATCAGTTCCGCCTGAGCGCTGCTTAAAATTTCCTGACGGACACCCTGTCCCTCACTGCCAATGACTACTGCCATTTTTGAAAGCTCTGCATTGCGGATATCCTGCGCCCGATCTGAAAGGGCAGTTACCGCAACAGGAATTCCTGCTCGCTGCATTTTTTCCTTAATTTCTTCCCAGGTAGTCTGCACCACCGGCATACGGAATACCGCACCCATACTGGCTCGAACCACCTTATGGCTATAGGGATCGGCACAGCCTTCCAAAAGTGCCACCGTTACACCCAAGGCATCTGCGGTGCGCAAGATCGTTCCCAGATTGCCGGGGTCCTGAATGCCGTCCAAAAGCAGCATTCCCGGTTCCGGGGTATAATCCTTCTTTTCCGGCAGGCGGCACAGAAACAGTGCTCCCTGAGGGGTCTGCATAGGAGAGATGGATGCCATTACATCCTCTGGCACACGAACAAGGCGCACACCCTTCGGGACTTCTGCTTCCACACCGTCAGCCAAAATCACTGTATGAAGTCCCGGCCACCAGCGCACCGCTTCTGCCAAAAGCTTTGTGCCGTCGGCTACAAACAGACCGGACTGCTCTCGTTCCTTCCGGGAGCTTAAAAGCTTCCGCACCTGCTGCAGCAAGGGATTTTTTCGAGCTGTAATTCTTTCCGTCATAGCTTCTGTACCGCTTCCAGTGCTGCAGTATCTCCCAGCACGACCATAATATCCCCATTTTCAATGATAAATTCTGCCGCGGGAGAAACATTGATCTTCCCTTCCCGTCTAACCGCCAGAATATTCACACCCAGCTTTGCCCGCACATTCAGTTCTCTCAGGCTCTTATTGAGCCAGGATGCAGGGGCGGGCACTTCAATAATGCCATACTCCGCAGAAAGCTCAATATAGTCCAGCACATTGCGGCTGGAAAGGCTTTTTGCCAGCCGGGCAGCGTTTTCCTGCTCCGGAATCACTACCTGATCTGCACCCAGCTTCAAAAGCACCTGACGGTGGGTCTCATCGTGGGCTTTGCAAATGACCCGGGGGATGCCCAATTCCTTCAAATTCATGGTTGCCAGAACAGAATCTGCAAGGCTGTCACCGATGGCAACAATGGCACATTCAAAATCCTGGGCACTCAGCGCCCGCAGCACTTCCTTATCCTGTGCATTTCCAACCACTGCGTGGGTCACTTCTTCTGCGATCTGCTGAACATTCTCACTGCAATTATCCATTGCCAGAACTTCACAGCCATAGCTATACAGCCGCCGGGCAACCTCGCTGCCAAAACGGCCCAATCCAATTACGATACAAGATTTCATATTGCTCTCCTATCCAATTAATAAATTGGTTTTTGCATACCGGAAACGATCCGTTGCCCGGTCTCCCATCAAAAAGCCCATACTGATGGTCAGCATACCGATTCTTCCGAAATACATAAAAATAATAATGAGTATTTGCGCCGGGATGCTCAGACTTGTGGTCACACCGGCAGTCAGTCCAACCGTTGCCAGCGCAGACACCGCTTCAAACAAGGCATCTGTAAAGCCAACGGGGGAAGTGGCACAGATAAATGCCGCTCCAAACACCGCAAATACGATCATAATGCCGCCGATGGTCATGGCATCCATCACTTTTTCACCGGGAATTTCCCTGCGGAATACATTCACATTGCTCCGCCCTCTTGCTCTGTACCAGATAAACAGGAGCAGCACCACAAAGGTGACCGTCTTTAAGCCGCCGGCAGTAGAGCCGGAGGAGCCGCCAATGAGCATCAGGAACATACTGACCACCTTACCGGCATCGGTCAGTCCGCCCTGATCTATGGCTGCAAAACCGGCGGTCCGCAAGGTTACTGACTGAAAAAATGCATTTAATACCTTCTGCCCAACCGGCATCGCACCAAGGGTGTTGGGATTGTTCCATTCCAACAGAAGGACAAGTGCCGCACCGCCAGTAATCAATACTGCCGTAGCCAGCAGCACCAGTTTGGTATAAACAGAGAATTTTCGGAAGGAACGAACCCGAGCCATTTCCTCCCACACAAAAAAGCCTAAGCCGCCAATGGTGATCAGTGCCATCAGGGTGATCAGCACCACAGGATCGTGATTGAAAACGATCAAACTGCTGCCCGGCTGCAACGAGCCAAAAATATCAAAGCCTGCATTGCAAAAAGCAGACACCGCGTGGAACACGCCCCATATCACAGCCTGACGAAGTCCGTATTCCGGCAAAAAATGAAGCATCAACACCAGTGCGCCTATTGCCTGTACTGACAAGCTGCCGAAGATCACCCATTTTTCCAGTTTTACTGCGCCTTCCATATCGTTCAGGCTCAATGCCTGGGTGATGAGCATTTTCTGACGCAGGCTGACTTTTCTCCGGAACAAGAAGATCACCATAGCCGCTGCAGACATAAATCCAAGTCCGCCAATTTCGATCATACACAAAATAACCGTTTGACCGAAAGCGCTCCACTGTGTCCAGGTGTCAAACATCACAAGACCGGTGACACAGGTAGCAGAGGTGGCAGTAAAGAGGGATTTCAGAATCCCTGCAGACTGTCCATCGCGGGATGCCACAGGCAGATTCAGCAGGAATGTGCCAAGGAGAATGATCCCGGCAAAGGTCAGTGCGATCATTTGGGTAGGACTTAATTTAAGCCGTTTTTTTCTCAACTGCGCCATGGGCAACTCCCTCCTTTTTTATTATGATTATAGCAATTTTTCTTGTATGATTCAACCCCACAGACCGAAGCATCCGGCAAGGATGCCTGCCGCTGCAGACAGACAGATAATGAGAATGGGATGCACCTTCCGGAAGGCAAGCACCACCATCACTGCAAAAATACCAACAGATACATAAAAAGCAGCCTGGGTAAACACCGCAAGGCTTACCCCTGCGGAAAACAGAACAGTCGCTCCAATGGACAGAACGGTACTTCCGATCAATCCCACCACTGCAGGCTTTAAGCCACTCATACAGCCCTTTACCACCCGGCTTTCCCGGAACTGATCGTAGCACTTTGCAACGATTAAAATAATGATAAAGCTGGGCAGTACCACGCCCATCGTTGCACAGAAAGAGCCGAAAACGCCCATTGCCGCACCTGCATCCTGAGCACCCACCACAGAGCCTACATAGGTTGCCATATTCACAGCAAAGGGTCCGGGGGTGGATTCGCTGACAGCAACAAAGTCAATCAACGCTTCACTGCTGATCACATCTCCCCACCGCAGGGCAACCTGCTCCTGAATCATCGGAAGCATAGCATAGCCGCCACCGAAGGTAACAGCGCCAATCATAAAGAAGGTCAGAAACAACTCCAAATAAATCATTTGTTACCCCTCCTTTCCAGATACAAACTGGAAAGCAGTCCGAACACACCGCAACCGAGTATTACAAAAATCACATTGATCGGGGTGAATGCAGTGAGCACAAAAGCACCACCCATTGCAATATAGGAAACCCATCCTTTGGGACTTTTCTTATACATAGTCCAAAGGGATTTGCAAAGCAGTGCCAGCACACCGGCACGAATACCGTGGAAGGCATACTGCACCAAGCGCAGCTGCTGGAACTGCTGCAAAACAAATGACAGCAGTAAAATAATCAAAAAGCTGGGCAGCACCACACCCAGGGTTGCCACGATAGAACCTAAAATCCCGCAGGCACGGTAGCCAACAAAGGTTGCCGCATTGATGGCAATCGGACCGGGGGTAGACTCGGCAATGGCAATCACTTCCAAAATATCATCGTCAGTAACCCAATTATTTTTTTCCGCTGCTTCCTTCTGAATCAGGGGAATCATAGCAATTCCGCCACCGAAGGTAAAGGCACCGATTCGGAAAAAGGAGGCAAACACCTTTCCCAGCTCCTTACAGGAACACTTCATAAAACACATTCCTTTCGAACATAATCATTATTATATAGAATAGTGGAAAATTTTGAAAAAATCAATACCCACAAATTTCAGCTTATCGCACCGTTAATGTAGGGGCGGTGCAGTGCGCCGCCCGTCGGCAAAATGCGACCTCGATGGGCGCATTTTGCCGTATTATTCGCCTGCGGCGACGGGAGGGGCATTGCCCCTCCCCTACAAGAGCACATCGACAAACAGAAATTTGACACTTTTACCAATTCGTGATAGGATTGGTGTAGTTAGGAAAAGGAGGGTTCTTATGAATCCCTATGCACGCACGCAACTGTTGTTGGGACAGGAGGCGATGGCACGGCTGCGCAGTGCCCGGGTTGCCGTATTCGGTCTGGGCGGTGTCGGCGGCTATGTGGTGGAAGCCCTTGCCCGCTGTGGCATTGGCACATTGGATCTCATAGACCATGATACCATCAGCATTACCAATATAAACCGCCAGCTCCTTGCCACCCGGCAAACCATAGGACAGGATAAAGCACAGGCCGCAGCCGACCGTGTCCGCGCCATTGATCCGGACATTCAGGTAAATCCGATCCGGGCATTTTACGGTCCGGATACTGCAAATCAGTTTGATTTTTCCCAATACGATTATGTGGTGGACGCCATCGATACCGTCACCGGCAAGCTGGCACTGATCACTGCCGCAAAAGCCGCCGATACACCCATTATCAGCTCTATGGGCACAGGAAACAAGTTAGACCCCACCAAATTTCAAATTGCAGACATTTCCAAAACCTCCGTCTGCCCCCTCGCCCGGATTATGCGTAAGGAATGTGCCAAGCGGGGCATTCGCCACCTGAAGGTGCTGTTCTCCACAGAAGACCCTGTGCCTTCCCGGGAAAGTGCCGGAGAAGAGGAGCTTCCGGAAGGTCGCAGAAGTCTCCCCGGTTCTGTTTCCTTTGTACCCTCGGTTGCAGGACTGATCATAGCCGGAGAAGTGATCCGGGATCTGATATCCTGATATTTCCCTATTTTCAATCGAAAAAGACAAAAACGAAGTTTGTTTATACCAGTAGACCCAATTGTGTAAAAACAACCGTTATGGTAAAATAAAGCTATACGAGGTAAATATGCTATGAATATTGAACAAGCAGCCTATGCCTTCCGCACAGAAGGTCAGCCGGTCAGCTGTGTGGACTACGGTCACGGACATATCAATCGCACCTTGAAGATCACCACCGATACCGGTCGTGAATACGTTTTGCAGCGAATCAACAAGTATGTATTCAAGGACCCGGTTAAGGTTATGGCAAACGCCAGTGCCGTCACCGGTTTTCTCCACAGTCGCAGCAACCGTCCGGATTCTGCTCTGCGCTTTATTCCCACGTTGCAGGGTCTGTACTACCACCGGGATCAGGAGGGCGAATTCTGGAGAATGACCGACTTTTTAGGCGGTTTCTGTCTGGATGCTCCGGAAAGCGATGCAGATTTTTACGAAAGTGCACTGGCTTTCGGTCAGTTTCAGGAGCTTCTGTCGGATTTTCCCGCAGACACCCTCTATGAAACCATTCCGGAATTTCACAACACCATCGATCGCTACCGTCAGCTAAAGGACTCCATCCAAGCCGATAATATGGGACGGAAAGCATCGGTGCAAAAGGAAATCGACTTTTCCCTGAGCCTTGAGGAGTTGGGTGGCACTTTGCAGCGGATGCGAGAAAACGGTGAACTTCCCCTGCGCGTGACCCACAATGACACAAAGCTCAACAACGTCCTTCTGGATAAAACCACCCGCAAAAGCCTGTGTGTGCTGGATCTGGACACCGTAATGCCCGGTCTGAGCGTGTATGACTTTGGTGACTCCATCCGTTTCGGTGCAGCCACTGCTGCCGAGGACGAGCCGGATACATCTAAAATGAAGCTGGATCTGCACCTGTTCCAGGTCTATACCAAAGGTTATCTGGAAGCTGCTCCCTCTTTGACGGATAAAGAAGTGGAGATGCTTCCTATGGGTGCTTTGATTATGACACTGGAAGTGGGTATCCGTTTCCTGAAGGACTATTTAGACGGTGATATTTACTTCAAAACCGCATATCCTGAGCACAACCTGATCCGTGCCCGGACACAGCTTGCGCTGGTTGCAGATATGCAGGAAAAATGGAATGAAATGAACCGCATCGTGCAGGAGGTAGCTTCCCAGGTGCGGAAATAACACTTGGAGGTATCTTTATGCAATACTTGGGTATTCCATACAAAATGGACAATGCCCCCGTACTGGATCCGAAGTTCATCCCCTTCGGCATCTGGATCCGATCATATCTCGAGGGCGCAAAAACGCCGGTTGCCATCGCAGTAGAGCGCAGCGGCTCTGTTTCTGTCCGCCACACCTATATCCACGGCACTGAGGATATGGCTGCAGCTGACTTGCGCTATCTGGAGCGGTATGTAAAATTCCTGCTGTGGTCCATCGGCGGCAGCCGGGTTTATGTCTGCGGCTGTGATGCCATCGCCCAAAAGCTGCAGGCAGCTTACAGCGAAAACGGCAGCCGTGCCTTTGACTTTGACTTTTTCCAGAAGCTGTATGAAAAGCCTCTGGAGATTATTTCCCTCCCCTTGGAGCAATGCCCCGCTCCCAACGAAACGCCCCGCCCCATTGGTGGACATCTGGAAGGCTGCCGGATCGGTTTTGATGCCGGTGGATCTGACCGGAAGGTTTCCGCGGTGATCGACGGTAAGTGTGTGTACTCCGAAGAAGTTGTATGGCATCCCAAGAAAAATCCCGACCCCAACTATCAGTATGAAGGAATTCTGGATTCTTTCCGCACTGCCGCTTCCAAAATGCCCCGGGTAGACGCCATCGGTGTCAGCTCCGCAGGCGTGTTTATCGGCAATGCCCCTATGATCTCCAGCATTTTCTACTGTGTTCCCAGAGATCGCTGGGAGGAAGTAAAAACTGTGTTCGACCGTGCTGCAGCACAGATCGGTAATGTGCCTATCGTAGTTGCAAACGACGGTGATGTATCTGCCCTTGCCGGTGCTATGGGTATGAATGTAGGCTCGATTATGGGTCTGGCTATGGGCACCAGTGAGGCAGTTGGCTATGTAGATAAGGAAAAGAATGTTCTTGGCTGGATCAATGAGCTAGCCTTTGCCCCTGTGGATCTGTGTGAGGATGCACTGATCGACGAGTGGTCCGGTGATATTGGCGTTGGCTGTAAGTATTTCTCTCAGGATGCAGTGATCAAGCTGGCTCCCCAAGCCGGCATCGCACTGGATGAAAGCCTGACCCCCGCTGAAAAGCTGAAGGAAGTTCAGAAGCTGATGGAACAGGATGATCCCAGAGCGCAGAAGATTTTTGCATCCATTGGTGCATACCTTGCCTACACTGTGGATCTTTACGCCCAGTTCTATGATCTTCGCCACCTGATGGTGCTGGGCAGAGTAATGTCCGGTAAGGGCGGTGACACCATTCTCTCCACCTGTCAGGAGGTCCTGAAGAAGGAATTCCCTGCACTTTATGAAACCGTAAAGGTTATGCTGCCGGATGAGAATACCCGCCGCGTAGGTCAGTCTGTGGCTGCTGCCAGCCTGCCGGAATTGCAGAAATAAAACATAAAAGGTAGCACCTCGGTGCTGCCTTTCAAATTTCAGTTTGTCGAGATGTTATGAACATCTCGACAAACCGTAGGGGTCATTCACGAATGACCCGCGGGCGATTCGTGAATCGCCCCTACAGCCCGATAAATAGAAATTTACACACAAGGAGAAATACTATGTTTTATAAAAATGCACGAATTTATTGTAACGATTTTCAGTTCCATACCGGAGCTTTTGAAGTAACCAAGGATGGCCGCTTTGGCGCAATTCTGCCGGACTGTGTGCCGGAAGATGCCATCGATCTGAAGGGCGCAACGGTCATCCCCGGTCTTGTGGATGTGCATATCCACGGTGCAATGGGTGCAGATTTTTCCGACGGTGATCTTGATGGCATTACCAATATGGCAAAGTATCTTGCCTCCGAAGGCATCACTTCCTTTGCCCCCGCATCTATGACCCTCCCCTACGAAACCCTGAAAAATGCCTTTGCCGCCGGTAAGGTTCTTCGGGACAACCGTCCGGAAGACTGCGCACGGCTGATGGGTGTGCAGATGGAAGGTCCTTTCTTCTCCGAAAAGAAAAAAGGCGCACAAAACGGCGCATATCTGCAAAATCCGGATTACGAGGCATTTGAAAAGCTTTATAAGGATTGCGATGGCTTGATCGCCATTGCAGACATTGCTCCGGAGCTGCCCGGTGCAAAGGAATTTGTGGAAAAGGCAAAGAATCTGTGTACCGTTTCTGTTGCCCATACAGACTCCGATTATGACCATGCTGCTGCAGCCTTCTCTGCCGGTGCGCGTCATCTGACCCACCTTTATAACGCAATGCCCGGTATCCACCACCGCAACCCCGGTGTGATCCCCGCAGCGGTGGAAAATCCCAATGTGCGGGCAGAAGTGATCTGCGACGGTCAGCACGTCCATCCTGCCTCTGTGCGGCTGGCATTTTCTATGTTTGGTGCAGAGCGCATGATCCTGGTTTCGGATGCTCTGCGTTGCCTGGGACTGCCTGAGGGTGAATACGAATTGGGTGGTCAGCCGGTTTTCCTGAAGGACAACCTGGCAAGACTGGCAGACGGAACGATTGCCGGCTCTGCAACCAACCTGTTTGAGTGTATGCGCAAGGCGCTCTCCTTTGGAATTTTTGAGGAAGATGCCATCCGCGCAGTTACCTATAACCCCGCCTGTGCGATCAATAAAGCCAATCTGATCGGTTCTATCGAACCCGGTAAATATGCAGACTTCGTTGTCTGCTCTGCAGATTACACCCAAAAGCAGGTCTACTTAAACGGTAAAGCATTATAATCCCAAAAGAAAAGGGCGCGTTGCAAAAGATGCAACGCTCCCTTTGTTTATATCAAATTTTTATTCAGCACCAGGCTGCTGTGCAGAAACAATACATCTGCCTCTTGGAAATCAACATACCTTCCCAAAACTTCCACAGAAATATATCGGATATCTATCAGCGTTACCTGTGCATAATCCTGCACCAGCAAGGGTGTCAGGCTGCTTCCGAAAGAATCCCGGAAAACGAACAGCTTCCGATCTGTTGTGGCATTGGGATTGTCGATTCGCAGCAGCGACTGAGAACCGGACAAAAACACTTCATACTGGTCCTTGCTATATAGCTTTTCCATATCATATACAGGAGCAGTCTTTCCGGTTGTATAGTTGAATACTGTGCAGGCATCCAGTAAGTCATTTTCCAGAATATACATCGGCTCTGATTTCATCGGCAATGCCGCCTGCCCGTAATACACACCATAGAAGGGTCTTTCCAGTTCCGTCTGGGTAAAGTCTCCCGGTTTCGGATAGGTCACATCTAATGCCTGACATAGTTTTTTCGCCACAAGGAAAAGCTTTTCCTGTCGCCAGTGGGTATCGGTGAAGTAATAATTTCCAATGCCCAGACATTCTGTAATGTCCACATATTCTGCCCAGGGCATTCCCGCCTGTACCCGGGCAAACATCTTTTCATAGTCAAGGGACAGATAACCCTTTTCCTCTGCCAGATAATAGCCTTTGTCCGGAATCACAGTGGTGAAGATCTTGCTTTTGCTGTCTTTCAGATATCGGTCATAGACCCGCTGGAATTGTTTGATTGCTCGGTCTACCGATTTTTCATTCAAAGGATATTCCATTTGGGCAGCGTGTCCATCTGCAATATAAATGTTATTATTATCCTTCTGACCGAACACATAATAATGGGTCAGTGATTTGATCTGCCGAAAACGATCCCGCAGGGGAAATTGATCCAAGGTGTATTTTTCAAACTTTGTCATAAATTTTCCGTCCAGCAGTGTTTCTGCTGAGATTTCCGGCATTTGGGCAAGGGGTCGGCGCTCTGCATCGGAAACATCCTTTTTAGGACCAAACCAGGAAAAAGCGGTCAGTGCCACCCAAATCACAACCAGCAGGGCAATTCCGAAACTTCTTACTTTCTTCATTTCCCTACCCCCTTAGAAACGGAAATACAGGAAAGGACTAAACGACCCATCCACTAAATAAGCACTGCAAAGCAAAAGCAGCAAAATCAAAACCACAGGTTCTAATACCTTGCCGACTTTTGTCTGCGCGATCTTCTCCCCAGTGTCACGGACCAGTGGCGTCGCCCCCACAAAGCCAATCACAAACAGCAAAGCATAGCTGCGCAGATAATAAAGGGTTTCCGGTGTAACGGCAGAAACACTGCCAAACCCAAACATACCGGCAAGGTCACTGCCTGCCTGGGAAAGGGACTGAGCATTAAACAGCACAAAGCTGATAATCACCAGCAAAAGTACATAGCCGTGGCGCAAAATCGCAGGCAGCTTTTGTAACTCGGGAATCCACTTTTCCAGCAGTAATAAAACTGCAAACATCAGACCCCACAGCACAAAATTGCAGGCAGCACCGTGCCACAAACCGGTGAGCATCCACACGATCAGAATGTTGAATATCCAGCGGCATTTACCGACCCGGTTGCCACCCATAGGAATATACACATAATCCCGGAACCAACTGCCAAGGCTCATATGCCACCGACGCCAAAATTCTGTAACGCTTTTAGACAGATAGGGATAATTAAAGTTTTCAATGAAATGGAAACCGAAAATACGCCCCAGACCAATTGCCATATCCGAATAGCCGGAAAAATCAAAGTAGATGTTCAGTGCAAAGGCAATGGCATACATCCAGTAAAACAACATAGACGGTTCTGCAGACTGACGGAATATTTTTATCAGCAGAGCAAAATTATCCGCCAGCAGAATTTTTTTAGAAAGACCGATCAAAAAACGCCGGATGCCCAGTGTGATATCTTCCCAGCTGTGGCTGCGGGAGTCCAGTTCCCGGGCAACATCCACATACCGAACGATCGGTCCTGCAATCAGCTGGGGAAACAGCGCCACATAAGCGCCAAAGCTGATGGGGTTTTTCTGCACTTTGGCATTGCCCCGGTACACATCAATGGTATAGCTTAGGCACTGGAAGGTGTAAAAGCTGATACCGATGGGCAGAGCCAGTTTCAAAAGAGGCACACTCAGTCCGGTTGCTTGATTAAAGCTGTCCACAAAGAAATCCGCATACTTAAACACTGCCAACAGGCTTAAGCTGACAACCACAGATACGGTCAAAAAGAATTTTTTCCATTTCGGTTGCTTTGCCCTTCCGATTGCCAGACCGCAGCTGTAAAACAGCGCAATGGAAACAATCATCAGCACCACATATCGGGGTTCTCCCCAGGCGTAGAATATTAAAGAGGACAGCAACAGCACTGTGTTTTTCAGTACCCGGGGCACCAAAAAATACACTGCGATCACTACCGGTAAAAAATAATATAAAAAAGGAATGCTGGAAAAAAGCATATCGTTTTCTCCTTGCCAAATAAGATCGCTATGATTGTATCATACCCCGAAAATCATTGCAACAAAAATGCCACGGCAGGAATTTCCCTTGCCGTGGCATTTCATTTATTGCATCATTAAACCAGAGGTTCAGAGTACTTGATCTCAGCGCCTTCGTAAGCCTGGGCAAGCTTTGTCTCAAAGCTATTTACAACATCGTTCAGGCCAAAGACCAGAACCACAATGTCATCTACCACTGCAACCATAACCTTCTCGGGCATACCGCACATCCACTGGTTGTTCTTTGCAGCATTGTACAAAGTTTCTGCAAATGCAGCAGCATCAACACCCTCTGCCAGCTTGAAAGCACCGGCGGTGAAGTTGTTGACCATCATACCGTGGAACAGGGATGCAATCTCAGTTACATCTGCCTGGTTCTGGGCAGGAACCAGCAGCTGAACAGTCAGAGCTTCCATATCGGTGTATGCACCGGGAGCGCCGTCAACCATATTCAGGCCGTCGCCGCCAAAGGCAAAAAACTTCTCGTCTTCACCAAACAGTGCCCAAACATCCTGCAGAACTGCCAGCGCAGTGCCGGGTTCAGCAGCAGGCTGGGTTGCTACAGTGACGTCTTCAAAGCTTTCCGTTGTCTCAATAGGAGCTTCTGTGGTCTCAACCGGTGCATTTGTAGCGGCTGTTGTATCGGTGTTTGCGTCTTTCTGGCCGCAGCCTGTAGCCATTGCTGCTACCATTACCAGCACCAGCATCAGGGAAATCAGTTTCTTCATTTTGTTTTCTCCTTCAAATGTTTTGGTTTTCTTTTTTTATAAATAGCGTGCCCCGCCAGCAGAAAAAGCATACCCAGGGTTGCGCCTGCAGTGTCGATCATCACATCCCGGATTCCCGGTCCGCGATCCGGCACAAAGCACTGAATCCCTTCATCTGCACAAGCTACAAGGACACTATAAATTAAGCTGTACCAAGGTCTTTTCCTAAGCATCGCACAAAGCCAGCATAGAAGCATACCTAAGCAGCCAAATTCCGTAAAATGGGCAAGCTTTCGAAGTAAGCCATGCCCCGTTTGGGAAGATACGCCCGATCCGGAAGGAAAGAAAAGATGCTTCACCCACAAACTGATTGCTTTCGATATCTCACCAGGCATCAAAGAATTGCCCCAAATAAATATCAAATTCAAAATCAGAAGCGTGATGCAAAATTGCATTCTTCCCTTTGTTTTTGTCATACCAGCACTCCTAAATGCTCCAACAGGATTTTTACGCCCAACAGGATCAAAATGCCGCCACCAGCGATCTGCGCACCCTTTTCATAACGAGAGCCAAATACATTACCGATCTTTACGCCTATGCCAGACAACAGGAATGTGGTTGCACCAATGAGCAGCACCGCAGCGAAAATGTTCACATTGCCCGCCATTGCCAGAGAAATACCGACCGCCAGCGCATCAATGCTGGTGGCGATCGCCATAATGAGCATCCCTTTGAAGCTTAGGTCTGCATTGCACTCCTCTTCCTCAGAGCCAAAGGCTTCTTTGAGCATATTGATACCGATAATTGCCAGCAATCCAAAGGCGATCCAATGATCAAATGCCTTAATCGCATCTGCAAATAATGTTCCCAGAAAAAAGCCAATAAGGGGCATCATTGCCTGAAAGCCGCCAAACCAGACGCCACAAATTGTACTCTCCCGCAAGCCTGCTTTTTTCATTGACAACCCCTTACATACCGATACTGCAAAAGCATCCATACTCAAGCCGACTGCCAATAGAAACATTTCTAAAAAGCCCATAAAAAAACCTCCGTGCAATCTTGTGGACACGGAAGGCTACAATAAGGGCGTGTCCACGCGATCCGTCTCGTCATCTAAGGTTAGGCCAGGGTATGACCCCAGTATGTTGACCTAGCCCCGCTTTCTTGCGTTGACTACTCCCTTTTCGTCTGGGATTATAGCAGTTTTTTCTATGAATGTCAAGAAATATATGTCCCTACATTATATTGGGTTTTCCCGAATGTACTCCTCTAGAATTTGTGTTGCCAGCATTACCATCCGTGTGCAAGGCCGCTGGGCATAAAACTCTGCAGTTCTGGGTGTGGGATTGGGGTCAGAAGGGGGATTTTTTAGAATTTCCCGGCAGATGATACTCCCCACCTGCTCCCGGAATTTTTCTGCTAAAAGCTGAACGAGGGCATAATGCGCCTTCTTCGCCTTGTCATCATTATAGCTGTCGTAGCCATATAAAAGTCCTGCCACTAAAAGCATACCGCTAACAGCTCCGCAAACCTCCCGCATCCGACCCATTCCGCCACCAAAGGAAGATGCCATTTTAGCAGCGTAGGACTCGTCCATCCCGGTGATATCGCAAAAAGCCATAGCTACCGCCTGGGCACAGTTATATCCTTTCAAAAACAATTCTGCTGCATATAAATCTCTTTCCATAAAATCACCTCTTTTTTATCTTACCATATTAGAAGACAGTTTACAAGATAAAGGACTTGCTTATAATTATTTTTCTTATATAATGATAGAAGAAAGAGGTGATCGATATAAAAACTTACAAAAACTATCTTTTTGACCTTTACGGCACATTAGTTGACATCCGCACCGACGAACACGATGATCTTATGTGGATACGCTTAAGCCTTGCCTTCGGTATGGAGGGTATGGACTGCAGTGCAGAGTATTTGAAAGAAAAATACTTCAACGAAGTTTCAAGACTTCAAAAAGAAGATCGCGCCGTAAAAGGACAATTTGCAGAAATTGATCTCGCACCTGTGTATAAAGCCATTTGCTGTGACCGCGGCTATGACGTAACAGAGCACCAAATAGAACAAATTGCCAAGCTTTTCCGCATCCTCTCGCTTCATAAGCTACGTCTGTTCCCCGGTGCTGTTGAGCTTTTGATTCGCCTCCGTGAAGCAGGAAAGAACGTATATTTGCTTTCCAACGCGCAAGCTCTTTTCACAATTCCTGAGTTGCAAATTTTCGATTTGGAAAAATATTTTGACGGCATAATCTTATCTTCGAGTGTTAGTTTCAAAAAACCTGGTAATGAAATTTATAAAATCGCTCTGGAACGCTTTGGTCTGGACCCCAAGGAAACTGTTATGATCGGTAACGATGATAAAGCAGATTGTTGGGGTGCTCACAACGTAGGATTGGACAGTATGTACATTTTCACGGAGCAATCTCCCAAGCTTATAAACCCCTTGCCCGAAAACTGCCATGTACTTAAAACAATCGGTGATGTTTTTTGAGCTTATTCCCCACAAGTCAATTTGAATTCTTTATATCTATAGTTTCTTAAAATTAAAATCTCAAGCATTTTAAGCAAATCCCCTTGACAAATACGCCTTCGCCTGTTATAATCTAAAGGCTGTCTGCAATCGTGGACGCAATATGGGGGTATAGCTCAGCTGGGAGAGCGCTTGAATGGCATTCAAGAGGTCAGCGGTTCGATCCCGCTTATCTCCACCACAAAACACCGACTTTTCACTGAAAAGTCGGTGTTTTTCTAACTTTTTGACGCATTTCATTCAAGTGGGTCAACAGTTGGGTCAACAAACTCGGTCAATATACTCCCTTTTTGCCGTCGAAAGGACGGTCAAAATGGCATACATCCAAGAGAAAATCAAAGGAAAGAAAATCGTATCATTCAAGTTCAAAGCCTGTGTCGGACGGGAGGCGGACGGCAAACAAGTATTCAGGTGTACGACTTGGTACCCGCCGGACGAACTCACACCCGCCAAGGCTCGGAAAGAAGCCCAAAAGGTGGCGGTACTTTGGGAGGATGAAGCACGGCAAGCCTACGCCAAGGAACAAGAAGAAAAGGTCGTGGCGGGTGTTTCTCGTTCCCGCTCGTTCACCTTTGATGGGTTTGTCAACGAAGTGTGGCTCCCCTTGTGTGTGCGGGATGGTTCGCACCGCCCCTCCACCATTGCGATGTACACGAACATCCTCAAAGTGATACTTCCGCAGTTTGAAGGCATCCCCCTGTCGGACATTTCAGGCGTTCACATTTCCCAATACCTCCGATGGCTCCGCAACGACTACCGCAAGCCTGATGGCAAGCCCTTGTCGGAAAAGTCCATCAAGCATCACTACAACATCCTCGCCTTGATCTTCTCCTTTGCGGAGAAACAAGACATCATCCCAAAGAACCCGATGAAGAAAGTAGACCCGCCAAAAGTCAGACGGAAAGAAGTGGATGCCCTAACAGAGGATGAAGCCGTGCGGTTTTTCAACGCCCTCCTTGCCTGTGATTTTGAGTTCCGTTGTGTCTTACAAGTGCTTATCACTACGGGCTTGCGGCGGGGTGAATGTTTGGGTTTACAATGGGCGGACATCGACTTTCTAAACGGCACCTTGACCGTCAACCGTTCCACCACATACACACCTGAATGTGGTATCACCGTGGCGGCACCCAAAACCGCACACTCTATCCGCACCATCCCCGTTGTAGGCAGCACCCTTTCCCTGTTGAAACAACTCCAAAAGCAGCAAGAACAGGAACATCCCGCTACGCTACTGTCAGGAGCCTTTGTTTTCAGCCGCCCTGATGCCCCTTTTGAGCCTCGTGATCCAAGTGCTATCACACGCCGGATGAAGCGGTTTGTCCGCTCTGCGGGGCTTCCTGATGTATCCCCGCACGATCTGCGACATTCCTGTGCCAGTTTACTTTTAAGCAGTGGGGCGGACATCAAAAGCGTTCAGGAGATTTTGGGACACGCCGATGCCTCCACCACCCTGAATTTCTATGTTAAATCGGACTTGAAGCAAATGCGACACGCCACGGAAAAGTACGCCCAAGCCTTTGGGCTATAAGTTGGTACATCTTTTTACAAGATAGAACAAGAGAGAGGAAGTTTGTACGACTTCCTCTCTCTTTGTATCTGTTAGTACATTTCGGCTATTCCTTTGACATAGTTCCCCATTTCTTCCACTACCTCTGCGGGAGCCACTATGCGGGCGGCTTTACCAAGGCCGCAGACCCATCCAAAGAACTGCGGGCTGACCTCAATATCGGTGTGAATGGTGAAGTGCTTTTCATCGTCAGGAAACATCAAAACATCCTGACCGAAACGATCAATCACCACATTCGCCAAATGATTGGAGAACCGCATTTTTACCTTTTTTACCTCGCCGGAGAACATAGAAAACACACGCAAAGATCGCTCGGTCAATTTGAGTTCTTTGAATGCCTCCTTGCCCTCCCGCTTTTGGTACACGATGTCTATACCGTCCATCTTATCCACACGGAAATGCTTCATTTTTCCGCCCTCGTATGCCAAAAGATAGTAGTTGTTATCACTCCATAAGAGGGCGTAGGGGCTTGCTATGTACTTCTCACCTTTCTTGTTGTACGCCTTTTGCTTTTTGGGGGTATAGTAGAAGTATTTGAATGTGATTTGCCAATCGTTTGCGATTGCGGTATGTAGATCGTCAAGGTGATAGAAAACGCTGTTGTTTACGCTGCGGACACGGTTGGGAACATAGCACCGACGGTCAAGCAGTACACGGTCAAATCGGCTTGCTTTTGCTTTCAGTTTGTCCGTCAATTCCTTGGCTTTCTTTTGGGTGATAAAGCGGGAGGCTTGTACGCTGTCGATCAAAAGTTGAAGTTCCTGCGTGTCGAACTCACGCTCTACAAGCCGCCATCCTCTTGTTCGCCCGTCGTACTGCGTTTCGTAGCCGTATTCATCCAAAAGGTGAAGATCGGAGCAGACCGTTTTCTGTTCCACGGGTATCTTATAGTGATTATCAAAATGGTCAATGATCTCTTGTACTTTGACGGTGTGGGTTTCGTCCGTCTGTTCTAAAAGATAGTCCAAAAGGTAGAATAATTTTAGCCGTTGGTTCTGTGATCTCCCTTTTCCTTTTTCACCGTTTGCCATACCGTTCCCATCCTTTGCGGTTTTCTGTTAGTATAGCATACCAAAAGGAAAGAAAAAAGTGTAGTTTCCTAAATTCTATTGAATTTTCGGGACAAGTATGTTATCATACTCTTGCTACACAAAATCAAATAACTGCTATCGATAGGGAATGTGTTTTTTGCTTCGGCAAAAACGCATTCTCCGCTTTGCGTTCCCTATTGGTAGCGAAAAGATTTTGTGTAGCAACAAATGGGGCTATGCGTTTTTCGGTGTGTGGCTCCGTTTGGGGCTACACACTTTTTTATTTTACAGAAAGAAGGAACGCATTATGAAAAAAGCATTATCCCTGATCTTGGCACTTATGATGTGCCTGTCCCTGTGTGCTTGTGGTAGCACAACACCCGCACAGACGGACAATCCGTCTGCTGAAACTACAACTCCCCCTGAAACCACAACACCCCCCGAAACATATTATAACATCGGTGATACGGTGTCCACCAATATGTTTAATTTCACATTAGATGCTGCTCAACTCACCATTGCGCTCAGCAACATCAACGATGAAACTTTCTGTCTGCCAAAAGACTACGATCCACAGGCAGATAAGAACAATCCCTATGTGGCATCCGTGGGACATACATTTGTCGCATTTACCTACACTGTTGAGAACATCAGCAGAGCATCCAATCAGTTCCATACAGGAAGTAGTTTTGTGAAAGTCTTATACAAAGATACAGAATACTCTACAACACTGGAAGATTGTGCTTATTACCTCTACGAAAGCAAACAAATTATGAATAACGGAAAGTTGGAAACCATCAAAGGAAATGTGTGGCACAGAAGTGCTCCTAACAACTTCTTGTTGATGAATGCCGCAAAAGAGACCCGCAGGGCTTATGCTGATATTGCTATTGAAACAGATAGTCTTACCGATGCTTTCTATCTTCGCATCAGTATCCCGAGTTCCACAGGCTATCAAGTGTTCACCTATCAAATCCCCGCATCTAACTAAGCAGACAGGGAGCCTATCGTGGCTCCCTGTCTTTTATGCTTCCAAAAGGGCTTTGTATTTGTAGGCGGTGGTGCGGCTGATGTCGCACACTCTCGCCAATTCGCTGATGTTGAGTTGCCCGTTCTTGTGGGCGGGATAGTGACGGAGAAAACTTGCGGGGATGTCCTCTTTACTCACTTGCGGCCGCCCGATCTGCCGTCCCTTTGCTCTCGCATTTTCCATCCCTGACCGCACCCGTGAGCGTATCATAGCCAATTCCAACTGGCTGAATACGCCCGCCATCTGTAAGAACGCTTCGCTCATTGGGTCAGCCTGACCATTGCGGCAATCAAGGGTGATACTGCCGACAATGACGAGCCGCAGACACTTCTGCCGCACACGCTCAATGATTTCACACAACTGCTGTGTGCTTCGTGCCAAACGGGACACTTCCAAAACGATGATGGTATCGCCGTCGGCTGCCTGATCGAACATAGCCGCTTGCTGGCTCTTGATCTTGCTGTCCCCGTGTTCGTATTCGATGAAGATTTCTTCCGCTCCTGCGGCTTTCAGTTCCCGCACTTGGCGGTTGATGTCCTGTTTTGTTTCGTTAGTGGAGCAGCGGGCGTATCCGTAATTCATAACATTCTCTCCTTTTGGATGGCGGGGCTGATGCCCCGCCTTTGGTTTATACGCTGATGGTGAAGCGGCGGCTTGCGGTTTGCTTCGTGTATTGCTTGTAGAGATCGGCGTATGCTCTCTTGAAGCCAGTGGTGTCGAAGCGGTTGGAAAGGATGGAAGTGAAGCGGACGATGAACTGACCCACGCTCAATTCCTCGATGTCCCTTGCCATCATTTCGGCTTTGATTTCATCCCGCAGGGTTTCGGCTTCCGCCTTGGCTTCTTCGATCAGTTCTTCCAAGTCCCGCAGGGCTTCGATCTTGGATGTGATTTCGATAGTAGACATAGTAGTGATCTCCTTTGTGTTGTTTGATATTTGCCGTCTTTCCGTGCTGCCTTAGCCACTCTACCAATTTCACAAGGCGGTTTGTTTGGGCTTCGTCAACTTCTCCGCTCTCATTTACAAGGATATTATACTACGAAATTCGTAGTTTGTCAATACGCAATTCGTAATTTCTTTTACGAAAATCGAAATATTTTTTCGTTTTTTGTATTGCTTTACTACGAAAAGCGTGATACAATAGCCAAAAGGAAGGGGTGAAAACCTATGATAAAATTCAAAGTCAAAGTGATGCTTGCCCTGCGTGGTATGACCCAAAAGGAACTGGCAGAAAAGACGGGCATCCGTCCGCCTACGGTGTCCGCCATTTGTGTCGGTTCTGTCAAGCACTTGCCCGTGGATGCCTTGGAGAAGATTTGCGAAGTATTGGATTGCCAGCCCGCAGACCTGATGGAGTTTGTTCGTGATGCGGAGGAAGGTGTATGATTAGTCGAGATATGTATCGCTTACTCAACAGACTGCCCCGATGGCCAAGCAACAAATCATTCGAAGAACTCGACAAGGTGCTTCGCAAAGATGATTTTGTTGGTTTGGGTTTGTTGATGAATGCGAAAGAACGGGGTTTGGTTGGGTGTAATGGCAAAGAAGAGGACAAGACAAACGGGTTCTATTTGACCGAAGAAGGCAAAGAGGCTATTGACGAATACGCAAGAGGTCAGTCAGCCTCACGGTTGAGTAAAATCGCCATTTTGTTGTCGATTGCTGGACTTCTTATCTCCTTGGCTTCTTTCCTTGGATGGGGTGTTCAATAAAACAAATGATTTCGTGAACGCCGGGGGTGGCTTCCAAAAGTCCCAAAATCGACCAAATAACGCCCCGATTGTGTAAGCGAAAGTCAGGCTACCCTTTTGCGGACGGGGGGGTGGGTTTCGGGAAACGGAAAACCGAACACCCCTATCCTCATTTTGCGTGGCTCTTTCCCCGTCGAAGTTGACTTTTCATTTCAAAAGACGGTTCTTGCGTTCGTCTGCGAAAGAATGAAAAAAGCCCGTCCCACGACGGGGACGGGAAGATACGAAAATAGCGGGAGGTGTTGAGCCTCCCGCTTGTCTATTATAAAAGGTTTTCCAATACGGCTTTCGCATCAACCGTCTGCGTGTCGTACTGGTGCCAATCATCTTCTTTTGGAATTTGGGTGTTTAGGACGGGCTGATACTTGCGGATAAACTCGCCCTCTTTCTCTCCGATCTCCACCATCTTGTCAACTTTGCTTCTGCTCTTGGCGTAGTAGAGAACATCGAAGTTGACACGGTGTCCTTTCCGCTTTGCTTCTGCCATAATGCGGTACTTCTTTTCGGAGCCGGTGCGGATGCCTACATAGTGCTACGCCATCCGCCGCAGCATATCCATACTCTTGCCGATGTAGACTATGCTTTCGTCGATCCTGATACAGTAGATGCCAGCGTGTCCGAACTTATCAGCAAGCCCCTCCCGCTTCATCCACTCGTATATGTTCTGCTCGTAGGTTGCCATTAGAACACGAACTCCTCCTTTTTGGGTGGAGTGTATGCGGGTCTTTCCCGTCCTGTGGCTGTAGGTCTTGATATGACAATCTCTTTCACTTTTGGAATGTAGATGTCCGGTACTCCCCCTGCTTCTTTCTGTGTATTTATCACTCTATCTGTCCCCAAATCTCTATTATCTATTTGTATATCCTCTGCCGATACACTTTGACCGGGGGACTGCATAGGGGTGTCGCAGGGCGGACTTTCTTCAAAATCCAATCCGTCAGCCGACAACGCAGTTTGTGATTGCGTAGCGGCCTGTGGTACCTCGTAGAACTCGTAAGTATTGCCGTGGCTCGGCACAAGGTAGCGTTTCAATACCAATTTTTCAAATTGATCGTGGTAGGTTGACCGTGCCATTCCAATCGTCTGCCGGACTGCCGCAGGGGACAATGCCAGGGTGTAGTTGTCGGCATTGGAGGCCAGGTACAAGTATAGTTGGAGTGCGTGTGCCCCAAGATCACGGGACGCAGCCTGCCAATTTTCATTTTTTATGCCAAGGAAGTCGCTCTTGGCTTTCTCACGGTGAACCTTGACCGTGCGTTGGTTTGGATATGTGATAGGTGGCATTGTCCCGCCCTCACTTTCCAAGACTTTCGATTGCTTTCCGCAGTTCTTCGATCTCCATTAGAACTTCGGAAATGTCAACCGTGGCTTTGATGTGGGAAATCACATACTCTGCGACTTCCTGTTTGAACTGTTCCTTTTCTCTGCGGCGGTTTTCCTCGTCGATAATGCGGCTTTGTGCGTACATAAGCCGCAGGGTTGCCTACGCCGCCTGATCTAACCCTTTGATGAAGTATTCAAACATACCATCCTGTTGTCTATTACTCATAATAGACCTCCTTATTCTCTAAATTTTCAAGGTTTCGGTTTGGGCTTTTCCCTCAACCTTGTACTCATATTATATCAAAATTTTTTCAAAAAATCAAAGTAATCCGCCTGACGGTCAGGCTGCTTCCGCCTCGGCACCAGCCGCAGTTCCTTCCGTGTTTTCTGCTTCGGGTGCCTCAACAGGCACCGTCCGCAGTTTGCCATTGATGAAGTTGGGAATGTCGTTGTAGTTGGGGAACTGCTTGATGAACCAAGCCTGGACATAGAGGTAGCCTCTGCCCGCTCCCTTTACCTTTTGGAACAGGTCAAGCAGTTCGTCGGCGTTCTCGTGGAGGCGGATATACTTCTCCATACGCTCAAAGGTCAGTCCCTTGGCGGGATTGGCAGTCTTGGGAGAACGATGGGTCTTGCGTACTACCCGCAGTTGGGGGAAGTCCTTTTGGAGGCGGGTCAGGATGGCGTACTCCTCGGTTGCGGGGTTGTATGCGTTGTCTGCGAACTCCGCAGTCATAGTCAGGGTCATAGTAGTGAAGTCGATGCGGTAATTCATTTCCCGCTTGTTGATCTTTGCCATTTTTATCAATTCCTTTCTTGTATGTCGTGTCGTGGATTAGTTTGCGGTTGCTTCGGAGGCGGGAGCCTGAGCCTCAGGCTCCCCGCTCTCTTCTTCCTTGCCATTGACAAGTTCCTGATAGTTGTCGTACTTTTTCAGGAACCAGCCCTTGACCTTGCCGTAGTAGCCATCCATTCCCTTGTAGAACTTCTTGATTGCTTCAAACTCTGCGACGGCCTTTTCATCCTCGACATAGTTCTTGATGATAAAGGTCATACGCTCAACGGTCAGGCCATTGTGCTTTTCCTTATCCTTCTTGGGTGCTGCGGTACGCATTTCGATGGGGAAATCAGGGAATGCCTTGTGAAGGGAAGCGAGTTCACGGAACTCCTTAGTGCCGGGGGTGTAGGCCAACTTTGCGTAAGCCTTGGTCAGGATGATTGCGTTGTCCTTGATAGTGTAGCCAGTAGTCTTCTTCATAATATTTTTTCCTTTCATTGCGGTAGGTCGCTACCCGTATTTTTTAGTATTTTTGAGTGATTTTGTTTCGTTGTTTCCCTCACTCTTTATGGCCTTATTATACAGAAAGTGCTATCCAATTCTTTGGATAGCACTCACTTTGAAAGGAAAGTTTTTTGTTTATTTTTCAAGATGTACTTGTGCGAACTTGTACCATCTTGAAGTACCACACAACAGGTAAAACAGACACGCTCTAACTTGTACGGATTTGTGCTTTTGGTACTTGACAAAACGGGTCAACAGGAGGTAAAATTCTTATAGTCAAACCGCCTCTTGGCAGTTTGAAAAATTCAGAAAAGTACGGCAAAAGGGTGTAAACTGGCCGATTACCGACCGATACGGTGCGACTTTTTCGCACCGGAGCGGATGGCATTCAAGAGGTCAGCGGTTCGATCCCGCTTATCTCCACCACCGAGTCCTGAAAACCAATGGTTTTCAGGACTTTTTCTTTTGTTTTTCGGTGGTTTTACCTCTAAAATGCAGTGTTTTCAAATTCAGGCGCTACACCCTATTTGCTCGCTACATTTGTTCTTGAATTATTCTTGAATTAGGATGATTTTACATAGTCCAATATGTTTCCGTGGGTTCCGCGGCCCTTCTTGGAAAACGCTTCACTAAATCTTTGCGCAGCTTCCAATCGTTTCGGTTCCTGAACGTGGAGATAATGCCGCGTCATATCGATTTCTGCGTGACCCACGATATTTTGGATGGTCTCGATGTCCACACCCAGAGCCTGCATCTGAGATACAAAGGTATGCCGGCAGCAATGTGGCGTCAGTACGCGGACACCCTCAATCTGTTCGAGTGCCTTCTTGAACTGATCGCGAAAATGAGAAGGCGTGCAGGGCATGTCCGGTTTCCCGACTTCCCAAACGAACTTCTTGTCAGTATCTCGCAAATTTCTGGCACAGTACTGAACCAACTCCGGTACAGGGATTGTCCGATAGCTATCGAAGGACTTCGGTGTTCCAATAGCCACCGTTCCTTTTACCCGCACAACTGCTTGCGCAATATTGATAGAAGAGCCATCTGCTGCAATGTGTCTGGGCTCCAACCCCAACAATTCCTGCGTTCTCATTCCTGTTGCAAGCAGGAGGCGAATACTCCAGCCAATCCGATCATCGGGAAGCTCGCGGAACAAAATCCGCATCTCATCTGCAGAAAATGCATCCTTCTCCTTGGGAGGCTCCTTGCGCATCTTGTCCGCAAAAGCCACAGGGTTTTTCAGGATAATGTCATTGGCTGCCGCTTTGTTGAAGATTTGAAACAGCATGCCACGACACTGCGCGATGTAGGAATAGGATCTGCCCTCTTTGCGGAGCTTCTTTAGGAACTGTTCAATGTCCATCGCTTTGATCTCTGACAATCTTCTCCTTCCGAAGTGATCCTTCAGGATCCGCAGCGTGTACCGATAGCTCTCCTGAGTCGTAGGCTTGATATTATCCTGATGGTTTTCAAACCAGGTATCCGCCCATTCCTCAAACCGTAAATCCTGCCCAGTCAGCAGACCAGCCGCCCGCTTGCTTTTGAATTCATCCTTCCTGCGGATGACCTCCTTTTGGGTTTTGGCTGTAAATGTCCGTATGTCCCGAGTTCCGTCGGGCTTGAACCCGACCATGATCTGGCAGCTCCAGCTGCCGTTTTCTAACTGGCGAAGAGAACCTTCACCATTTGCCCGTCTTTTTGCCAATTTTTACTCCTTTCTTAGCTGGCAAATACGGTGTTTCGTCACCAATATTATACCATATAGACACAAAAAACACATTAATAAATAATGAACTCTACGAAATAAAATACCGCCAAGGAAAACACCTGTAACAGATGCCTCCTTGGCGGTTTATCTATCTGATCTTGACGATATTGACAGTTTTGACGGTATTATCCTATATCAGAAACATCGTCATTATCGTACATATCGTCAACGGCTTCCAGCCGTATTTGCCTGCCGTCGGAGCCACGGCTCCGGGTAAGCAGTACTCCATACTGATCCTTCAGCTCCTGCATTTGGGCATTCAGACGCCTGGATAATGCATTCGCTTTCAAATCCAGTCTGGGACATTGGTCCTTCAGCTGTATGCGCAGATCCTCTGCTGTGCCAACCCACGGGTTTTGCTGCTCCAGCAGCACTGCGATGGCTGACAAAATTGGATCCTGCTGCTCCTCGGGCATCTCATCCGTGTAACCGACAAACTCCCAACACATGGTCTCAGGATCCTGTGTCAGACTGATTTTAGCATCCTGGAAGTCGCGACCAGTCATGGAAATGCTGCCCTTAGGCACACGACGCAGGGGCCGCTCCAGCACCATCGCACCGTCAGCGCAACCCATGATCCCAGTAGTTCCGGAGATCATATCCATAATGTCGCCAGCTTCCTGCTTTCGAGTATGATGCACAATCAGCATAGTGATTCCATACTGTTCGGCGATCCGTTTGAAGGCGGTCATGGTGGCGTAGTCATCGGCATAAGCACTTCCTCTGGTGTTCATTTCCCGAACCTTGATCAGCGTATCCACGATTACCAGCTTTGCCTGAGGGTGCCTGTGCAGGTAATTGGTCACCTGCTCCTCAAAACCTCTACCCAGCACCTCTGCCTCTGTGGCAAAGGCAATTTCACCGGTTTCTCCACCGCAGATCCGCATCAGCCGGCTCTGGATTCGCCGCTCCGTATCCTCCAGAGCGAGGTACAGGACCTCGCTCTTTTGAACCTTTCGCTCCCATATGGGCAGCCCCATGCTCACACAGTGAGCAATTTGTAACACAAGCCAGGACTTGCCGATTTTGGATGCGCCGGCAAGGATGTACAATCCCGGTGCCAGCATACCCTCGATCAGCTCGTGCTGGGGGGCAAACTGCTTGTCCAACAGGCTGGATGCTGTTATGGTCTCCAGGTGCGTGATGCGGATGCCCAATCTCCGGCAGACATCGATGATTGCTTTCTTCTCTGTCATGCCGAAATAGGCTTGCGCATAATCGATAGTGTTGCCCTTTTTGCCGCAAAAGCCGCACTCCCAGGTAGGCATTGGCGTTCCTGGAAGGGCTTCGAGCACAAGAGCCATATGACCGCAACAGGGGCAAGCAGTGCGGATATCTGCCGGATCAGACTCATTCAGGTGCAGCTTGGCTGCCTTTAGGTAGTCAATTAGTCGGTGCCTTACCTGAAAGGCAAGGTCACCTAACGGTGTCTGCTCCATTTAGAAATCACCACCCCGCTGAGACTGTTCATCCAACCACTGGATGAACTTATCCTCAGGGACAAGCATACGCTTGCCAATGCGGATGGTGGGGAAATCTTCCCGGTGCATCAGGGTGTAAACACCTGCACGGGAAAGCTTTAAAATCGCCTGAATGTCATCAGCGTTGAGACACTTAGGGATGTTGGTGGAAACGTTCAGTTCTTTCATAATCATAGCTCCTTTTAAATTACATATAAGGTGGGAAAACTTGCGTTTTCTTCGAACGTGAGGCTCTTTTTATTAGAGAGGCAGCCTCCGGTATTACCCCCTCTCTTTTCTGGCGTTAGACGCCAACTCTCCGCGTTTTGCCGCTTTGGCGTGCCGCGATATGTATCGGGGACACGTTACCACAACCGCTCGGAAACTCTGCTTGCAAGCACGGATACAACGCCGGCAAAGGTCGTTGTATCTCCTCTTGCCCGTTATCGGATCAAGAAAGAATGCCCAAAGCCACCTCTCCCTCTTAGAAAGCTTAGGCATTGTCTCACCTCCTTCCATTGTGTAATATTCTGCCTGCTGGGGCTATCTAATCTCCCGTATCCAATTGGTCCTGTTTCAGGCCAATAAAAAAAGCGACAAACCAAAAATCGGTTTGCCGCTTCAAATCGGGAGGATTATTCTATTTTAAATGAGTCTGGGATAACCAGCCTTTCCAAACTCAGGCAACAAAAATGGGCCCTCTTTCAAGGGCCCTTCAGCATTTCAATATGAGTTTGGGGGATCAGCCAGTTTTGCACGGTATAATTGTAGCACGTTTCCTTTTGCGTGTCATTAGCAACAACCTGCCAATTCATTTACGGGTTTGTGCCAAAATATTTACAGTGCCCCAGGCTGGGTTGCGATAATTTTTCACAATAGAATTATAACACAGCCTTTGCGCCAAGTCATTAGTATCTTACTGCCAGTTTCATGCCGCCATTTTGCCACAATCACAAGACGCACAGAATCTCTCAATGTACATCAAATTGAAGTCCCTATAATTGAACACTCTCAATTGCTAATTCCGTTTGAAACAGCCGATCAGATCCTGTCCAGCAAGAATCAAATGCAAGACGCAAATAATTAAGTATTAGCGATAAACACAACACAAAAATATCGCACTCCTTTTCGCATATTTGCATCCAAGAAAAACAGCCCATCACGCCCTGGTGTTGTAAGCATTGTGTCTCATATTATAGAACTGAAAGCATGGTGGCATCCCCCTTGAAGCAATGAAGAACTGGAAGCAAGGGGGGGCGTTTAAAAAAGCTATTTCAGAACTTTTTAAGAAAAAAAGAAATGGGCCGTTTTTCTGGATTTTCGTCCATACACAGCTCTGATGGACGAAAACGGCCAACTCAAAAACGTGAAAACTTGTTGATACACAAGGCTTTTTCGGTTTTGAAATCGTGCGGTTTGCCTCCTCGTAAAAAACAGGTGTTTTTGGAACAGTTTTGGGACGCACCTTTTCGGAGTTTTCCGAACTTTTTAAGCAAAAATGGGCACGGCGGAGCCCGTGATAAAATGCATTGTCTGCCGGTTCAGAAGCTTCTTGCTTTCCGCAATGACCACCTTACAATAATACTCACCGAGCATACCAATATGCGCCTGGTTTAGGGGTACGCACAGGATCGCCGCCAGCCATCGATAGGCATCATCCTTGGTCATATAGCCACGCTTATAGAGTTGGTCGAAGTGCCAGTGTGCTTCTGTTCGCAACCTGCGAAGTTCTCCGTTGGCCATCGTTCCCATAGGGATCTTCGTGCCGGGTTGTACCCGCACATAGGAATCACACATAGGGTAGTTCTTGCAGACATAAAGCATCGTGTCGCGGCTGTTGTTCTTATAAATTCCTTCCGCACTTTTTAAAATCGAATGACTGCCGCAGTAAGGGCAGCGTGGTGCACAGCTTTGCTTTCGTTTGTTTTTCTTCACTTTGTATTCCCCCAGAAATAAAGGATCCGGAAGGCTGCAAAAACTACAACCCGCAAGGAGAACGTCTTCTCAATGGGAGTTTGCAGCCGTGCAACCTTCCGGCAATTACAAATCCAAATCCACGCCATTAAGGACCGCTATCACAACGCTAAGTCCGTAACGATTCCGCTACCCACCCGGGTGCGTCAAACGATAGGTGCACTTCTATCGGATCGAAAGCCTGGGCGCAACATTTGTTTCTGTATGTACATTATATCACAATAAGTCTTTTATTTCAATCATTTCCAGGCGTTTTCTGAACATTTTACACTCTATTCATATGCGGCGGTT
>JAZOSD010000044.1:0-80367 GCA_045656945.1 Faecousia sp.
CCGGCAGAAGCTGCGCTTGACAAAGCAAGCTTGCTTCTTGCCGACCACGGCACTTGCTTGCCCCCTCGCTTCATCTGCCACAGGCAGCGCTCGGGTGCGCAACCATCCCGAACACAGAAGTTAAGCACATGTACAACCACATTACTTGGCGGGCCCCTGTTGCGGTGCCCGAAAAAATCATCGGGCTTACGCCAATCCTCGATTTTTTCGACCGCTGCCACTCGCTTCGTCAAAGCACAAGCCACAATGTTACATTTTCCGCAAGCGGAAAATTTCACCAGTGTCTTGGCTTTTCCTCACCCCACAAAGCAGGCTTTGCGGGGTCCCTATTTATTCCTGCCACTGGCGGCGCTCCCATCGCTCCCCCGGGAAGATAGGTAATGCCAACACAAGAAACCTCAACCGTAAGGTTGGGGTTTTTTATTGTATAAAGAAAACCACGCGTTAGACGCGTGGTTCAATAAAGCCTATGGCGGTGAGTAAAAATCCCTGTTAAGATTATAGGTGCGGTCCGCCAACTGCACAAATAATCAAAACAGGGAGGCACTCATATGAGCATGAGTAGCACTGCAATTATACTGCAATGCATGATAGAAAGCAATTGAAAGTGTAACATAGATAGGTAGATGCCATTTTATGCAAAAGAGGGCACTTAGAATACGAATAGTGACCGATTCAAAAGTGTAAGGGTGTATCAATAGCTATCTATTTCGCAGTTGGCAGAATAGAATTACGCGTTTACGTATTACGCGAGGAACAGAGGGCTATGCCCGCATATGAAGAACCACCGGTTTTACCCGGGGGTTCCCTTTTTTAATTTGATCAATGAATTTTTTTGAAATGGTATTAAATTATCGAAAATCTACTGATTTGAGATATAATAATAAAAATAGTACTTTCGTTTTTGAATTGGGTATGCTATAATATTATGAGCGATATTATAAAATCGTATAGATACTGAATATGTTATTTACCATTTAGACCTACGGTCGATGCAATGGAGGGAATACTATGGCTAAAAAGAAGGATATGAAAAATGATATGCCGCGTCAGGAGTGGAATCCCCACTGGGTAATGAAACTACTGTATTGGATATGGCGTGGTCTTTTTGCTGCTTTTAAGGTTGTTTGCGGAGCTGCAGCAACAGTTCTTTTGATTGGCATTGTTTGTGGTTTTGTATTTGTAGGTGTCTTAGGTGACTATCTTCAGGAGGATATTCTGCCTCTTGCACATATTGATCTGGACAGCTATGAATATGAGCAGAATTCCTATTTGTACTATGTGGATTCTGACGGACAAATTCAGGAGTACCAGAAGGTCTTTGCTGAAACAAGCAGTACTTGGGTAAATTATGAAGATATACCCCAAAATCTTATCAATGCAGCTGTAGCTATTGAGGATCACCGTTTCTATGAGCATCAGGGTGTTGACTGGGTTACAACGGTGAAGGCAACTGCTAGAATGTTCTTTGGTGACTCTTCTGTGGGTGGTTCCAGTATCACACAACAGCTTATTAAAAACCTTTTGCTTACAGAGGATGAAAGTGCGGATGATGTAACGGTACAGCGAAAGGTACTGGAGATATTCCGCGCCGTGCAAATGGAAAGAGCCTACGATAAAGAGACGATTATGGAATTGTATCTGAACTTTATCTATATGGGTCAGGGCTGCCGTGGAGTCAGGTCTGCTGCTGCTACCTATTTCGGAAAAGAACTGGAAACACTTACTCTGGCGGAATGCGCCAGCTTGATTGGTATTACTAATAACCCCTCTTTATTTGATCCCTACAGTGATGATCTGTTCACTTATAAAGGTGAAATTATGGATGGTATGCAGCGCAATCGCTATCGCCAGATGTTAGTTCTGGGTGCAATGCTGGAGTATGAAATGATTACGCAAGAGGAATATGACGAGGCAGTTGCACAGGAAATCGTTCTGAAAAACGGAATCGACGACAAGGACCGTTTAGCAAAATGCCCGAATACAGAGTGCGGTTATAAAAATACAGTTGCTAATTTTACCCCCACAGAAACTGCATATTACTGTCCGGTGTGCCATACTGAAACATCGGTGGATAAGAGCGCATCCCAGGCCAATTACAGCTGGTTTACGGACACAGTTCTGGAAGACGTAGCGAAGCTGATGGCTGAGCAAAACGGTATGACTTGGAACTCTGCAACCAAGGGCCTCTTGATGCAGCAGATCCAGCGTGGTGGTTATCATATTTATACCACATTGGATATGGATGTTCAAAAGCAGGTGGATGCGATCTATACAGATCTTTCCCAAATTCCTAAGACACGAAGCGGTCAGCAGCTGCAGTCCGCAATTGTTATGATCGATAACAAAACCGGTGATATTGTTGCAATGGCTGGCGGTGTTGGTGCAAAGGAAGGCTTCGACGACTGGAATCGCGCAACTGATGCACAGCTCCAGTCCGGATCTTCCATTAAACCGTTGAGTGTTTACGCACCTGCCTTTGAATTGGGAACAGTTTCTCCGGCTACAGTCATTAAGGACCTGCCCAACAACTATGCAAATGGTGCATATCCCCTGAATGACACCCGTAGCTATAGCTTTTCCCGTACGATTTACAGTGGTGTTGTTTCTTCTGTCAATGCAGTGGCAGCCAACACACTGGAAAAGATCGGCATCAACTATGCCTTTGAATTTGCAAGGGACAAGTTTGGACTGTCTACTTTGGTGGAGAGCTATACAAACTCTATTGGCAAGACCTTCTCGGATATTGGTATGGGACCTTTGGCATTGGGTGCTCAGACTTGGGGTGTCACAGTTCGTGATATGGCAAGCGCATTTGCTACATTTGCTAACGAGGGTGATTACCGAGAAGGACGCACCTTTACAAAGGTTTATGACAGTGAAGGAAATGTTATTTTAGACAATACCCAAAATACAGTTGAACTGCTTAGCGATAAGACAGTGGATTATATGAACTATTGTTTGATTGGCGGTGTTAATGGCGGTACGGGTACTGCTGCAAAGATTAGCGGCATTACCACAGCCGGTAAGACTGGTACAACAGGCGATAATAAGGACAAGTGGTTCTGCGGCTTTACCGGTTATTATACAGCAGCCGTTTGGTGTGGCTACGATTCACCGGAGGTTATTTCCGGTGTGTCTGGAAACCCCTCTGCCCAGCTGTTTAAGAAGGTTATGTCTCCTCTGCATAGCAATAAGTCGGACGTATCCCTTTATAACAGTGATAAGATGGTATCGGTTTCCGTATGCTTGGATTGCGGAAAGCGGGCAACAGATGCCTGTAATAATGATATTCGTGTTGGCCTTGTAGATAAATTCTCAAGAACTGCCAGTGCTCGTGTTTACAGCGAGGATATTCCTGGTCAAAGCTGCTCTTGCCATGTGGAATTGGATTATTGCCTGACAGGCAAGGGCGTTGCTAACGAATTCTGCCATAAGTTTGCAGAAGTAGATCCGTCTGTGAAGATCGAAAAGAAAGCTCTTGTGAAAATGACACAGAGTGTTATTGATGAGATCAATAAGGCAGCCAGATATAATCTGGGTGCAGCATACCGGATGGATTCCTATGTGTACCTGGTAGCAAAGGATGGAAGTGACGCGACCTTTAAGGGGTTTGGTTATGACATCAATCAGAAGGATGGCGCTCCTTATCTGGTTTGTACAACACACGATCAGAAAGCCTGGGAAACCTACCAAGCTGCTCATCCTGCAGAGCCTGTAGTTCCGGATGATAACACACAAACGCAACCAGACCCAAGTAAACCCACTACACCGAATACAACCCCCTAATATAAGGAGAAAGAAATGATCTGGATATCAGATGAATGGAAGGAATATGAGCTGCTGGACGCCACAGATGGTGAGCGGCTGGAACGCTGGGGTAAGCACTTGCTGGTCCGTCCGGATCCTCAGGTGATCTGGAGCACACCCCATGCAGATCCCGGCTGGAAGAAATATGATGCCAGATATGTCCGCTCCTCTACAGGCGGCGGTCGCTGGACAGATCATAATTTACCGGATCGCTGGCAAATTCATTACAAGGATTACCTGACATTCAACGTTAAACCGATGAACTTTAAGCATACCGGTGTATTTCCGGAGCAGGCTGCTAACTGGGATTTTATCCGGGACAAGGTCGCTTCTGCAGGCAGACCGGTTCGTGTGTTGAATTTGTTCGCCTATTCCGGAGGTGCCACATTGGCAGCGGCTGCCGGTGGTGCTGAGGTTTATCACGTGGATGCATCCAAGGGTATGGTAGCATGGGCAAAAGAAAATGCGCAGGCTTCCGGACTTGCCGATCGTCCCATTCACTGGATCGTAGACGACTGCGCAAAATTCATCCAGCGTGAGATCCGCCGCGGACGCAGATACGACGGCATTATTATGGATCCTCCCAGTTATGGTAGAGGACCCAGTGGTGAGATTTGGAAAATGGAAACAAGCTTCTACCCCTTCCTGTTGGAAGTTGGAAAGCTGCTGACGGACAATCCCTTATTTGTGATTATCAATTCCTACACCACCGGTCTTGCACCTTCTGCAGTGGGCTATGCCTCCGATACTGTGTTTGCACCGATCTGCGGTGGCAGTACTGCTGTAGGTGAATTGGGCCTGCCGGTTCGGTCTACCGGACTGATGCTGCCTTGCGGAGCAGCAGGAAGATGGACACCCTGACGGGAGGGAAAAACTTGAGCAAAGCAATCAATATAGAACATTTGGCATATATGTATCCGGGCGTGGATAACACGCCCGGCGTTGCCGTCTTTGAGGATCTGAATTTGCAGATCGAAAAAGGCACATTTGTGGCTGTTTTGGGTAGTAACGGCTGTGGGAAATCTACCCTGGCCAAGCATTTTAACGCAATATTGCTGCCCTCTGGCGGCAAAGCCTATGTTTGCGGTATGGACACTGCCAATCCGGAATTATTAATGAAAATTCGACGCACGGTTGGAATGGTGTTCCAAAATCCAGATAATCAGATCGTTTCCAATGTGGTAGAAGAAGATGTGGCATTTGGTCCTGAGAACCTAGGTGTTTCTGCACCGATGATCCGCCTTCGTGTGGATAAAGCATTAAAGCAAGTTGGTATGTATGAATACCGAGAGCATGCCCCCCATCTTTTGTCCGGTGGACAAAAACAGCGAATTGCAATTGCCGGTGTAATTGCAATGGAACCGGAGTGTATCGTTCTTGATGAGCCAACTGCAATGCTGGACCCAAAGGGAAGGCGGGAGGTTATGCAGACGATCCTTCGGCTCAATCAGGAAAACGGCATCACTGTGATTTTAATCACACACCATATGGAGGAAGCGGCCCAAGCCCAGCGGGTAATTGTTCTGGATAAAGGTCAAATCGCTTTGGATGGCACACCGAAACAGGTGTTCGCTCAAATCGAGAAATTACACGATATGGGATTGGCAGCTCCTGAAACAATTGAATTATGTTGGGAACTGAACAAGGAAGACTTTGAACTTCCTTTAGAAAAGCTAACTACTGAAGAATGTGCGCAGACACTCTATGAGGTGTTAAAACCAAAAGAGGTCTGACCCACTGGAGGAATGAAATTGGCACCTATTTTACAGGTTAAGGACTTAAAACATATATATAGCACCGGAACGCCCTTTGAGCATACTGCACTGGACGGTATTTCCTTTTCTGTAGAGCAGGGTGAGTATATCGGTATTATTGGTCATACCGGTTCGGGTAAATCTACGCTGATGCAGCATCTGAATGGTCTGTTGAAGCCAACTTCCGGTACAGTTTTGCTGGATGGAAAAGATATCTGGTCGGATAAGAGCTTTACCAGACAATGCCGTTTTCGGGTAGGTCTGGTGTTCCAGTATCCGGAATATCAGCTTTTTGAAGAAACAGTATATAAGGATATTGCTTTTGGACCAAAGAATATGGGTTTATCTGCAGATGAGATAGACCGCCGTATTCGGAATGCAGCAAGCTTTGTTGGTTTGACAGAGGAGCAATTGCAAGCATCCCCCTTTGACCTGTCTGGCGGACAGAAACGGCGTGTCGCCATTGCTGGTGTAATTGCTATGGAGCCGGATGTGTTAATTCTTGATGAACCCACTGCCGGACTGGACCCTGAGGGCAGGGAGGAGATTCTCCAAAATATTGAAAGCTACCGCCAGGCACAAAACGCAACCATTATGATGGTTACCCACTCTATGTCTGATGTTGCCAGAGTGGCAGAGCGTCTTCTGGTTTTAAGTGACAGCAAACTGATGATGGATGGCACTCCGAAAGAAGTGTTTTCCAGAGCACAGGAACTGCTGGATATGGGTTTGGACATCCCGGAAGTCACCCGCGTATTTCTGCGCTTGGCTGAATTGGGACTGCCCGTAGAGCCTGTTTATACAATGGAACAGGCTGTTGACACCCTGAAAAAACTGAAGGGGGGAAACACCTATGCTTAAGGATATTACCCTCGGTCAGTATTTCCCGGGAAATTCTCCCATTCACCGTTTGGATCCACGAACCAAGCTGATTATGCTGATCGTGTACATTGTTGCACTGTTTTCAGCTTCCTGGTGGGTTTCTTATGGCTTAATTTTGATTTTCTTAGGTGTAGTAATCAAGATTTCTCAAGTTCCACTAAAATCTATTGTCAGAGGCATGAAACCGCTGGTACTGATTTTGATTTTTACCGGTTTGCTGAATTTACTGTTCACTGGCGGAGAAACGGTTTTGATTCATTTTTGGAAGATCACCATTACTTTGGAGGGTGTAATCCGTGCATTCTTTATGGTGACACGGATTTTACTGATGATCTCCGGAACATTCCTTTTGACCTATACCACATCCCCAATTATGCTGACTGACGGACTGGAATCATTAATGAATCCCTTGAAAAAGCTGCGTTTTCCTGTCCATGAGCTGGCTATGATGATGTGTATTGCCTTGCGGTTTATCCCCACACTTATTGAGGAAACGGATAAGATTATGTCCGCACAAAAAGCAAGAGGCGCAGATTTGGAATCAGGAAACCTATTCCAGCGTGTAAAGGCGTTAGTACCTATTTTGGTACCCCTGTTTATCAGTGCCTTCCGCAGAGCAGACGAGTTGGCAACAGCTATGGAATGTCGTTGCTATCAGGGTGGCGACGGACGGACAAAAATGAAGCTTTTGCGCTACAAACGCCCGGATTTTTATGCTTTTGGAATAGGTGTTCTGTTGATCGCTGCCATAGTGCTTTTGCGCAATTTCGGTCTATGAGGTAAGTATGCGAAATATTGCTTTAGTTTTAACTTATGAGGGTACTGCTTATCACGGCTGGCAGGCACAAAAGAACCTGGCTACTGTTCAGCAGACTCTTGAAAAAGCTATTAGAATGGTAGTGGGGCATCCAGTCCATGTAACTGGCTGTGGTCGTACGGATGCAGGCGTCCATGCCAGATGTTATGTGGCGAATTTCCGCACAGAGTCTACAATTCCTGCCGATCGCCTGCCTTATGCACTCAACACCCATCTGCCGGTGGATATAGCGGTAACAAAGGCATTTGATGTTCACGAAGGTTTTAATGCCATAGGTTCCTGTGTGCGAAAGGAGTATACCTACACCATTTATAATTCCCGCCTTCGGGACCCGTTCTATGTGAACCGCGCCTGGTTTTACCCCAAGCACCTGGATGAAAAAATTATGCAGGCTGCAGCAGATCAATTTGTTGGCACCCACGATTTTGCTGCAGTGCGCAGTTTGGGAACAGAAGTAAAATCTACCGTTAGAACTGTATATTATTATAAGGTGGAGCGTAAGGGAGATATTATCGAACTGAAAGTCTGCGCCAATGGCTTTTTGTATAATATGGCTCGGGCTATGGCCGGTACAGTGATTTATGCCGCAGAAGGGAAGATTGCACCGGATCAAATTGGTGCGCTTCTGGAGTCCGGAAATCGTACAGCTGCCGGACCTACTGTACCTGCCGGTGGATTGTATATGACCCACCTTTGGTATGACGACGGCATTGAGAAGTTTGAATGCTGCGAAAATTCATAAATTGTTTTTCCTTTTGTGGACAATTTGTGATAGAGTAATTGGCAGTGAAAATCCCCGTGGAACGGAGTGAGATATATGCAACCTAAAATGTGTACAAGATGTAAGAAAAATGTTGCGGTGGTATTTATTACCAAGATTGAAAACGGCGCAACATTAAACGAAGGATATTGCCTTAAATGCGCCCGCAGTCTGGGAATTCCCCAGATCGATGCAGCTGTTAAGCAGATGGGCTTTTCGGAAGAGGATTTGGATAGCTTGTCGGATGAAATGAGCAGCATCTTCGGACAACGAGATGAGGATGATGCAGAGGGTGACGAACAGGAAAGCCAGACTGCCACATTCCCGCTGCTGAACCAGCTTTTTGGTTCTGCACCTATGCCCCAGAAACAGGAACCCCCTGAGAAGAAGGCAGAGGAAGAGAAAGAAAATCCAAAAGCCGGTAAAAATAAAAAACATAAATTCTTAGATACCTATTGTATGGACCTGACCGGCAGAGCCAGGGACGGAAAGCTGGACAAAGTAATCGGCAGAGATGTGGAAACCGAGCGTGTGATCCAGATCCTGAACCGAAGACAGAAGAATAATCCCTGCCTGATCGGTGAGCCGGGTGTTGGTAAAACTGCCATTGCAGAGGGCTTGGCTCAGCGTATTGCTGCCGGAGATGTGCCCTATAAGCTGCGGGATAAGGAAGTATTTCTGCTGGATTTGACTGCACTGGTGGCAGGAACGCAATTCAGAGGTCAGTTTGAAAGCCGTATGAAGAGCCTGATCACAGAGATCGAAGCCTGTGGAAATATTATTCTGGTAATTGATGAAGTTCACAATCTTGTGGGCGCAGGTGATGCAGAAGGCTCTATGAATGCAGCAAACATCTTAAAGCCTGCCCTGTCCCGTGGTGAAATTCAGGTGATTGGCGCAACCACTTTTAATGAATACCGCAAGCATATCGAAAAAGATGCAGCACTGGAACGCCGTTTCCAGCCTGTTTCTGTGGCTGAGCCTACCATTGAAGAGGCTTGCCAGATTATGCAGGGGATCGCCAAAAGCTATGCAAGCTTCCACGGCGTATCCATTTCCGGTGAGATCGCACGGCAGTGTGTTATTTTGTCTGAGCGGTATATTTCTGATCGTTTTCTGCCGGATAAAGCCATCGATCTTTTGGACGAAGCCTGTTCCGATCTGAATCTGCGTTGTAAGGAGATCAGCCTACTTGCAGAGAAGCGGAAAGAGCGGGATGATTACGAGCTGGAACTGCGAATGCTCAACGAGAACGCTGAGGAGCAGAACTTTGAACGGATTGCAATCCTTCGCAGTAAGCTTTGCCAGTTGGAGGAGGAGATTGGAAAGCTGGAGCAAGTACCGCCTCCTGCAGTGACCATGGAAAACCTTGCCAGAATTATTGAACTGTGGACAAAAATTCCTGCGTCCAAAATCAAGGCACAGGAATATGAGCAGATCAAGGGCCTGTCCGACCGCCTGAAGAGCCATATTGTGGGTCAGGATGAAGCGGTGGATGCCGTTTCCAGAGCCATTCGCAGAAACCGCGTGGGAATCAATCCCAAGAAACGGCCGGTGTCCTTTATTTTTGTTGGACCTACCGGTGTGGGTAAGACAGAGCTTGTGAAATGTCTGGCAAATGACTTGTTTGATTCTGTAGATTCGCTGATCCGTCTGGATATGTCCGAGTATATGGAAAAGCACACGGTTTCCAAGCTGATCGGTTCTCCTCCCGGCTATGTAGGCTATGACGAGGCAGGTCAGCTAACGGAGAAGATTCGCCGGAAGCCATACAGCGTTGTGCTGTTCGATGAAATTGAAAAGGCACACCCGGATGTTCTGAACATTCTTTTGCAGGTTCTCGATGACGGACGCATCACCGATGCCCAGGGCAGAACCGTGAATTTCGAAAATGCCATCATTGTAATGACCTCTAATGCCGGCTCTGAGGGCAGGATAGGAGGACTTGGTTTTGGTAAGACCGATAAGGATCAAACCCAGGAAAAGACAATGGCTGCCCTGAAAGAATTTCTTCGCCCTGAGTTTATTAACCGTGTGGATGAAATCATTACCTTCAACCACCTGACAGAAGATAACTTCCTGAATATTGCAGATATTATGCTTAAGGAGCTGAAGGACAGCCTGCAAACAAGAGGCCTGGATCTCAGCTGGGACGATCAGTTGCGCGAGTATCTTGTTAAAAAGGCATATTCTGTCACTTATGGTGCGCGGAATTTGCGCAGAACCATCCAGCGCAGTTTGGAAGATCCTATTTCTGAAAAGATCATTGATTCTTTTGAAGTGCCTATTTTCAAAATCACCATTCGGGTCGAGGAAGAGAACATTCAACTGGAGACTAATTAAAATTTGGCGCGTTGCAAAATTATGCAACGCGCCTTCTTTTATAAATCGAACTCCTGGGTAATCTTGTCCGATACCTGCCAAGCCAGATCCTCTACTTTGTTGGCTGCCTTTGCGGCCAGACGCCGGGTAGGATTACTTTTCGGCATTGCAAGAATTGCAACAGCGCCAACAGCCGCACCGATTCCCAATGTGAGTGCCCAGTTTTTTACCTGCATAAAAGCACCTCCCTTCATTGCTAGTATGCCCTTGCAGGAAGAAAAAACGGTTGGAAAGGTTTCTCTTTTCAGGATGAAAAAGTTGTGTTATAATTATAAAAAAGAGATGGAGGCGAGAATATGTCCGTTGATAAGCTGCAAAAGAAGATTCGGAAAATGAAAAGTCCTATCATTGTAGATATGACAATGACGGAAGAAGAACTACCGCCTTGTATACTTGCAGAGGAAAAGCTTTTTTTGCCTGCATATGAAAAATACTGCACAGAGCTTATGGAAGGCTTGCGGGAAATTGTGCCGGCAGTACGTTTTGATTTTGGTTGTTTCGCAATTGGCGGAACAGAAGGGTTGAATACACTGGAGCGTCTTTTGAATCTGGCAAGGAAACTGGACTATTATGTTCTGCTGGATGGCTTGAGCTCAGATAAAGTTGCGGTGGTTCGTGTTGCAATGAATATGCCTTGCGATGCACTGACCCTTTCTCCTTATTTGGGCAGTGACAACATCAAAACATATATTGAATGCCTAAAGGAAGTGGACAAGAGCTTGTTTGTGACCCTTCGTACACCAAATCGTTCTGCTTCGGAGATTCAGGATCTGATGACGGGTTCACGTCTTGTCCATCAGGCTGCAGCGGATATTCTAAGCCGTTTGGGCGAACCGCTGACAGGGAAGTGTGGTTACACTGAAATTGCCGCTACTGGTGCTGCAAATGCTCCGGACAGCCTACGCCACTTGCGAAATAAATACAATCGGCTGTTCCTGTTGGTGGATGGCTATGATTATAGTAATGCCAATGCCAAAAACTGCAGTTATGCCTTTGATCAGTTTGGTCACGGCGCAGCAGTTTGCTCCGGAACAGGAATTACGGCTGCTTGGAAGGAGCGGACGGATGATGAAAATTATACGGAAGCCGCTGTTGAAGCTACGCAAAAAATGCAGAAAAATATTCTTCGTTATATTACCATCTTATAAATCCCCATAGAATATGTAGGGGCGGCAATCTGCCGCCCGTAAATGCTCACTGGCGCAAAGAAAGTTTTATCCCATTGCTCCGTCAGAAGTTCCCAGATGTTCCTGGGTGCTTTCACTGGTGTCCAGCAAGCCACTGTCCGGCATAATGCTGTCCATTGTAGGATCGGAAAAATCAGGCAAAATGGTGTCGGTTGTAGCTGTTGTATTGGGGACTGTGTCATAGGTCGTAGGGGGAACGGTGGTTGCAGTTGTTGGTTCTGTTGTGGGCTGGGTCTGCTTGTCCTTTCTGCCGCAAGCGCATAAAGAAAGGGTAAGCACAAGCACCAGTGCAATGCTTACATATTTTTTCATATTCATCCTCCTGTTTTGTTGCTGCAAAGCTAGTATTTACATAAAACAAAAAATTAGACTGGGAAATTCAGTCACTTGCCTTTGAAAAAATGAAATAAACCATTGCTATTTTATGACAGTTCCTGTATAATAGTATGGAAATATGAAAAAAGGAGAATACTTTTCTATGAAAAGACTCGGTGTAAAAAAAGATGTCCAGTGTATGGCGTGTTTAGAATGTGTTCGCGCTTGCTCTGTTGCTTTCTACAAGGAATTCAATGAGGATCTGTCCTGCATTAAAATTGTAGAAAAGAACGGTGCAGCCAAGCCTATGACCTGCATCCAGTGCGGTAAGTGTGAAAAGGTCTGTGAGGCCGGTGCAATCACCCAGAACCCCAAGGGCGTTTATATGATCAACAAAAAGCTGTGCACCTCCTGTGGTAAGTGTGCAGAGGTCTGTCCTATGAAGGTTATGGTCGCTCCCGCAGAAGGTCCTACCACCAAGTGCATCGCCTGCGGCATCTGCGTCAAGAACTGCCCGATGGAAGTTCTGGAGATTATCGAAAAGTAAAGAATCATTACATAAAAGCAGCCGGTTCCCGGCTGCTTTTTTATTGTCAATTTGGCAACAAATTAAGAAAAAACTATATAGTAATAATTGCAAAACGGTAACAAATATGATATACTGAAACATATCATACACCCGGAGGCGTTTATGATGGAAATGACAATTTTTCAGCAGAAAATCTCTGCATTATTGACAAAAATAAAGCTGTGCTTTAACGAGCCGATGGCAAAGCATACTTCCTTCCGGATCGGTGGTCCTGCGGAAGTAATGGCATTCCCCAAAAACAGGGAAGAATTGGCAGAAATTTTGAAAGCGTCCGCATTATTGGACACAAAACCTGCTATCTTAGGGGCAGGCACAAACGTGCTGGCGCCGGATGAAGGAATCCCCGGTTTGGTTATTTGCCTGAAAGACTGTTTGGATGGTATGACAACCATCAGCGATAGGGAAATTTGTATTGCAGCAGGCGTCACAATGACCAGAGCGGCGGTTTTTGCCGCAAAGCTTGGACTGTCCGGGATGGAATTTGCCCACGGGATTCCCGGAACTGTGGGCGGCGGCGTGTATATGAATGCCGGTGCTTACGGCGGTGAGATCTGCCAGATCTGCAAAAGCGTAGATGTGATGGATATGGACGGAAACGTCCAAACCCTGACGGGAGAGGAAATGGAATTTTCCTATCGGCACAGTCGGCTGGAAGATGAAAACCGCATTGTGCTAAGTGCAGTGTTTGCGCTGAACAAAAAACCGGAGGTGGAGATCCGTGCTACAATGCAGGATCTGATGACCCGCCGCAAAACTTCCCAGCCTCTGGATCTGCCCTCTGCCGGCTCTGCATTTAAGCGGCCTGCGCAGGGTTATGCAGCAGCACTGATTGATCAGGCAGGCCTCAAAGGTTTCCGGGTAGGGGATGCGGCTGTTTCTGAAAAGCATGCAGGCTTTGCCGTAAATTTGGGTTCAGCCACGGCAAAGGATGTACAGGATTTATTAAAACAAGTTTCCGATAAAGTATTTGACGACACCGGTATCCGCTTAGAACCGGAAGTGAGAATTTGGTAAATTGAAGGGAGGTATATAAAATGGCAATATCCTTTTCAGGCGCAGCAAAGGCAGAGATCTGCCGTACGGTTCCCCAGAAAAACTGCTGTGCGCTGGCAGAATGCTTTGGTATATTGCTGTTTTGTAATAGCTTCTCCGTAGATTGCATTCGAATTATTACAGAAAGCCGGGAGCTTGCCCACAGCCTACCCAAGCTTTTCAAAAAAGCATTTCGCTTCAGTTTTGATAGCGTTCCTTCAGAGGATGCGCTGGGCAAGCTGATTTTCCAGATAACCGATCCTGAAAAAATCAGTACCATTATGAATACCTATGGGTTTGATGCAAGGGATACTTTCTGTTTGCATTTGAATTTGCCGGTTGTGGAGGACAGCTGCTGCAAGACCGCATACCTCCGTGGTGCATTTCTTGCAGGCGGTTCTGTCACAGATCCCATAAAAGGCTATCATTTGGAGCTGACAACCACCCATCAAAGTGTAGCAAGAGAAACCTTCAGCCTGATGGAGGATGTGTTTGGCTTCAAACCAAAAACGGCAGCCAGAGGCGGCTCTCAGGTTCTGTATTTTAAGCAAAGTGACACCATATCCGATGTGCTTACTTTCTTGGGTGCGCCGGTTGCTGCAATGGGCATTATGGAGGCAAGACTGGAAAAGGAACTTAACAACAAGGTCAATCGCCGCTGTAATTGCGACGATGCCAATACATCCAAGGTGGTCGAAGCTGCACAGGAACAGCTTGCGGCCATCCGAACACTGAAAGAAAAGGGAATGTTTGAACAACTGCCCAAGAAGCTTATGCAGGCTGCGGTTGCCCGGGAGGAAAACCCGGAATATTCCCTGACAGAGCTGGCAGCTCTTATGGAGCCGCCAATTACAAAACCAGCTATGAATCACCGGCTGCAAAAACTGGTGGCAATGGCAAAGGAGGCGCACCTATGAGCTTTGTGCATTTGCATGTCCATACAGAATATAGCTTACTTGACGGTGCTTGCCGCATTCGTGGTATGATGGACCGGGTTAAGGAGCTGGGTCAGACTGCCATTGCCATTACCGACCACGGTGTTATGTATGGCTGTATTGATTTCTATAAAGCGGCAAAAGCTGCCGGAATCAAGCCGATCATTGGCTGTGAGGTCTATGTTGCCCGCAGAGGTATGCAGGACCGCGTCCACGGTATCGATAATGATCCCTTCCATCTGGTCCTGTTATGTGAAAACCGCAAAGGTTATGAAAATCTCTGCTTGATGGTCTCAGAAGCCTTTATGAACGGCTTTTACGGAAAACCCAGAGTAGACTTAGAACTGCTTACCAAATACCACGAGGGATTGATCGCAACCTCCGCTTGCCTTGCTGGCGGTGTCGCCCAGCACCTGATGAATGAGGATTATGCTGCGGCAAAGGACTATGCTCTGAAAATGTCTGAAATCTTTGGCAAGGACAATTTTTATCTGGAATTGCAGGATCACGGCATTCCGGAGCAGCGGGCAGTTAATCAGGGAGTTATGCGCTTGAGCCGGGAAACCGGTCTGCCCTTGGTGGTAACAAATGATGCCCATTATCTTCGCCGGGAAGATGCAACGATGCAGGATGTGTTGCTGTGCATCCAGACCGGAAAAACAGTGGACGATCCCGACCGTATGAAATTCCAAACAGAGGAATTTTACCTAAAAAGTGAAGAGGAACTAAAAGAACTGTTTCCCAATTGCGATGAGGCTTTTGAAAACACAGTCAAAATTGCAGATCGCTGTAATTTGGAGTTTGTTTTCAATCAATATCATTTGCCCTCATTCCCTGTGCCGGAGGGATACACCAACGAGGAATACTTCCGTAAGGTTTGTATGGACGGTTTCCGGGAGCGATATGAAAATCCTCCGGCAAGCTATCTGGAACGGCTTAACTATGAAATCGGTGTTATTAGTCGTATGGGCTATGTGAACTACTATCTCATTGTCTGGGATTTTATCCGCTATGCAAAGCAGTCCGGCATTCCGGTAGGTCCGGGCCGTGGCTCCGGTGCAGCATCCATTGCAGCTTACTGTATGCATATTACAGAAGTTGACCCAATGAAGTACAGCCTGATTTTTGAACGCTTTCTCAATCCGGAGCGTGTGAGTATGCCTGACTTTGATACAGATTTTTGTCAGGAGCGTCGAGGCGAAGTCATTGAGTATGTTATGAAGAAATACGGAGCAGACCATGTGGCACAGATTGCTACCTTTGGTACAATGGCTGCCCGTGGCGCGATCCGTGATGTGGGACGAGCATTGAATTTCACTTATGCAGAAACGGATATTGTTGCAAAGCTTGTACCCACAACCTTGCACATCACCTTGCAGGAAGCGCTAAATGTATCTCCCAAGCTTAAGGAAATGTACGATGCGGATGAGCGGGTCAAAAAGCTGATTGATACGGCAATGAGTCTTGAGGGAATGCCCAGAAATACCTCAACCCACGCAGCCGGTGTTGTGATCACTGCTGATCCGGTGTGTTCCTATGTACCTCTTTCCCGGAATGATGACACCATCGTTACCCAATATACGATGACGACCATAGAGGAATTGGGACTTTTGAAAATGGACTTTTTGGGTCTGCGCAACCTGACAGTGATCCGGGATGCAGAACGGCAGATTCAAAAGTATGATCCGGAATTTTTAATGGACAACATTCCGGATAATGATCCTGCCACATTCCAGATGCTCACAGAGGGTAAGACCCAGGGCGTATTCCAGCTGGAATCTGCAGGTATGACTGGCGTATGCGTCAATATGAAGGCAGGCAGCATTGAAGATATTACGGCTATTGTTGCCTTGTATCGTCCTGGTCCTATGGACTCCATTCCTACCTTTATTTCTAATAAGTTGGATCACAAGAAAGTTACCTATAAGACCCCAATGCTGGAACCGATCCTGAAGGTTACCTACGGTTGTATCGTTTATCAGGAGCAGGTTATCGAGATTTTCCGCCAGCTGGGCGGCTATACTATGGGTCAGGCAGATAATATTCGCCGCGCCATCTCTAAGAAAAAAATGAAAGTCATCGAGGAAGAACGAAAGGTATTCGTCTACGGTGATGAAAAGCAGGGAATTAGCGGTGCAATGGCAAAGGGTGTGCCGGAAACGGTTGCCCAATCGATTTATGATGAGATCGTTGCCTTTGCAAACTATGCCTTTAATAAGGCTCACGCAGTTTGTTATGCCGTTGTTGCCTACCAGACCGCATACTTAAAATGCCACTATCCTAAGGAGTATATGGCAGCACTGATGACCTCGGTGCTTGACTCTGCTACAAAGATATCCGGCTATATTGCCGAATGTAAAGAAATGGGGATCCCGGTTCTGCCACCGGATGTAAACCACTCCGATGACCACTTTACTGTGGAGGGGGATGCCATACGTTTTGGCTTAGGTGCGGTAAAAAATGTTGGTCGCGGACTGATCCGCAGTATGGTATCCAAGCGTCAGGAAGGCGGTCTGTTCCAATCACTGGAGGATTTTATCCAGCGAATGGGAGAGGGAGAACTGAATAAACGTGCCGTAGAAAACTTTATCAAGTGCGGTGCAATGGATTGCTTTGGCTACCATCGCAGCGAGCTTCTGAATGTGTATGACACAATGATGGATAGCATTGCTTCCTCCCGAAAGAAAAATCTGGAGGGTCAAATGGGTCTGTTCTCAATGCTGCAGGAGGATGAAGCGGTTGCGATTCCGATTCCTAAACTGGCTGAAATGAGCAAGGCGGATCTAATGCTCCTGGAAAAGGAAACTACCGGCATTTATCTTTCCGGTCACCCAATGGACGATTACCGGGCATTTTTGAAAAATACCCACGTTGTTCCCATTGGAAGACTTATGGAAGAAGAAAACGGATATCAGGACGACCAGATCATCAGCGTAGCAGGCATCGTCCAGTCTGTGAAGATGAAGACTACCCGCAATAACTCTATGATGGCTTATGTGACGGTTGAGGATGATACTGCCGCTATGGAAATGCTGGCCTTTTCCAATGTTCTGAATCAATATGGTGGTTATTTGAAGGAAAATCAACCGGTAGTTGTTACCGGACGGCTATCCTTGCGAGATGACAAAGAACCTCAGATCCTCATCAATCGCGCCCGTCCCTTATCTGACTATACAGAGAATGTGCAGCCGGAGCCGCAAACAAGAAACGGTACATTGTACCTGCGTCTGCCTAATGAAGCAGAGCCACTGTTTGGCAAGGTTCGGGCAATCCTGAATATGTTCCCGGGAGACAGCACAGCGGTTGTTTATTTTGAGGACACTAAGCAGCGCAGAGGAACCCGCTGTTCTATTGATGAGCGGATGCTTACAGAACTCAATAGCCTGCTTGGCAGCGCAAATGTTGTGGTAAAATAACTTTTCTTTTTCGTGCATTTGTGCTATAATAAATAAAATGGGGGGTGTCGATATGAAACGCTTTTCAAAATGTATATTGCTGATTCTGTCGGCAGTCCTGTTGCTAAGTGGCTGCACGATGCGGACGGTGGGACAAATGTATAAGCTTCCCCGCCGTTCCGATGATTTTAACGACTTGCAGTCAGCTATCGACAGCGCTATGGTTGGACTGGAGTACAGTGCGCCTCCGGCCGGTGAAAACCGGCAGACAGTCCATATTGCAGATCTGGATGGTGACGAAGATCCGGAGTATCTGGTTTTTGCAAAAGCCAGCGCTGACCGTCCTTTGCGAATCTTGATTTTCAATGAAGTGAAGGATACCTTTGTCCATATAGACACAATTGAAAGCAATGGATCAGCCTTTGATCAGGTGGAATATGTGGAAATGGATGGTAAAAAGGGCGTTGAGATCGTGGTGGGTAGTCAGTTGAGCGACCAGGTTCTGCGGTCTGTATCTGTATACACCTTTACAGACGGCCAGGTACAACAACTGATGACTGCGAATTATATTAAATTCCTCACAGAAGATATGGACAAGGATGGACTTTTCGAACTTTTTCTTCTGCGCCCGGGTCAATCGGATACAGACAACGGAATTGCAGAGCTTTACCGTGTGAATGATGGGGTTATGGAGCGGGCTAATGAAGTGAATATGTCTGCACCAACGGATAAACTCAAGCGCATTCTCATTGGAAAACTTTATGATGATAAAACGGCTGTATATGTAGCCAGCACCGCCGGAGAAACGGCACTGATCACCGATGTATACACCGTAGCAGATGGCAGACTTGCCAATGTAAGCTTTTCCAATGAGTCTGGTACCAGCGTTAAAACTATGCGTAACTACTATGTATATGCAGACGATATTGATAATGACGGTGTAGTAGAGCTTCCGTATCTGATCCCTATGCAACCATTGGCTGGTGAGCGGGGAAGTGATCGTCAGGAATTGATCCGCTGGTATGCAATGCAGTCTGATGGAGCAGAAATAGACAAGCTATATACCTACCATAATTTTGTGGGTGGTTGGTATGTTGAACTGGACAGTGACATTGCATCCCGCATAGCGGTAAAACAGATCGGTAATACCTATGAATTTTATCTTTGGGACGAACAGTTTTTGTTTGAGCAGCCGGTAATGACTATTTTCGCTCTCTCCGGACAAAACCGGGAGGAGCAAAGCCAGGAGGACGGACGTTTTGTGCTTTACAAGACTGAGTCTATTACCTACGCAGCAAAACTGGATGTTGCAGCAGATGCTTGTAACGTAACAAAAGAAAATTTATTGCGCGCCTTCCACCTGATACAGCAGGAATGGAAAACCGGAGAAACATAAGAGGTAGAATATGAAAAAAGTTCTGATATTAGAAGATGAAGTAAATATCCGCAGCTTTGTGGTGATCAATCTTAAGCGGGCTGGCTATGATGCCATTGAAGCAGGCACCGGTATGGAGGCTTTGGACAAGTTGAGAGAAAATCCGGATATCGGTGTAGCAATTCTTGATATTATGTTGCCTGACATTGATGGCTTTGAAGTCTGCCGCAGAATTCGTGCTACCAATAAGCAAATCGGCATTATTATGCTGACTGCCCGCACCCAGGAGATGGATAAGGTCACAGGACTTATGACCGGCGCGGATGATTATGTGACAAAGCCTTTTTCTCCTGCAGAGCTCACTGCCCGGATCGATGCATTGTACCGCCGTATGGGTGGAGATAACAATATGTCTGCAGAGCTGCTGACACAGGGCCCGTTTGTGATGAACACACGCAATCACACCCTGGAGAAAAACGGAGCCCGTATCCGTCTGACCCAGGTGGAGTATTCTATTTTGAAGTTGTTTATGCAAAATCCTGGTCGTGCCCTTTCCAGAGAGGATATTCTTTCTGCTGTTTGGGGTCGGGAGTACGAAGGGGAATTGAAAATCGTGGATGTAAACATCCGCCGTCTTCGCATTAAGATCGAGGACGATACAGCCAATCCTGCTTATATTACAACGGTTTGGGGATTTGGCTATAAATGGGGCGCGTAATGCCTGATTTATAATCTACAAAAAAGGGGGTGGCGGATTGCGGAAGATCAAAGGACTGCGCAGACGTTGGATTATGAATACAGTTGGCATTGTCTTGATTATGGGTTTTGTATGTGTTCTTGCTGTGACAGCTGTTTTTGCTGCGTATTATTACTCTGCGATGGAATCGGATATGCGATACCGCGCCCGGTCCACTACGGAATTTTTTGCAGATTATCTCAATCAAAATTACAACGAATACTATCAGTCTTGTATCACATATGCCCAAACTTTTGAGGACAAGGATACAATTGAACTGCAGTTTATCAATACCGATGGAAATATCGTTACATCCTCTTACGGAAGCTGGGCGGGCCGTTCCCCCACAACTTCAGATATTTATACCGCTATCAGCACCCGGGGAATTACCACTTACAAAGGTAGAAATCCTTTGACAGGTGAGCGCATTATGGCTGTGTCCAGCCCTATGATATATTCCAACGGTGAAGTGATCGGCGTGCTGCGTTATGTGACATCTACCGCCGTTATGGACCGCCAGATCACTTATATTGCAGGCATTGCACTGGCAGCATTGATGGTGGTTTTGATCGTGACACTGATCAGTAGCAACTACTACATCCATTCTATCCTTGTGCCTTTGGGGCAGATCGTTGAAAAAGCGAAAATGATCGCTAGCGGAAGCTATGGTATTCAGATCCAGACGAAATATGATGATGAGATCGGTGAGCTTGCTGAAACCATTAATGAGATGTCTATTAAGATCAACCAAAACGAGAAAATGCAGACAGAGTTTATTTCCTCTCTGTCCCACGAACTGCGCACACCCCTGACGGCGATTACCGGCTGGAGTGAAACACTTCTTAACACAGAGGGCCTAGACGATGGAACCCGCAGAGGTGTTGGCATTATTCTCAGGGAAGGTAAGCGCCTGACGGAGATGGTTTTGGAGCTTTTGGACTTTACCCGTATTCAGGATGGCAGAATGACACTGAATATGGAACTGACGGATATCCGCAGCGAGTTTGAAGATACCGTTTTTATGTATGGAAGTCGTCTTGCACAGGACGGTATTACGCTGGAATATTTGGAAAATGATGATGATATCCCTAAAATATCCTGCGATCCTAAGCGCTTGCGTCAGGTATTTCTAAATATCTTGGATAATGCGGCAAAACACGGTAGCGGTACACCCATTGAGGCAGAGATCCGCTATGTAGAAGATACCGTTGTTGTCCGCATTCGGGACTTTGGCCCTGGAATTCCGGAGGATGAGCTGCCTCTGGTGAAGAAGAAATTTTATAAGGGAACTTCCAAGGCACGTGGTTCCGGTATTGGTCTTGCTGTCTGTGATGAGATCGTGCTGATGCACGGTGGTACGCTGACCCTTGAAAATGCCGAGGAATGCGGAACACTTGTTACCATAAAGATCCCTGCCAATCAGTGATCCTGACGGAGGAACAATAAATGGCAAAAGAACAATTTAAAACATCCATCGGAGGTCAGGCGCTGATTGAAGGTATTATGATGCGCGGCCCTGAAAAGGATGCGATCGTAGTACGGGGGAAAGACGGATTGGATGTTCAGGTGAAACCCAGAAAGATCCGCCCTAAGAATTCGATCCTGACCTGGCCTCTGATTCGAGGCACAGTGAACTTTTTTGACTCTCAGGTTGTGGGTGTGAAGGCACTGATGCATTCTGCAGACCTGTCTCCTGAGGAAATCGAGGAGGAAAATCCTTCGAAATTTGATTTGTGGTTAGAAAAAAAGCTGGGTGAAAAGAAATTTCAAAACCTTGTGATCGGTATTGCAGTTGCACTTGGACTTATGATGTCCGTTGGCCTGTTTTTTCTACTACCAATGATAATTGGAAGCTTCTTTTCCGGTATCATAGAAAATTTGCTTCTACAAAATTTTGTAGAAGGTATTGTAAGAATTATAATTTTTGTGTCCTATATGCTGCTTGTTTCCAGAATGAAGGATATGAAGCGGGTCTTTGCCTACCACGGAGCTGAGCATAAATGCATCCGATGCTATGAGGCGGGATTGCCACTGACGGTGGAGAATGTTAAGGAACAAACCAGACTGCACCCCCGTTGCGGCACAAGCTTCCTGTTTGTAATTATGGTGCTGTCAATTTTGATTTTCTCTGTTGCATCTTCATTGTTGCTGGAGCTGTTTCCGGGGCTGGCTGTGATGCGTCAGGATGTGCGGATCGTATATAATCTGATTATGATCGGTTTTAAGCTGCTATTGTTGCCTGTGGTTGTATCCATTACCTATGAGATCAATCGCTGGGCAGGTCGTCACGATAACCGTCTGACCCGGATTATGACCTGGCCGGGAATGTGGTTTCAGAATTTTACCACAAACGAACCGGATGACAGTATGATTGAAGTGGGAATTACTGCCCTCCAGGCAGTTTTGCCGGAAGAGAAGGGAGCAGACCTTTGGTAAAGAAGCTTTCTGATCTGTATTTGGAGGCACGCCGTGCCCTGATGGCCCAGGAGGACGCCCAATCGGCAGCCTTAATTGCTCGAAATCTGCTATCACACGTTACCGGCAAGACCCAGGAACAGGTGATCGCGGACCGGGAAATGTATGCCGGCGATGCAGTGTGTGATGCGATGGAGCAAGCAATAAGCCGGGTGCTCAGCGGTGAGCCCCTTGCTTATATTCTCGGACAGTGGGATTTTTACGGAATGACACTATATGTGGATCATAATGTACTGATCCCCCGGGATGATACCTGTGCGGTAACGGATTTGGCAATCAAAAAAGCCTTGTTTTTAGATACCAATCCCAGAATTTTAGATCTTTGCACCGGTTCCGGTTGTATCGGTCTTGCTGTTGCCAGCCGGGTGAAAGATGCAAAGGTGACCTTGGGAGACTATTCCCGAGAGGCACTTGCGGTGGCAAAAAAGAATGTGACTGCACAAAAATTGTCCGCAAGAGTATCCTGTGTGCAGGTGGACGCGTTGAAGCCTGCAATGCCTTTTTTGGGTAAATTTGATTTGATCGTGTCCAATCCTCCCTACATTACAACCCAAGAGATGACAGAACTTCCGCTGAGTGTTAAGGATTTTGAACCTGAGCTTGCGCTCCACGGCGGAATGGATGGCTTGGACTTTTACCGGGCAATCACAAAGAATTTTTACGACGCCTTGAAACCGGGCGGATACTTGTGCTATGAATTTGGTATGGGTCAGGGTGACGCAGTGTGCGCCATTCTGGAAGAAAATGGGTATACTATACTGGAGCGTTCCAGAGATTATAACGAGATAGAAAGGGCAGTTATCGCCCAAAAGGAAGGTTGATTGTTATGGCTATGAAGAAGACAGCATACGAAGCACCCACCCCCGCTTCCGACAAGAAAAAAGCATTGCAGACAGCACTTTCTCAGATTGAGAAGAACTATGGTAAAGGCACAGTTATGCGTCTGGGCGATCGTCCGGAAATGAATGTGGAAGCCATTCCCACCGGATCTCTGGCACTGGATGCAGCACTGGGTATTGGTGGCGTTCCCAAGGGTCGTATTATTGAAATTTATGGACCGGAATCCTCCGGTAAGACCACCTTGGCTTTGCACATTCTGGCAGAGGCACAGAAAATGGGTGGCGAAGTAGCATTTGTGGATGCAGAACACGCACTGGATCCTGTCTATGCTGCAGCGTTGGGTGTAGACACCGACAATATGCTGGTTTCTCAGCCGGACACCGGTGAACAGGCACTGGAGATCACAGACGCACTGGTTCGCTCCGGTGCAGTGGATGCTGTAGTTGTTGACTCTGTTGCTGCCCTTGTTCCCAAGCAGGAAATTGAAGGCGAAATGGGCGATACCTTTGTTGGTTTGCAGGCTCGTTTGATGTCCCAGGCTCTGCGGAAACTGGCTGGTACTATCGCAAAGACAAACTGTGTGGTTATTTTTATTAACCAGCTGCGTATGAAGATCGGTGTAATGTACGGCAATCCGGAAACTACTACCGGTGGTAATGCTCTTAAGTTCTATTCTTCTGTTCGTCTGGATGTGCGTCGTGTTGAGGCGCTGAAAGAGGGCGGTAATGTGATCGGCAACAAGACCCGTGTTAAGGTTGTTAAAAATAAAGTTGCACCTCCTTTCCGGGAAGCTCATTTTGATATTATGTATGGTGAAGGCATCAGCAAGTGGGGCGAGCTGGTAGATCTGGCAGTCCAGATGGATATCGTCCAGAAAAGCGGTAGTTGGTTCTCTATGGGCGAGGAGCGTATTGGTCAAGGTAAGGATAGCGTAAAAACCTTCCTGATGGCAAACCCTGATATCGCTGAACAGGTGGAAGCACAGGTTCGTGAGCGCCTTTTAAGCAATTCTCCTTCTGCTGTGGCTGCTCGTGCAGCTGAGCGCCCTGTAGCGGTCAGTGCAGACGATTTTAACGATGAGGATTGATTCAATTTCCTCCCAGCCTGACAGGGCAGGGCGGTATAAGGTAGCTTTCTCGGATGGTGTAACCCTTCGCTTGTATCGCCAGACTGTCCAGGATTTTGGTTTATATACCGGCTTGGAATTGTCTGAGGATCAAATGACAGCACTTCAAACAGCGGCTGGTGCGATGTCCGCCAAAATGCGAGCAGTTCGGATCGTGTCAGCATCCAATGTGTCTAAGGGTGATTTGGAGCAGAGGCTGATCCGGAAAGGGGAAGACCCCCAGCAGGCTAAGCAGGCTGTAAGCTGGATGGCAGAAATGGATTTGCTGGACGATGAAAAAACTGCCCGGCAGATTGTGGAGAGCTGTATTCGAAAAGGCTATGGTGTTGCAAGGGTAAAGCAGGCTCTTTATGAAAAAAGGATTCCAAAGACATACTGGGAAGCTGTGTTGGAGGATTATCCGGATCAATCAGAATACATATTGACCTTCCTGCAATCCCGGCTAAATGGAGATTGGGATGAGAGGGATCTGCGTAGGGCGATAGACGGTCTGATTCGCAGAGGTCATAGTTACGGTCAGATCCGTAGTGTCTTGCAGCAAATGCAGATGGATACAGATCTGATGGAGGAAGAATAATGGCAAATATTGGATTTATTTCTCTTGGCTGCGCTAAAAATCAAGTGGACTGCGAGCGGATGATGTACCGGGTGCAGGAAGCTGGCCATACTGTCTGTGCGGATGTGGTAGGCTGCGATGCAGTAGTGATCAACACCTGTGGCTTTATTGATTCGGCTAAGTCAGAGGCTATCGATCATATCCTTCAAATGGGTCAACTGAAAGCGCAAGGCTTACTGGGTAAAATTTTGGTAACCGGTTGCCTTTCCCAACGGTATCAGCAGGATATTTTACAGGAATTGCCTGAGGTTGATGGCATTTTGGGCACTGGAAGTTACACCGAAATTGTCCCCGCTTTGGAGAAAGTTCTGGGTGGTGAAACAGTTTTAGACTTTGGCTCAATTGATGCACCGGAAGAAGAAACAGGTCGCATTCTTACCACACCGGAGCATTATGCATTTTTGAAAATTGCAGAAGGATGTGACAACCGCTGTGCCTACTGCATCATCCCTTATCTGCGTGGTAAATTTCGCAGCAGAAGCTTGGATGATGTACTGTACGAAGCACGCCTTCTGGCAAGCAGTGGCGTAAAAGAATTGATCGTAGTGGCGCAGGATACCAGCCGTTATGGTACAGATCTTCCCGGCAACCGCCGACTCCTTCCGGATTTGCTCCGTGAGCTTTGCAAGATCGATGGTTTTCACTGGATTCGGATCCATTATGTATATCCCGATGAAATTGACGATGAACTGATCGATGTGATAGCATCGGAACCGAAAATCGTCAAGTATCTGGATATCCCCATTCAGCATTGTAGCAGTAAGATCTTGAAGCTTATGAATCGTCGCGGTGACGGTCCTTTCCTTGAGAAACTGTTTGCAAAGCTTCGTGCGAAAATCCCCGGATTGGTTCTTCGCACCAGTGTAATTACCGGATTGCCCGGGGAAGGGGAAGAAGAATTTACAGAGCTTTGTGAATTCTTAAAGCGTCAGAAGCTGGAGCGTGTTGGTGCTTTCCCATTCTCACCAGAGGAGGGAACACCGGCAGCCCAAATGGATTATCCTGACAGCAGCATTGCACAGGAGCGCGCCCAGATCATTGAAACCATTCAATCCCGGATTATGGATGAATGTAACGAAAAAATGATCGGCACCACCCTTGAAGTGCTGGTAGATGGCTACGATGAGGAATACGAACAGTTTTACGGCCGTACTTATGCAGACTCCCCGGATATTGACGGCAGAGTTTGGATCGCATCGGATGAAGCTGTGGTTGAAGGTAGTTTTGTAAAAATCTGCATCGATGGTTTGATCGATGGCGATTTGTCCGGTTATATAGTGGAGGAATAACAGATGACATTAGCAAGTAAAATTACATTGATCCGAGTCGCGTTTATCCCGGTATATATGTTACTGATGTACCTTTCCGGTGGTCAGCCCGGTTTATGGATGTATCTTTCACTGGCGGTGTTTATTGTGGCAAGTCTTACAGACTATGTAGATGGTCAAATTGCCAGAAAATGCAATCAGGTCAGCGATTTCGGAAAGTTTTTGGATCCCTTGGCGGATAAACTTCTGGTAATTGCCGCTATGTGTATGTTCTGTCAGTGGGGTATGTTTCCTGCCTGGGCACTGATGATCGTTCTGACCCGCGAATTTGCAGTAACTGGACTGCGTCTGGTAGCTGTTGGAAAAGGCAAAGTCATTGCTGCAGGTCAAAGCGGAAAAGTCAAAACAGCCAGCACAATGATTGGACTGTGTGCGTTAATGAGCTTTCCCACGATTGGCTGGCTGGCTTGGTTTGTGCTGGCAATCATTGTGGTAACTACGGTTTATTCCGGTGTTGAGTATTTTATCCAAAATTGGAATTGTCTTTGGAAATGATCAAATAGGAAAAAGGCGTGTTGCAATGGCAACACGCCTTTTTCCTGTGAAGTGTGCAAAAATCCTATCCTTAATATTTATACATCTTCCCCAATTCCCTTGAAGTCGCAATAATACGTCCTATATAATCAAAACATTGAAAAAACGAATAGAAAAGGGGAGAAGTAAGCTATGGTGTCTAATCAATGAGGCGGTGTATGATTCTTGTGTTTGGGCTGTGTGCCGGCTTTTGCGTACTGTGGTTTTTATGTGCGCAAATAGCAACTGCTTATATTGGTGATCCATCCATTATAAGAATTGAACCGATTGTACAGAATCAGTCGCTACAAACTATGGAATTCCCATTTGAAATACCGGGGACCACATTAATTGCGGAGCAGATCGTATCTTATGATGGCTTATTTACATCCGGAGAGGATACATATGATGTTACCAATGTTGCGGCTCTACTTTTGTATAATTATGGTGATTGTGGAATCGAGAATGCGCAAATATTGTTGCAGGCAGGAGCAGTGCAACTTGTGTTTGTTGCAGATACGATTCCTGCAGGACAGCGACTGCTAGTGATGGAAAGGGAGGGGAAGGAATACGGGCCGGATAGGTTTTCTTCCTGTGCCGGTTGGCAGCGTGAGGATATGTCAGATTGGTCTATGGCAGATTGTATCAAATTACAGTATCCGGATATGGGGACGGTTGTTGTAACCAATCTGACGGATAAAAAAATGACCGGCATTCATCTGCGATATAAGACCTATTATCCGGATGCAGACTTTTATGTAGGCGGTCAAACGAATTGCTATTGTATAGATATACTTGAACCAAGGGAGAGTATACGAATAAATCCAAAATTTTATGCATTGGAATACAGTCGTTTTGTACAGATAAAAATAGAAAAACCATAGAAATTCTAGTTTGGAAACATTATGGGATATATAAATTTACCTTGCTATATGAGTGTTTTTGGTGTATTTGAATATAACGTTGGGTTCTTAGAGGGTTACTGTGCATAAAATTGACAAAAAGTGAATAAATATACAAAAAGGGTTGACAGAATTCATTTCCGGGTGTATAATTTTGGCATTACAACGACCAAGATTTTGGGAGGAATTTACGATGAATAAAGATGCAATCAAGAAAGTTGTTTTGGCTTACTCCGGTGGTTTGGATACATCCATTATCATCCCCTGGCTGAAAGAAAATTACAACAACTGCGAGGTTATCGCTGTTTCCGGTAATGTGGGTCAGGCTGATGAGCTGGAAGGCCTGGAAGAGAAGGCCATTAAGACCGGTGCTTCCAAGCTGTATGTTCTGGATCAGACCGATGACTATGTAGATAACTACATCATCCCCACTATGAAGGCTGGCGCGGTATACGAAGAATATCTGCTGGGTACAAGCCACGCTCGTCCCTGTATCGCAAAGGGCCTTGTTGAGATCGCCCTGCAGGAAGGTGCAGATGCTATTTGCCACGGCTGTACCGGTAAGGGCAACGATCAGGTTCGTTTTGAACTGGCAATCAAGCATTTTGCTCCCAATATGCCCATCATTGCTCCTTGGCGTGAGTGGGATATTAAGTCCCGTGACGAGGAAATCGAATACGCAGAGGCACACAATATTCCTCTGAAGATCACCCGCGAGACCAACTACTCCAAGGATAAGAACCTGTGGCACCTGAGCCACGAAGGCCTGGATCTGGAAGATACCGGCAATGAGCCTCAGTATGAAAAGCCCGGCTTCCTGGAGATGGGTGTATCCCCGCTGCAGGCTCCCGATGTTCCTACTTATGTGACCATTGATTTTGAGCAGGGCGTACCGGTTGCTCTGGATGGCGAGAAGATGAGTGCAAAGAACATCATCCTGAAGCTGAATGAAATCGGCGGTGCTAACGGCATTGGTATTCTGGATATCGTTGAGAACCGTCTGGTTGGTATGAAGTGCCGCGGTGTGTACGAAACTCCCGGTGGCAGCATCCTGAATAAGGCACACAGTGTTCTGGAGTCCATTTGTCTGGATAAGATGACAATGCACGAAAAGCAGAGACTGTCTGTTACCTTTGCAGAACTGGTTTACAACGGCCAGTGGTTTACACCTCTGCGGGAAGCACTGTCTGCTTTCGTTGATAAGACCCAGGAGCGGGTGACCGGTAAGGTCCGCCTGAAGCTGTACAAGGGCAATATGATTAATGCAGGCGTTTGGAGTCCCTACTCCCTGTATTCCGAGGAGATCGCAACCTTTGGTGAAAGCGACTATAATCAGGCAGACGCAACCGGCTTTATCAATCTGTTTGGCTTGCCCATTCAGGTTCAGGCTATGGTTGACGGCAAGTAAAATAGATATATGCTTTGTAAAGCGGGTATATATTCCCGCTTTACAGCTTTTCAAGGAGAAATATTATGGCGAAGATGTGGGCGGGAAGAACCGACGGCACAACTGAAAAGTTAGCCGATGACTTCAATTCATCGATCCATTTTGACAGCAGAATGTACCATCAGGACATAACAGGTTCTATGGCGCACGCAGCAATGCTGGCAGCAAAAAATATCATCACTAAGGAAGATGCGGATGAGTTGATCGCCGGTCTTGAGCAGATCCTGCTGGATATCGAAAGCGGCAAGCTACCGATCGATATGGAATGTGAAGATATCCATATGTTTGTTGAGCAGGTACTTACCCAGCGACTTGGGGAGGTGGGCAAGAAACTACATACCGCCAGAAGTCGAAACGATCAGGTTGCTTTGGATATTCGTATGTATCTGCGGGATGAGATAGACCAGATCACTGCATATGTAAAAGAACTGATCGCAGCTGTAACAAATAAGGCAGAAGAATATGCAGATGCGATTATGCCTGGTTATACCCACTTGCAGCGGGCGCAGCCGGTCACCTTTGGTCACTATCTGATGGCGTATGCAATGATGCTGCTGCGAGATGTAGACCGTCTGGCAGATGCCAGAAAGCGTATGAATCAGTCACCAATCGGTTGCTGTGCACTGGCTGGTACGACTTACGATACCGACCGATACTTTGAAGCAGAAAAGCTTGGCTTTGACGGGATTTGTGAAAATTCTCTGGACGGAGTTTCTGACCGGGATTTCTGCGTAGAACTGATGAGCGCGATCAGCATCCTGATGATGCATTTATCCCGCTTTTCTGAGGAGATCATCCTTTGGTCCAGTTGGGAATTTAAGTTCGTGGAGCTGTCGGATGCCTATACCACCGGTTCTTCCATAATGCCGCAAAAGAAAAATCCGGATATGGCAGAACTGGTTCGCGGAAAGACCGGCAGAGTCTACGGAAACCTGATGGCACTGCTGACTACCCTGAAGGGTCTGCCCCTTGCCTACAATAAAGATATGCAAGAGGATAAGGAAGCCGTATTTGATACCTGTGATACTGTGAAAATGTGCTTGCAGGTATTTACCGGTATGATTGCTACCATGGAGGCCAACCGACGAAGTATGTATAAGGCGGCCCAAAAAGGCTTTATTAACGCAACAGATCTGGCAGATTATCTTGTTAAGAAAGGACTTCCTTTCCGAAGTGCTTATAAGATCTCCGGTCAGTTGGTAGCTTATTGCATTGCAGAAAATACCGTTCTGGATGATCTGCCCTTAGAAACCTACAAGACATACAGTGATCTTTTTGAAGAAGATCTGTATGCGGAAATATCCTTGGAAACTTGTGTAAAAAAACGCATCTCTGTTGGCGGTACATCGATTGCATCCGTAGAGAAGCAAATAAAATATGTAAAAGAGAAATTATAAATTCAGGAGGAAAAAATAATGAAAAAGATTATTGCGCTGATTTTGGTTGTTGTAATGCTTTGCACAGCGTTAAGTGCTTGCGGTGGTAAGAAGGTTACAGTTGAGAGTGTTCAGAAGTCCGGCAAGCTGGTGATTGCTACCAGCCCTGATTTCCCTCCCTTTGAAGCTTTGGCAGCAGACGGCTCTGTTGAGGGCATCGAGATCGACATTATGAACCTGATCTGCGACGAACTGGGCGTAGAACTGGAGATCCAGCAGATGGACTTCGATTCCGTCCTGCCTGGCGTTCAGGCTGGTAAGTTCACAGTAGGCGTTTCTGGTATTTCTGTGACCCCTGCCCGTGAGAAGAACACGCTGTTCACCGATCCTTACTGCCTGGCAGCACAGGCTATCGTAGTTACTTCCGATAGTGCTATCAAGACCAAGGCAGATCTGGACGGCAAGACTGTTTCTGTACAAACCGGCACCACTGCTGAGAGCTTCTGTATTGAAAGCGGTTATGAAGTGAAGTCCTTTGCAGCAAACTCCGATGCACAGGCAGCTATGACTACTAACAAGGTAGATGCCTGGGTTATCGACGATTTGACTGCTGCTGAGATGGTAGAGTCCTACAACAAGGAAAATCCGGATGCACCTCTGGTGATCCTGGACGAAGCAATGACCACTGAGCCCTATGCATTTGCTTTTGCATTCGGTAGCGAGGATCTGGTTGCCCGCATCAATGAGATCCTGAACGGTCTGCTGGAAGACGGCACCATTGCTGATATTTTTGAAAAGCACAACGCTCCCTACACATCTCCCTTGGCATAATGAAGAACAGAAAGGGATAGGGCTATTTGGTCCTATCCCATTTCCTATAGAAAGGAGACCACTGCATTGAATGCTTGGTTAGATAAACTTTACGAAACTTTTATTGCCAGCGGTGGCTATAAATTCCTGCTCCAGGGTCTTGGAAATACCGTTGTTATTACATTAGGTGCACTGGTCATTGGTGTATTGATCGGCACGGCTATTTCTGTAATTAAATATTTTTCTGAAGATTCACCGAAGCTAAAGCCTTTGGCATGGATCTGTGATTTGTATGTTACAGTGATCCGTGGTATTCCTATCACGGTGCTGCTGCTGATTTTTTATTTGGTGATCCTGGTAACTACCAAGGATATTATCGTTGCGATTTTGTCCTTTGGTATCAATTCCGGTGCTTATATGGCGGAGTTGATCCGCAGTGGTATCAATGCTGTGGATAAGGGCCAGATGGAAGCCGGCAGAAGCTTGGGTATGTCCAAGGCACAGGCTATGAGTAAGATCGTATTTCCCCAAGCAGTGCGGTATATTTTGCCGGCAATTGGTAATGAGTTGATTGCTCTGCTGAAAGAAACATCAGTTGCCGGTTATGTGGCAATCGTAGACCTGACCCGTGCCGGTAATCTGGTTAGAAATAATACATACGATGCAGTGAATCCCTTAATGGTTGTGGCACTGACTTATCTGGTTATGGTCGTGGTGCTGACAAAAATGCTGAGTGTGCTGGAAAGGAGGCTGGCTAAGAGTGATAAGCGTTGAGAATTTAAGTAAGAGTTTTCAAGGTACAGAAGTTCTGAAAAACGTGAGCATTACCATTAATAAAGGGGATGTGGTCTGTGTGATCGGTCCCTCCGGTTCTGGCAAGTCTACTTTTCTGAGATGCCTGAATATGTTGGAAGTTCCTGATGCCGGCAAAATTATTTTCAACGGCGAGGACTTAGCTGCGCCCAAGGCAAACCTGAATTTGCATCGCCAGAAAATGGGTATGGTGTTTCAGCAGTTTAACCTGTTTCCTCATATGACTGTTCTGGAGAACTTGACCTGTTCTCCCATGATGCTGAAAAATGTGTCTAAGGAAGACGCAGAAGCCAAGGCAATGGAACTGCTGAATCGTGTAGGCTTGGCTGACCGTGCCGGAGAATATCCCAATAAGCTTTCCGGTGGACAAAAGCAGCGTGTTGCCATTGTCCGTGCTCTGTGTATGGATCCTGAAGTGATGCTCTTTGACGAGCCCACTTCTGCGTTAGACCCGGAAATGGTTGGTGAGGTTCTGGAGGTTATGAAAGAGCTGGCATCTGAAGGAATGACAATGGTTGTTGTTACCCACGAAATGGGCTTTGCCAGAGAAGTTTCTAACCGGGTTTTGTTCCTGGATGACGGCAATATTGCTGAGGAGGGAACTCCTGACGAGATTTTTGGCAATCCCAAATGTGAGCGGTTGCAATCCTTCCTGGCAAAAGTTTTGTAATTGAGGTACTAATTATGAAGGGTAAGCATTTTTTGAAATTGCTGGATTTTACGCCTGCACAGATCCACTCCCTTTTGGATCTGTCTGCAGATTTTAAGGCAAAGAAAAAGGCTGGCATTCCCCACCGCCTGTGTGAAGGGAAAAACATCGTCCTTCTGTTTGAAAAGGACTCCACCCGGACTCGTTGCGCTTTTGAGGTAGCGGCAGCGGATTTGGGTATGTCCGCTACCTATTTAGGTCCCAGTGGTTCCCAGATGGGCAAGAAGGAGAGCATCGCGGATACGGCCAGAGTCCTTGGTAGAATGTTTGACGGTATTGAGTACCGTGGCTATGGTCAGGAGCTGGTAGAGGAACTGGCTACTTATGCTGGTGTTCCGGTTTGGAACGGACTGACTAATGAGTACCATCCTACCCAGATCCTTGCAGATTTCCTGACGATCCAGGAGCACTTTGGCAGCCTTGCCGGTAAGAAGCTGGTGTATATGGGTGATGCCCGGTACAATATGGGCAATTCCTTGATGGTAGGTTGTGCCAAAATGGGTATGCACTTCGTTGCTTGCGCACCGGAGAAGTATTTCCCCAATCAAGATTTAATTGACCAGTGCCAGCAGATCGCTAAGGAAACCGGAGCAACTTTGGAGTTTAATTCCGATCCTGTTTCTGCTGTGAAGGGTGCTCACGTGATCTACACGGATGTGTGGGTGTCTATGGGTGAACCGGATAGTGTTTGGGAAGAACGGATTCGGGAGTTGACCCCTTACCGTGTAACAAGTCAGCTGATGGCTGCAGCAGGGGAGCAGTGCCGGTTTATGCACTGTCTGCCAGCCTTCCATGACCTGAAAACTACCATCGGAAAGCAGATTCACGACAAGTTCGGTATCGACTGTATGGAGGTCACCGACGAGGTGTTCGAAAGTGCTCAGTCCATCGTATTCGATGAAGCTGAAAACCGGATGCACACCATCAAGGCTGTGATGGCAGCCACCTTGGCGGACTAATTCAACTTGTCATTGCGAGGGCGCAATGCGCCCGTGGCAATCTCCTGGTTAATAACATAAAATAAAGGGCGTGTTCTTACGAACACGCCCCTAGTTTTTGCGTTATAAAACTTTGGAAAGGAAATCCTGTAGACGTGGATTTTCAGGATTTGTGAAAATTGCTTCCGGTGTATTTTGCTCCAGGATTTTGCCTTCGTCCATAAAGATGACCCGGCTGCCAACTTCCTTTGCAAAACCCATTTCGTGGGTAACAACCACCATGGTCATACCGTCGGATGCCAGCTCCTTCATAACCTCCAAAACCTCACCCACCATCTCGGGGTCAAGGGCGGAGGTAGGCTCGTCAAAGAGCATTACTTCAGGCTCCATCATTAGCGCGCGAACAATGGCAACACGCTGTTTCTGACCACCGGAAAGCTGACTGGGATAGGCATTTGCCCGGTCACCCAAGCCAACTCTCTGTAAAAGACCAAGTGCTTTTTTTTCTGCGTCCTCCTTGGACTTGCCTAAAAGCTTACAGGGGGCAAGCGTCATATTGTTCAAAATAGTCATATGGGGGAACAGATTGAAGTGTTGGAACACCATACCCATTTTTTGCCGGTGTAGATTGATGTTTGCACCTTTATCGGTGATGTTATTGCCGTTAAACAGAATTGTTCCGTCAGTAGGGACTTCCAGAAGGTTCAAACAGCGCAGGAAGGTGGATTTACCGGAACCGGAAGGACCGATTACAACAACGACTTCGCCTTTGCTGATATCAGCGCTGACACCGTCTAAGGCTTTAATTTTATCGCCATTATAATACTTTTTCAGGTTTTGTGCTGAAATAATCACATTATCGTTCACTGTTTCTCAGTCTCCTTTCCAGTTTGCCTACCAGATAGGTAAAGAACATAACCATAATCAAATAAATCAGGGCAGTTAACAGCAGCGGGAACAGATATTCATAAGAAGTACCGCCAACCTTACTACCGGCGTATGTAAGATCTGCAACACCCACATAAGCTGCCACAGAGGTTTCTTTCAAAAGGACGATAAACTCGTTAGCAAGGGCAGGGAGGACTGCCTTAAAAGCCTGAGGCAGGATAATATGACGCATTGTACCAACATAACCAAAGCCCAGACTGCGACCGGCTTCCATTTGACCGGGATCAATGGACATAATGCCACTTCGAATGATCTCAGCAACATAAGCACCGGAGTTAATGCCGAATCCGAAGGAGGCAACCAACATACCGTTGCGGCTTTTTGCAAAAACAACAAAGTACCAGATCAACAGCTGAACCATTGCAGGAGTACCGCGGAATACTGTCAGGTACAAATTGCAGATCCAGTTAAAAAAGCCAAGAATTGCCTTGGGCAAACCGCGCATTTCCTTGCTGTTTTTGTCCCAGGATGCCCGGACCAGCGCCACAACAACACCCAGAACAATACCCATCAGCAGAGCAAGTAGTGTCATCAGCAGTGTATTTTTGACACCATCGACATACAACTCATAACGATTATCGAATATAAAACATTTATAGATCTTAAAAAAGAGGTTCTCAAGCCCTTCCGGAAGCCGGAGTATCCAGTCCGGAGCAATGTCAGGCCAGAGGGCAGCAGGACCTGGTCTCATAAAATATCTCCTCTCAGTCTAACAAGGGGTTCGGTTACCCGAACCCCTTGCCGGTGTATAAAATGTTAGATAATTAAGCAGGAATGTACTTGTCAATGATACCCTGGATGGTGCCATCCTCGATCAGTGCCTTCAGTGCAGCATCAACAGCTTCGTACAGCTCAGCGTTGTCCTTGCTCATTGCAGCAGCATACTGCTCTTCGATGTACTCAGTCTCCAGCAGCTTCAGACCTTCGTTTTCAGCAACGAATGCCTTAGCGGGCTCGTTGTCGATAACAACACAGTCGACCTTGCCGGTCTTCAGAGCCTGAACAGCGTCAGCACCCTTGGAGTAACGCTCGATGGTAGCCAGACCTTCGTCTTCCAGATCCCAGGTGGTGTACAGGTCACCGGTGGTGTTACGCTGTACGCCGATGATGGTGCTTGCGCCTTCAGCAAACAGATCGTCAACGCTGGTGATTTTGGAATCCTCAGTAACGATAACGACCTGAACGCCGGTAGCATAGCTGACAGTGAAGTCAACGTCTTCCTTACGCTCGTCGGTAACGGTCATACCAGCCAGACCGATATCAGCCTTGCCGCCCTTAACGGACTCGATGATGGAGTCAAACTCCATATCCACGATCTCCAGCTCCAGACCCAGCTTAGCAGCGATCGCACCGGCGATTTCAGCATCGATACCAACGATGTCGTTGCCTTCAATGTACTCATAGGGAGGGAATGCAGCGTTGGTAGCCATAATCAGCTTACCAGCTTCAACGGTCTTAAAGGTGTCCTCTGCAGCCGCTGTGGTTTCAACCTCGTCTGCAGTAGCGTTGGTAGCAGCAGTGGTGTCATTGTTGGCTTCCTTGTTGCCGCAGGCAGCCAGCATACCAACAACCATCAGCATAGCCAGGATCAAAGCGAGAAACTTTTTCATAATGATTAACTCCTTTTATAATTCTCCCAATTGGGATTTAATGTATGTATTGTACCACGCATATTATACAAGGTCAATAGGCTAAATATACAATAAATACAGCTATATACTCATTGCGAATTGCGAAATTTACTACAAAATGAATATATTTAAGGTATAAATGAAATTAACACTTGGATGAATATGCATATTTAGCTGTATATTCTCCTTCTTGGATAATGTAAGATTTCAATTGCTTATGGAAGTTAACGTCTGTTTTTTTGGGTAAATTACTAGTTGTAAATAATCATACTATATTATATAATATAAAGGTTAAAAGAAAAAATTCGGGAGGAATGCCTGAATGGAAAATAAGACCCAAGAATTAAAACGCTATCTTTTGCCCGGAAAGCGGGTGCATTTGGTTGGTATTGGCGGCGTATCTATGCGCCCTCTTGGCCTGGTACTTAAGGGGATGGGTTTGACCGTTACCGGCTCGGATATGAATTCGTCGGTATCTACCGATGAGCTGATTGCAAACGGAATTTCCGTTGCCATCGGACATAGTGAATGCAATGTAGAAGGTGCGGATTGTATTATTCGCACTGCAGCTGCCCATAATGATAATCCGGAAGTTGCCGCTGCCCGCAGATTGGGAATCCCTATGTTTGAGCGTGCACAGGCTTGGGGTGTCATTATGCAGGAATACAAGAATGCGGTTTGCATTGCCGGCACCCATGGCAAAACCACTACAACTTCTATGGTCACCCACATTTTAATGGAAGCAGAAGTTGACCCAACGGTTATGATCGGCGGCTATCTTCCTTTGCTTCGGGCAGGTCACCGGGTGGGAAATGGTGATACCATTGTGTTGGAAAGCTGTGAATATTGCGATTCCTTCTTAAATTTCTTCCCCACATTGGCTGTGATTCTCAACGTGGAGGCAGATCACTTAGATTATTTTAAGGATCTTGCAGATGTTCAGAAGTCTTTCCGGAAATTTGCTCAGCTTTCCAGCGGCGGTGTCCTCGCCAACGGTGACGACCCTCATACCTTGCAAGCTATGGAGGGCGTGGATTGTATCACCTTTGGTCTGAAGGAACATAACAAAGTGCGGGCGGAAAATATTTGTCCGGATTGGCAGCACTTAGATGTTGTATGTGACAATCAATTCTACTGTCATCTGGACTTGAAGGTCCTGGGCAGACATAATGCTCTTAATGCCTTAGCCGCAGCCGGTGCAGCCTGGATGCTGGGAATTCCCGGGGAAACAGTTTCCAAAGGACTTGCAACCTTCTCCGGTGCACAACGGCGTATGCAGCTGAAGGGTAACTATAATGGAGCAGCGGTCTATGATGACTATGCGCACCATCCCGACGAATTGGCAGCTACTATCGATGCAGTGCGAACAATGGATGCTAAGCGTCTTGTTCTTGCGTTCCAACCCCATACCTATACGCGCACAAAAGCTTTATTTGATGATTTTGTGCGGGAGTTGAAAAAGGCAGATGTGGTGATACTTGCGGAGATCTATGCGGCAAGAGAGCGAAATACGGTTGGCATTTCTTCCCGCGATCTGGTTGATAGAATTCCCGGCAGTGTGTATTGTGAAACCCTTCCGGAAGTGACAGCGTACTTGCGCTCTATCATTCAGCCGGGAGATGTGGTCCTGACTGTAGGCGCCGGTGATATTTATCGGGCCGGTGAGGCACTGCTGAAAGAAAATGTTTGAAAAGAGTGATTTCATTGCGTAAGCTGAATGTTTGTGTGTTATTTGGCGGCATCAGTCCGGAGCACGAAGTATCCCTTCGTTCTGCGGAATCTGTCCTCAACAACCTGAATCAGGAAAAGTACAATATTTTTCCTGTGGGAATAACGAAAAAAGGCGATTGGATATTGTACGCTGGTACGGACTATTCCTTATTGCCTACAGGCCAGTGGCAGGAATACGAGGGAAACCGCAGAGCAACTATCTCTCCTATCCGTGGACAGGGACTTCTCAGCTTTGAGGGCGACTGTGTGGTGCGGGAAATGATCGATGTAGTGTTCCCGGTGCTTCACGGTGAAAACGGTGAGGATGGCGCAATGCAGGGTCTGTTGCAGATGGCAGGTATTCCTTATGTTGGACCGCAGGTTGCAGCTTCTGCTGTTGCTATGGATAAAACCCTGACAAAGCTGGTAGCAGATCAGGCAGAGATTCCTCAGGCATCTTGGCTGCTTGTAAGAAATAGTGAGCTGCAAACCCGGATGGATGCAATTTTGGATACTGTCGAAAACCGTTTTTCCTATCCTGTGTTTGTCAAACCCGCTGGCACCGGATCATCTGTTGGCGTATCCAAGGTCAAAGACCGGAATGATTTGCGGGATGCACTGCTGCAGGCAGGCGTCTATGATGAAAAGATCCTTGTGGAGGAATTTATTAACGGTCGGGAAGTAGAAGTTGCGGTTTTGGGTAACTCCAGCCCTGTAGCTTCTGTTTGCGGTGAAATCGACTCCGGTGCAGATTTCTATGACTATGATGCAAAATATATTACCGATACTTCTGTTGCCTATATTCCTGCTAGAATTGATGACCTTGTGGCAGAACAGGTGCGTGAGCTGGCGGTAAAGGTTTACAGTGCCATTGGCTGCCGGGGATTAAGCCGTGTGGATTTCTTCGTGACCTATGAGGATAACCGCATCGTATTTAACGAAATCAACACCCTTCCCGGATTTACTTCTATTTCTATGTACCCAAAGCTGTTTGCTGCCAGTGGCATCCCATATAGCCAGTTGTTGGATGAACTGATCAACTTGGCAATGGAGGAGTGAAATGAAGCAGACAGTGTTGCTGTCTGTTCGGGGACGGCAGACATATCAGGATCAGGAACCGGAAGTAATTGAATTGATTACAGAAGGTACAATGGAATATGTTGAGGATGGTTGGAATATCAGCTATGAGGAAAGTGACCTGACCGGTTTGGGCGGCGTAGTCACCACGTTCCGGATTGAACCGGGAACTGTTACCCTAACCCGCACAGGAAAGCTCAATTCACAAATGATCTTTCAGGAGGGAATAAGCCACGATTCCCTCTATCAGGCGGATTTTGGCGCGCTGATGATCAGTGTAATGGCAACAAAAATCTACGCGGATATAACCACTTCCGGCGGCGTGATTGATCTTGAATATCAAATCGAGATCGAACAAAGTGCAATGGGGAAAATCGATTACCATCTGGATATTAAACCGAAAGAATAAAAAAAGAGTGTTGAAGGGATACCTTCAACACGCTCTTTTGTTGTTAGCCATCTTCAGAAACGGGTCCATCGGATATGATCGGTTGTGATTCCGGAGGCTCTGTTACCGGAGGTTCGGTCTGGGGAGGCTCAGTCACAGGGGGGTTCGTTACCGGAGGTTCTGTCACCGGAGGCTCTGTCACCGGAGGCTTGGTTTCTTCAGATACGATCTTACAGATTACATAATCACGCTTATTGTAGACGTCCAGGTTTTCTTGTTCCTTAGAGATCAGTTCGTCCGTTGCCTTGCTGTATTTGCAGCGGTAGGTTCGTACTTTATAGCCTGTATAGGCAGTAGAGATTACCTGTCCATCCTTGTAACCGTCCGGATTGTCTGCTGTCATTTCCTGTTCGACTCTGGACCAAGGATAGGTAGCAAGAACCTCATATTCCATTTTTACATAATAGTCTTTCACATCTGTGCCGTAAATGGTAACAGTTGTGTGACCGGCAGATGCAGATGCTTCAATTCGTATGGGATAATCAGAATTGTTTTTGAAACGGAACTCCGGCCCGCCCCAGGAAACAGTTGCATCCATACCCATAGGAACGTATGTATTCAGGAAACCGTGATTGGTTCTGGTGACGATCTCCATATCTGCCATCAGTGCGCAGTAATATACAGTGGAAGACACTTGACAAATACCACCGCCAATGGTGCTGACAGTTTTATTTCCAATATAAGAGGCACCATATTTATAGCCTTTTTCCGCAGTCCGTTCGCCCAAGGTTTTGTTGTAGTCAAAAACCTCTCCGGGAGCAAGAACGACCCCGTTAACGGCCTCACAGGCAAGGCGCAGGTTCACATCTCGGCTGCTTGCACTGCCGGATTTTGCGGTATATGTGGAAAGTACATCCCGAAACAGCATCTTGTCAAGATCTTCCTGCTTAATTTCCGGTGCTGTGCAAATATAGGGGATGGAAATATTTTCACCATACTTTGCATTTTCAATCAGTGTTTTTGCGCTTTCTACGTCAAATGAATAACCAAGTGTGTGTGCTGTTGTTTCTTTTTTCTCAGAATTGTAAGAAGCATTTACAGGTGCAATATAAGTTTCCTGATAAATAGCTTCCAAATCTACACCGTCCGGTGCAACAGATTCACTGGAAAGTGTCAGAGCAAAGCTGCCTGCATTGTAGGCTGCAAGAACCTGCTCGTAAAGCTTATCATAAGTTAAACCGTAACCAGGTGTGCCCATAGTGACGATCAGTGTTTTGTCCATTCCGTCTGCACCACTGATCGTATAAGTGGGCTGTGTCAGTTCGGTGGAATATTTATCAATAAAAGCCTGTAATTCTTTAGCAATTGCATCTGTGTTCAAATTCAGGCAGGGGAGAATGTCGACTTTGATTCCACCGGCTGCAGACTGGACTTGTGCCACTGCATTTTCTGAAGCGTTTTCACTGCGACCGTATTTATAGGCAAGATCAATGGCGTTATTTACATCGAATGTAGCACCGGTCAAGTCAGGAGATAAGGAAATTTTGTGATTGTCCACCTGAATTTCCATAGGCTTTGCTTCGTAGCTGTCAAGCACTACTTTGCGAATCTCGCTGATTGCTTCCAGTTTTGTCATACCGCCAATATCCACACCGGCAACTGACACATTTTCCATAATGGTATTTCCGGATATGCCTTGGCTGAGGTAGTAATATCCAAACGCAAGTCCTCCCAGAAGGACCACGACCGCCAGACAAATTGCAACAATTGTAATTGGTCGCTTTTGGCGCTTGTTAGCGGCAACAGCACCCTGACTTTTTTTCTTTGTATTTTTTCGCAAGGTATTTCTCCTTCTTTCTATGACTGTAAATCCTACTTATTGTAGCATATTATGACAAAAAAGCAAGATAATCAATTACGGCATTTTTGATACCGCTCAATAAAGACCTTTGCCTGCCGAAGACTGTCCACACCACTTGCGAGCTTTAACCGTAAAGTTGGCTCTTTTGCAGTGGCAACGAAATGCAGTCTTGTCTTATAATCCGGATCGGCACACATTGCAGTGACTGCCTCAAAATCCAGATTTGTCAATGTGAAGAGAATATCACCGGCCTTTTGACGGATGTCACACACACCGGATTTCCGTGCATTGGCACGAAGTAAGGCAATCTCTACCAAGTTCAACACGCCCTTAGGCGGTTCACCGTAGCGGTCAATAATTTCATCCAACAGATCGTCTGCGTCTTCCTGTGAGCGGATAGCTGCCATTCTCCGGTAAAGATCCATCCGTTCCTCACCGCGGGAAACATAGTCCTTATCCACATTGGCGGTTACATTCAGATCGGCAGTGCAATCCGGTTCTTTCGGCTTTTCGCCCCGCTCTTCTAAAACAGCTTCATCCAACAGTTTCAGATACATATCGTAACCTACAGACATCATATGACCGGATTGCTCAGCACCCAGCAGGTTGCCGGCGCCCCGGATCTCCAAATCCCGCATTGCAATCTTAAAGCCAGAACCAAATTCTGCAAAGTCACGAATGGCAGAAAGTCGCTTTTCTGCAACTTCTGTGAGGGATTTATCCGGTTTGTAAGTGAAAAATGCATATGCGTGGCGGGTAGAACGACCGACGCGTCCACGCAACTGATGCAGCTGGCTTAAGCCAAAACGGTCTGCATTTTCAATAATTAAGGTGTTGGCATTGGGAATATCCAGTCCGGTCTCTATAATCGTTGTACAAACCAGCACTTGAATATCGCCATCCGCCATAGCGTGCATTACATCACTAAGCTCTTCTTCACTCATTTTTCCATGGGCAACTGCCAACCGCAGTCCAGGAATGCGCCGCTTCAGGGCAGAAGCGCATTGTTCAATGGTCTCAACACGGTTGTGAAGATAGTAAACTTGACCGCCCCGTTCAATCTCACGGCGTATAGCGTCATCCAACACCGGTGTACTGTGTTCCATAACATAGGTCTGAACAGGGTAACGGTCTGCCGGGGGTTCTTCAATGGTAGACATATCCCGAATACCGGAAAGGGCCATATTCAGCGTTCTGGGAATAGGTGTTGCAGACAAAGTCAGCACATCTACGCCTTTGGAAATTTCTTTCAGCCGCTCTTTATGGCTGACACCAAAACGCTGTTCCTCATCAACGATCAGCAGACCAAGATCCTTAAATTCTACGCTCTTTTGCAGCAACTTATGCGTGCCGATAATCAAGTCCACCTGACCGGCTCTTAAGTTTTGCAAGGTTCGCTTTTGCTGAGTAGGGGTACGGAAACGGCTGAGTACATCAATATTTACAGGGAAACCACGGAATCTCGCTACAGCAGTCTGATAATGCTGCTGTGCAAGAACCGTAGTAGGTACAAGGATTGCGACTTGTTTTCCGTCCATTACAGCCTTCATAACTGCACGCAGTGCCACTTCTGTTTTTCCGAAACCTACATCGCCGCAAAGCAGACGGTCCATAGGTGTAGGAGATTCCATATCACCTTTAATTTCTGCAATACACCGCAGCTGGTCGTCCGTTTCCGGGTAGGGGAAATTATCTTCAAACTCTAATTGCCAGGGAGAATCGGCGGCAAAGGCAAAGCCCTCCTGGCGCTTTCTTGCGGCATATAGCTTGATCAGTTCACCAGCCATATCCTTGGCAGCTTTTCGCGCTTTAGTCTTTGTCTTTTGCCAGGCGTCAGTGCCAATTTTGTTTAGTCGCACATTGGCATCTTCACCGCCGCCGCCAATATACTTGCTGACCATATCCAATTGGGTTGCAGGCACGAAAAGGGTGTCGCTGCCTTGATATGCGATTTTTACATAGTCTTTCACAGCACCGTCTATCCGCATTTGCTCCATTGCCACAAAACGGCCAATGCCATAATTCTCGTGGACCACCAGATCACCAGGGGTCAGGTCCGTAAAGGAATTGAGCTTCTGCCGATTGGTGGCAGCTTTCTTTGGCTTGCGCCGTACTTCACCCTTGGAAAGAAGTTGGCCTTCGGTTAGAATGACCAGCTTTGAATTGGGGTATTCCATACCATATGGCAAAGTACCCTCAGTCAGTAGAATCTGACCGGGTTTGGGCATCATAGTCAGGGGGATGCATAATAGTCCGGAAAGACCTTTGGAATGAAGCATTTCCTGTAAAAGCTCAGCTCGACGACGTGTGCCGCAAAGAACAAGACAGGAAAAATCCATTTTTTGATAGTGGGAAAGGTCGCTGGCAGCGGTATCCAAATTACCGCCATAGCCAGGCAACTGCTTTGCAGTCATAGGTAGCAGAATTTTTGGTGGGTTTTCCTCTGGATAGGATGTTCCGCTGAAAGCATCCATATATAACAGTGTACGACCGGCAATATCAGCACAAAAATCCTCCCATTGGGATACATAGTCGCATAATTCACCGGCTACCAAACCGCCTTGTAGCAAACTGTCAAGCTGCAGACCCATTTCTTCAGTTCTGGTTTTTGCACTGCGTTTCAGATTACTTTGATCACACAAAACTAAAATTGCATTTTCAGGAACATAGGATAAAGCTGTGGCATAATCAGGGTAGATCAAAGACATATATCGGTCAGAAGCCGGATTTTGTACCCCGTTTTCATATTTTTCCAAATCCTTTTGAAGGGTGGAAACCAGCGCTTCATTAACGGTTTTTCTCCGCAATTGACGGGCAATCAGTGTTTGCAGATCTCTGCATAGTCCGTTTATGCCATCTATATGCAGACAAGGTTGCGTTTCACCAACAGGAAGAACAGTTAATTCGTCTGTATTTTCGGTACGGCGTTGGGTATCTTGATCAAAATATCCCATTGTGTCCAGTTCGTCACCAAAAAATTCCGCACGAACAGGATGGTCAGCCGCGGGGGAGAAGATATCTAAAATGCCACCACGGACAGCAAACTGACCCGGACCTTCCACCATTGCACAGCGGCTGTAACCGGCAGTAGCCAGGCGGGAAATCAGCGTATCCATCTGATAATCCTGACCAATTTTTAGCGTGAATGCAGCCTTTTTTAGAACATCAGGAGGCATTGTGCGCTGGCTCATAGCTTCCCAGGAGAGGATCAGCAGCCGGGTTTTGCCGGTGAGAAGATCATAAAATTGACGCAAACGTTTTTGTTCCCAGCTTCTGGACACAACTGCACTATCGTAAAGTGTCAGTTCTCGGCTGGGAAGTGTGGGAACAGAAACACCGAGAAAGGCTTGAAGCTCTTCCTGTAGACGTCTTGCAGCCATATCATCCTGACAAATAGTGATGATAGGCTGGTTTGTGTGGGTATAAAGACCGGAAAGGAGGTGACTGCGGTTGATTTGTCCGATTCCTGTAACGGCAGCAGAAATACCCTGCTTGACATTGTCCAGCAGGGTTGCATATTCAGGAACTGTGTTAAGAATATTTAACAGTTTTTCCATACTTTTCCGAAAATCCTTTCCACGCAAGAACGAGGAAAGGGGGAAATTGCCCCCCTTTCCGTGGTTATTTTACAGTATTTTCAGGGCCGGAAGCCATTATATCGATTTGCTGTTTCCGGTATGCCTTTTTCTATGATGCAAAGGGCTGCCTCACCGGCTTTTGGCAATGCAGCAAGCAGAGCCTTTTCTTCATTTGCACCGAAATTTGATAAAACCCAATCTGCAAGATCCTGTTCCGGATGGGGTTTTGCACCAACACCGATTTTTACTCGGGGAAAATCCTGAGAACCCAATTCATTGATGATGGACTTAATGCCGTTGTGTCCGCCTGCAGAACCATCTGCGCGAATACGCAGTCTGCCTGGCTCCAAAGAAATATCATCAAATAAAACGATAATATTCTTAGGCGGGATGTGAAAATAGGCACTTAGCTGCAATACACTGCGACCGGAACTGTTCATAAAGGTCTGCGGTTTCAAAAATAAAAGCTTTCTGCCCTGATATGTGGTCTGTCCATATAAGCCTTGAAATTTTACCTTATCGATTTTACAGCCAAGGACCCCTGCCAGGATATCAATTGCACGAAATCCGGCATTGTGCCGTGTGCGTTCATATTCCTTGCCGGGATTTCCCAAGCCTACGATCAGCCAGGATTCGTTAGATCTACTAATCACAGCTTAGAACAGATCTGCGATGGATGTACCGCCGTGGATATGGGAGATAGCACGTGCGAAGATAGGTGCTACATCCAGCTGCTTGATCTTCTCGCAGGAGCAATCAGCAGGTACGGGGATCGTGTTATGAACAACCAGTTCTTTAATGGAACTGTTGGTGATACGCTCAAATGCAGGACCGGACAGAACACCGTGAGTAGCACAAGCGTAAACTTCCTTTGCACCGCCAACTTCAACCAGTGCGTTTGCAGCATTGCACAGAGAACCGGCAGTATCGACCATATCATCATACATAATGCAGGTCTTACCCTTAACATCGCCGATCACATTCATAACCTCGCACTCGTTTGCCTTCTGGCGACGCTTATCAACGATTGCAAGACCCATATGAACCTTTGCAGCGAAAGCTCTTGCCCGGGCAACAGAGCCAACATCAGGAGAAACAACAACGAAGTCGTCGTGGTTGAACTTGTCCTCGGGGAATTTATCCAGATAGTACTTGACAAAGGTAGGATTGCCCAACAGATGGTCTACAGGAATATCGAAGAAACCCTGAATCTGTGCTGCGTGCAGGTCCATAGTCAGAACCCGGTCTGCGCCGGCAGCGGTAATCATATTTGCAACCAGCTTAGCGGAGATGGGGTCGCGGCTCTTAGCCTTACGATCCTGACGGGCATAACCAAAGTAGGGAATAACAGCGGTAATACGGCCTGCAGATGCACGGCGGCAAGCATCGATCATAACCAACAGTTCCATCAGGTGGTCGTTGACCGGCTTGCAGGTGGATTGGATCAGGAAAACATCACAACCACGCACAGTTTCGTGCAGGGAAACAGATGCTTCACCATCAGCAAAAGTCTTAACAGTGCTCTGACCCAGAGGGATACCTAACTCCTTACAGACAGTCTCTGCAAATGCAGGATTGGAATTGCCACAAAATACCTTAATGTTCTCTCCGTACGCAATCATCTTCACAAATACCTCGCTTTATTCTTTCTGTAAATTGTTTGCAGAGAACTGCAAACTTTCGTGAGTTTATTATACCACTACTTACCAGTAAATTGCAACACCGAACTGGAACAAAATCCAACTATTTTTCAGAAAAGTTTTTGTATGGATTTTTATGTTGTGTGGATCTGGGAAATGTGGTATACTAATGAGAAGATAATCGAAAGGCGGGTGTATGCTTGTGAGTGATACGATTCGAATTCAGGGAGCCAGAGAAAACAACCTAAAAAACATTGATTTGACGATCCCTCGGGATAAACTGATCGTGTTTACAGGCCTTTCCGGTTCAGGCAAATCCAGTCTTGCCTTTGATACAATCTATGCAGAAGGTCAGCGCCGCTATGTGGAGAGTTTAAGCTCCTATGCCCGTCAGTTTTTAGGACAGATGGACAAGCCGGATGTGGATGCCATCGACGGTCTTTCTCCTGCAATCTCTATAGACCAAAAGACAACCTCTAAAAATCCCCGTTCCACTGTTGGTACGGTTACAGAAATTTATGACTATTTGCGTCTTTTGTGGGCAAGAGCTGGAATTCCCCATTGTCCAAAGTGTGGAAAAGAAATCAGCCGTCAGACCATCGACCAAATTGTTGACAGAGTGGAGGCATTAGGGGAAGGAACACGGTTTATTGTGCTTTCTCCGGTGATTCGTCAAAAGAAGGGTGAGCACACCAAGGTTTTTGAAGATGCCCGGAAACAGGGCTTTGCCCGTGTTCGTGTAGATGGCATTTTGTATGATCTCAATGAGCAGATATCCTGTGAAAAGAATAAAAAGCATACCATCGAATTGGTGGTTGACCGCCTTGTCATTCGCCAGGGGCAACGCCGCAGAATTACAGATTCTATTGAAACAGCCTGCAACCATTCCGGCGGCTTGGTAACCATCCAGTTACCGGACAGTGATCAGGAAATCAGTTTTTCTCAGAATTATGCCTGCGAGGACTGTGGAATCAGCCTTTCTGAGTTGGAACCGAGAATGTTCTCCTTTAACAATCCTGCCGGAGCCTGCCCGGAATGTACCGGATTGGGTTTCCAGCTGGTAGCTGATGAGGATCTGGTCATTCCCGATAAAACCAAATCCATCTTTGATGGTGCAATTCAGGCATCCGGATGGAGCAGTGCCAGAACCGATTCCGTTTTCCGGATGTATTTCGAAGCACTTTCAAAAAAGTACAACTTCTCTTTGACAGCACCGGTAAAGGATCTGTCTGAGGATGCTATGAAAGTGATCCTTTATGGAACCGGGGAAGAAAAACTGCGTATGACCTATAACCGGGGCAATGGAATGGGTGTGTTGGAACAGCCTTTTGAGGGGATTCTCAACAATATCAGCCGTCGTTTCCGGGAAACGCAGTCAGATGCTGCCAGAAAAGAACTGGAAGAATGTATGGCAACAGCTCCTTGTCCCCATTGCCATGGAGATCGACTTTCTGAGATTGCACGAGTAGTAACGGTTGGTGGTATCGGCATTATGGACTTTTGCCGTATGAGTATCCGTCAGGCACTGGAATTCATTGAAACAATGAAGCTGGAAGGCAATATGGCTATTGTGGCGGAGCAAATCGTCCGGGAAATCCGGTCTCGCTTGCGTTTTTTGAAAGATGTAGGATTGGAATATCTAACACTGTCCCGGGCAGCGGCAACCCTTTCTGGTGGTGAAAGTCAAAGAATTCGTTTGGCGACGCAAATCGGCTCATCTTTAATGGGTGTTTTATATATTTTAGATGAGCCGTCTATTGGTCTGCACCAGCGAGATAATGACCGGCTTTTAATAACCCTGAAACACTTGCGTGATTTGGGAAATACCCTGATCGTAGTAGAGCACGATGAGGATACGATGCGTGCCGCGGACTATATTGTAGATGTGGGCCCCGGTGCAGGCATCCACGGCGGCGAGATCGTTGCAGCAGGTACTTTTGAAGAAATTTGCAGCAATCCCCGATCCGTTACCGGCCAGTATCTGTCCGGCTTTAAGAAAATCCCGGTGCCTTCTGCAAGACGGTCCGGAAACGGTCAGAAGCTGTCTGTCCATGGTGCAACCCAGAATAATTTGAAGGATATTGATGTAGATATTCCTTTGGGTACGCTTACCTGTGTTACAGGTGTATCCGGTTCCGGAAAATCCAGCTTGGTGGGAGAAGTGCTTGATAAGACACTTTTAAGTAAGCTTAATCACGCACGCACACGTCCTGGTATCTGCCGATGTGTAGAAGGCTTAGAGCATTTGGACAAAGTAATTGATATCGATCAAAGTCCCATTGGACGCACACCTCGCTCAAATCCTGCAACCTACACAGGTCTATTTAACGATATCCGGGATCTTTTTGCATCTACTGCGGATGCAAAAATGCGTGGCTATGGTCCGGGCCGTTTCTCCTTTAATGTAAAGGGCGGACGCTGCGAAGCCTGCAGCGGTGATGGTCTGGTTAAAATTGAAATGCACTTCCTGGCTGATGTTTACGTGCCTTGCGAGGTCTGTAAGGGTCAGCGGTATAACAGAGAAACCCTTGAGATCCGCTATAAAGGTAAAAATATTGCACAAGTTTTGGATATGACAGCCGATGAAGCAGTGGCGTTTTTTGAAAATTTGCCAAAAATCCGTCGTAAGATCCAAACACTTGTGGATGTGGGTCTTGGCTACGTGAAACTGGGTCAGTCCAGCACTACCTTGTCCGGTGGTGAGGCACAGCGGGTTAAGTTGGCTACAGAGCTGGCAAGAGTTTCTACGGGCAGAACGATTTATATTCTGGATGAACCTACCACGGGATTGCATGCAGCAGATGTGCATAAGCTGATCGAAGTATTACAACGCCTAGTAGACGCAGGTAATACAGTGCTGGTAATCGAACACAATCTGGATGTGATCAAAACAGCGGACCATATTATTGACCTAGGTCCTGAGGGCGGTGACGGTGGAGGTTATGTAGTCGCAGCCGGCACACCGGAAGAAGTTGCAGCTATAGATGGTAGTTATACCGGACAGTACTTGAAACGTTATTTGTAAATAAAACCCCGGCCTTTTCCGGGCCGGGGAGCTTGTCAATCTATATTTTGATATGCATCAATAGGTAAGATTTCGGACAATTCTAAAAGACCACGATCCCGATCGCCTGCGTAGTTGCTTACTGGCAGACGAACAGAATTGCGAACAACATTTTCAGCTGATTCTGTTACGGAAATCGTCATTGTGATGCGGGTAGTTTGATCGTCCGGATGATCAATCAAAACCGTTCCTCCGTGTGCAGCTGCAACGGCACGAACCAAAGGCATACCCAGACCAATACCGTGTCGGCTATCTTCAACACTGGGCATGCGTTGATAGCGGTTAAAGATACTTGAGGGATTTGTCGGTTGGGTAGCTGCATATAATGCGAAGCTAATTTGTTTCTCGTTTTGTGTCATTTTGGCACAGAGGGTGCTGCCGGTTGTCATAAATTTGACGGCATTGGAAACGAGATTATAAATAGCGCGTTCTAACATTTCCCGATCTGCCAGACCTACAACAGGAACATCTATACCAACATAGTTCATTTGGATGTTACAACATTCCAAGTGGGTGCGGATTGCCTCCATAGATTCATCGAAAACACTGGTAATATCAGTGGTTTCCAAATGGGCTGCGTTGGCTTGTTGATAGCGGTAAGAATCGGACATGTTACATACGATGCGGTGCAGCCGATGCAGACCTCTTTGCAGCTGAAGCATATACTTGTCACTATCACTGGTAATCATCTCTGAAACAGTGATTACACTGTTGAGCGGATTGCGAAGATGCTGCGCGGCTAAAGCGATTGCCCGCAGTTCTTTGTCATCAGACTCCAGAACAAATATGTCGTTATTTCCCACCCGGGAAATTTGTGCCTTATAGGTAGTACCTGAAATTACTGTGTTCAGTGTCAGCGTACCCCCTTGGAATTCTTTGTATGCAGCGTTTTCTTCCCCAAGAATATCGGAAATGTTTATACCTTCATAAATCATTCTTTGTCGGGCTGCATCGTTGACCTGAACGATCTTTCCATCGCATACACACAGGGCTGGGCGTTCTATCAATTCCAGAAGGGATTGGATAATATTCTCTTGCTCCATGATCTTCCTCCTTATGGCATATCATGCGCATTGTTTCTGAAAAAATTACGAATTGTATATCTGCTTTTTCTATTCTAACGAATTTTGTAAAAAATAGCAAGGAAAATCCACAAATGAGGTGAAAATATGTCGATGCACGACGGTCATCGCCAAAGATTAAAGAGTCGATTCCTACAGGAAGGACTGGAACATTTTGAAGAAAAGCATGCATTGGAACTGCTGCTTTTTTATTGTGTACCAAGGGTTGATACAAGTCCGCTTGCCTATCGGTTGTTAGAGCATTTCAAATCTTTTGATGCTGTTTTGGATGCAACACCTAAAGAGTTGATGGAAGTGACAGGCGTAGGTGAAAACATAGCAGCCTTTTTATCATTGTTGAAATCATCCTGGGGATACTATGGAATCACAAAGAACAAAAAGCAAAAGATAATGACAACAATGAAAGAGTGTGCAGAATATCTACAGCCTTATTATATTGACAAAGATGTGGAAACGGTATATTTGCTTTGTATGGATGCAAAAGGAAAAGTTTTGTGTTGTAAAATGATCGGAGAGGGTAGTGTTAACTCGGCAAGTGTATCGATCCGAAAGATCGTTGAAACGGCGATCAATGCAAATGCCAGCAGTGTTGTTCTTGCACACAACCATCCCAGTGGCATTGCAGTTCCTTCCGGTGAAGATGTTCAGACCACCCAAAGACTTGTAAAAGCTCTGGATGCAGTAGAAATCGTACTGGCAGATCATCTTGTGTTTGCGGAAGGTATTTATGCTTCTATTTTTCAATCCCGCGGATATTCGTTCCGCAATATGTTAGATCCCGGAGATGACCTATGACTCTTATCATTTGTGTAGATGACCGTGACGGAATAATATTTAACAATCGTCGCTTAAGTCGTGATAACAGTATGTGTATGCATATTTTGGATTTTTGTGGTGGTAATACTCTTTGGATGAACAATTATTCTGCATCCATCTTTCCCCAGAATGCGCCTAATATCCGCGTTTCTGAGAATTTTCTGGAAGAAGTAGGAGAAGGGGAATTATGCTTTGTAGAAAATGCAGATATTTCCCAGATTTACTTACAAGCTAAGAGAATCGTACTCTATCGTTGGAATCGCAGCTATCCTTCTGATGTAAAGCTACCCAAAGACTTTTTGGCAGGAAGAAAATTAGTCAGTTCCCTTGACTTTGCAGGCAATTCCCATCCCAGTATTACCCAAGAGGTATATGAATTATGAGAAGATCCAATACTACACAGAATAGTCCGTGGTCCTTTGCTTTCATACTGGTGGTGATTGCACTGGTTGTCACCTTTTTTGGAGATAGATTACTTCCAAAAAAACAGTATAGCTTTTCATTGTCGGAAATTCCGGAGTTTTCAGGGGAACCTTATGTGGTGTTATATGAAAATCAACCGCAGTTTACCGAAGAGGATATTACTGAAAAATCATACGAATATTATTCTCAATTAGATGTGTTAGGTCGCTGTGGCTATGCAATGGCTTGCGTTGGCAGAGATCTTATGCCCAGTGGTGAACGGGAGAGTATCAGTTCAGTAAAACCTACCGGCTGGGTTCAGGCACAGTATGACTGGGTGGATGGTGAGAACCTTTACAACCGATGCCATCTGCTCGGCTTTCAGTTAACAGGGGAAAATGCCAATGAATTGAATTTGATTACCGGAACGCGTTATTTGAATGTGGAAGGTATGCTGCCCTTTGAAAATGTGGTGGCTGACTATGTTAAAGAAACAGATAACCATGTTCTTTATCGCATTACACCGATTTTTGCGGAAGAAGAATTGGTTGCCCGTGGCGTCCAGATGGAGGCTTGGTCTGTGGAAGATAACGGTGAAGGGATCTGCTTTAATGTGTACGTGTATAATAATCAGCCAGGTGTGACTATTGATTATCTGACAGGCAACAGCTATGCCAATGATACTTTGGAAGAACCCAAAGCTACTGCAAAAGAACCGTCAGGTTATATTCTCAATACCGGCTCCCATAAATTCCACAGTCTTGATTGTGAACAGGGAAGAAATATTAAGGAAAGCAATCGTGAAATCTTTGAAGGGGATCTGAAAGATTTGCTCCAACAAGGATACACTGCAGCAGGGTGCTGTAATCCGTGAGGTGATAGAGGTATGGATCGCTTTGAATTAAAAGCGCCTTATAAGCCAACAGGCGATCAGCCGGAGGCAATTCAAAAATTAACAGAAGGCATCCAAAACGGCTTGAGAGAGCAAGTTTTGCTTGGTGTAACCGGATCAGGTAAGACCTTTACAATGGCGAATATTATTGCAAATATCAATCGCCCTACACTTGTTTTGGCACATAATAAAACCCTGGCTGCCCAGTTGTGTTCTGAATTTCGGGAGTTTTTTCCCAATAATGCGGTAGAGTATTTTGTTTCCTATTACGATTACTACCAACCGGAAGCATATATTGCGCATACAGACACTTATATTGAAAAGGACTCCGCAATCAACGAGGAAATCGATCGCTTGCGTCATAGTGCAACCTCAGCACTTTTTGAGCGCAGAGATGTGATCGTGGTATCCTCAGTCAGCTGCCTGTACGGACTGGGTGACCCTATCGATTATAAGAGTATGGTGATCTCGTTGCGGGTGGGGCAGCAACGTCCCTTAGATGAAATTCTCAGGAAATTAACAGAGATTCGTTATGAACGAAACGATATGGACTTTTCCCGTAATAAGTTTCGAGTCAGAGGAGATACACTGGAAGTCTACCCTGCATACTGGACTGGTCGTGCGATCCGGGTTGAATTTTTTGGAGATGAAGTAGATCGGATCAGTGAGATTAATGCAGTATCCGGTATGGTAGAGCGGTATATTGATCACATTGCCATTTATCCTGCCAGCCATTATGTAGCCAGCCGGGAAAAACTGGAGCGGGCAATGGCAGAGATTCGTGTAGAATGTGATAAGCAAGTGGAATTTTTTCGCAGTCAGGACAAATTGCTGGAAGCACAGCGCATTGCCCAGCGTACAGCTTATGATTTGGAGATGCTTACAGAGATTGGGTTCTGCACCGGAATTGAAAACTATTCCCGGGTGATTCAGGGTAGAGAACCGGGCACACCGCCAACAACGCTTTTGGATTATTTTCCAGACGATTTTCTTTTGTTTGTGGATGAAAGCCACGTTACAATGCCACAGTGTCGGGCAATGTATGCTGGCGACAGAAGTCGCAAGGATGCTCTTGTTAATTATGGTTTCCGTTTGCCCTCTGCTTATGATAACCGCCCGTTAAATTTTGAAGAATTTGACACGAAGCTTAATCAGATTGTCTATGTTTCTGCCACACCAGCGGAATATGAACAAATGCGGTCTGCACAGACAGTGGAGCAAGTGATTCGTCCAACTGGTCTTTTAGACCCTCTGGTGGAGGTAAGACCTATAGATGGCCAGATAGATGACCTGATTGGGGAAATCAATAAGAGAACGGCCAAAGACGAACGGGTGCTGGTTACAACACTTACTAAGAAAATGGCAGAGGACTTAACAGTGTATTTGCAAAAAGCCGGTATTCGGGTTCGTTATATGCATTCGGATATTGGTGCTATGGAGCGTATGGAAATTATCCGGGATCTGCGTATGGCAAAATTCGATGTACTGGTTGGCATAAACCTTCTGAGAGAAGGACTTGATTTGCCGGAAGTAAGTTTGGTTGCAATTTTAGACGCTGATAAGGAAGGTTTCCTCCGATCTGAAACCAGTTTGATTCAGACCATCGGCCGTGCGGCCAGAAATGCTGATGGCTTGGTAATTATGTATGCAGATAATATAACACCCTCTATGTCTGCTGCAATCCGCGAAACCAAACGGCGGCGTGAGATTCAGGATGCATATAACCAGGCAAACGGTATTGTGCCGAAAACGATCATTAAATCGGTGCGTGATTTGATTGAAATATCTTCTGCAACAGCTGAACGAAAAGGTAAAAGCGGCGTGAAGATGACAAAAGCAGAGCGGGAAAAGGAAATTGCCCGCTTAGAGAAGCAGATGAAGGAAGCTGCAAGGATGATGGAATATGAGTATGCAGCAGTCCTTCGGGATCAAATTATCGAACTTCGGGGAAAGTAAAAGATGGGTCTGTTGCAACAGACCCATCTTTTTAATCTTCAATTAGTTGGAAACGAGGTCCACAGTAGCCATCTTTTTCAATGTGATCGTTCCACATTGCTGCGGGACGTACCCAGAGGTCCTGATTTCCATACAGAGCTTTGTAAACAACCATACGCTCAAGAGTCTCAGAGTGATTGGCTATGCCAATCAGTTCATATTTGTTACCCTTAAAATGACGGTAAATTCCTGGTTTTAATTCCATATCTTCACCAAATCAGGAGGGAATTTCACCGCGAAGCTCCCGGTCAAGAACATATTCAATATTAAATAATTCGTCAAACCACTGGCTGTTGTGTGCCATATTTGAACCGCTGACCAGAATGCGTCCTTGACGCACATAGTCTGTACCAATTATGGACCAAGGATTACCGTCGGTAGTAAAGCCAAGATAATAACGGAAACCGGCATTCTGCAGTGTTGTGAATTTGTCACCAGAATAGATGTCGGTGTTGGTAATATCCGATTGCTGTGCAAATACCATTGTATCCACTTGACCCAAAATAGGCAGACACTCAGCCAGCCACTTATTCAGATCGGTTTCCAGCATAGATGCACTGTATTCTCCATATGGGACATTTTCATATGTGTAGCAGGCAAGCTCGTAGCCACTCTCTTGTAAGGCGTTAGCAATTTGAATTGCTTGACCAACTGCTTCATTGTAAACATCCATACCAAAAAATTCTTCTGCACCGGTATTGGTACGATAGCCAAACAGACCATTATAGCCGGTTAGTGCAAGAACTGCCTTTGCGCCCTTATAGGAAAAATCGGGATGGGTTTCCACGAAGTTATCCAAAATGGGAACCAGGTCAAAGTCTCCGGTAACTGTCTGACCGTCGCGGTCAATACGCTCACAGGTCACAGAGCCGTCTGCATCCAGAACGAACCGACAAGCAAAGCCTGCACCGTCCTTATCCGGAAGCATATCTCCGTCGCCATCCACAAGATAAATATTGTAATTTACATTGGTTTGCGTCAGCATTAAAGGCTTTTTGCCCTCAGGTAAATACAAGGTGTTCGCTGCATAAGTTGCCGTGCCATCCACACCGGTAGTAGCGGTGAACAGATCGTCTATATTTACCAGAACATAACCGTTATTGTACAGTTCGTCAAGGATTCTGCTAAATTCAGCAGTTGTAACATAGTTTTTATTAAATGCACTGCCATAAGTGCTATGTGCAAAGGATTGCTCTGGATCGGCCATCAGCATCTGGAAGGACAGATTTACAACTTGACTGGGATCGTTCCAAGCTACAAGGGAATCTATTGCTGCTTCATATTTAACGATTGCATCGTTAATAGCCGGATACTGGCTCACATCTCCGGAGAAACTGTTTAGTGCATCCAAAGCTCCCTGATAGTTGTATTCAGTAAATAATCTTTCCGCATCCAATAAAAGCTGCTGACACTCTTGTGCAAGCCGTTCCTGCTCTTCTTCAAGAGCTATGGAAGAAGCAATGCTTGCTTCTTTTTCTGCTTTGTTTTTTTGGACGCCCCGAACAATAGCACCGATAATAAAGATCAAAATCATTAACAGGGCTGCGCCGGCTATAATTACAGGAAGATAGACTTCCTTAAATATCTGCATACGTGTGCGCTTTCTGCGTCTGGGGTTGACTGGACGGGGATTTTCGTTGATTTGCTCATCCATATCACCAAAACCACCTTTCACTGTTTATGAAAATATTATATCCTTAAAATTGAAAAAAAGCAAGAATATTTACGTGTTGACGCCACAACTCTTGCGAAAATATGGATATTGCGTTATAATGTGTTAAAACAAAATGTGAGGAGAAGCTATGGAAAAAATAACAAGCTTTACGATTGATCACAATTTACTGCAGCCGGGACTGTATGTGTCCAGAAAAGACCCCGTTGGTACAGAAATGGTTACAACTTTTGACTTGCGGCTGACAAGTCCCAATGAAGAGCCGGTTATGAATACCGCAGAAATGCACACAATTGAGCATTTGGCAGCAACCTATTTGCGAAATGAGCCGACTTGGAAGGAAAAGGTGCTTTACTTTGGTCCTATGGGTTGCCGTACCGGCTTTTATCTTCTGCTGGCAGGTGACTATTCTTCTCGTGATGTGCTGGATCTGGTAACGAATTGCTTCCGATTTGTGGCAGAATTTTCTGGTGTGGTTCCTGGTGCAAGTGCAAAGGATTGCGGAAACTACCTGGATATGAATTTACCTATGGCAAATTACTGGGGCAAACGCTATGTATCCCTTCTGAAAACAGCAGATGATACCCGGCTTATTTATCCGGAGTAAGGAGAACGTATGAAAAAACTTGGAATTATTGGTGCAATGGATGTTGAAGTCCAGACCCTAAAGGATAAATTACAGGATTTCCAAATTACCCACAAGGCAGGGATGGTCTTTTTTCAGGGCACACTGGAAAATACCGCAGTAGTTGTTGTGCAGTGTGGTGTAGGTAAGGTGAATGCTGCACTGTGTGTGCAGATATTATGCGACTTATTTGAAGTAACCCATATCGTAAATACAGGCGTTGCCGGTTCATTGTGTAATGATTTGGATATCGGTGATTTTGTGATTAGTCAGGATGCAATGTATCACGATTTTACCTGCCATATTTTGAACCCGGCTTATTGTGTGGGTCAAGTTCCCGGAATGGATGTGCTGGCATATCCGGCAGATGAAACAATGGCAAGCTATGCGCTGGACGCCGCACAGAAAGTATATCCCGGTCATGCCAGAATAGGCAGAGTGGCTAGTGGTGATCAGTTTGTTGCAGCCAAAGAACATAAAGAACAAATTATTGCAGATACACAGGCAATTTGTACAGAAATGGAAGGGTGTGCTATTGCCCACGCAGCTTGGAGAAATAAAGTTCCTTTTGTAATTATCCGTGCAATTTCCGATAAGGCTGACGGCTCGGCCCATATGGATTATCCCACCTTTGAGGCAGCAGCGGCAGAACGTTGTGCAAGAGTGACCCAGGAACTGGCAAAGAAGCTTAGCCAAGTATAAAAACATCCGGGCTTATTGCCCGGATGTTCAGAGTGTCAAAGAACCCCCAAACTGTCAAAACATAGAATAATATAATAGCAACAGACAAAGCCTTCTCCTGGAGGAGAAGGTGGCAAAAATCTATTGATTTTTGACGGATGAGGTGGAAAATGCTTGCTACGCAAGCAATTTTGACTTACTGCGCATCTCGCCCTCTACCGTATCCACATACGCCGACGAGTGCGAGATGCTTGTCTTTGGTGCTCCTTTGACCTCTGCAGTCTGTCAAAAAACTTGTTTTTTGACAGACTGAACATCCGGGCTTATTGCCCGGATGTTTTCGTATATTCATAGGTTTGTTCTGTTTGGCTTTCCAGTTGATAGGAAATATCTTCAATCGTGTGATGTGCACGAAATTGTGAGGAAAAGGACAGGGGAATGCCGGTGTATTTATGCAAGGTTAAAGTGCATTCTACTGACTGCGTGCTATTATCAGATGAAAGGGCGTGCAGAAGAGCCGGATCACTGTATAGCGTGTTGCAAATGTTGGAACAGATCGCCTCTGCAAGGATGTCTAATGCCTGAAATGTGAGTGTGATTGTAGTATCTGCTTCCTGCACTGTAACGCCGGCAATGTGCGATGGAAGCAAAATATCCTGTACTAACAAATCCTGGCAGTATGTTTTCATAGCTGCAGCGTTGATCGATTCATTGGTTGTGGCGGCTTCACCGTTTACTGATACGCTATATGTGTCATTTTCAAACAATTCGGTTTGCTGAATTTCTGTTATTTCACCACCGCGGCTCCGGTTGATTTGATTGATATAAACATCCAATCGAGCGTAAAGATTTTTGCCTGAGTCAGATAATATCAGATCCGATTCCTGGGTGCGGTTGATTGAAAAAGTTTGGCAGTTTGTGCTTGTTTTTGCGTTGCTATGCACATACTCTGCCTGTAGAAGATATCCGCAGGCTTGCTCTAGCATTTTGGGTGCATCAAAGCAAGCAAGGGGAATATATGTAACTGTATTACCTGGTGATGTGAGCCGGCAATTGGTTTTCATATATATTTTTGTAGTTTGTGTTATAGATGCATCACCCAATGAGTAGGAAAGCGTATAAACACTTTTCTGCAACGCACCAACCTTGTCGATAAGTGCATAGCCGGAAGCACTGGTGAATTTTGCGTCTTTTGGCAATGCCCATTGTTCAGCAGCGCTGGGACTGCTAAAATATACTTTTGTATTGCTCTCCAAAGGTTCTGCTTCAATTTTGGAATAAAGGGATGGATCAAAGAGTACAGCCGGTGTGTATCTTTTGATAAAATCCGGAGCAGAAAATGATGAAGTAAAAGCATTGTCGCTAATTGTTATATATCCATTCCCATCTTCATAATACTCACATAAATCTACGGTGAAATTGTCGTAAGAAGAGGACTCTTCCATAAAAATGCGCATCGTATCTTTACCGGGATCTTGAACATTCAGTTGTTGCTTGGTATTGTGTGTAAAAGATTGACCGTTCCATTGAATCGAATGATCTGTTTCGATGTGATAGGATAAGCTGTCTGAGGAGAGAATATCATTTGCTGCTTGCATATAAAGATCAGCCGGATCAATTGGTTGCTTGTTAATTGTTTCACTGTCGATGGAAGCTTTACAGCCTGCAAACAGCAGAATTAGTAGAATTAAACTATAAAAAGATAATTTTTTTAACTTATTTATTGCAGAACACCACCTTTCTTACTTTTCATTAATTTTATCGTAGAAACAGAATAAAGTCAAGAAAACCAGAGGCTCGGAAAAGTTAAAGAAAAACATCTGGAAAAAGTAATTGACAAACCGCAATCAGGAGGTTATAATACTTAGGCGAACTTGCGAGAGTGTTGGAATGGTAGACAAGCACGTTTGAGGTGCGTGTGGTTTCGCCGTGTGGGTTCGAGTCCCATCTCTCGCACCAAAAATAACAGGGAGGCGTTAGCCTCCCTGTTATTTTTGATATGCGAGCAGGGACTCGAATAATCTAATCGCAACTGTCCGGTGGACAGTTGCTGACACCAGTGCAAACACTGGTGTCTACAATTAATTCTGCTCATAGAGCAGAATTGCAAACGAGTCCCTCTCACATATTTAGATTAGCACTATGGTATATGAAAAAATGTTACGCGTTGAAAATAGGGAGGCGTTAGCCTCCCTGTTATTTTTGATATGCGAGCAGGGACTCGAATAATCTAATCGCAACTGTCCTGTTTTGAATGTGTGAAGGGGCTGGAATAATCTTGAAACACAATGCTATTTATGATATAATCAATTTAATTGAGAAATAAGGGAGTAATTGCGATGACCCGATTTTTTGTAGCACCGGAGGAATTAAAAACAGACTTTATGGTGCTTACCGGAGAGAATGCTGCCCACGCAAAAGTCCTGCGCTTGAAAAATGGTGAGCAGGTTATGGTTTGTGACGGACAAGGTGCAGAATGTGTTTGTACCGTCAGCGATGTAAGTCCCGGTCAGATCAGCTTGGTGGTAAATAGTCTGCAGGAATCATCTGCAGAACCTTCTGTAAAGGTTAGTATCTATATGGCGTTTCCAAAGTCTGATAAGCTTGAGCACGTGATTCAAAAAGCAACAGAATTGGGGGCGTATGAGATCGTTGCATTTCCTTCTGCCCGTTGTATTTCCAAGCCGGATGAAAAAAGTTTGCAAAAAAAGCGGGAACGGTGGCAGAAGATTGCTGCATCGGCCAGCGAACAGTCCGGAAGAGGTCATATACCGGAGATTATCACGCTTGGAAGCTTAACAGAGGCAGTTTCCCGGGCAATGCAAGCGGAAAAAGCAATATTGTTCTATGAAAATGAACATGCTACAACCCTTCGTATGGCCTTGGAAGTAGGTCAGTACCATTCGGTTAGTTTACTAACCGGTCCGGAGGGCGGCTTAGAGAATGGAGAAGTTGAGAAAGCCAGACAAGCCGGTATGGAGATCTGCACTTTGGGCAATCGCATACTGCGCTGCGAAACAGCACCTTTGTGTGCACTTTCTGCTGTGATGTATCATACTGGTGAATTTTAATAATAAGCGGCGTGCTGGTTGCACGCCGCTTATTTGTGATATTTTGAGCCGGCTTGGATAGTTTCAGCCCGGTATAGCTGTTCCAAAACCATAACCCGTGCCAAATGATGGGGGAATGTCATTGGACTCATAGAAAGCTTGAAATCAGCGATATCCTTGATTTTTTGTGTAATTCCAAAGGATGAACCGATCAAAAAGCAAGCACTGCTTTTGCCGGAAAGTTTTACATCACGAAGTTTGTCTGCTAATTGTTCAGAAGAGAGCATTTTTCCTTCTGGGGTCAATGTGCAAAACCAGGCACCTTTTGGGATTTTGGCAAGGATCATTTCTGCTTCTTTTTCAAGACCTGCAGAAATTTGAGCAGGAGAGGGGTTTTCAGGAAGACGAACCTCCGGCAATTCCAAAAGTCGAAAGCTGCAAAAGCCTTTCATTCGTTTTTCATATTCAGCTGCGGCACTGGTGTAAAAAGCTTCCTTTAATTTTCCCATGCAGATTAGTGTGATTTCAAACATTTTCTGTCCCTCCTTACCGATGGAGTATAGCATGTTTTCTCTGAAAATGCAATGAGAATAATGGTTCATAATTGCGGCAAGCTATCTATAAAGGAGGGATATGATTGGAAAAGAAAAGAAAAATCATCCAGACTGACCCGCAAGGTAGTTATACCGGTCGTCCAGAGGATGAAAAGGAGATTCCTGTGCAGGATGCAGATGACCTTTGAATAGGTTTTGTCCGACCTTGTTAAGGTCGGACTATCCTTATGATTTTCGCTCTGCATACTTTCTTTGTGTTGCCATCCCTCCTCGTATATGCCGTTGTGCTTTGTTTTCATCCAAAATTCTGCGCACTTGCAGATACAGCAGTTTGTTGTATCCTGCAAGCCGCTGGGAAAGATCCTTATGTACTGTAGATTTGGAAATACCGAAATGTTTAGCGGCAGTCCGGATGGTTGCTCCGGTTTCAATAATGTAGACAGCCAGTTGGCAGGCTCTTTTCTCGATTGTATCAGCCATAGTTTCCCCTCCAATGCTGTTTGCTGCCAAGAAAAACTTATGAAGTCGGAAAGAGTAATATGTCTGTCCCTCTTAATTTACGTTCCTCGAAAGGCTTTACTTGACAGGCAGCAAAAACATTAGTAAAATAACAGAAAATGCAAACCTTTGGAGAAAGAATGGAGAAGGGGGCGTAAATATTGCCTGAGATTAATAAGAAAACCTTGAGAAACATCTTCCTGATTGTGATAGCCGGCATTTTTGCATACTGGCTGCTTCACGAAACGGAGCGTGTAAATAGTGTTTTTCAGCTGATTAAGGGTGTCTTATCGCCGTTTGTTACGGGAGCTGCCATTGCGTTTGTGCTGAATGTGCCGATGCGCGCTTATGAAGGCCTGTTAAAAGGTATCAAGATAGCAAAAATTCGCCGTTTGGTAGCTGTAATTTTTACATTTATATCAGTTGCGCTGATATTGACGCTGGTGTTCCTGTTGCTGATTCCGCAAATCATCAATACAGTGGAATCCTTGATTCCCACATTGCAATCCTTTATTGGAAGAATTGACACCAGAGTAAGACAGCTGCTTATGGACTATCCGGATATTACCAATTGGATTGTGGATAATACGGATATGGAGAATATAAATTGGGCAAGTCTTGCACAGCAGGCGATCTCTGTGTTGAAAAACAGCTTCACTACGATAATTGGCGGTGCATTCTCTGCCATTGGCAGTGTAGCCGGTACACTGATCGATATTGTAATCGCGTTGGTTTTTGCTGTGTATGCCCTATTCCAAAAAGAGAACCTTGCACGACAGGGAAGAAAGCTTTTGTATGCTTTTTTGCCGGAAAAGGCTGCTGATTATATTGTCCGCATTTTACGGCTGTCCAATGCCACATTTTCAAATTTCTTGTCCGGTCAGTGCGTGGAAGTGTGTATTTTAGGAAGTATGTTTGCGATTGCAATGGCAATTTTCCGTATGCCCTATATTCCACTGATCTGCGTGTTGATTGCAGTGACTGCCTTCGTTCCTTATGTGGGATCGATCATTGGTTGCACTGTGGGCGGATTCTTAATTTTGGTCACCAATCCTATGCAGGCAGTTTGGTTCGTAGTGCTGTTTTTGATCATTCAGCCTGTTGAAAATAATTTGATTTACCCCAAAGTGGTAGGGGAATCTGTTGGACTTTCCGGAATGTGGGTTTTGGTCGCAATTGCTGTTGGTGGTGAGCTGATCGGTGTGGCTGGAATGCTCTTAATGATTCCGGTAGCTTCTGTTGTGTATACACTGCTTCAGGAGCATACCAATAAACGTTTGGATAAGCTTACTATTGATCCGGAAAAATTAAAAGCACAGCCTCCGGAATTGCGATCACGCTTTAAGGAGAAACGGGAAATCAATAAAGCAAAGCGCGTCTTAAGAAGAATTGCAAGAAAAAACACTTCGGAAGAAAATAAAGAATAGTAAAAAAAGACTGCTGCAAGTTTCTCTTGCAGCAGTCCTTTTTTGTTATGGTTCTACGGAACGATAAAGAGGGACCTTCCGTTCCTTAGAGGGTGGATAACCAAATTGTATTTTGTAGTCTCGATAGAAGGTTGAATAATCTGAAAAACCACATCTTACACAGACCTCGATTGGCTTATAACCCATACGAAGGTCGCGCTGGGCAAGTAATAATTTTTTTTGAACGATATACTTTTTCGGTGTGGTATTCAAATGCCTTACGAACAGATGATAAAGATGACTTCTTGTAATAAAAAGATCTGAAGCAATATTGTCAATATTCAGCTGTTCTGTTATATGCGCATTTATATATTCTGTTGCTCTTACAATCGTTGTCTGCTTTGTCATAGCTTTGATTCGGTTTAGAGACTGAGCAGCATAAAGGATATTATACAAAATCTCCAAAACTGTATTTTGCAGTAGCAGCTGCGCTGCTTCCGACGAAAATTTATCAGAATAAAAACGCATTTTTTCAAACAGGCTTTGCATAAGCACGTTGTCATTTAGATCGAGCAGATCCAAGTCTTCTGGTAATTGTTGCAGCAAATCTTCCGGTATGAAAGAATTATTGAAAAAGATCCGATATCGTTCATATGGTTCTGCTGTATTAAAAGAAACGGAATGGACCATAGATGGCTTAGCCATCAGCAGAAAATTCGGACCGGCTCGATAAATTTTGTTGCCTACGATATAGCTCAGGTCACCGGATTTGATTAGAATGATTTCCCAGCCACTATGAGAGTGGGGAACAAAGGGTAGTGTGCGGTTCGATGTGTTATGGGAAATTATAAGGTTGTCTGTTTCGTAGTTAAAATAACGCATCGATAGCCGTCCTCCTGTGTATAACTGCCTTATGCTGTGATCGTAAAGTCTTGTTCGTGTGCTAATTGACCGTTGAAATAAATACTGATTTTATAGGTTCCGGCAACATCCGGCATATTGGAAATGTCCAGCTTGCAATAACCCAGGCTGTTCCACAAATTGGTCCAACTGTGGGTCTCGCTGGAAACGCTGATAGGCTTGCCACTTGCATCGGAAATCACATAAGTGATCGATGTGCTTGGCGTATCTCGTCTGCTGCTGGTACTGGTTCCAAGGCGTACTATGAAGGAAGCATCCTGATCAGCAGAGAACTCTGTGGCATATTCAGCGTAAGCATATCTACCGTTAGACCAGTTTGTGGCATGGCACATATTAAAGTTGAGATTTGCACGGGTAACCTTTTGAGAAGAATAGGTGCCGCTGAAATCAACCGCATCCGGAATGGAACAAATGAAAGTACCACCTAAAAGGGGATTTCCGCTATTGTCCTGAAGAGAAATCAGGTAAGTGCAACCAGGAATGACAGGAGCAATTTTCGCGCTATTTTCCTTACAAGTTATGGTGTTTTTAATATCTGTTCCTTCAATCTGGTACTGCAGGACCCAGCCACTTTCCGGTATATCTTGACTGGTATTCCAGCTGAGGCGAATACCGGTAGAATCCACATTGTCTGTGTTCAGGTCAGTAACAGTAACGGAATTCTCAGAGACATAAGCACGCTGGCTGACACTCATACCGGCAGCAATCACTTCAACAGTAAAGCTTTCGGTGTGATTCAAATTTTCAAAAACAGCGGTTGTTTCCGGTGTAATAATTGTTTCGTTGTAACCATTATTATTGTAGCAGCGTACAGTCCAGCTTTCGATTGCTTGTTCAGCAGGGGAGGACCAGGTTGCGGTCAGAGTGTTGTTTACACAGCTGGTTACTAAAAGATTTTCAGCGTAGACAAGCTTGCTGGCAGTATATGTGATCTGTTCAATGCCGGTCAAATACAGGTCTTCATCAGCAACCAAAGTGAAGGTGTACTCCTTGCCAATGGTCAGACCGGTCAAAGTTACGGTGTGGGCATTGAATTCTACAGATTGTTCCTCTTCCCCTTCAGCGGAATAAAGAACCGTCCAGGTTTCTGCATCCTTACCGTCAACGGTAAAACTCAAAATTGCACTTCCGTCCTCAGAACCGGTTACAGCATTAAACTGAACAACGGTGGTCTGAACCGGTGTTGAGTAGGCTGCTGAGGTTTGGCCGGTCAGCTTGTGGAAACCTGCAATCTGAACGTATACATTGTATCCTGTGTCCGGGATCAGCTTTGTAAATACCGCTTTACCGTTGGATACCGGAGCAGTAATCTGATTGCCATATGCATCGGAGCAGACAACAGTGAGCTTGCTTTCGTCAATAAGGGATGTGACAAAAACAGTTAGATTATCTTCACTGCCGCTGACTACAACTGATTCAATCGGCTGGAGATAGTAGTTGATATAATAATAAGCGCCTCCAGCCAACAGAGCAAACAGAAGCAGGACGGGAATGCAGATTTTTAGCCATAAACGGGAGGTTTTTTTCTGCGGTTCTTCGGCATCCTGCGTGGCCTGTGTATCTTCTGCGCTATCCGTGTCAGCATCGTCTCCATCCTCAGGCTCGTCGTCCGATACCTCGTCTTCGGAATTAGCTTCATCTGCGTCATCTTCTGCCATATCCTCAGCAGACTCGTCGTTTTCAGGTAATACCGCATCAGGGACGTTGATTTCAACAGGTTCTGGCGCAACCACAGGATCAGGAACGGATAATTCAGCCAACTCGTCGGCCTGATTGAGAATTTGTGTAGCTTCATCAGAAAGGGTGTCATAGGAAATTTCGCCCTCTTCTTCAGTTAGTTCACTTTCGTCAAATTCAAGGCTTTCCAGGAAGGAGAGATTACCCTCGGGATCCTCGTGAAAAACAGCATCATCATCCGAAACTTCTTCTTCCGAAATGCTTTCTGTTTCAGATTCCGTTTCCGTCACTTCTTCGGCAGTAAATTCGGTCTCATCAGCCTCTGTTACATCTGCAACGGTATTGTTCTCGTTGTTCTCATCGCTGACAGGCGAGGGCGGAACGATAGGTGTATCGTTAGCACCGTTTCGCTGCATATAGCCGACTAGCGCCTGACCCATTTCAATGGGATCTTGCCAGCGGTCATCTGGATTGGGTGCGCAGGCCTTTAGAATGATTTCAGACATTTCATAGTCTGCAAACATAGGCGGAGCAAACACTTCATCAGGTGTAGCTTCACCGGTAAATGGCAATTCGCCGTTGTTATAAGCCTGATACAAAATCAGACCCAGTGCATACACATCAATCGTTTCATTGAGAGAAGAGTATGCATCGGTAATTTCCGGAGCAGTATAAGCGCTGCGGTATTTGTCCGGCAGAGAAGCATACTTCAAAGAATCCAGCCGCACAAAACCAATATCTCCGATTCGGAATTCCTGATCCTGCGTTACAAACACATTATTGGGTTTCAAATCTACACACAGGTATCCGGAGCGTCGGCACACAGCAAGAGCGCCACATAGATCAAGACCCAGGTTAATTGCACTTAGATGGGTCATAGGGCTGCGGACAAAATACTTTGTCAATGTGCGGCGATAGGGACTGAGTAGGTAGATATCAAAGCCTGTCTGATCCTCCATAGGAACAAGCTGCAAATCTTCATAGGGAAGAAAACCTTCCATTTCGGAAAGCTTTTTTAGTGTACCAACCTCGTCTACAATCTCATCAGCCAGCGTTTTGAAGTAATCCAGTGCTGCTTCCGCATTCGGATAAGCACCGGTAAGAAGCAGTGCGTCCAATTGCGTTTGGGAAGCTGGCACAGAGATGATTTTTACTATGTATTTGTCGTCCGTTTCGTTTTTCATAGCCGGACAGCAGCGAACACCGTGGTGGTCACTAATGGGATCACCCATAGCAAATTGATCGAGCATTGGCGAAATCAGTTTTGGTTCTGACAAGTAAATCGCCTCCTTTTTACATTCATATATATCATAAAATAAATTTTCAAAAAAAGCAACATCTTTATGGTTGTTTTATTCATCATAAAATGATATAATTAGCTAAAAAGGTGTGGTATGTAGGTTCACATCAGATTGGAGGACAATATGAGTAAGATAATTTGTGAAGTTTGTGGTACATCTTATCCGGATACCACTGTGCAGTGTCCTATTTGTGGATGTGTACGTCCCGGGAATGCACACAGTGTTTCCGGTAAGAATAAGGGTGATGAAGACGGTGGTTATACATATGTTAAAGGTGGCCGCTTTTCAAAATCTAATGTTCGCAAACGTAGTGCCGGTGCGCAAGCATCGCCTGAAGGATCCGGCGGGAATGAAGAGAAAAACGGAAATAAGGGATTGGTGATCACAGCTATCGTTTTGCTGTTGGCGATTGTTGCAGTTGTCTGCTACATCATCGCCCAATTTATCCTGCCTAATGACGGAAAACCGGCTGTAACAATTCCGAAAAACACTGTACCGGTTGAAACAACTGTACAGACCGAACCGCCGACAGTACCTTGTTTGACGCTGAAACTGGAAACAGATATGATCACCTTGGATAAGAAGGACGCAGCCTGGATGATCTATACCCGCACAGAGCCTTCTGACACTACCGACGAGATTGTATTTACAAGCAGTGATGAAACAGTTGCGACGGTTTCGGAAAACGGTAAGGTTGTAGCAGTTGGCCCCGGTCAGGCGGTAATTACTGTTGCTTGTGGCGAGAAGACAGCACAGTGCACTGTGGAATGTACATTTGATCTGCCGACAGAAGAAACCACAGTGCCGGAAGAAACCACTCTGCCGGATGAAGAATTTAAGCTTAACCGTTCGGATATTACCTTTAACAGCAAGGGTGATTCCTGGATGCTGTACAGCGGTAGCCTGAATCCCTCGCAGATCGTCTGGTCTTCTGCGGATGAATCTGTCGCAACCATCGAAAATGGTAAGGTTACAACCGTTGGCAGCGGTATGACTACTGTTTATGGTGAATTCAATGGTGAGAAAGTAAGCTGTATCATTCGTTGTAATTTTGCAGATGAGCAGGATACAGGTGTCAGCGGTAGCGGCAGTGTATATGAAGACGGTGGCGGAGTTTCCGAGGATGGTTCAAGCACTTCTGATAACGGAACATACCAGCTGAAAAATATGGTTGGTGGCGGTACAGATGAAGTCACAATTGACATCGCGTATAGCTTTACAATGAAGCTTATTGATTCGGATGGCAATGCTGTCAGTGGCGTAACCTGGTCATCAGCGGATTCCTCTGTTTGCACTGTTTCCAACGGAACGATCACCGGTGTTGGATCTGGCAGAGCAACTGTTACTGCAACTTATAACGGGAAGACCTATTCTTGCGTTATTGTTGTAAAATAAAAGAAAGACAACAGCGGCAGAACCATTATCATTAAGGTCCTGCCGCTGTTTTCTTTTATTCGCCGTCGATACAGCAGTCGTTTCTTCTACGAAACAGCAAGCTGATACACCAAAGACCAGCCAGAGCAATAACGGAATAGATGATCCGACTGATTACAGCGTCCTGTCCACCGAAAATCCAAGCTACCAGGTCGAACTGAAAAATGCCGACCAGGCCCCAGTTCAGGGATCCGACGATAGAGAGAATAAGTGCCAATTTGTCCATAATTACACCTCCAAAAAATACCGGTAGGAACATACAAAGTTCTAGCATGTATGCAACAGCCGGGTGCTGGATATTGCTATCATTCCCTGTGTAAAAGGAAATATGCATTCCATATTGCAAAAAGAGTTGACGTTCGTTATAATAAATAACAGAAAATGATCAAAACCGGAAGGAAGAAAAAGATGGTTACATTATACGAGGGAGCATTTGCAAAAGTAAATTTGACTTTGGATGTTTTGGGAAAGCGGCCGGATGGATATCACGATCTGAAAAGCGTTATGCAGACGATTTCCATTCGTGATGATATTGAAATCGATTTAGATACTGGAAAACCTTGGTCACTGCAGTGCAGCAAAGAGGGAATTCCTACAGACGAAAGAAATCTTGCCTGGAAAGCAGCAAAAGTTTTCTTTGATACTGTAAAAAAAGATCCCAATGGCATTGAAATCCGCATAACAAAACGGATTCCATCAGAAGCTGGCTTAGGCGGCGGAAGTGCAGATGCAGCGGCGGTCTTGCGCGCATTGAACAGGCATTACGGTGAGCCGTTATCCATTTTGGCATTGGCGGAGCTAGGTGCGATGGTTGGCTCTGATGTTCCGTTTTGCACACTTTGTGGCACAGCTATGGTTGAAGGTCGGGGAGAGAGGCTGCGTAAGCTGCCGGACCTGCCGGACTGCTGCTTTGTGATTTGCAAACCAAGCTTTTCTTCTTCTACACCGGAGCTGTACCGGAAACTGGATGAAACTGTGATTGCCAAGCGCCCGGATCATCAGGCAATGGAAAGTGCACTCCTTGCAGGTGATTTGGGGAAAATTGCAGAAAATATTCACAATGTTTTTGATCCAGTGGTAACCGAAGAACATTTAGAGTTAAACTATATTAAATCGATTTTCAACAGCTATGGTGCTGTGGCATATCAAATGACCGGTTCGGGTTCTGCTGTTTTTGCAATTGTACCGGATTTTGAGTTCGCTGCTGTGATTTGTAGTATGCTCAAGGATAACTATCCTGATGTGTTTATAGCAAAACCTGTATAAAAATGGAAAATACCGTCCATACTGATAGTATTTCAGTAAGGACGGTGTTTTTTATGCGCATTATCTTAAGATTGTGTGTAATTTGTGGAATTATATACTGCATTGCTTCTTTTACCGGACTAATGCGGGACAAGGTACAACTGCACGATAAAGTGATCCGTATGCACATTGTAGCAAATTCCGATTCTAAAGAGGATCAGGAAGTTAAACTACAGGTCAGAGATGCGATTTTATCCTATTTACAGCCGGTTATAGAGAAGTTTACGGATAAAGAACAGGCTTATCAATTTGTTCAGGATAATCTGCAGAAGTTGGAAGAGGTGGCGAATCTGGCACTGAGAGATCTTGGAGAAGATAAAACAGCCACAGTCAGCCTAACAGAAGAAGAATTTGACATTCGTAAGTATGATACTTTTACCCTTCCTTCCGGTTGTTACGATACTCTTCGTGTGCAGATCGGAGAAGGAGAGGGGAAAAATTGGTGGTGCGTAACCTTTCCTACATTATGTTTGCCATCAACCACAGATGCTTTTGCAGACACGGCTGCATCCTCTGGATTTTCAGACACGCTGGTTGAGACCATTGCTGAAAATGAAGGTTATCAAATTCGGTTCTTTTTCCTGGATTTATTGGGCAGAATGGAAAATTTCTTTCATTGACCCTGTTTTTTGGACAGATTCTGTGTTATGATAATAAAAAGAAAGCGTAACAAGGAGGAACGGGTATGCTGACACTGGTGTATGGAACAGACTGGGTGGCAAACCGCGACACACTTTTGAATATGATCGCCCGGGATGTGCTAGGGGAACAGGGTGGCCGGATCTTGATGGTTCCGGAACTTATAAGCCACGATACAGAACGGCGACTTTGCACGGTTGCAGGGGATACTGCCAGCCGGTTTGCAGAGGTGCTTTCCTTTAGCCGTCTAGTAGGCAGAGTCTTGGATTCTGCAGAACGTCCGGTTCAGCCTTGCTTGGATAATGGAGGAAGGGTGGCAGCAATGGCAGCCGCAGCCAGAAATCTCCACGGTCAGCTGAAGGCATATGCGTCTGTGGCAACAAAACCAGAGTTTTTAACCAGCTTGGTAGATGCGGTAGATGAATGGAAACGGTGTTGCATTACATCGGATGATTTGATGCAGGCTTCAAAAAAAACAGAGGGTAGTTTTGCGCAAAAATTGGAAGAACTGTCTCTTCTTTTGGAAAGTTATGATGCACTTTGTCTTCAGGGAAAACGAGACCCCAGAGACCAGATGACATGGCTTTTAGAACAGCTTGAGGATTGTGATTACGCGGAAAAACATATTTTTTATATTGATGGATTTCCTGATTTTACCCGTCAGCATACGGAAATTTTGAAACATTTAATCGTCAATGCGCCTGAAGTGATCATCAGTGTTAACTGTGATGCTCCCGGATCCTCTACGCCTGGTTTTGAAAAAGCAGGTGCAACGGCAGGGGAATTGATCCGCTTTGCAAAAAGAGCAGGCATAGCTGTGAATTTGCAGAATATTAAACCGGAGACTACACCTGTGCTGCCGGTACAAGAGCTTATGTTTCAAGGACATATAGTACCGAAACCGGATATTCCACTTTCCGTATATACTACAGACACGCCCTATCAGGAATGTGTAGCTACCGCAGACCAAATACTTTCTCTTGTGCATAGTGGCGTTCGTTATCGCCAGATCAGTGTGGTCTGTGCAGATATGAATACATACCGCAGTACGATCCGAATGGTTTTTGACCGGTGCAAAATCCCGGTCTATTTGTCCGGAACAGAGGACATTCTGGAACGACCAGTCATTACGACAGTTCTGTCAGCGCTGGATGCAGCGTTAAACGGCTTTGAGCAGCGTGAAGTTGTTCGGTATATGAAGTCTATGCTGTCGCCATTGCCTCTTGAGATTGCCGATCGTTTGGAAAATTATTCTATCTTATGGAATATCACTGGCAACCGCTGGTTACAAGAATGGACAAATCATCCGGAAGGCTTGGGCGGCCAGTGGACTGAAGAAGCCGTTAAGGAATTGAACGAACTTAACACAGCAAGGAAAACAGCAATTGAGCCTTTACGTGAACTTAATAATGCATTCCAGAAGGCAACAGATTTAAAGCAACAGGTTCAGGCACTATATGTATTTCTGGACAGAATCGATTTGGCAGAAAGACTTTCCCTACTAGCTGAGCAGCTAGAGATTGCTGAGGATCACGCAAATGCGCAGATTTTGAATCAGCTTTGGGAGATTTTATTGACAGCCCTGGAGCAGATGTATGACACCCTTGGACAAACAGTTTGGGATACAGAAGTGTTCACAAGACTTCTACGACTTCTTTTGAGTCAGTATGATGTAGGTACGATCCCAACAGTTTTGGATGCAGTTATGGTTGGACCGGTTAGTGCTATGCGTCTGCAGCAATCAGATCACTTATTCGTTTTGGGCGCGCAGGAAGGTGCGCTGCCCGGATATACCGGTACCACCGGTGTACTGACCGACCGGGAAAGAAATGCACTTAGACAGATGGGTGTTCCGCTGACCGGTGGCTCTCTGGAAGGTATACAGGCGGAGTTTGCGGAGATTTATGGAGTATTCTGCGGTGCCCGTCAGTCGATAACAGTTTCCTGCCCAGCAGGACAGCCGTCTTTCCTATATCGCCGCATGCGAGAACTTTCTGGCGGTGAGAAGCCGATGACGAAAATTTTGGGCGCGGCCCGGGCAGATAATTGGGAAGCTGCAGCCCTTCTTTCTGCGTTTTCCGATAAAAAAACGGCTCAACTATTAGGCGTTGAAGCGCAATTTGATGAGATTGAAGAAAAGAAAGATTACGATTTTGGTGCTGTAGAGAGAAATAATGTACAAAAACTCTACGGTTCACAACTGAACCTGTCTGCATCTCAGGTAGACCGTTTGGCAGAGTGCCGTTTTTCATATTTCTTAAAATATGGACTTCGTTTGAAGGAACGAAAGAGTGCAGCGGTTGATCCGGCAGAATTCGGTACATTTGTTCATGCTGTGCTGGAAAAGACCGGTCAGGAAGTGAATCAAAGAGGCGGGTTTCAACAAGTATCGCTGGAGCAAACCTTAGATATTTCCGCAAAATATGCCCGAGAGTATGCAATGGAGCGTTTTTCGGAACTGGATTCCCAACGGGTAAGTTATCTGTTTGCAAGAAATGGTCAGGAATTGGAAATGATCGTCCAGGAACTATGGCAAGAACTTCAACAGTCAAAATTTACTCCTGTGGATTTTGAGGTTGGTTTTGGTGACCATAGTGCTATGAATGCTATTGAGATATCCGGTGGACAGATGCGGGCAAAACTTCGTGGATTTGTAGACCGGGTGGATGCTTGGCAGGAGGATGGTAGAAATTATTTCCGGGTTGTAGACTATAAGACAGGAAAAAAAGACTTTGATTACTGTGATGTATTTAACGGACTTGGTTTACAGATGCTCCTGTATTTATTTGCACTTGAAGATGCAGGAGAGGCTTTGTTAGGTAAGTCACCTGTGCCTGCTGGCGTGCAGTATTTTCCTGCCCGTGTACCTATGATCTCTGCCGATGGTGCATTAACAGATGAAGAGGCAGCGAATGTCCGAGAAAAGGCGTGGAAACGGAAAGGCTTGCTCCTATCTGATGAAGATGTGCTTGAAGCAATGGAGCCTGATGATAAACCAAGACGAATGGGATATTCCCGCAATAAGGATGGGGTTATCTCCGGTGATGTAGCTAGTCGGGAACAATTTACATTGCTTAAAAAGTATCTGAATTGTTTGTTGGGTAAAATGGTGGATGAGATTGCATCCGGTGAGGTTACACCAAACCCATATACCCGTGGCAGTAGTCATAATGCTTGTACATTCTGTCCTTATGGTGAGGTGTGTCATAAATCAGAAGTAGAAGGCCGCAGAAATTATAAGACGATGAGCGCAGTACGATTCTGGGAAGATGTGGAAAAGGAGATGAAAGACCGTGGCTGAACAATTAACACATGAGCAGCGGCAAGCTGTTGAAAACCGCGGTGGTAAGCTTCTGGTTTCTGCAGCGGCTGGTTCCGGAAAAACGAAAGTTTTGGTGGACCGACTGATGAGTTATGTTACAGATCCGGATGCACCGGCAGATCTGGATGAATTTTTGATCATCACATATACAAAAGCTGCGGCAGCTGAATTACGGGGAAAGATTGCCGCAAAACTTACTGAAAATATTGCAAAGCAGCCCAATAACCGTCATTTGCACCAGCAAATCCAGCGGTTGTATCTGGCAAAAATCTCCACAGTTCACTCATTTTGCGCGGATATTTTGCGGGACTATGCTTATCGGTTGGATCTGTCTGCGGATTTCCGCGTGGCAGATGAGAACGAATGTCAGCAGTTGCAAATACGCGCGATGGACCAGATACTCGATGAAGCATATGAACAAGCAGAGCAGAATCCTGACTTCCGTGCATTTGTAGATACACAAGGATTGGGTCGGGATGACCGTCAGATCCCGCAGATATTGCTGAAAGTCTATCAAAGTGCCAAGTGTCATCTGAATCCGGAAAAATGGCTTGACTGGTGCATAGAGTCTGTGAACACAAATGATATACAGGATGCATCACAGACGGTTTGGGGCGCTTACCTGATGGAGGGCCTTCGTAAATATCTGAATATGCATATTTGTGCGTTGCAACAATGCATTTCGATGGCAGCTACCGCTGTGGGTATGGAAAAACCTGCAACTGTGCTGAATGAAACTGTTGCTCAGCTTATATACCTGCGTGATAGTCAAACCTGGGACGATGTCATTTCCCGTAAAAATATTGATTACGGTCGGTTGACATTTTCAAAACAGTGTACAGATTTAGAGCTTGTAGAGCAAATCAAAGCGGTTCGCAATGCCTGCAAGACTGGACTTGGCAAACGGCTTCACAGCTTTGCCGACGGTAGTTCTCAGGTCCTTGTCGACCTGCAGAATGCTGGCGCAGCCGCCAGAGGTCTTATTAGTTTGGTCAGACGTTTTGACGAAGCTTATGATAAACTGAAAAAGAGTCACCATATACTGGATTTTACAGATCTTGAGCATAAAACACTGGAACTGTTGCTGGGTAAAAGCAGAACAACACCAACAACTGCTGCCGTTGAGATCGGTTCTCGTTTTCGTGAAATTATGGTAGATGAATATCAGGATTCCAATGGCGTTCAGGACGCAATTTTTGCTGCATTGACGGTAAAACGTCAAAATTGTTTTATGGTTGGAGATGTTAAGCAGTCTATCTATCAGTTCCGCCTGGCAGATCCCGGGATCTTTATTGAGAAGTACAACGCTTATCTGCCTGCGGAAGTGGCACAGAACGGACAGGGCAGAAAGGTGCTTCTCAGCAGAAATTTCCGATCCGGAAATGAAGTTATTCAGGCAGTGAATGATGTGTTCTCTAAATGTATGTCGCCTAGTGTTGGTGGACTTGTTTATGGAGAGGAAGAAATGCTGCGAGAAGGAATTTCGCACATCCCGATTGAATCTGCGGTAGAACTTTATGGGGTTCAGATTCAGGAGGATACCTATGCAGAGGAAGCATCTTTTGCTGCTGAGCGAATTGAGGAACTTTTAGATGGTAAGCACACTATTCGTGATGGCGATTCCTTGCGTCCTATTCGACCGGAGGATATTGCAATTCTTCTGCGATCCCCGGGTTCTGTAGGTGGGGAATTCCGCTACGCATTAGAACAAAGAGGGATTCGTTGTGCCAGCGGTGGAAATGTAGACCTTCTGCAAACAGAGGAAGTTGGAACACTATGGTCGCTGCTGAAGGTGATTGCAAATCCATTGCAGGATATTCCACTGACAGCTGTATTGATGAGTCGATTGTTTGGATTTACAGCAGATGATATGGCTTATTTGCGCAGTCAAAACAAAAAGAGCAGCTTGTATTATGTGCTGAAAGCTACACCGAAAGCTGAAGAGTTTTGCCGAATTTTGGAGAAGCTTCGACTGGAGGCGGGGATGAATCACGTTCCGGAACTGTTGGAAAAGATATTCCTGCTGACCAGAATGGACACGATATATGCCGCAATGGAAGATGGCGCTGTGCGATCTGAGAATTTGCAGGCATTTTGCCAATATGTATCCGATTACAATGCTTCCGGAGGTCGTGATCTTATTCAGCTTCTGGAACATTTGGATGCTATGCAGGATCGTGGCTTAAATTTGTCGGTTGAGAATCAGCAGCCGGGTTTTGTGACGATTATGAGCATTCACAAGTCTAAAGGTCTTGAGTTTCCGGTTGTGTTTCTGTGCGGACTTTCTCGCAGGTTCAATCAGGAAAGTGCCTATGATCAGGTGCTGTGTGACCGGGAATTGGGTCTGGGATTAAGCTGCGTTGATAAGAAACAGCGTGTTCGATATCCGTCTATTGCAAAACGGGCAATCGCCGAAAAAATTATTGCAGATGGCATCAGTGAGGAAATGCGGGTTTTGTATGTGGCAATGACACGGGCTCGTGATCGGCTGATTATGACCTATGCAGTTAAAAATCTGGAAGCAGATCTGGCAGATATAGCACTGCGTTCACAACTATGCAAAGGGGAACTGATGACAGGTGAGGTCACTTGTCCTGGAGAATGGATCCTACAAACAGCAATGAGTCGCACAGAGGCCGGTGAATTTTTTGCCATTGGTGGAAAACCTGCAGAGGTTTCTTTTCGTGATCCTGCTTGGTTGATCAAAGTGGTTGAAGCTAAGAATGGTGTTATAGGTTTAGAAGAGGAAGAAACCCAGAAAGAGAACTTGCCGCAAGAAATTGTTTCGAAATTACAGAAGGACCTTGCGTTTTCTTATCCTTACAGTAGTGCTACGCAAACGCCCTCGAAACAGACAGCAACACAGATTAAGGGTCGGGTAAAGGATCAGGAGGCAGCGGAAAATACTGTTTCAGTTTCTTCAACAAAAGGCACTTTCCGCAAACCATCCTTTGTGAAGGAAGTGAATGTTGCTGCAGAATACGGAAATGCGCACCATATCCTTATGCAGCGTATCCGTTATGAAAAGTGCAGCGATCTTGCAGGTATACAAGCTGAGGTTGGCCGCCTTTTGCAAATGGGTATGCTTACACAGCAGCAGGCTCAGCTTTTGAATTGCCGGCAAATCCTGGAATTTTTTGAAACAGATCTTGGCAAGAAACTGAGAAAAAGCGAAAATGTACTACGGGAATTTAAGTTCTCTATTTTGGACGATGGAGAAAAATATGTCCCGGGGATGGATGCAGAAAAAGTGCTGCTGCAAGGAGTGGTGGACTGTGCATTGATCGAGCCGGATGGCATTACAGTTGTTGATTTTAAGACTAACAGAGTTACCGAGGATACAGTCCTTATGACTGCAGAACAGTATCGTGCACAAGTTAACGCTTATGCAAATGCACTGGAACGCATATATAAGAAACCTGTTAAGGATGCGCAACTTTACTTTTTCCGTATTAAGCGCTTTGTTTCAATGAAATAACAAAAGGGCGTGTTGCAATGCAACACGCCCTTTTTGTGATTAGTAACGGTTCTGATTCTGGTTCTGATTGTTCTGATTCTGGTTCTGATTCTGGTTCTGGTTGTTTTGATTCTGATTTTGCTTGTTGTTCTGATTCTTATTCTGGTTGTTCATATTTGCAATCCTCCTGTATTTTATGCGGTTACGCCGCTGAATATAGATTACCCCATAAATCAGGATTTATCCTTTGCTTTGAAAATTAGACTTGTGATCAGACCAGCTGTGATGGCTGCGGTAATTCCTCCGGCAGTTGCTTTGATTCCGCCGGTGAGAACTCCAAGAAAACCATCCTTATTTATGGCTTCCCGAACACCTTTTGCCAGATTGTACCCAAATCCGGTTAAAGGGACTGTTGCACCTGCACCTGCAAAATCTACAATAGGCTCGTATATACCAATGGCACCAAGAATGACACCAGCTACCACATAACTAACTAAAATTCTTGCGGGTGTTAATTTTGTTTTATCAATCAGAATTTGACCGATCAAACAAAATATTCCACCAATTAAAAATGCTTTTACATACTCCATCGATTAACCTCCTAAGATGGATACAGCGTGACAAACACCTGGGATAGGAAGACCTTGTTGTGTTGAAGTAGGGGAAAGCAGTGCGCCTGTTCCACAAAATAGGATTTTTTTCAATTTTTTCTTTTCCAGCTTGTTTAGAAGGTATCCACATAGGGTAATTGCACTGCAGCCACAACCGGAGCCACCGCTGTGAACATCTTGCTCCAACACATCAAAGACCAATGTTCCGCAGTCGGCCAGTTTACCCCCAAGTGCCAGACCTTCTTTTTGCGCCAATGTCAGGAGTACTTCTTTTCCCAGTTGTCCTAAATCGCCGGTTATGATCAGGTCGAAGTCATCTGCGCTTGTTTTCATATCTTCAAAATGCGCCTTGATCGTAGCAAGCGCAGCCGGAGCCATTGCAGCACCCATATTGTTTGCATCCTTAATTCCTAAATCCGTTACAGCGCCAATGGTACAAGCTGTTATTTTAGGGCCTTTTCCGGTTGCAGAAATCAATGCGGCACCGGAACCTGTTACCGTCCATTGTGCAGTAGGCGTACGTTGACCTCCATATCCAAGAGGGAAGCGATATTGCCGTTCGGAGGAGGCGAAGTGGGAGGATGTCATTGCCACAACATTATCAGAGAAACCACCGCCAACCGCCATGGAAGCCATTAAAAGACTTTCGGCCATTGTTGAGCAAGCCCCATATAATCCTAAATGAGGAATATTCCTGTTTCTCAGGGTAAAGGATGAACCGATACACTGATTTAGCAGATCGCCACTAAATACCAAACCAAAATCCTGGACGGGCATATTTGCTTTTTCAGAAAGCTTTTTTAGTGCAATTGCCTGCATTTGTTTTTCTGCCTGTTCCCAGGTTTTTTGTCCGAAATAGGTATCCTTATTCACCACATCAAAGTGTGTTTTTAGTGGACCTTCAGATTCCTTTTTACCTGCAACGCTTGCCCATGCAGTGATTACCGGTGGTTCAGGCAGCAAAAAACTTTGCTTGCCACATTTTAGTTTTGCCATTATTTCACCTGCTTTATTTTTATGCTAGTATGTGCGTTTCTACAAACTTTATCACAAAAATAAGAGCAACACATCTTTGTGTGTTGCTCTTGTAAATTATTTACCTGCCAATGCTCGTTCCAGCCATACACAGCCAAAATCCAATGCGGTGTAAAGACCGGCTTTTTCACCCTTCTTGACGATACGATCCCGGCTTTTTGCTGCAGGATCAGTCAGTTGAAGCTGCACGGCAACCCGAGTTGCAACCTCAGTGCCGTTAACATTTTTTGTTTCTAAAATCTGGAGCATTACGATATGGCTGTCTGCCATAGATCCGTAATAGATCAGATTATCTTTGCGCATCAGCGGGTGGCCTTTATAAACAAGACCGTTGCATACTTCAGACATAGAGACCTCCTGAAAATAGAGTCGGGAGGCTTTTGCGGTGGCAAAGCCTCCCGGCGGGGTTTATTTTTCAAACAGATAGAAACGAACCAGTTCCTGCAGAAGTTCATCCCGGTCAAGCTTACAGATCATGCTGCGAGCGTTATTGTAATTGGTGATATATGTGGGATCTTCTGTAAGCAGGTAACCGACGATCTGATTGATTGGGTTATAGCCTTTTTCATTCAGAGCGTCGAATACACCTCGAAGAACAAGACGCATATTATCTTTATCATCACTGGGTACGGTAAATTTTATGGTATTCTTGGTGCTTTCCGTCATGGGAACGACCTCCTTCCGAATATTAGAGTTATTATATCCCAATTTTTGCAGAGTGTAAAGCCCTTATAGATAAATTTTATAAAAAATGACCTTTACCGAAGCGTTGCGCTCAGTTTTTCATTCAGGGCGCTAAGGACTTTTGCGACCACTTGCTCCGAATCCGCATCTGTCAGTGTGCGGTCATCGGCTCTCAACTCCAGAGAAAATGCAAGACTCTTTTTGCCTTCAGCGATTCCGGTGCCACGATAGATATCAAACAGGCGAATACCGCGAAGGAGCTTACCAGCGGCGCAGGAAATAACTTCCTCGGCTTGCGCTACTGTAATTTCTTCAGCGCACACAATGGCTAAATCGCGGAAAACAGTAGGATATTTAGGCAGGGGAACGTAGGTGGGTTCTGGCAACTGCAGGTCAAACAGAGTTGTAAAATTGATCTCTGCGCAATAGACCTCACAGTCCATTCCGTAGTTCTTGGCTACCAGGGGATGGATCTGGCCAATATAACCCACATCTACATCACCAATGCTGACCTTAGCGCAACGGCCGGGATGATAAGCGGGATTGTCC
>JAZOSD010000045.1:0-3628 GCA_045656945.1 Faecousia sp.
GATCTTCTCCACTTGCCGTGTGGTTTCTTTGAACACTGCCAAGAGTCCTGAAAACCACCATATGATCACCGATGAGCTGCTGAGCCTGATGGAGCAGGATGCACTGCTGGTAAATACTGCCCGTGGCGACCTGATCGACGAAGAAGCACTGGCAAAGCACCTGCACAGCGGTCACATCCGTGCGGCTCTGGATGTATATGCAAAAGAGCCTCCCGTGGAGGAAAGCCCCCTGTGGACTGTTCCTGCAAACCGCCTGCATATGATGCCCCATATGGCAGGTCCTACCATTGACCAGCGCCCCGCTGCCGGACGGATTGTCTTTGAGGACATTATCCGCTTCCAGAAGGGCGAGCCCCTGCAAAATGAAATCAGCGCATCCCGCGCCCAAACAATGACAAAATAAGGAGTACATCATTATGATTCTAAAGGATTTTAACTGTGACAAGCTGAATGTCCGCGTATTTGATACCCGCGCCAATATGGGTGCCTGCGCAGGTGGCGAGGCTGCTGCACATATGAAAAAGCTGCTGGCTGAAAAGGATGTTATCAATGTAATGTTCGCAGCCGCACCTTCCCAGAATGAAACTCTGGCAGCAGTGCTGGAAGATCCCGACATCGACTGGACCCGGGTAAATGCCTTCCATATGGACGAGTATGTAGGTCTGGATCCTGCACACCCCGCCGGCTTCCGTAATTTCTTGATGCGCGCTATTTTCGGCAAGAAGCCCTTTAAGACCATCAACCTGCTCAACGGCAACGCTGAGGATCCTGAGGCGGAAGCTGCCCGTTACAGCCAGCTGCTGAAGGACTTCCCTCTGGATGTCTGCCTGCTGGGTGTTGGCGAAAACGGTCACGTTGCTTTTAACGATCCCCCGGTTGTAGATTTCAACGATCCCAAGCTGGTAAAGGTAGTAAAGCTGGACGAGATCTGCCGCCAGCAGCAGGTCAACGACGGCTGCTTTGAGAGCATTGATCAGGTGCCTACCCACGCACTGAGCGTCACCGTTCCCGGTCTGACCTCCGCAAAGGCTATGTTCTGCACCGTTCCCGCTCCCACCAAGGCAAACGCCATTCGTGCTATGATCAACGATGAGATCAGCACAGCTTGCCCCGCTACCATTATGCGTAAGCACGATAACGCTAAGCTGTATGTGGATGCTGACGCAGGTAAGTACATTCTGTAAGAGGGATATTCTATGTTAACACTGATTTATAATGCAAAAGTAATTCTGCCGGAAGAAATCAAGGCAGGTTATGTTGTCGTTGAGGACAAGAAGATCAAATCTGTTGGTTTTGATGCCATCCCCCAGCTTCCCTATGACAAGAAGATCGATCTGGAGGGCAAGTATCTTGCTCCCGGTTTTGTGGAACTGCATACCCACGGTGCCGGTGGCGGTGACTATACGGACTCTACTTTGGAATCCTATCGCGCTGCAAACCAGACCCATATGGAGCACGGCACTACCACTATTTTGCCCACACCGGTGCCCACCACCAGAGAAGATATTCTCAAATATATTGATGCGTTCCGTCTGGCAAAAAAAGAACTGGATGGCAAAGGCCCATATATGCACGGTCTGCATATGGAAGGACCTTTCCTGAGCAAGGATCAGGCCGGTGCTATTAACCCTGAATTCATCCGGGATCCCCAGCCTGAGGAATACGAAGAGTATCTGGAATACGGCAAAGGCACTTTGGCTCGCTGGACTTTCGCAGTGGAAAGAGAGGGCGCTGACCGTTTTGCACAGCGTCTGTGCGAGGAGGGTATCCTCCCCTCTGTTGGTCACTCCAATGCAGAATACTGCCAGGTAAAGGAAGCTTTTGAAAAGGGTGTCACCCATGTGACCCACCTGTATTCCGCAATGTCCACCATTGTCCGCAAGGGTGGCTTCCGCCACAGCGGTGTGCTGGAAAGCGCATACTGCATCCCGGATATGACTGTGGAAATCATTGCAGATGGCTGTCACATTCCTCCGGAACTGCTGGAGATGGTGTACCGGCTGAAAGGTCCGGACAAGACTGCACTCACCTGTGACTCTATGCGCTGCGCCGGTCAGAATGTAAAGGAAGCTATGCTGGGCAATCAGGAACGGGGCTCCCGGGTTATTATTGAGGACGATGTGGCAAAGCTTCCCGATCGCTCCGCCTTTGCCGGCTCTGTGGCAACTGACGATCGCCTGATCCGGGTGATGACCCAGAAGGCAAATGTGCCTTTGTACCACGCAGTTCAGATGATGACTCTGACCCCCGCCAAGATCATCGGTCTGGGTGACCGGAAGGGTTCTATTGAAGCAGGCAAGGATGCCGACCTGATCGTTTTCGACGACGGTATCAATGTTTCCGGCGTTATGGTAGAAGGAAAAGGTATGCTGGGTAAACTGGCTGAATGACCCCAATAGGGCCGTAAAGAACCACATATATTTCTAACCTAGTAATGGAGGTAGTTTATAAACTACCTCCATCATTTTATCAAATTTCAGTTTGTCGGGCTGTTATCAAAAACGCACGTCATTGCGAAACCAGTCCGCAGACTCGTTGTGGCAATCTCCTTCCTGTAAGGGAATATCATACTTTCTCTCCGGTGAGAAAGTATGCAAAGAACCCCCGAGAACCTTGCGTATGGTTCTCGGACTCTCCAGACGGCCTAAGGGGAAAGCGGATTGGTTGTCTCTTTGTCCAAGTCGTTTTCCGCTTTCCCCTTAGGAATCCCTTTGCCAGATTGTGCGCAAACGTATTTGAACTGCCTAATAAACTGAAATTTGACGGTTTTAATATGCTCTAAATAATTTTTTTCGGTTTTTATAGACACTATTATTTTGTATTTTAGGGATTTTTTCAAAGATTTCTAAAATTTAAGTAAAAAAAACAAATAAATTTGATACAAATATCCATATTCAAAACCGGAAATATATGGTATGATAGTTTCGCTTAATTTCAGTTTGAAATAAACGGAGGAAAAAATATGAAAATTCTTGTTGCGTGGAACAACGGCCGCGACTCATTTATGACACAGGAAAATATCCAGTTGCTGGAGAGTCTGGGCGAAGTAATCTGGTATGAAGGCAACGAGGGCAAGATTGAACCTGCAAAGCTGCGGGACGCACTGGAGGGCATCGATGTACTGCTCACCGGCTGGGGTTGCTGCAATTTGAACGAATATGTGCTGGAGAAGGCTGACAAGCTGAAGCTGGTTGCCTACACTGCCGGCTCTGTTGCCGGTATCGTCAGCGATGCAATGTACAAAAAGGGCATCCGGATCTCTGCCGGCAATGATGTTTTTGCCCGGGTAGTTGCTGAAGGTACTATCGCACAGATGATGTATTCTCTGCGTTTGTTTGCAGAAGCAGATATGCGCGTATGCCACTGGAAAACCAATCTTGGCAACTACTATAATGAATCTTTGTGGGAGCAGAGAGTGGGTATTGTAGGCTACGGTGCAATCAGCCGCAACCTGATTAATATGCTGAAGGTGTTTGACGCAAAGATTAAGCTGTACTCCCGTCACATGACCGAGGAACAGGCTGCTGCACTGGGCGTACAGAAGGCATCTTTGGAGGAGATCTTCTCCACTTGCCGTGTGGTTTCTTTGAACACTGCCAAGAGTCCTGAAAACCACCATATGATCACC
>JAZOSD010000046.1:0-9843 GCA_045656945.1 Faecousia sp.
TATTCCTTGCCTGCCTCAAAATCCCAGTAGCCCAAGTAAGAGCTCTGACCATCGGTGGTGGAAGCAGATCCATCGTTATACATCGCAACCTTGCCCACCCGGTTTGCGTGGTCCAGGGCACTGTAAATATCCTGGGTATCGCCAGGCAGGACATAGACTGCCAAAGTGCCGCTGTTTGCCATGATTGCGTAGTTGAGGCTCAGGGTAAATGTACCACTTCCGGGACTCTTAATGCGGAAAGCGGTCCAACATTCCGGTGCCATATAGTAACGCATACCGGTTGCCCGATAGAAACGAATGGTACTGCTGGGCTTGTCTGCGGTATCTCTGGTATTACCCATCATACTGTCGTTGTTTACAACCCAGTCCCAGTTGCTTGCGCCGGATCTCCATCTTGCGTGGACCGTATCCACCACATCTACCAAATTGACTTTGGAGTCCTCAAAAATGCCGTTCATAGAGTCGGCAAGGTCAAAGTCATAAACAGTACCGTTGTAGACCTTTTCCTTCTTGATCTCTTCATCTGCCTTTACACCGTCCAGGGTCATAAGGATCTCAGAGAAGTAGATCAGCTTGCCCTTCTTTAAGGCAAATACCAGAATATACTCTTCTTCCATACCGAAGGTATGCTCGCCTAAGTAGTAGGTGTCCGCACCCTTAAACAGCGCGCCCTTAATCAGCAAATTATCTTCGGTCATTTGCTCCTTGATCTGTGCTTCGGTCATAGTCAGCTCAGAGGGAGCAGGAATCAGGTAAATATCTGCCGCCAGTTCGGTTTTTGCATTGAAGGTACTGATGCGGATATCGTAGGTGTCCGTGCCGGGGTTTTTAATGCGGAAGGAGTACCAGACATCGCCCCGGTCACGGTAGTTCTTATCACTCTTGAAGCAGAAGCCGCCTACCCGGAAGGTAGAGCCGGTAGAACCGAAGTCCGTGCTGGGGGTTTCATACTTCCAGGCAACCTCACCGGCAGCATACTTGCGTTCCATCAGTTCCCGAACACGGATTTCCTTGCCGTCGAGCATATACTTGGTGGAAGGACCTGCCTTAATCAGGTTTTCATCGGTCTTTACCATATTGAAATCATAAAGCATTTCCTTAGCGGCAGGAATCGGCTCTGCTACCTTGGGTGCAGACAGTTCTATCCCAGTAAACTGCAACCGCTTATAGCTGCCCTGTGCCTTAATGATCACAACATACTCACCGGCAGTCTGGAAGTTCCATATGCCTGCGCTTGCACCGCGCATTGCGCCTTGGGCAATGGCATTGCCAACCAGATTTTCATCGGTAATGGCTGCGGTCAGCTCTGCACGGTTGTAGGCAGCCTTTGCTGCGGGGATCACATATACATTGACATTATATGCGTTGCTGTCCTTCAGAAGTTTTACTTCATAATTGCCGGGTGTACCCACCTTCAGACGGAATGCCACGAAGTTTCCGGTGGTTTCTGCCTTGGTGGTTCCGTCTTCTTCATAAATGAATTTGCCATTTTCGTCCAGGGCAAAGCGCATACGCAGACCTGCCGCACTGCCTTTCTGATAAGCCGCACCCATAATGGTCAGCTCACCAAAGCTTCCGCCTTCCACCGTCCAGTTCAGCTTTCCTGCTTTGTACTGATCCGCAATACACACAAACAGTGGCTTGCCGCAAGCGACACAGGTGTGATTGTCACGCAGGTCAGCCAAATTTCCGTTTTTGCCAAACATACCCTTGCGGGCATCCTCGGTATAAAGGGCAAAATTGTAGTTTAAGTCGGTATAAGTACCGGTGCAGCTATCTTGCACGATTTCTTCCACCGGGAGGGTCAGTTCCAATGCGCCCAGATTCATTCTCTGGGTGCTTACCCGCTTGAGCACAACAATATACTCTCCGGCAGCGGAGAATTCCCAGTTGCCAAAGTTTTGGGAGAGAGCATCCGCCTTCAGGGTGATCTGACCCACCTCATTGTCAGCAGGTGCTGCCATCAGGTCTGCAACAGAACCTGTCAGCTGGGATGCGGGGAACAGATAAGCCTTCAGCGTTCCGCCGACATCATAGGTGCTGGCAGTATAGCGCAGGTTGAAAGTGCCTGCCTGGGGCACATTGATCTTGAATGCAACCCAGCCTTCCTTATCGCCTTTGACCCGGAAGCCCCATTTGCCTTCTTTGCGGAACTGCATCTCGTTAATGGCCTCTGTGCTTTCTGCATACACCCAGTTCATCTTGCCATCTGCATACATCTGCTCCAAATGCACCTGATTGGTCTTTCTACAGCCACAGATACAGTTGTTTTTGTAGGTGATTACCTTATCCCCTTCAAACATATTGTTAAAGCCGTCATCCTGCTGGGCATTGTAGAGGATAAAATCGTAGTACGCCACCACATCCTCCGGCAAGGTCACATCAGGAACGGTGGTTTCTGCGGTAGTTCCGGCGGGTACTGTGGTTTCTGCTGTTGTTTCCACAGTCGTTGCGGTAGTGGTTTCATCGGGCACTGTGGCAGGCAAGATCAGTTTCAGTGCACCTATTTGCATTCTTTGAATGCCCACATCCTTAAACACCACAATGTAGTCTCCGGCTGCAGTAAAATTGTAGGTGTTAAACCGGGCGGTTTCCCCTGCTTCTTTCAGCGCAGAAATTCTGCCGATACTATTGGCGGTTTTATCCCCGGCCATCAAGGCTTCTACAGAACCTGCTGCTGCCAATTCCTCTGCTGTAAAAATATAAGCATCATACGCGCCGTTATAGGTAGCGGCATAGCTGGAAGTGACCTCCAGCGCAAATTCGCCTGCCTGGGGAACTTTGATCTGGAAGGCTGTCCAGCCTTCCTTTGAGGAATCCGTGATGCGCAGACCCCAGCCACTATCGGAGCGGAATTCAATGTTGCTGTCGCCTACAGAGCTCTCCAGATACTTCCACTTCAAATCGTCGTATTTGGAGACAATGTGTTCTTTCACCGTTCCACAACCGCAGAAGCAGTCATTTTCCATTTTTCTTCTGGTGACAGTCGCACCATTCATAAATATCTCATTATAGCCGTCATTCTGCTCTGCGTTATAAAGGATGAAATCATAGGTTTCAATAACCTGATCTTCTTGCGGTGCTACCGTTGTTTCCGTAGTGCCGGTTGTTCCGGTAGTTCCGGTGGTTTCCTCTGTGCCTGCACCGTAGTCGATCAGGCTCAGACCGCCCAGATACATCCGCTTGGAATTTTCCAGCTTCAAAACAACCACATACTCACCGGCTGTTGGGAAATTCCAGTTGCCAAAAGAGCCGGTTTTACCGGAAGCCAGGCTCAAAGTTCCCACGCAGTGATTGCTGGCGTTGGATGCAGACATCAAACGCTCAACCGTTCCGCTGCCCAGCTCAGTCATTGTAAATACATAGGCATTGAAAGTACCGCTGTCATTGGCACTTCCTGTATATTCCAGTGCGAATCTACCAGCTTGAGGCACATTGATCTTAAATGCGATCCAGCCGTTACTGTCCGTTTCATCCTGCAGACGAAGACCCCAGTTGATGCTCTGGCGGAACAGGCGCTCCGTCATAGTATCCTCAACATAGGACCAGCCGTAAGTGGCATAGTTATCTGCATAATGCTCATAGACCATTTTCTTGCAGCCACAAGCACAATCACCAGTGAGTAAATGCTTTGAGGTTTTATTGCCGTAAACGGCACTATCTAAGATAAAGTTGTAGGACGCTACAACCGTACCCTCGTCCTCTGCAAAGGTTGCGGGAACGACAAAGGACATCAGCGTGCAAACGAGAAGCACCGCTGAAATCAAACGCTTGATCCCTTTTTTCATAAAATTCCCTCCAATTTAGAATAGAGTTTAGGATTCTATTTTGATTCTACACTGTATTCGCAAAAAATGCTTGAACTAGGAAGAGAAATGCTTGTAAAATTCTACGATTTCCCTTTTGTAGAATAAACCAAAAATTATCAGTTTTCCGTTTGACGGTGTGTCCCTGTAGGGGAGGGGCATTGCCCCTCCCGTCGCCGCAGGCGAATAATACGGCAAAATGCGCCCATCGAGGTCGCACTTTGCCGACGGGCGGCGCACTGCACCGCCCCTACATTAACGGTGCAACAAACAAAAAATTACACAGGCATCAGTTCCAGCAGCACCACTGCATTGTTGGTCATAGAGAAGCTTACCACAGGATTTTCCGGGGTAACTGTACCCAGGCTTTCCGCCTGCAACACACCTGCCTGACGGATCTGCTCTTTTTGCTCCTGGGTGGGATCCTGGGGAGAACCCAGTTCTAAGAATTTCGTATAAACATTGGCATTCTTTGCGTCAATACGCCAAATTTTTACATCGTACCGGCTGTCAATGCCGTCCAAATCGATCTGCACATCCAGATCCTGCAGTTGACGCTTCAAAAGATCGTCACCGTATGCCAGCAGCACGGAAATGTGACCGTCTGTGTGCCGGGTGGGCATAATGGATACATCCTGATAGCGCTTGTTGGTGTAATAGTAAAGCTTTTCATTTCCCAGGCGGGCAGTGCGAATGTGCGTCAACTATATGCAAAGAAATCTTTCTGAAAATATCACTCTGGAAGTTTTAGGAAAGCTGACCGGTTATTCCCAGCTGCATCTTCTGCGGCTTTTTAAGCAGGATCTGGGTCAAACACCCCATCAGTTTTTAACCGCCATCCGCCTGGAACAGGCAAAAACACTCCTGACGGATACGGATATGAGCTTAGAGCAGATCGCCACCGCCTGTGGCTTCCGTTCTGTACCCCATTTTAAGACCCTGTTTAAGCAAATGACCCACTATACCCCGGGCGTTTACCGCAAAAGCACCCAAAATATGTAAAAAACCTGTACACATCGCAAGGTGTGTACAGGTTTTTATATTAAGAAAACTTATAGCAATTTTCCGCAAATGCCAGTCCCATTGAATAAAACAGCACCGGACCGATGTTGAAGAAATGGCAATCCATCAAACTGCAAGACAGCATTACCAAAACAGCACAGCCAATAAAGATTGTTTCTTTTGTCCGATTTTTCAAAAACAGCCGTAGTGTCTGTGCTCTATGGAAAAGATATGCCACCAATCCCACACTGCCGCAGCTAGCCATCAGCTGAATGACTGTGTTGTGCCAGCGACTGGGGAAGAAGTCGGTAAATGCCGTAACTGTGGACCAGGGATGAAAATCGCCCATAGAAAAGAATGAATTTCCAAAAACAGGCCGATCGCAAAACTGCTGCCAACCCATAATATAGATATCTTCCCGACCGGACAGATTTAATTTTCTTCTGAGAAGATCACTAAACAGATGCATCATCTGCTCATAGAACAAGGCAAACATAAGGGCAATACCGCAAACAATACCTACAAGAACAATGGTGGTATGCTTTCGATTCTTGGCTTCGTGCAGCATCAGCAGCAGGCAAACAGCATAAGCTGCCAAACCCATTACCATAGAGGTTCTGGAACAAGTAAGGATCACACCGCCCAAAAAGGCTGCCGCAACCACTGCGCCGATCCAACCTTTGCGGTATTTTATAGCAAGATAGAATGCAAAGGGGATCATTGTTGCCAAAAGGCTTCCGATGTTATTGTGCATTCCCCAGCCGGTATAAACATTCCTGCGCTCAATGGCACCACCCATCACTACATCGGCAGTACAATAGATCCAGCATTCCTGCACCAGCACCAGGACACCCAAGCAAAAACCGACCCAGCCGAAATAATCCTTGCGGACATTTTCCCACTTTACGCCGCCTGCAATTAAAAAATAGGGCAGAACCAATGCACAGCCTTGCACCAACGCAAACAACAAATTCTGCTTGATCGCTGCAGGATAGAAATCGCTGCCAATACCGCTGAGTAAATACGCAGCGCTTAAAACCAACATTCCGGATAAGAGGGAATACTTTTGGGATAAGAACTGCTTCCGGTTGCGAATCAGGTAATAGACCAGCGCTGCTGTCATCACCAAAGCATACACTATAATCACATTTCCACCGTGACCGGAGAAAAACACAGAGTTTGCTTCCCGTCCCGGATTGTTCCGCACAGAAGGTGCTACATAGCAACAAACCACCACCGGGATCAGCGGTAACAAATCGCTCCCAAACAGACATATATACGCCACCAGCGCCACATATATTCCATAGACCACCAGTTCCATAGCGAACATATTGGAAACCGCAGCCAGCAGCATTACCAGCACAATATATTGCGGTGTTCTCAAAAAGCGGTTGATTCCCTGGATCCAGGGGCACTTATTCAGTTCTGCCGTCTGCGTCTGTACGCAGGTTTCTAACCTGGACATAACCACTACACGATCCTTATCTTAGTATTATTGGTCATAGCTTTTATTATCATACTCTAAAACCCTGGAAAATACAAGCTATATTTTATACTGCCCGTTCTGGGTACATAGCGCCAAAAAAAAGCCGCATTGTGGACGCAAGCTGGAGCAAAAGATCCGTTGAGAAATGAAATGACCCTCAGCTTGTTAAAACTACTTAACAGGCTGAGGGTCATTTCATTGAATTGTTGGGTTCCGACATTTGCTTAACCTCACTTTCTACGATTTAGACGCGACTTTCTGATTTCTTGAATTGCTTCCGTTTCAATTCCTTTATTATGGTTTCTGAGAAATTTTATATTATCGGAAGATTAGGTGAAAGTCCGTCTTTCGATCCTTTTTTCATTAGGATCTAGGGTGTATCAAATCATTGGTATCACCTCTTTGTGTCTATATAATAACCCAGCTTTTCCCCTTTTTCAAGATGGGATGTTTCACAACTTTTTTATCCTAAAATCATACAAAAAGGAGAAAGTAAAATACATCTGCAATTCTTTATTGACTTCCACTACTTTCCTGTGATATGATAATCTTGTTGGGGCGGTTCAGGCGAACCGTCTAAAATTATGTCCGGAGGCTTTTATGAAGCAAAAGCTTTTTACATTTTTTAGTATATTGGCAGGCAACGCATTACTGGCCTTTGCTGTATGCGCCTTTGTTGTGCCGAATCATTTTATGCTGGGCGGCTCTAATGGCATTGCCCTTGCCCTTTACAATTTCATTCCCCTTCCCCTGTCTGTGCTCAACGGCATTCTCAATGGCACGCTGTTTTTTATAGGACTGGCTTTCCTGGGCAAGAACTTTGCCGCTGGCACCTTGCTTTCCACCATTGTCTATCCTCTGTTTATGGCTCTGTTTGAACAGCTGCCTATGGAAACCCTTTTCACAGAGGACAGGCTCACTTGTGCGATCTTCTGCGCTGTAATTGCAGGTTTTGGCATTGGAATCGTAGTCCGCGCCGGCGGTGCTACCGGCGGTATGGATATCCCTCCCTGCATACTACATAAGTACAAGGGCATTCCTATTGGAACTTCTTTGATGGTTTTTGACTGCATCATCGTTTTGGCGCAGGTGTGCCTGAACGGTCTGGACGGTGTACTGCACAGTCTGGTAATCATTTTCCTGATGTCTATGACGGTCAACCAAACAGTGGTTACCGGTGTTAAAAAGGTTCAGTTGATCGTCATTTCCCCCCTGTATGAGCAGATCCGTCACGAAATTCTGGAAACCCAGGACAGCGGTGTGACGATGCTGGATATTGAAACCGGCTATGAGGGCAAAACCCAAAAGGCAGTGCTTTGTATCCTCTATGCCAAGCGGTATCCAGCCATCCGGGATGCGATTTTGAAGCTGGATCCCCACGCATTTATTGTGACCTCGGAAGTGAAAAATGTAAACGGCAAGGGCTACACCCTCGCCCGGAATTTAGAAGAGAAAGTTTAGAAAACAGGCGTGTTGCAGTGCAACGCGCCTGTTTTTTATAAACCTCGAAGGGTTTTATATTGGGCAATTTCTTTCGCGTTTCCAAAAACAAAATGGTTATGGCCGATATCGGTAAGGGTGGGTTTTTCTTTGCTGTAATCGTGGACCGAGGGGTCATAGGTTAGTAGCCGCTTGTTCCTCTCCAAAATGGGGTCAGGAATGGGGATGGCAGAAATCAGGCTTTTGGTATAGGGGTGTAATGGGTGCTGAAACAGCTCTTCCGCCTCTGCAATTTCCACCATATCTCCCTTATAAATCACACCGATCCGGTCGGAAATAAACCGCACCACAGAAAGATCGTGGGCAATGAACAGATAGGTGATCCCCTGTTCTTCCTGAAAATCCTTCATTAAATTCAGCACCTGCGCCCGGACGGATACATCCAGCGCAGAGATGGGTTCATCTGCAATCACCAGCTCCGGATGCATAATCATTGCTCTGGCTAATCCTATCCGCTGGCGTTGTCCGCCGGAAAATTCGTGGGGATAGCGGCTTAAATGTTCTGGCAGCAACCCCACATGGCGGATCATTTCCTCCACCTTTTGCAGGCGGTCCTTTTCATCCCGGAACAGGTGGAAATTATAAAGACCTTCGGAAATAATATATTCCACCGTTGCCCGCTCATTTAAGGAGGACGCAGGATCCTGAAACACCATCTGGATGTTCCGAATCACCTGTTTTTCCTGCCGGGGCGATATTTTCCCGGAGATTTTCTCCCCCTTATATAAAATTTCTCCTGCAGAACAAGTGTTTGCCCGGATAATCGCTCTACCGATGGTGGTTTTTCCGGAACCGGACTCTCCTACCAGTGAAAAGGTCTCCCCTTTATAAATATCAAAGCTGGCATTTTTCACTGCCCGCACCGCCTGCGCCCCTTTGCCAAAGGTAATGTCCACATTTTTCAATCTGAGCAGTATTTCCCGATTATCCATAGATATCTCCCAGTCTTTGGTGCAAATTCCGAAGTATCTCCGGCTTTTCAATTTTCGGTGCTCTGGGGTCTAACAGCCAGGTCTTTGCATAGTGGGTGTCTGTTAACTGAAACATAGGTGGCTCTTGCAGTATATCGATTTTCATACAATAAGGATTTCTGGGTGCAAAGGGATCTCCCTCTGGCTGACTATACAAAGATGGGGGTGTTCCAGAAATGGAATACAGCCGCTGTCCCGGTTGGGCAAGCTGGGGCAGGCTTTGTAGCAGTGCCCAGGTATAGGGATGGCGGGGATCATAAAAAATTTCCTCCGCTGTGCCCATCTCTACCATCTGCCCGGCATAAAACACTGCCACCCGGTCTGCTATATTCGCCACCACACCTAAATCGTGTGTAATGAAAACGATTGTAAAACCCAGCTCCTTCTGCAAGTCTTTCAAAAGCTTCAAAATTTGCGCCTGAATGGTTACATCCAGTGCAGTAGTCGGTTCATCACAAATCAGGATCTTCGGATGGCACACAAGGGCAATGGCAATGACAATTCGCTGACGCATCCCGCCGGAATACTGGAAGGGATAATCCTCAAATCGCTTTTCCGGCTGGGGAATCCCCACCTTTGCCATCATTTCAAGGGCAATTTCTTTTGCCTGCTGCTCTGAGCAGCGGCGATGCTTGCGGATCACGGAGGTGATCTGCTTGCCAATGGTCAAAACCGGGTTCAAAGAGGACATAGGATCCTGAAAAACAGAGGCGATCTGCCCGCCCCGCAGTTGTTCCCATTGTCGGTTTCTAAGAAGCTTACTCAGTTCTACAGTCTGCTCACCGAAAAATGTCACTGACCCTTTGGGAATATAGCCATTTTTCTCCAACATCCCGGAAAAAGTCTTTGTAAACACCGATTTTCCGGAGCCGGATTCTCCCACGATGGCAACGCACTCCCCTTCGTAAAAATCCAAAGAGATCCCACGAATGGCAGTCAGCTCCCTGCCCCGAACACGGAAGTTTACATATAAATCCTTTACGGACAGAAGTATTTTCTCCATACCTGCACCCCTTTCATCCAAATTTCAGTTTGTCGCACTGTTAATGTAGGGGCGGTGCAGTGCGCCGCCCGTCGG
>JAZOSD010000047.1:0-21732 GCA_045656945.1 Faecousia sp.
CAGTTCCGCAGTCGCCGTCAGGGAAGAAAAATGCTAAAGAGCGGTATGGTGCAGCTCTTGGGCTCAGACTGCCATAATATGACCACGCGCCAGCCCAATATGGGCCAGGCTGTGGCGTATCTGGAGAAAAAAGGAATGGGCAGCGTGATGTATGCCATAGCCCAATTAAGTCAAGGGATCTTTGAGCAGGCAACAGATGGAAATTTAAAATAACTGAAGCTGGTAACTTTGGTTTTTGAGAGGTTCATATGAAGAATGTTAAAATTGGCCAACACATTGAGCATTGGCATAAAATTGCGGCACTATTGGTATTGTATGATGCAGTAATGGTAAATGCAGCGTATTTTCTTGCGCTTTGGTTCCGGTTTGACTGCATGTTTACCGCCATTCCGCAGGAACAGTACTTACGACCGTACATTAAATTTGTGCCAATCTACACAGCTGTTTGCGTGTTGGTGTTTTGGCGGCTGCGGCTGTACAAAAGCATTTGGCGATTTGCAAGCTTTAGCGAGTTGATGCGGGTGATGCTGGCATCTGTAATTACTTCAGTATTTCATGTTGTGGGCATTACACTGTTGTTTGGGGCAATGCCTATTTCCTATTACATTATCGGTATGGGCATTCAATTCTTGCTGATTTTGGGGATTCGGTTCTCCTATCGCTTCATTTTGCTGGAACGCAGCAGGATTGGAAAAAACGGTGATGTAAAGAAGGTCATGCTAATTGGCGCCGGCAACGCAGGACAAAGCATTTTGCGGGACATTATGCGCATGCGGAAAGAGCGGATGAAGGTCTGCTGCATCATTGATGACAATCCGAATAAATGGGGCCGATATATTGAGGGCACGCCTGTTGTTGGCGGAAGAGAAGATATTCTGCTGAATGTACAGAAATACCAGATTGAGAAGATTTTTGTGGCGATCCCCAGTGCTAGTGCTGAGAATATCCGGGATATTCTGAATATCTGTAAGGAATCGGGCTGTGAAATCAAGAACCTGCCCGGTGTGTATCAGCTGGTATGCGGGCGAGTTACCATGGGTGATATGAAGGATGTGGCCGTGGAGGATCTGCTTGGAAGAGATCCGATCAAGGTTAATATGACTGAGATCTTCCATGATATCCAGGGGAAGACTATTTTAGTGACCGGTGGCGGTGGGTCAATCGGCAGTGAGCTGTGCCGTCAGGTGGCAGCACATCATCCCCGGCAGTTGATTCTCTTTGATATTTATGAAAATAATGCCTACGATATCGAGCAGGAGCTCAGAACGGAACATCCGGATTTGAATTTGAAGGTGCTGATCGGTTCCGTGCGGGATAGCCGCCGGATCAATTGGGTTTTTGCCGAATATCAGCCAGATATTGTCTATCACGCGGCTGCGCATAAGCATGTTCCGCTGATGGAAGCAAGCCCCTGTGAGGCGATTAAGAATAACGTAATAGGCACATATAAGACTGCTTATGCGGCGATGACCCATGGCTGTCAGCGGTTTGTGCTGATCAGTACTGACAAAGCAGTCAATCCTACCAATATTATGGGTGCAAGTAAACGACTGTGTGAAATGGTGATCCAGAGCTTTGACTGGGCAGTAAAGACAGGTGCAGCAAAGGATCTGCCTATGTTGTTTACACACCATGCGGATGAAACGGGGGATATGCAGGCTGCCTCGGAGGATACACAGTTGCGCACGGAATTTGTTGCGGTGCGCTTTGGTAATGTGTTGGGCAGCAATGGCTCTGTCATTCCGCTGTTTAAAAAGCAAATTGCTAAGGGCGGCCCGGTGACGGTGACTCACCCGGACATTATTCGTTACTTTATGACCATCCCTGAGGCGGTGAGTCTGGTCATGCAGGCGGGAACCTATGCCAAAGGCGGCGAAATATTCGTGCTGGATATGGGAGCTCCGGTCAAAATTGACGAACTGGCGCGCAACCTGATCAAGCTTTCCGGCCATCAGCCAGATGTGGATATTCAGGTGGTATATACTGGTCTGCGTCCTGGGGAGAAGCTGTACGAGGAAAAGTTGATGGCAGAAGAGGGCATGAAGCGGACGGCGAACAAGCTGATCCATATCGGCAACCCGATCCCCTTTGACACCAATGCGTTTTTGCTGGACCTGAAGAAACTGATGGACGCAGCTTACGAGAATGAAGAAACCATTTGCGATATCGTAGAACAGATGGTGCCTACCTATCATCCGGCACCGGAAGGATCCGAACATAAGGGGAAGACTTATGAAAAGCTGTGCAGCCAAGTTGTGGGTGCGGGCGTATAGGAAGGGAAGGTAAGCGATGGAACTGAAACCGTTTGAAAAAAAAGTCTGGCTGGCTTCGCCGACGATGCACGGCGAAGAGCTGAAATATGTAACTGAGGCATATGAGACCAACTGGATGTCTACGGTGGGCGCGAATATTAATGAAGTGGAGCGCTTGGCCTGTGAAAATGTTGGCTGCAAGTATGCGGTAGGGCTGTCTTCCGGCACGGCAGCGCTGCACATGGCGGTGAAGCTAGCTGGGGTAAAGCCGGGGGATAAGGTGTTTTGCTCCGATATGACCTTTGCTGCGACTGTAAATCCTGTGGTATATGAGAAGGGGATCCCTGTATTCATTGATACAGAGCGGGATACCTGGAATATGGACCCCGTGGCGCTGGAAAAGGCGTTTGAGCTTTATCCGGAGGTCAAGGTGGTTGTTGTGGCGCACCTGTATGGTACTCCGGGAAAAATCGATGAGATCAGAGCAGTTTGCGATCGGCATGGTGCGGTGATCATCGAGGATGCGGCAGAATCCCTGGGCGCTACATACAAGGGGGTGCAGACCGGCACTTTCGGCGCATATAACTGCATTTCCTTTAACGGAAACAAGATTATTACCGGCTCTTCCGGCGGTATGCTGCTGACAGACGATCTGGCTGCAGCAAATAAGGTCCGCAAATGGTCCACTCAGAGTCGCGAAAACGCACCTTGGTATCAGCATGAAGAGGTGGGCTACAACTACCGCATGAGCAATGTGATCGCCGGTGTAGTAAGAGGACAGTTCCCATACCTGGAAGAGCACATTGCGAAGAAAAAGGCGATTTATGAGCGCTATCGGGAAGGTTTTAAGGATCTGCCTGTAACCATGAATCCCTATGATGCAGTAAACTCTGAGCCGAACTTCTGGCTTAGCTGCCTGCTGATCAACAGCGATGCCATGGCGCCCCAGGTGCTGGGCGAGAATCAGGCTCTGTATAGAGAGGCGGCCGGCAAGAGCAGTCCCACACAGATTCTGGAAGCATTAGCCAAATATAATGCGGAGGGCAGACCCATCTGGAAGCCCATGCATATGCAGCCTATTTACCGGATGCATGGATTTGTCACAGCGCAGGGAAATGGCCGCGGTGGCAGCAATGCCTATATTGCCGGCGAGAGCGTGGATGTGGGCATGGATATTTACAGCCGTGGTCTGTGCCTGCCCAGTGATAATAAGATGACCCCTGCCCAGCAGGATACGGTCATTGAGATCGTCAGAAGCTGTTTTGCGTGAGGTAGAACGTGATGTATGCAAAGTATGTAAAACGGGCGTTGGACTTCACTTTATCGTTGCTGGCGCTGATCGTTCTGTGGCCGGTGCTGTTGATCCTGACGGTGTTGGGCGCAATGAAAATGAAGGGAAATCCGTTCTTTACCCAATTGCGGCCTGGAAAGGACGAGAAGATCTTCAGGCTGATCAAATTCCGCACCATGACCTGCGAAACAGACGCAAACGGCAATCTGCTGCCTGACGAGCAGCGGCTGACCCGGTACGGTGAGCTGCTGCGCAGCACGTCCCTGGATGAATTGCCGGAACTGATCAATATTCTCAAGGGGGATATGAGTATCGTAGGTCCCCGCCCCCAGCTTGTCCGGGACATGGTGTTCATGACCCCGGAGCAGAGAAAGCGCCATACTGTCCGCCAGGGCTTGACCGGCCTTGCCCAGTGCAGCGGCCGAAACAATATGAGCTGGGAGCAAAAGCTGCAGTACGACCTGGAGTATGTGGAGAACATTACTTTTTTTGCAGATGTGAAGATCATCCTGAAGACTGTGGTGAAAGTATTCAAGCGTGACGGTATCACAGAAGAAGGTATGGCGACTGCGGAGGATTTAGGTGACTACCTGCTCCATAAGGGAGCGGTAGCGCAAGAGGAATACGATTACAAACAGATACAGGCAAAGGAATTAATTGAGGTATAAGTGAGGGAATCCTATGGAGCATATTCCATTTTCCGTTGCAATATCTGCATATAAAAATGATAATCCAGAGCATTTCAACATAGCACTGCAGAGCATCACGCGGGATCAGACATGTAAACCGGACGAAATCGTGCTAATCGTAGACGGTCCGGTCAGTGACGGATTGAATACAGTCATTGCCAACTATGAAGCGCAGTATTCCGGCTTCCGGGTGATCCGCTTGGAAGAAAACAGGGGGCTTGGCAATGCCCTGCGGTTGGCAGTAGAAAACTGTAGCCATGAATTGATTGCCAGAATGGACAGCGATGATATTGCGCTGCCTACACGCTTTGAGCAGCAGCTTCGCTGCTTTGCGGAAAATCCGGAGCTGGATATTGTAGGCGGAGATATTACTGAGTTTATTGGCGATAGTGAAAATGTGGTTGGTAAGCGTATAGTGCCGCAAAGGGATGCGGATATCAAGCAGTATATGAAAAAACGCTGTGCGATGAATCATGTGACTGTCATGTATAAAAAGACGGCTGTATTGAATGCGGGAAACTATATGGATTGGTTCTGGAATGAAGACTATTACCTCTGGATCCGAATGATGGAAAATAGCTGTACTTTTGCAAATACCGGGAGCGTACTGGTAAATGTGCGCAGTGGTGCGGATATGTATCGGCGCAGAGGCGGAAAAAAGTATTTTCAGAGCGAAAAGGGCTTGCAGGATTATATGCTGCAAAAGAAACTGATCGGCTACGGAACATATAGCATGAACATATTGAAGCGGTGGGCGGTTCAGGTTGCTATGCCTAATCGGCTTAGAGGTTGGGTGTTTCGCACTTTTGCGCGCAGTAAGGAGTAATTGACAATGGGGCATTATGAAAACGGTTTGGTCAGTGTGATCATGCCCACATATAAACGCTCAGAAAAGCTGACCAGAGCAATTGAAAGTATTCTGGGCCAAACATATCAAAATCTTGAGCTTTTGCTGGTCAATGACAATGAGCCGGATGATGTATTTACCGCAGAGCTGAAAGAATGCGTAAAGCCGTATGAAGAAGATCCGCGCTTTAAGCTGATCTTGCAGGAACGGCATATCAACGGCGCAGCGGCCAGAAATGTAGGGATCCGGCAAGCCAGAGGAGAATATATCGCTTTTTTGGACGATGACGACTGGTGGGAAGCAAATAAGCTGGAAGTTCAGGTGGATGAGCTTCGGAAGCTGCCGGAGGATTGGGGCGGCGTATCCTGTAAGTTTCAGTTTGTAAATCAGCAGGGTGAAGTGACCGGAAAGACCGCAAAATACCGGGATGGCCACATATATAAGGATATCCTGTTTCTGCTAAGTGATGTAACGACCTGTTCTTTGCTGCTCAGGCATACCGCGCTGGATCAGACCGGATATTTTGATGAAACACTGCGCAGGCATCAGGATTTGCAGCTTTTGGTGAATTTTACATTTCAGTATAAGTTAAAAGAAGTAGACGAGTATTTATTTAATCTGGATGTGAGTGACGGACAGAACAGACCGGACGGGGAAGCACTGCTGCAGCATAAAGAAAAGTTTTTTGCATCCGTAAATCCGGTGACAGATACCATGTCCCCCAGTGACCGAAGATGCATGCACAGCCTGCACAACTTTGAGGTGGGATATGTGTTCTTAAAGGCCGGAGAAAAGCGGAAAGGGATCCGATATTGCTGTTCTGTTTTTGCATCGCCTAAAGCATTTGTGTTTTCAGTGAAGAAAGTGCTTCTAAAATTAAGTACCCAATTTAAAAAGTAGAATTGTTTTCAGTAAAATCAATCTATTTAAGGGAGAAAAAGAATGATAACGAGCAAAGCGGACTTGCGTGAATATTTAGAGTGTGACCGTATCGCTTTGGGATACAAAAAGAAGAAGCCTGCTTTTCGGGATATTGTTTGGAAATATGAAATTTACCTGAGAAAAAGCGAGTATTACACGAATGTAAAAGGCGGACTTCTACACCGGATGCTAAGAGCTTACAATGTAGCAAAATGGAATTTTTACGGATTGTTATGCGGATTTTCTATAGGCCTGAACTGCTTTGGAAAGGGCTTGTCAATTTCGCATATGGGAACGATCGTTGTGAATCACAGTGCGCGTATTGGCGAGAACTGCAGACTCCATGTATGCACGAATATCGGAACAGGCTCACCTGCCATTGGCAACAATGTATATATCGGTCCGGGCGTGAAAATTTTTGGTGCCATTACCGTTGCGGATAATATCAGGATTGGAGCAAACGCCGTTGTTAATAAAGACTTTTTAACGCCGGGTGTTACAATCGTAGGCGTTCCGGCAAAAGAAGTTAAGAAAAGGAATAAGGAGCAATGAGGGTATTACTATGAAAGAGATGTCGTACCTGTGGGCGAAGGTGAAAAGCAGACTGAGCCGCAACAGCAAAGAAACGATCAACAATCATTTCCGGAAGAGCGGGATGAAAATCGGCATCAATTGCACTATATGCAGTAATATCACGACAGCAGAGCCGTACCTTGTCGAGATCGGTGATAATGTTACGTTCTCGGGCGGTGTGACTCTAGTGACCCACGATAACAGCATCAGTAAAGTGATTCCTGGAACTACGGATCTGTTTGGGAGAATCACGATTGGAAATAACTGCTTCATTGGTATGAATGCGACCATTCTCTATGGCGTTACACTGGCTGATAATGTAATTGTTGCTTCGGGGAGTGTGGTAACCAAGAGCGTTCATGAGTCTAATGTGATCGTTGGCGGAAATCCGGCGCGTGTTCTTGGGACATGGGACAAGTTTGCAGAGAAAAACAAAACCAAGGCGATGAATATAAAAGGATTAAGTGGGGACCAGAAATTTGAGTTGCTGTCAGACGAGGAGAATTTAGTAACCCGTTGAGGGCAAAAGAGAGGAAGCAGTTGGGGCATGAATATTTTGTTGGTTTCTGCGATTTACCCTGAACCGGAATACCTGAATGTTCCGAAGGACACAAATGCAGTGCATTATTTTGCCAGAAACTGGGCTGCCAAAGGGCACAAAGTTGTAGCACTGCATCCCCATATTAACCCGATTTCCAGGGTTTTTCATCACTTGAAAAGCAAATATCGCAACAAAATTATCCAATCCGAAATAGAGAATGTTCAGGTGCTTTTTGGACAGGGACAACTGCTGAAGCCGCACACATCTATGTTGCCGCGCGAAAGACAGAGAAGGCTTGCGAAACGGTTTAAAGCGTATCTTAATCGGGACGGCATGGAATTGGAGTTTGACCTGATTACTGTGCATTTTCCTGTTGCACTGTTACACTTTGCGGAGCTTTTTGCGGAACACGATCAATCAGTGTGTATATTGCACGGGAGTGACATTAGTATGCTATCGTCCATGTCTGTGGCCAAACGGGCATCGGCGATCGAGAAGCTGAACCGGATGTACAGAATGATCTGCTTCCGTTCTGAAGTATTGAAAAGACAGAGCCTGGCGCTGGGCTTGGGAAAGGCAGATTCGCCGGTACTTTACTCCGGTATTGATGACAGCCTGATCGCAGAGCCACAGGCAATCGAAAATAAGGTCAACAGAGGATTTGGCCAACAGCTCAAGATCCTTTATGCGGGCAAGCTGGTTCGGCAGAAAGGCATTGACCAGGTTCTGAAAGCGTTGGCATTGGTAAAGGATACGGTCCCCTTTGAATTTACCCTTCTTGGGGAAGGTACTGAACGCAAGGAACTGGAAGCACTTTCCAGACAACTGGGTCTGGAAGAGCAGGTTCAGTTTCTTGGCAGTGTTCCGCGCACAGAGGTTCTGCGGTATATGCAGGAAGCGGATGTGTTCACCATGGTCAGTGCCAATGAAACATTTGGACTGGTGTATATTGAGGCAATGGCCCAGGGGTGCATTACAATCGGTACAAAAAACGAAGGCATTGACGGAATTATCAAAGAGGGCGAAAACGGATTCCTGATCGAAGCGTATGATTATAAAGCTCTGGCCCAGCGGATCATCGAAATTTACAGCATGTCCCAAGAACACAGGGCGCAAATGATCCGACAGGGCTATGATACCGTGAAAGACATGACGGATTCCAATATGGCAGCCCTTTATTTGAGGAAAGTTACAGACAGACTGGCATAACAGATGAAAAGATATGAAGGTGTATTATGAAGCTATATAAGTACAATAAAACCAAATATGATGAAGTAGTTTCATCTGTGCTGACAGTGGTTGTTGCCATACCGTTCATGACAAATTTTTTTGGAAGTGTACTGAACTTTGTTGGATTGTCTACTTCGTATTCTACCTATGCCATATATCTGTTTGTTGTGCTCTATGAATACTATCAGTTACTTCAGGTTTCTTATAAAAAGTTTGTGAGCAGTCTGCTCTGTCAAGCGGCAGTTACAGGCGTGTTTTTGCTGAATTACTGCTTGATTCCTGCAAGCGCGGTATATTTTAAAGCAAACCTGTTGGAGCTGGCGCTGCTGGTGATCATTTATATTCCTGCGGGAATATATCTGCTTGGCGTGCAGAGTGTACATTTTTTTGTGGACAAAATGAAAATACTGGTATATTTGACCCCATTTATGGGCTTGGCTTCTTATCTGGTATTTAACATTGCGTCTATGATGAACTACATGGTCTTTTCCACTATGATCCTGCCGGGAACCCTGATGTGCTGCCACTATATGATGACTGCCCATGGGAGGATGCGTACGGTATATCTGCTGCTGTTTTTAGCAGATATGTATTTGCTCTTGTCTTTTGGCGCAAGATCGCCGTTCTTAGCTGTTATCCTATACATTGGATTGCTATATTATCGGAAAACATTGAGTGGTTCTACAGCAAAGAAAGCAATGCTGTTTTTCTGCTTGGTAATAGGCGTAACAGTGCTTGCGATTTTTGGGGATTTGATTATCGAAATGATCGTATCCCTGCTGGAACCCTATCGGGACCAAAGCCGTATCATTGACACCATTGTAAACGGCGAATTTTTCCAGTCTAACGAATACGGTGGAAGAGAGACGATTTACGGCTTTGCACAGAAAGAACTGTCAAAAATGGGGTTGTCGGTACCGGGCTTGTTTGGTGATCGGCTGGCGCTCTCCAATCATATGAGTACCGGCGGCTACAAGACGAATTATGTACACAATTTCTATTATGAGGTGCTGCTGTCCTTTGGATGGATCTTAGGCGGAATCATTATAACCGTTGTAACACTGAAGACGGCAAAGACGCTGCTGCTTCGAGGGCAGGATGCTAAGTTCCAGCTCGTCGCATTCTTTTTCTGTCTGGAGTTTATCAGATTGCTGGTGTCCGGAAGCTTTCTTGTAGAGGGGATTTCGGTGTTGTTTTTCTGCGCCCTATTTATTCGGGAGAAAAAGCACAACAGGGAGGAAATTTATGACTAAGGATATTTCGGTTTTGGTAGATAGTTATAATCTGGTTTGCCAAAACGCTTCCGGCGGTGTAAAGGTCCGCATTGAAAACTTTGAAAAGAATATAAAGAATAAGGTCAAGCTGAAAAAGTTTGATAAATGGGCGGATTCCGTAAAGGATTATGACGTGGTGCACGTTTTTAAATCCAGTTCCGAAAGCTGGTCACTTCTGAAGTATGCACACGCAAATAATATCCCGGTCGTGGTATCTTCAGTGGTGCCCAGTGAGAAGAGATGGATCATTAAGGCTAATCACTATATCTGTAAAATGATTCCGCTGTATTCTGACCGATATATGAACGAACTGGTATTGGTAAATGCGGACGCAATTTGTGCGCAGACGGAAAAAGAGAAGAAATTTCTTATGCGTACATTCCGGATCCCTGGGGAAAAGATAACAGTTATTCCCAATGGAATCAGTTTAGAGGATCTGCCGATTGCGGATACCTACTTTGAGGAAAAAACAGGGATCAACAGCGGATTTATTCTGCAGGTAGGCAGGTTTGATGAGAACAAAAACCAGTTAAATGTGATCCGTGCGGTTAAGGGTACAGATATGACACTTGTGCTCATTGGCGGACCGGACAGAACTTGCCCGGAGTACTATGAGCAGTGCAAAAAAGAGGCGGGCGAAAATGTCCATTTCCTGGGCTGGGTGGATCATGATGATCCGTTGCTGCAGGCCGCATATAGGGCAGCCCACACAGTTATACTCCCTTCGCACAAGGAGATCTTCGGAAATTCTTTGGTGGAAGGCGGCGCTTGTGGAGCAAACCTGGTTGTTTCAAAAGCACTTCCTATCTGGGAATGGGGAATCAAAGAACTGTGCTTGCAGATCGATCCGAAAAGTGTGGAGGATATTAAAAAGGCACTGCAGACATCTGTGGATACTCCTAAGAATCAAGCAGTTGCAGATAAGATCAGAAATCTGTTTTCCTGGGATAAGGTAACAGATGCATATATCAGAATTTACGAAAAAGTGATCAACGAACGAAAGTGAGCCGGAAATGATTAAAGGGTTATACGGAAAAATCAGAAAAGCAATGATCCGCATGAATTGGAAAAGGCATTCAGCAAGTCTTGCTGTTTCAGGGGCTATTGCACAAGTCCCGCTACCCGGTATGGCCCTTATACTGGCACCTCATGCGGATGATGAATTGATTGGCTGCCATATGTATATGCAGCGCAGCCACTGTACAGCATTTTGCTGTGCGTTAACGGGCAGTGATCCGTCTGAAGAGAACAGAATAATCAGAAACAGAGAGTTTCTGGCGTACTGCAGCGCAAGCAGCATCCCCTCTATTATATCACAGACAGATTTAGAGAATGCACTGACCGAGTGTATAAACAATGTAAAGCCAGAGACTATTTTGCTGCCGTCTGTGGTTGATTGGCATCCGGAACACAGAATGCTCAATGAAGTGTTGGTGCGAGTGACAAAACAGATGGAGGTTTCCCCCAGAATTATATGGTATCAGGTAAGCATACCAATCCCGGGGGACAGGGTCAATCTGGTATTGCCGATGGACAAGGCGCAATACCGGCAAAAATGGGAAGCTTTTCGAAAGTGTTATCCCTCACAGGCAAAAATAAATCTGGAAAGATTCCAGTTTGTAGAGAAAAAACGGATAAAGGGGCATTTTGGGGCGGAGTGCTTCCGGGTGCTGTCCTATGATTGCTGGACAGAGGCGGTATCCAAAATGAAAATGGCAGAGGACACAATTACAGACATGAAGCACTCTATAAATGATTTTGCGGTGACAGAGCGGTCTGCCAAGGAAATGTATGATTATGTTTTGGGAGAAGAAAAATGAAAAAAATCGGTGTGATAACCTTCCACGAATCAGATAATTACGGAACCTGTTTGCAGGCTTTTGCGGTAACAAAAATCGTTGAACAGTTCGGCTATGACTGTGAAATACTGAATTACAAAAGGAAATCCATACCTGGTCAGACACCTTATTTGCTGTCGAGAATTAAGTATATGCTCAAAGCGTACGGCATACGGGATTTAGGGATGCGCAAGGAAGTTGCGGCCCAACAAAAGAAGCAAAAAGAAAGATTTGAGGCCTTTCGGCAGAAGCATTTGAAATACAGCTCTGCGTCCTATCATTCTATTGAAGACCTGCGGCAATGTGCGGATCAGTATGATGCCTTTGTAACTGGCAGTGACATGGTGTGGTGCAGTGACCGGTCAGAGTCTTTAGATGTTTATTTTTTGCAGTTCGCGCCTAATAACAAACGAATTGCCTATGCCCCCAGTTTTGGATCCGCACAGATCTGCGGGGACTTAAAGCCTGCCTATCAGAAATATCTGACTGAGTTTGAATATTTGGCATGTCGGGAAGAAAGTGGCGTGACACTGATCAAAGAATTAGCGAGGCGTGAAGCCGCATTGACAGTTGACCCCACGCTGGCTTGTGACAAATCGGTATGGGAGACTTTTACATCAGAAAAAGTACCGAATGGTCATTATATCCTTGTGTATATGTTTGAAGGGATGCCCACATGGCTGCAGAAGACCGTCCGGAAGGTGGCCGCCCGTTATCAAGCGGAGATACTGGAAGTGCCTATGGGTGCCAAACAGTGGTGCAATAGTATCCGAAAAGGTCAAGATGGGATAAGCCCCAGCGATTTTGTAGCACTGTTCAAAAATGCAAAGTTTGTTTTTACAAATTCCTACCATGGCTTAATGTTTTCCCTGATTTTTAATAAGCAGTTCTTTGTGATCAGCAGAGACAACGGCGGCCATTGGGCGCAGTTTGAAGACAGACTGACAGGTATTTTGCGAATGATCCACTGCGAAAACAGGGTGCTGTGTAAGAATCAGAAGGCAGATCTGTCAGGGTTGGTTGATTACCGGCAGGTAAACACAAAGCTGGATCAGTTAAAAGCAGATTCTTTGGTTTATTTGAATAATGCCTTACACACTGCTGTTAAGGAATAGGGTGGATTGACAAATATGACTAAGCAGGAACTTAACGCATACATCAAATATGAAGTTTTATCGGGAAAAGCAATTAGCGGGCTGAAAAAATGGAAGAATTTGTGGTTTGAGAAGCACTTAAATCCAGGCCATGCGGCAGTGTATATGCTTCGTAAAATGCAATACTATGCTTCCCAAAAAGGAAAACTCAGCAGCTATAGAGCGAGATATTATCATGTAAGGCTGGTAAAAGATTTTGGCATGTGTGTTTCACCAAATGTCAAAATCGGAATGGGCCTGCATTTCCCGCATCCGACCGGAATTGTCCTTGGAGACGCAACGGTAATAGGGGAAAACTGTTCGATTTATCAAAATGTGACAGTTGGCGGCGCACGGATAGGAGATGCGAAAAAAGGCAATCAGCCAACTGTTGGAAATAATGTTACGTTGTTTTCCGGCTCAATGGTATTAGGTGCGGTCAATGTGGCGGATAACACCGTGCTGGCTGCAAATAGTGTGCTGCTGAAAAATGCTGATATTTCCGGAATTTATGTTGGATCGCCTGCAAGAAAGGTGGAGAGCAAAAATTGATAGTATGTGACAGTGCAATATGTGTTGGCTGTGGCGCTTGTGCCTCTGTATGTCCCCATAACTGTATTCAAATGCACCCTAATGGGGAGGGGTTTACAGAGCCGGTAGTAGACACAGAAAACTGCGTAGCCTGCAATCTTTGCAAAAGAGTATGCCCGGCCATCCATATCAATAAGGCGGAAAACTTTCCCCAGGCGTTTTATCTGGCTTGGCATAAGGACAGGCAGACCCGATTCAACAGTAGCTCCGGCGGTGCGTTTACAGCACTGGCAAAGGCAATTTTAAATCAAAACGGATATGTGATCGGCGCTGCATATAGGGAGGATTTCTCTGTTTGCCATGTTGCGGTATCACGGGAAGCAGACCTGCAGCGGCTTCGTAAGTCTAAATATCTGCAGAGTGATACGACGGCTGTTTTTGCATTGCTTGAGGAATTGCTGAAAAAGGATGTTCCAATCCTGTTTACAGGAACACCCTGCCAATGTGCTGCCGTGAGGAACAGATTTCCCAAAGCAGATCAAATTGTAACCTGTGACCTGATCTGCCACGGTGTGCAGTCCCCGAAGTTTTTTCTGGATTCCCTGCATTATATGGAAAAGGAAATGGACGGGAAATGCGTTTCCATTGATTTCCGTTCCAAGAAAAAGGGCTGGGCCAACGCCTGCACAGTGGAAATGGTTTTCGATAATGGAAAAACGGTCAATCAGAGGGCCAATGATATACCTGTCGGTGCGGGTTTTTTACGAAATCTCGCCATTAGAAAAGCATGTGAAAACTGTCAATACAGAACGATTGAACGGGCCAGCGATATTACAATCGGCGATTTTTGGGCCAAGCGGGATGACTGGTTCTTTATCAAAAAATACGGGGATTTGGGATATTCCAGCATCATTGTCAATACGCAAAAAGGAAAACTGTTGTTGGAACAATGCACCGGAGAACTGATCCTAGAAGCCAAAAATGAGGATGAGGTAAAAGAACAGAATAATCCGCTGTACAAACAGTTTAAACCGAATTCTCAAAGAGATCGCTTTTTTGAGGACTACCAGGCCATGGCCTATGAGACTTTGCACAATAAATACTTACTTCCCAATAAAAAAGAAATATTCCGCTGGCATATGAGACGGCTTGGGCGCACAACCGGAATCCGCAACCTGTATTATGCGGTTCGAAAGAGGCTGAGATGAAAAAGAGCATATTGTCCAATGATTATGCACTGAGTGTATTCAGTAAAATTTTTACAATGGTAGTGGGATTGCTGTCATCAGCTTTTTTGACCAGATACCTTGGGGTGCTGAATAAAGGCGACTATGCGTTTGTAACGCAAGCGGTGAATGTTGCAGTGCTGGTGCTGAACCTGGGGATGTACCAATCCTACTCTTATAATTATCGCAAACAGGGTGATGCAATCTTTCAGAAGTATATCTCCTTGTTTGGACTGCAGTTTGTGGTGTATTCACTGATTGCAATAGCTATTGCAGTGCTGTCCGGTGATTTGCTGGTATGCCTGATTGCCCTGATGGCACCGATCCAAATCATGAAGGTTCAGATGGATAATGTCATGCTGGTGCAGTACGTGAAGCTCCGGCTAATTTCAAATATGCTTTCCAGCATCCTGTTGATGGGGTGCTATGCAGTTTTATACTTCTTTTTTGAATCTGCGTTGATTCCTGTGGCGGCAGTAACGGTGCTGATCGATCTGATGATTGTAGCGATTTATTTTGGAAGGATGAAGGCACTGCCCCAGTGGAGAGGGATAGACTGGAGCATGGCAAAGAATATCCTTTCTTTTGGGTTTTTGCCCATGCTATCCGCACTGTTGGTGACACTGAATTACAGTGTGGATATCTTCTTCCTGAAAAAACTGGGGGATCCGGTGGAGCTGAGCCTGTATTCTGTTGCCGCGGGTATTATGAACTATGTTTGGCTGGTTCCCGATGCGTTTAAGGATATTATTTTTTCCCGGGTTGCCAGGCAGAAGGATCAGGACGCAAATCAGTCGGTGGCGTTTGCCGTCAAAATGTCGCTTGCGTTTCTGATCATTGTGACTATTGGCTTTGCAGTGGTCGGACGACTGTTTATCTCCCTTATGTATGGACCTGATTTTCTGGGGAGCTATGGGGTGGTGCTGGTGTTGTTCTTAGGCGTATTCAGTATGATCTTTTTTAAGATTATTGGGATCGTGCTGATGGCCGAAGGACGGAGAGTAGCGCATTTTGCAATCTTGTTGGTCAGCGTGATCTTGAATGTGGTTCTCAACGCTGTGCTGATTCCCATTTATGGCATGTATGGTGCTGCATGGGCATCGGTAGGATCCTATAATCTTTGCGGGATCCTGTTCCTGTTTTACTACGCAAGATTGAAAAAGATAAAGATCCGTACGATACTACTCGTTAACAAAGAGGATGTAAGAATGTTAAAACCAAGTGCTTTCCGTAAGAACACAGGTAAATAGGTGTTGTGTTTACGGGTTAAGCCTGACAGGAGGAAAGAATGGCATCAGCGGTGATTTTATGTGCCGGTAAGGGCACAAGAATGGGCGATGACAGTAAGAATAAGGTCAGCTTTGACTGTGCCGGCGTACCGGTGGTCAAGCGCATCGTTCAAAATATGCGTAAAGGTGGCGTAGAACGCTTTGTGATCGTTGTGGGACATCTTGCGCAAACGGTTATGGATGCGTTGGATGGGGAAGCCGGTATTGTCTACGCCTATCAGAAGGAGCAAAAGGGAACCGGTCATGCGGCCCTGTGCGGACTGAATACGCTGGAAGCGGTGGGTGTAACCGGGCCCTGTATTATTTCCATGGGCGATAAGATCATTGCGCCGCAGGTGATCGCAGATCTGATCGAACGGGCAAAGTCCGCAAAGGCGGTTTGGGGTGTGCAGCCGAAAATGGCCAACTTTAACGGCGGACGAATCGTAATGGCAGGGGGCAAACCCTATGGTGTAGTGGAGTTTGCGGATGCGGCGATGATGACCCTGCACGGTGTTCCCGAAGAAAAGCGCAGAGAAACCTTGCTCGCCCTGGGGTTGAATCCCCAAAAGGCAGAGAAGGTCCTCAAAAGTGCCCAAGGCAAAGATCCGGCGGGTACGGTCGTGCTGGCATCCCGGGAGTTTACTGCCAATGAAATTCTGGATACACAATATGCCAATGCGGGACTCTACTGCCTGGATATCCAGGAGACGATCCGTGCAATTGGAACACTGAACAGCAGCAACGCCCAGGGGGAGCTGTATTTGACAGATACTCTGGCCTATTATGCAGAAAAGGGCGAAGCGGTACTGTATGAAGTCAAGAATGCGGACGATATGCTGACTTACAGCACGAAGCCGGAGCTGCGCCGTGTCAGTAAGCATTTTATGCGCTATGCTTCCGAATTTATCGAAGATATCAAGTCCGAGGAAATGGACAAAACATTCTGTGATATTTATGGGGCGGCGACACAAGAACAGAAGCAGCGGTACATTGCGTTGCTGGAGCGCTTTATTGGCACCTATGGGGACAAGAAAGTGATGATCACTCGCGCACCCGGCAGACTGAATCTGATGGGCCGTCATATTGACCACAGGGGTGGAGGAATCAATGTCATGGCGGTTGACAGGGATACAGTGTTTGTGTCCGCGCCCCGTGAGGATGATGTGTTCAGCATTGTCAATGTGGATCCGGCATATCCGGAACGGGTGTTTTCTGTAGGGGAAACACTTTGTGCTGCGCCCCATGAAAATTGGTTGGACTACTTGTCGGCTGAGCCGGTGGTAAATGCGCTGCATGAAAGCAGAGGGGACTGGGCAAACTATGTAAAAGCGGCAGCGTTACGATTTGCGTTGGCAAGCGAAGCGCCGATCTGTGGAATGGATAGCGCGGTATCCGGGAATATTCCTCCGGCAGCGGGCATGTCATCTTCCTCCAGCATTGTTGTAGCTGCGGCAGAGACGATTGTTTCTCTGAACAGCATGAATTTGACGAATGAGAGATTTGTGGATTTGTGTGGCGAGGGAGAATGGTTTGTCGGTTCCAGAGGCGGTGCCGGTGACCATGCAGCAATGAAATGCAGTAAAAAGAACACCATTACCCATTTGCAGTTTAAGCCCTTTGGAATAGGAGACGCGGTACCGTTTTCAGAGGCCTATGAGATAATTGTAGCGGACAGCAAAATTGAATCCAAGAAGTCAGAGGGAAGCAGAGATATTTTTAACGCAAAAATAGCGGCATACGAATTTGCGTTTATGATCCTGCGGCGGAGATTCCCGGATTTGGGTCTGCAGGAATTTCGGGATTTGGCACAGATTGAGCCGGCCTCTGAGGTGTACCGTATGCTTTTGAAGATGCCGGAGAAAGCAACAAGGCAAGAAATTATTACGCTGATTCCGGATGATGAAAAGAGAATACGGAAGCTGTTTGCCAATCATGCAGATCCTGGAGAATATGCCCTTCGTGGTGTGGCACTTTATGGGATTTCCGAATGCGTGAGAAGTCAGAAGTGTCTGGAAGCTCTTGCACGGGAGGATTATTCGGGACTTGGCAAGATGATGAAAATCAGTCATGACGGTGACCGACTGTCAGAGCTGAGGATCACAGATGAGCTTTTGGAAACACTTGCTGCAGAAAATGCACCGTTGGAGCAGCAGTGCGGTGCCTATGGCTGCTCTACAAAACAAATAGACGAACTCTGCGATCTGCTGAATGCTGCAGAGGGTGTCCTGGGAAGCCAAATTATTGGAGCGGGGCTTGGTGGCTGCGTAACTGCTTTAGTGGAAAAAGAGAAAGCCGGCAACGTGATCGAACTGTTGAATCGGGAGTACTATGATAAGTACGGATATGCCCATTCTGCGGTTACGTATACACCGTCTTCTGGCTCGGCAGTGATGTATTGATATACAATAGTTCACAATAAGGAGAAGAAAATGGGATATAAACATCTTACATTCCCTAAAGATTCCCTGTTCCTTGTTACAGGAGGCGCAGGGTTCATCGGCTCAAATCTATGCGAAGCAATTCTGGGTTTGGGGTATAAAGTGCGTTGTCTGGATGATCTTTCAACCGGCAAACAAGAAAATGTAAATATTTTTGCGGAACATCCTAATTACGAGTTCATAAAAGGCGATATCAAGGATTTTGAAACTTGTATGAGAGCAACCGAGGGCGTAGACTATGTGCTGAATCAGGCGGCATGGGGCAGCGTTCCGCGCTCTCTGGAGATGCCGGTGTTCTATTGCCACAACAATATTGTCGGTACATTAAATATGCTGGAAGCAAGCAGGCAAAACGGCATCAAGAAATTTGTATATGCGTCAAGTTCCTCTGTTTATGGAGACGAGCCCAACTTGCCAAAAACAGAAGGACGAGAGGGGAATTTGCTCTCTCCTTATGCACTGACAAAGCATTGCAACGAGGAATGGGCAAAACAGTATACGCGTTACTACAACCTGGATACATACGGCTTGCGCTATTTTAATGTGTTTGGCCGCAGACAGGATCCGTACGGCGCGTATGCGGCGGTTATTCCGAAGTTTATTAAACAGCTAATGGCGGGTGAAACGCCCACGATCAACGGGGACGGCAAACAGAGTCGTGACTTTACCTATATTGAAAATGTGATCGAGGCAAATCTGAAAGCCTGTCTGGCTTCCCATGAGGCGGCAGGAGAAGCGTTTAATATTGCATACGGCGGACGTGAATACCTGATTGACATATACTATAGCCTTACAAAGGCGCTTGATAAGGATGTCGAACCGATTTTTGGCCCGGAGCGAAAAGGTGATATTAAGCATAGCAATGCGGATATTTCAAAAGCAAAAAAGCTATTGAGATATGATCCTGAATATAACTTTGAACGAGGCTTAAATGAGGCGATTGCCTGGTATAAAGCGAATTTGTAAGGCAGAGTGTAATATTTTGTAGTCAGGAAGGAACGAACTCTGCATGAAAGACCTTTTTAAGCAAATTTGCAATGGTGAGGAAAAAATATCTCTTATCGGACTCGGGTATGTTGGACTGCCAATCGCAGTGGCATTTTCAAAATGCGTTCAGGTAATAGGGTTTGATGTGAATGCCAGGAAGATCGAGCTGTATAAGAAAGGGATTGATCCCACCAAAGAGGTCTCAGATGCGGCGCTTGCAAACTGTACAGTAGAATTTACTGCTGATGAAACAAAGTTGCAGGAGGCCAAGTTCCATGTGGTGGCTGTGCCTACACCAGTCAACACCGATCATACACCTGACCTGACCCCTGTTGAGAGTGCAAGCAGGATACTGGGCAGAAATCTCAAAAAGGGCAGCATCGTGGTGTATGAGTCTACAGTATACCCCGGTGTTACGGAGGATGTATGTATTCCTATTCTGGAAGCAGAATCCGGTCTGAAGTGCGGAGTTGATTTCAAGGTGGGGTATTCTCCGGAACGGATCAACCCTGGAGACAAGATACACAGACTTGAAAATATTACAAAAATCGTATCAGGCATGGATGAAGAAACCTGCCAATTTGTTAAACAGGTATATGATCTGGTGATCGAAGTCGGAACCTATCCTGTATCCACAATTAAAACTGCGGAAGCGATCAAGGTTGTGGAAAACAGTCAGCGTGATATCAATATCGCGTTTATGAATGAACTGGCAATGGTTTTTGACAGGATGGGAATCAATACGGATGAAGTTGTGCGCGGGATGAGTACAAAGTGGAATGCGCTCAATTTTCGACCGGGTTTGGTAGGAGGCCACTGTATCGGGGTAGACCCATATTATTTCACTTATGAAGCGGAGAAATTAGGTTATCACAGCCAGATTATCCTTGCGGGAAGAAAAGTAAATGATGGCATGGGCGCATTTGTTGCAGATGCAGTGATCAAACAGCTGGTACTGGCAGGCAAAGCCCCCGCAAAGTCAAAGATCGTTATAATGGGAATCACATTTAAGGAGAATTGCCCGGATGTGAGAAACTCAAAAGTTGCAGATATTATAAAGCGGCTTTCGGAGTATGGTATTCAAGTGACAGTTGTAGACCCATGGGCAAATGCAGCGGAAGTAAACGCTGAATATAGAGTCAGACTTGAGGGAATGGATGAGATAAACCATGCGGACTGTCTGGTATTTGCTGTAGCCCATGATGCATTCAAGGAATTGTCGGTAGAAAGAATCACGAGCTTTTACGGCGGCATTAATAAAAAAATTGTTATTGATGTAAAAAGCATGTATTCTGAGAAGCAGATGAAGGATAATGGCTTTATCTATTGGAGCCTATAACGTGAAGTAGATTGCTGAGCTGCTCTCAAAGGAAGGGAGGGACCCTATGAAAATAGAAGAGATACTGTTTTCTCTGCTGCGTGCAGAGGTTTGCGGAGATGCAGTTAGTAAAGAGGACATAGGGTCCTTTTCTGAGGAACTGCTTGAAGAAGTATATGCACTTTCAAAGAAACATGATTTGGCACATGTTGTGGGAAATGCTTTAAGCAAGCTTGGCGCTTTGGGTGACAACGAGATCTCCCAGAAGTTTAAGAAAGTGGCTATGCAGGCGGTTTATCGGTATGTGCGGTTGAACAGTGAATATCATAAGATATGCAGGACTTTGGAGGAGGAACAGATTCCCTTTATTCCTCTCAAAGGTTCGGTTTTAAGAAACAACTATCCGGAACCCTGGATGCGAACGAGCTGTGATATCGATATTTTAGTTGAAGTGGAGTGCCTTGAATCCGCAGTTAAGGCGTTAGTAAAAAAACAGGGATACAGAGATGGAGGGAAAGGTCCGCACGATGTGTCGCTGTTTTCTTTCAATGGAGTTCATCTTGAATTGCACTATTCTACAATTGAAGAGGGACGGGTATCGGAGTCACAGAAAGTGCTTTCACAGTACTGGGCAGACGCGCGATCCGTGGCAGAAAGATCGTTTATGTGGCAGGTATCTGACGAGATGTTCTATTTCTACCACATTGCCCATATGGCTAAGCATGTGGAGATCGGCGGCTGCGGGATCCGACCGTTTTTGGATCTGTGGATATTGAATCACCGGGTCGAATATGACCGGAAAAAGAGAGAGAAGCTTTTATCAGAAGGCGGTCTGCTAACTTTTGCGTTGGTAGCTGAAGACCTCGCAGAAGTTTGGTTCTCAGGCGAAGAAGCGAATCCAAAATCGCAATATTTTGAGCGTTTTATTCTGGAAGGCGGTGTATATGGAAACCTGCAGAACCAGGTTGCGGTGCAGCAGACCAAAAAAGGCAGCAAACTAAAGTATGCACTGTATAAGATATTCCTGCCGTATGATACTATAAAATTCCACTATCCGATTCTCCAGAAGCACAAATGGCTGACCCCTGCGTTTGAGGTTGTGCGCTGGTGTAAGTTGCTGTTTATGGGGGGCGTAAAGCGCTCTATCCATGAGCTAAAGGCCAACGCGGAGATATCGTCGGAACAAATTACATCCACATCCGACCTGTTGAAGAACTTAGGTCTGTAAAATGACAACAGCCTGGCGCGAATACGCCAGGCTGTTGTTGTACAATTGCGTTATTTATTCAGAAAATTAGATAGTACCACAATGCGGCTACTTCCCGTAAGTAGTAGTTGAGCTTCAGGGTCAGCCAGCTTGTGGGGGCGGGGA
>JAZOSD010000048.1:0-2209 GCA_045656945.1 Faecousia sp.
CGCTGGAGATTCGAACTCCAGACCCATTGCTTAAAAGGCAATTGCTCTGCCAACTGAGCTAGCGAGTCGGCGAAACCTCGAAGGTTGGATTTTGAATGGAGAACCAGGGCTGTTGCTTTGGATGAAGATTTGAAAGCGTAGGAATACTGAATGTATTTCAAGCATTTCAAACAGCACAGCCAGAGCAACAGAACAGTTCTGCATCAAAAGACAGCATTCAGAGGTTGAGTTTGGCTGGGATGGCAGGATTTGAACCTACGAATGCCAGAGTCAAAGTCTGGTGCCTTACCGCTTGGCGACATCCCAATCTTAGCGGCGCCGGGCGCCGGACACACGGGGTATTATAGCACGGATAATTTCCTTTTGCAACAACTTTTTTTATTTATCAGGAAAAAAGATTTTCACGCAAAAAACTGGAAGATTCCTTCCCTTGACTATTCCCGGGCAGATGTTATAATATACATCGAAAATCAATGTTTTTATCAGATTGCAGGAGGTAAGAAAATGAGAGGAATTCCTTCTTTGATTACAGATATTCGAAAGAAAGTGTTTACGGAGGTTGCCCGGATGGCTTATGCCGGTCAGGGGTATGATAAGGTGGACGAGCTTCCTTATGTGATCGTCCCCGGCGATCGCCCTCTCCACCGGGAGTCTGTATTTCTGGAGCGTGCCATCGCTAGTGAGCGGGTACGCCTTGCAATGGGACTGAACTTGCGCCCTATCCAGACCCGTCACCTGATGACAGAGGGAATGGATCAGGCTGCCATTGCGGAGCAGTATTATGAGCCACCCCTGATCAATATTATCCCCTATGCTTGCCACGCTTGCCCCACAAACCAGTATCGGGTCACGGAAAGCTGCCAGAATTGTCTGGCGGCATCCTGCCAGAAGGTTTGTCCCAAGGATGCCATTTCTTTTGTTAATGGCAAGAGCCATATTGATCCGGACAAGTGCATTAAATGCGGCAAATGCGCCAAGGCCTGCCCCTACCACGCAATTATCCATCTGGAGCGCCCTTGTCAGGTGGCCTGCGGTATGGATGCCATTGTGCAGGATGAATACGGCAGAGCCGTGATCAATCAGGATAAATGCGTTGCCTGCGGTCAGTGCCTGGTTAGCTGTCCCTTTGGTGCTATTGCGGATAAGGGTCAGATCTATCAGGTGATCCAGTCTATTTTACAGGGAGATAAGGTCATTGCCATTGTTGCTCCGGCTTTTATCGGACAGTTTGGCAAACACTCTACACCCGGAAAATTTATTGCTGCTATGAAAAAGCTGGGCTTTGCCCGGATCGTGGAAGTGGCAGTGGGTGCAGATATGTGTACCATTGAGGAAGCCAAGGACTTCTTGGAAAAAGTTCCCGAACACCAGAATTATATGGCGACCTCCTGCTGCCCGGCGTGGCATTCTATGATTTATAAATTATTCCCCGGAGAAGCAAAAAATATTTCTATGACCCTGACTCCGATGGTCTTTACTGCCCGGTTGATGAAGAAAAAATACCCTGGCTGCAAGGTGGTTTTTGTAGGTCCTTGTGCGGCAAAGAAGTTGGAAGCCATCCGGGCAGATATCCGCTCCGATGTGGACTTTGTGCTGACCTTTGAAGAGCTGCAGGGTATGTTTGAGGCAAAAGAGATCAATTTTGAGACCATTGAGCCAATGTTCGATTTGAATGAGGGTACCGCCGCAGGTCGAGGCTTTGCTGTGTCCGGCGGTGTTGCCGGAGCTGTGGCAAACCTTGTAAAGGAAAAGCATCCGGATACAGAGGTTTTGACCGCCAGAGCAGAGGGACTGCGGGATTGCCGGAAGCTGATGACTCTGGCAAAAGCTGGAAAATATAATGGATATCTGCTGGAGGGTATGGCTTGTCCCGGCGGTTGTGTTGCCGGCGCAGGAACACTGTTGCCTGTGGAGCTGGCTGCCAATGTGGTCAGCCGCTACCAGAAAGAGGCGGAAACAGAAAGCCCCATGGAAAGCCCCTATCGGGATCAGGGTGAAGAATTGGATTAAAGAATACTACCGGTTATGATTTTTTATCATAACCGGTAGTTTTTTTCTTTTGACGGTTAAATTTCAGTTTGACGCACTGTTAATGTAGGGGCGGTGCAGTGCGCCGCCCGTCGGGAAAATGCGACCTCGATGGGCGCATTTTACCGTATTATTCGCCTGCGGCGACGGGAGGGGCAATGCCCCTCCCCTACAGAGGCAC
>JAZOSD010000049.1:0-3755 GCA_045656945.1 Faecousia sp.
AGATATATTCATTTCTATAACCACGAGCGCATCCAGAATAAAACTGGAGTGGCGCCGCTGACGCTGCGCCACTCCGCTTAAAACTTAATATTCCTACATAGGGGCATTTTTGTACTGTCCGCACAAACCGGGGCAGTTCACACAAGCTGCCGAGGGCATTTTTATTAAATTATAGGGTCAGGTCTAAGATTTAGACCGCCATATAATAAATTAGTGGGCTTCAATGTACATGAAGTGACGGGCGGAGAACCACTTGTGGATGCCGTCGTGGAGTACTTCAGGCTCCAGTTCTTCGATCTCGGAGAGCTCACCGTTTAAGTACTTGCCAATGACCTCAGCGGTGTAGTTAAGACGCTCCTTGGTAGCAGCGTAACGGCACATAATGCGCTCGTAGCCGTGGGTCTTGTAATCTGCATGCCAGGAGGCGTGGTGCAGCTTAGACAGCTTGTCGAAGTTTGCAATCATAACAGGGATTTCGTTTTCAGCAAAGTTCTTCAGCCACTGCTTATCACCGGCTTTGTACTTAGCCTGCAGGTTCATCTGGATGTAGCACTTATCCAGGCAGCACTGGAATACAGCCTTGAAGTAGGGAACATCGGGGTGATCAGGATACTTCTCAAAGACCTTCATAGCGTCGTTCATCATCTTAACGCCCAGATCCATATCGAAGTCCTGGAACAGCAGGTTGATCAGCGGATCACTCCACATAATGTGCTTACCGGCACGAACTGCACCTTCGTACTTCCAGTTGAAGGCACTGACTGCGTCAGACAGCTCCTTGGTCATACCGGTCACAAACTGACTGATGCTCCAAATATCTTCCTGGGTGCACTTTTCGCCCAGATAGCAGTACTCGGAGAACAGGCTCAGCATGGGCAGACCCAGCATATGGCTGGTTTCTGTGCCATCGTTACTCCAGGAGGTGATGATCAGCTCATCCACACCGCCCCGCAGACACTCTTCCATAGCGGGAATCATAGTGTCGTGGGTGTGCTCGTGATAGGGAACCATACCGTCCATAGTCCAGATACCACCGGCGAAAACCACAGGACGGTTGAAGGTCTTGTGCTTTTCGATGTTGATGCGGTAGAAATCATTGTCCAGGTTGTAGTAATCCCAGAAACACATATCGCAGTCAGGCATAGCGTCGATTGCGTACTGAGGAACGATCAGGGAAGGATCGTAGTCCTTCACACCATGGGCGTTGACCAGAGTGAAGTACATATCGCTCCACATCATAGGACGGTAGTTGTACTTTGCGCAGATCTCAGTAACACGCTGAATGTGGGAGTTGAAAATGGTGAAACGATCCTGATAGCCGTTGCGGTTTAAGTACTCGCCCAGACCCAGACCGCGGGTCTCGTCGCAGCCGATGTGCAGACGGTTGGAACGGAAAGCCTTCCGGCAGGTAGAAACGCAAGCCTCAATCAGCTCATAGGTCTTCTCTTCACCTGCCAGCAGAACGGAAGCGCTGTCCTTCACGTCGGAGCTGGAGGGGTAGCGCAGGAACTGCTCCATATGACCGAATGTCTGGATGCAGGGGATGACCTCAACACCCAGAGAATCGGCATAGTCGTCGATCTCCTGCAGTTCCTTCAGGGTGTAGCGGCCACGCTGATAGCCGAAGTAGGGATAACCCTCAACTTCGTACACATCTTCAGTGTACAGCATCAGCATATTCATACCGTGGGCTACCATATAGTCAATGTACTTCTTTACAGAGCTGACCTTCATAACACCGCCGCGGGAAACGTCCAGCATTACGCCAATGAGCTTGAAAGCAGCCTTCTGGCAAATGTCCAGAGTCTTGCCCTCGGAAATTGCCTTTGCCAGCAGCATATAGCCACGGGCCTTGGCGGGAATGGTGCTTGCGCCGATGGTAGCCTTCTGACCGTCAAATTTAACGATCAGATCGCTGGTGGCGATTTCTTCCACCGGGCCGTTCCAGGTGCAGCCTACAAGGTCGAATACAAGTTTTTTAATATCCAAAGTGGTATACCTCCTAAAAGTATTTTCTATATTCTACCACAGGATATTTTTATAGGCAAGGTAATATTTGAGGGTTTTCTATGCTTTTTTTGTTTTTTTTAACAAAGAACTATGCGCTGCCTTGGCTTTGTCAAATTTCAGCTTTACGTACAGTTTATTAAAACTTATAAAAACGAACGTCATTGCCACAACCAGTTCACAGACTGGTTGTAGCAATCTTCTTCCCGCAAGGAAATATCATACTTTCTCTCCGGTGAGAAAGTATGCAAAGAACCGCCGAGAACCTTCCGTATGGTTCTCGGACTCTCCAGACGGCCTAAAGGGAAAGCGGATTGGCTTTCTCTTTGTCCAAATCGTTTTCCGCTTCCCCCTTAGGGATCCCTTTGCCAGATTGTGCGAAAATGTATTTGAACTGCCTGTCAAACAGAAGTCATTTTCTTTCCGTCCGCAACGCGGACACATTCATTTTGCATTGTTTATTGGGTATCTGCCCGATAAACGGAAACTTAACGAAAATGGGAATACACAACGCCCGGGACAGGGGAGACCCCTTTGGCTTCTGCCAGATGGGAAACAGTGACGAACCGAAAACCCTGATTGGTCAGTTTATCCACGATTGCCAGTGCAGCTTCTACAGAACTGTTTGACATATCGTGCATTAGAATGATATCTCCATCCTGCACATGGTCAAGTACTTCTTTTACAATGTTAGAAACATTGTCCGTTGCCCAGTCCTGGGGATCGACAGACCAGTAAATAAGAGAAAACCCTAATTTCGATACAGTTTCCCGGGTGCATTTACTGCAAGTGCCCCCTGGACAGCGTAAAAATGCTGCCTTGCACCCTGGAGGGAGTAAGGAAACGGATTGCTCCAGCTCTTGGATAATATCCCCGGGACACATATTTTGCATAGGCTTGTGGCTATACCCGTGCAGTCCAATTTCGTGACCCTCCCGGTAAATCCGATGGGTCAGCTCCGGGTCTTGCGCCATACGGTAACCGCACAGAAAAAAGGTAGCCCTTGCATTTCTTTCCTCCAGTCCCTCCAAAAGTTTCCGGGTGTACCGTCCGGAAGGACCGTCATCAAAGGTCAGCGCAACCAGTTTTTCATCCTTTGCGGCACAAACCGGAATACACAAAAAGCAAACACATAAAACAAAGGCAAAAAACCGCTTCACACCAACCACTCCTTAAAATTACTATTGCTACTATTCCCTAAAAAACAATCACAATGACTGGAGAATACAGGTAAGAAAAAGAAATATTTTCCTAAAAGGTATTGACAAATTAAGGAAAGATGACTATTATATTTGAGGCGGTTAGCAATGGCTAATCGATAGCTGAGGTGACGCAATATGAATTTGAACGAAGTGCAAGAAGGAAAAGAATATATCATCAGGAACATTGAAACGGATGACGAGGAACTAAATTCCTTCCTGTTTTCTCTTGGCTGTTACAGCGGTGAACCAATCACAGTAGTTTCCCGCCGCAGAGGCAGCTGCACCGTTTCTATTAAAGACGGAAGATATAATATCGACCGGCAATTAGCACAGGCAATCATTGTTGATTGACCGCGGAAAAGAAAAGCTGCCTTTCCGCGGTTTCTGCTTGGGCCACAAGTTAGCAATAGCTAACTGTTAATTTGTATTTATCAGCATAGGCTGTTAAGTAACCAGAAATATAGAGGAGGAATAAAGGGTGAGAATTGCTTTTGCAGGAAATCCCAATAGTGGTAAAACCACGATGTATAATGCCCTGACCGGCCG
>JAZOSD010000050.1:0-3179 GCA_045656945.1 Faecousia sp.
GGAATGGTCAGCACCAGCTTGCCGCCGTGGGTGGTAACCGGGAAGGAATAGGTGATGTTGCCGCCGTAGTGGGCCAGACCCTGGCCCGTCACATCGTCAAAACCTAAATGGGTCTTCATAGGTACCAGCTCCCGGTATTCGCCCTGGACAAGGTCCTGCACAGTCCACTCCCTGTCCGGAACCTTTACCCGCCAGGCAGGGGCCCGCCCAAAGCTTTGGCGCTGGGTATCTGTCAGATCCCGGCAGGTACCGGGATAGACATAGGTACCGTCTGCCAAATGAGGGGCGTTGACGCTGTGCAGCTGGCTGCGGGTGCAGTAACAGGGATAGAGCAGACCAAGGGCGTCCAGACGCTGGAAATAATCTTCGTACACCGGGCTGCGTTTACTTTGGGGTGCTGTTTCCACATCCCAGTCAAGGCCCAGCCATAAAAGATCTTCCCGCAAGATCTGTGCGTACTCCCCGCTGGTGCGCTGGGTGTCCAGATCCTCCATCCGCAGGACCATTTGTCCATCCTTGGAACGAACGGAGAGCCAGGCAAGCATGGCGGCAAATACATTGCCCAGATGCATTCTCCCCGAGGGAGTGGGCGCAAAACGTCCTACAGGACAGGTAACTTTCTGATCCATTACAATAACCCCTTGAACCGGACCAGCCACCAGGCCAAAACACCCAAAATTCCCGCCAGCAGAACCAAAGCCAGCACAGTCAGGAACGATTCGCTTCGGTCTTGGCTGGGATTCCGGACTTCTTCACTGTAGCTTTCAAGATCGGTATCAGATTTGTCGGAATTATAAGCTTTATAGTTGTTGGCATAATTTCTCACCTGACCGTCAAAATTCCGGACAATATCAAAATCATCATCTTCTGTGATCATAGGTTCCTCAGAATTGGATTCCAGAAGCTGTTTCAGCTCTTCCAACTCTTCAGAAGAAATATCTTCTGCCGATTCCTCTTGAATCTGCTCATCTTCCTCTGCCAGAAGCTGCTGCTCCAAGCGTTTGAGTTCTTCTTTTGTATCCCGAAACATGGAATCACCTCCCAGTATCTATTATACAGGAAAAAAACAGCGGTGTAAAGGAAATTTAAGAAGTTAAGGGGTTGTGAAAATCGGGATTATGGTGTACAATTAGGTTACATTTTGTATTCATTTATAGGCGCTTGTAAAAGTCAGTGATCGAAAGGCGCTGGAACCCAAAGGGATGCAAAGGAGCGGACACGAAAAGGAGCGAAAGGCATAAGAGCCGAAAAAGGGCAGCAGAAAAGCGGCGAACAGAAAAGGTCGCCGAGAGAAGAATATGGGATATGCAGTTAAGAGGCAATAAGTTTCCGAACGGACTTGATATATTCCGGTTTGTGCAGAGCATAAGCAAGAAGAACCCCAATTAACTGCACAATACCTGCAAGGAAGGTATCAGCCTTGGCGGAGCAGGTGCGCAAAGACTTTCTTGTGTCCAAAACAAAGGTGTCCTTAAAAAGGTTGATAGTTCTTTCAATCAATACTCTGTGCCGGTATAAATTGTCCCAATGTTCCGTATTGCGTGGGATTCCTGGATAAAGTCGAAAATTCTTATCAGGGTAAGTATAGACACATTTTCCGTATTGGGAATCAGTGCAGGGATTTTCACAAGTACAACGCCTGGTTGCTCCAAGCCGGACCGTTTTTGGACAGATCCACTTAAAGCGAACAGAACGGTTTTGACCGCCAGATTTTCCGAGATAAAGAAACGGCGTGCGGTCAACTGGGCAGATCGGCTTACCGAATTCATCGAAGTACGCATCCTGCTTTTTGGAATTTCTGGTATTTAACGGTATACAGGCTCTTTCAAAACCAAACTGATTTTTCAGTAAGGAATAATTATCATAAGAATCGAATGCACTGTCACCAATAAAAGTGCCATAGGAAAAACTGTGGTGAGCAGAAAAGAAGTCTGAAAGAACAGGTTTTAAGGACGAGGAATCGCCAAGCTCCTTATTTTCATCTGGATTATCAGAGCGTTGTTGTGCAATTTCGGGATGGAAATCTTGAAATTCACTGTCAAAAAATGAGATATGGCGACAAATCCCAAGTCCGTTGGTAACAATGCCAAGCTTTACTGCATAACAGAAGTGACCGTTGATGTACTGCTGTTTAGCATCGGGATTAGTTTTCGATTCAGAAGGCAGAAGAGAATATACACCCTTGTACGGATCGTATCCCGGGGATGTTTTTGCAAACTTTTTCGCCTCTTTTAGCTTTGTGTTGAAGAATTTAGGGTTATTTTCTGAAACACCCAGTTCAATGCCGGTGGTGTCGTAAATCAGATAATCAGCTTTCTTAGCATTGATTTCTCTGCAAATCGGTTCTGTAATATCCACAAGATGCTCAAACATCTTAGAAATCTGTTTACAATACTTTTCTCTGAACCGGGTGAATTGAGAAGCGTCCGGAACCTTGGAAAAACCGCAGAATTCTCTCAGTTCTCTGCAGCAATGCAGGATTGTAATTAAGAGAGCGTCAGTGCAAATTCCAAGAAGCTTCTGCAAAACCAATGCGCGAATAAAGCTCTCCAAGTGGTAAATTCGACTTCTGCCCATACGGCAGTAAAATGCATGGTAAAACGCATCCGGTATCATTTTTTCAAAATCTATGTGTTCCTCCAGAAGATGAACCAGTTCCGGCTTTTGTTCTTTGATGGATCTGGACACACCGTTGTGGATGTCCCATAATGACATTTGCACGGCTGAATTTCGCATGATTTTTTCTCCTGCTTTTGTTTTATAATGTGGGGGTGGAATACCATTATTATACTACAAAAGCGGAGAAAAATCAGTTGTTATCTCCCCAAAATCTCCTGTGTTTCCAATGGTTTTGGGACTTTTTCAAACGACTACATATGACAACGCAAAGGAGGGATGTGCCGTGAGCGGCGGCAGTAAGCTATACAGGCTCTGGGTCACCCGGCGTTGGAAGCACTTAAAAGCTACACAGATCATTGCGTTGGTGTTTTTGGGGATCATTCTTCTGGGTGCAGGACTATTAACATTGCCCGGAGCTTCCCGCAGCGGCGTGTCTTGCGGTTTTTTACCTGCACTGTTCACCTCCACTTCGGCCACCTGTGTCACAGGGTTGGTACTCTATGACACATGGACGCAATGGAGCGGTTTTGGTCAGGCTGTGATCCTGTGTCTTATTGAAC